>JAAXHG010000028.1 GCA_012270995.1 Vicinamibacteraceae bacterium | reverse complement strand
GTCCAGTTTTCCAGGACCACCTCACCTTGGTTCGTGAATCAACGGTGTTCGAGCGACGTTCAAGCGCGAGGATGAGTTTCGGCATGTCTCGGTAGCCGCGGACCCGTTGGAAGCGGCTTTGCGCGTCGAGGAGGGCGGCGCCGACCCAGCGCTGGATCATGGCGCCGCCACGCCAGCGCTTGACGTTGCGGGTGTAGCGCTGCACCGAGCCGTTGAGACTCTCGATGGGATTGGTGCTGCGCATCGTCTTCTGGAGAGCGCCGGCGAGCCCGAGTTCGAGCACGGTGACCGTCTCCTCCATGCCTTCGCGCAGGGAGGCCGCGGCGCCGGGATGCTCGCGTTCCAGATGGCTGGCGATCTGGCGCAGGCGCTTCAGCGCCGTCTTGGCGGACTTGCTGTCCCATGCCTTGCGCAGAGCCCGGCGTATGGCGGCGCGCTTCCCTTCGGGCAGATGATCCTCGACGTTCCGCGTCTTGTGCATCTGGCAGCGCTGCACCACCGCGCAGTCGCCGAAGACATCCCCGATCGCTCTGCGCAGGGCCTTTCCTCCGTCGATGACCAACAGCAACGACTTCTCCGTCGAGAGCCCGCGTTCGACCAGATCGGCCAGAAGAGAACGCACCACCGTCGTGTTCTCCGTCGAACCCTCGCGCATGCCCAGAACCAGCTTGCGGCCGCAGGCCAGAACGCCCAAGGCGATCAGGATGCAGTGGTCCCGAAAGTGCTTCGCGTCCACGTACACCGTCCGCACGTCCTCGCCCTCGAGCGAAGACTCGAAGAATCTCTCCATCTGCTTCGCCGACAGCGCCTTGAAACGACGAGACACCGAACTCTTCGACGCCGAACGACGGTCCGCGCCCGCAACCGCCGTGTCCAGCGTCCGAACGTAGTTCCGCGTCGACACGCCCGACGCGATCGCCTCCATCGTGTGACGGTCCATCGCGTCCCGAGACGCCGCCCATTCGAACGACTCGAGCCGGACCGAGCGGACGACGATCGTGCAGCGGCTCGTCAACGGCGCCCATGGCGTCCCGCCCGTTCCAATCGTCTGGGGATCTCCGCAACCGTCCGGCGCTTCGACGAGGCGATGGCGCGGGCGGAGAACCGGACCACCTATCCGCCCGTGGTCGTAGACCCCGTGCGAGTGCAGGAATCGGGGCTGCTCAAGGACGATATCCGGATCGACTTCCCTACGGGGTCCGGCCAGTTCGACACGGTTCTCCTGGCCCGCGCCGCGTGGAAGGCTAGGGAATGCACGGAGTCCTGGCGCGCGTACGCCGAAGGGGAAGGTAGCCACGCCGAGCCAGTACGTCCTCTTCTCGTGGTCCAGGTACCGAACACACCTTCCGACGCCTTGCTGCTGTCAGCCTTGACGATGGTCCGCGAGAGCTGGCCGGAACTCGAAGCGGATGCGATGGCCCATGTGTTCGGCGATCACGCGCCCGTCGAGCTTGGGAACTTCGTCGTGCCGCACGTCAGCCCGGAGACGGTGCAGGATCGCCAACACATCCGGGTGCTGTTCGCCAAGGATGCGATATCGACCGGCTGGGACTGTCCTCGGGCCGAAGTGCTTGTGTCTTTCCGCCCCGCCAAGGACGAGACGCACATCGCCCAGCTTCTCGGCCGAATGGTCCGCACGCCGCTGACGCGACGCGTCCCTGGAAACGATCTCCTGAACTCGGTCGAGTGCCTGCTCCCCTACTTCAATCGGACTACGGCCGCCAAGGTTGCGAAGAGGATGCTTGGCGACCGGGAAAGGGACCCCGACGGTACGGGTGGAGGCGCCGGCCGGCGCGTCTTGCTGGCGCCCGTCGACATGAAGGCCCATCCCGCGATCTCCACAAGGGTGTGGCAGGCGTTCGATGCGCTGCCATCCCAGACCCTGCCACGGAGAAACGCGCGCCCTGTTGCGAGAGTCACTGCCTTGGCCTTGGCGCTCGCTCGCGATGGCTTGAAGCCGGAAGCCCAAGCCGCCGCGTACAAGCGGCTCTTCGCCAGGCTCGACGGGCTGGCAACCCAACACCGGAGCGAGGTAGACGCAACGAGGAAACAGATCCTCGAAGTGGAGGGCGAAACGTTGATCGCACCCGTCGTGAGCGGAGAGGTTCGCGAACAACGGGCTTTCGTCGAAGCGGCTGACGAACGCTCCGTCGAAGCGGAGTTCGGGCGCGCACGCCGGACTCTGACGGCGGAACTGGCGCGGAGGTACGTCGAGCATCTGGCTCCAGCCGGGCACAGTCAAGACGATGATCTCTTCGACGCCCATGTGCAGGTCGCGGCGCTGTCGCAGGTTGCCGAGGCACCCGGCGAACTCGACCGGGAAGCCGACGAACTCGCCGCAAGCTGGTTCGACGAGTATCGCGTCGCTATCAAGGGGCTGACCGACGAGCGCCAGGCCGCGTACGACGAGATCAGGAGCATGTCGACCGAACCGCAGGTGATCGAGGTCAAGCGACCCCGCGTACGCACCGAAGAGACCGAGGACGAGAATGGCGAGAAGCTGCCGACCCGAACCGTACACCTCATGTGCGACGCGGATGGCGCCTTCCCCGTCGGCGCCCTGAACCAGTGGGAGAGGGAAGTCCTCGACCGCGAGATGGGCAGGGCCGACTTCCTGGCCTGGTAACAGGAACCCGTCCCGCCCCTCGAACGACGCGCTCGCCCTCGCTTACCGGGAGCCACAAGGCCGCTGCCGGCGAATGTGTCCCGACTTCCTGTTCTTTCACGGCGAAGGCGAGAACGTGAACGTCTCCATCGTAGACGCCCACGGCCTCCACCTCGCGGACGCCGTTGCGAAGCTCCGAGGACTCGCCCAGTTCGCCGACGCCCACGGCGACTCCTTCCACCGCATCGAAGCCGTCGCTCAAGCGGCGGATAGGGAGCTACGGGTTCTGGACCTGAAGGACGCCACTGTCCGAGGGGAGATCTCGCGGGCGGACGACTTGGAAGCCCTCTACTTGGCCGCGGGCGCCGCCTGCCGTTGAGCCGCCGTCCCGCGACGACGGCTCGCACGCCAGAATCCTGGGCGCCCCTCGTCGGGGTCGCTCTCCGTTTCAACTTCCACGGGCGCACGCGGCGTGGGGTGCCGGAGCCGGCTATCCGAGCAATCCGAGCAGGGCCAGGACGGCGGCCAACTGGCCGGCCAGCAGTGCGGCGGCGACGCCGTACAGCGTCCGGGTCATCCGCGTTTCAAGCTCGGCCATGGCGACCTTGGTCGCCAGCGGTTCGAGGTCCGCCTTCGTCGCCGCGTCGTCATTGACGGCCGCGGCGTCGCGAATCGCCGCCGTGACGGCGGCGGCCTGCCTGGCGTCCATGCCGGCGTCTTCAAGGTCGCGCGCCGCGGTGAGCGTGTCGAAGGTCGTCATCGCGGCGACGGCCTATCGAAGTCAGCCTCTGAGCCCGAGGAACCTCAAGGTGGCTCCGGTTCTCGGCCCCGACTTCGCCAATACGAGCAGGGACCCTGACGAAGTCGGCTATTCAGGCAGCGCGAACACGAACAGCGTGTTGTTCGAACTCGGCCGGAGCTCCGCGGTCAGCCTCCGGTAGGTCGAGGTCGAGCCGCCCTCGGCGCCGGTGCCTACCGCCACGTACTGGCGGCCGTCCACCGCGTAGCTGACCGGGAAACCGGTGACCGAGGAGCCGAGGTTGATCTCCCAAAGCACCTCGCCGGTTTCCTGGTCCAGCGCCCGGAACCGACCGCCCACGTCGCCGCCGAAGACGAGGCCGCCTCCAGTCGCAACGAGCGACATCGTCACCGGCAGCCGCTCGTGAAGCCACAGGGTCTCGCCGGTTTCGGCGGAGATCGCGTAGACCGTGCCCAGCGTTTCCTTTCCGGGCGCGAACTGCGTGTCGTTGACCAGTGCGTAGTGCATCGCGCCGCGGCCCACCCGAGTCGTCATCCGGGAGCAGAGGTTCCGGAGCGGGTAGTACATCGTGTTCGTCAGTGGACTGTAGGCACCGGCCTCCCAGTCCTTGCCGCCCAGGAGCGACGGGCAGATCAGGCGCTCCTGTTCCAGCTCGGTGAAAACGACTTCCGCGTTCAGGCCGACAGCGCCGGTTTCGCCGTCGATCCGTTCAATCACGTTCTGGGGCACGGTCGGCCGCGCCCACAGAAACTCTCCCGTCTCGCGGTCGAGGGTGTAGACGAGGCCGGTCTTGCCCGGGACGCCGGTCACCACCTTGCGCGTCTCCCCCGCCTCGATCCGCGGATTGCGCCACGTGACGGCGTCCGCGTCCGGCGCGACCTTCGTGTCAACCAGCAGCCGCTCGAAGGGATGGTCCAGGTCCCAGTGGTCGTTCAGATGCTGGTAGTACCAGCGCACCTCGCCCGTCCCGACCTCGAGCGCCAGGGTCGAGTTGTGGTACAGGTGTGTCTTCTCGTGGCCGCCGAGCAGGAACTTCGGCGCCGGCGACGTGACCGACGTGCCGACGATCAGCAGTTCGAGCTCGGGGTCGTAGCTCGGCGCCATCCAGGACCCCACGTGGTGGCGGTTCTCGAACGGCAGGTCGCCCCAGGTTTCGTTGCCGGGTTCGCCCGGTCCGGGAATCAGCGGCCGGCGCCAGAGTTCCTCGCCGGTTGCCGCATCGTGGGCCGCGATGAAGCACGCCTCGGGGCCCCGGTGAGGACGGCAGCTTCGTCCTGAGATCACGCGGCCGGCGGCGATGATCGGTCCGGTCGAGTGCCGGGCCGGCTCCGTCTCGTAGTCGACGATCCGCGTCTCCCAAACCAGGTCGCCGGTCACCGCGTCCAATGCGTAGACGTAGCCGTCGTTCGCGGTGTCGATGATCGAACTCCCGTAGATGGCGATACTCCGGTTGACCGTCTCCAGACCACCGACGTAGGTCGCGATGTCCTTCGGGATCGGCCGCCTGTACTCCCAGAGAAGGTCGCCGGTCGCCGCGTCGATCGCCTGGGTCACGCTGCTCGGGTTCGGGTAGTACATGACGCCGTCGTAGACGATCGGCGTCCCCTGCTGGCTGCCCTCCTCCAGTCCGCGCGACCAGGCCAGCGTGAGTTCGGCCACGTTCTCCCGGTCGATCTGGTCGAGAGGGCTGTAGGCCCAGCCGTTCTGGGTGCGACGCCAGTGCAGCCAGTCGCCGGCAGCGGGATCCTCCAGCATCGCGTCGGTGACGGGAATGAAGTCCTCGCCGGACTGGGCGTGAAGGGCCGGCCCGACCGCGGCCAGAAGCGCCGCGGCAACCGTTGCCAACCGAAGGACGGGCTCTCGACTCATACTCGGACTCCCAGTTGAGGGCCTTGAAGGAGGCGAACGGCCAGCGTAGCGCAGCGAGCGGCGCTATCCTCGCGCGATGCCCGCGACCGACAACGGCCGCATCGTGATCACCGGACTCGGCGCCGTGACCCCTGTCGGCAACGACGTCGACACCTTCTGGCGGCGGATGAAGGCTGGGGACTCGGGCGCCGGACCGATCACCGCCTTCGACACCGACGGCTTCAAGGTGAAGATCGCCTGCGAGGTGCGCGACTTCGAGCCCAGGGAGTGGCTCGAGAGCAAGGCGGCACGCCGGCTCGCGCGCGCCACGCACTTCGCGGTCGCCTCAGCCAAGCAGGCCGTCGCCGACGCGGAACTCGCCATCGAACCCGCCACGGCACACCGCTGCGGCATCACCTTCAACACCGGCGGCGGAGGCCTGGGAAGCATGGAGACCGGCACTCGTCGGCTGGTCGCGCGGGGGCCGCAGCAGGCGAATCCGTTCCTGGTCACCGACGTGATGCCGAACGCCGTGTCCTGCCTGATCTCGATCGAGCTCGGGCTGACCGGGCCGACCACGACCTCGACCCTCGCCTGCGCCAGCGGAAACTACGCGCTGCTCGAGGCCTACCGGCTCCTGCGCTCCGGCGAAGTCGACGCAGTCATCGCCGGCGGCACCGAGGCGAGCATCACACCGCTGATCATCGCCACCTTCTCGCGCCTGCAGGCCCTCTCAACCCGCAACGACGATCCGAAGGCAGCAAGCCGGCCGTTCGACGCCGATCGTGACGGTTTCGTGTTCGGCGAGGGCGGTGTCGCCTTCGTCGTCGAAACCGAGCGCCACGCCGAGCAGCGAGGCGCCAGGGTCTACGCCGAGGTCCGGGGTGGCGCCGTCACCGCCGACGCCCACCATCTGACCGCCCCCCGTCCCGACGGGTCCGGAGCGGCGGCCGCGATGAGCAGGGCCCTCGAGTCGAGCGGCACCGAACCCGGCGAGGTCGACGCCGTCTTCGCCCACGGTACCGCCACGCCGCTCGGCGACGTGGCGGAGACGCTGGCCATCAAGGCCGCGCTCGGCGACCGGGCCCGGGACGTCGCGGTCACGGCGACAAAGTCCCAGGTGGGCCACATGCTGGGCGCCGCCGGCGCGGTGTCCGTCCTCGCCGCCGTCAAGACGATCGGGGAGGGCGTGATCACGCCGACGATCAACCTGGACCGGCCGGACCCGGAGTGCGACCTCGACTACGTCCCGAACCGGGCCCGCACCCACCCCACCCGCGTGGCGCTCGTGAACGCCTTCGGCTTCGGCGGCCAGAACGTGGTGGTCGTTCTCGGCGAGGGTTGAGGGATCCGACCTACTTCCGGCCGAGCACCCTCTCCCGTACCGACGCCAGCACCCGCCGCAGCGCGCGCGGCGCGGTGAAGTCGATGATCCACGCCGGAAGGCGTCCGCCGGGGTCGGTCAGCAAACGGTAAACGACGACGGTCCGCTGGGAATCAAGCGGAATCAAGGTCCAGGAGCCCCTGCTCTCCCGCACGTTCCCCGAACCCTCAACGTAGGTCCAGCGAGCGCGCCAGCCGATACCGGCTCCGGTCTCGACGACCCCCGTTTCGACCCGAACCGTGTAACGCCGGTCCTCGACCGGAAACGGCATGTCCAGGATCTGGCGGTTCAGGTAGACGCCCGGCGAGACCGGCTCGACATCGGATTCGAGGACGCGCGGCATGAACTGGTCGAAGTCCGCCGCCGTGTCGATGACGTCCCGCACCACACTCAGAGGCGCTTCGATCACTCCGAGACCGCAGCCCTCCCGGATGCGGCCGCCGACCGCACGTCTCGACACGCGCCACTTCCCAACCGCCGGCAAGTCCCATGTCAGAGGACCGCCGCTTAGGTGCTTCTCTGCCGCTGACCAGAGATCGACCTCACATGGGTGGTCCACCGCCCGTGCTGGAGGGACGACCAGCGCCAGACAGACTGCGAGCGCGCCGGCCGCCCTCTTCATGCCGTGGGACTCTACCGCGGCCATGAGCCGCGGCCACGAGACGTTCCCGCCCGTTCATCGCTTCTTCCGATCCCGCCAAGCGTCGTCATACGGCGTAGCGTTCGATCATGTTACGGTTGTACGACCATGAACGAAATCACATTCTCTGCGAAACCCGTCACGCTCTCCCCCAAGTACCAGGTCGTCATCCCGCTTGAGATCCGCACCGCTCTGCAACTCAAGCCAGGCCAGAAGATCCAGGCGATTCGCGTCGGCGAGACGATCAGTCTCGTCCCGGTCAAGCCGATGGAGGAGTACGAGGGATTCCTGCGGGGCATTGACACTACCGTCGAGCGTGAACCGGATCGAGAACTGTGAACGTCGTCGACTCGTCGGGTTGGCTCGAGTTCTTCAAGAAGTCCGAGAGGACGGCTCTCTTCCGGGAAGCGATCCTGAACACCGAACGCCTTCTGGTACCGGTGATCTGCCTGTACGAGGTGTTCAAGACCCTGTCCCGACAGCGCACGGATGTCGAGGCCCGGCAGGCCGTTGCGACCATGCAGCAAGGCCGGATCGTGGCCTTGTCCCCCGAACTCGCCCTCCACGCAGCCCAGTTGTCCCTCAGGTACTCCCTACCGATGGCCGACGCCTCGATCCTCGCGACCGCCTGGTCCGGGGAGGCGGAACTCTGGTCCCAGGACGCGGACTTCGAGGGTCTGCCCAACGTGCGCTACTTCCCCAAGTAGCAGGCCGCCCTCTACGACGAACCCCTTCGCTCCGCCCGCAGCCGGTTGAAGTAGTCGGTCGCCGCCGAAGTGAGTCGGCCGGTCGGCGTCCATCTGGGCCGAGCGGTCCACAGGAGATTCGCGCCGGCCGAGCACATCTCCCGATTTCGAGGGGCAACCCGGACAACCAGGTGCCTTGGTCGGGCCTCGAGCGCATCTTGAGGTTCGATCGCGAGCTGCGCCAAGCCATCGAGCAGACGGCCGTCTCGGAAGCGCGGATCGTGTCCGAACGCTAATCCGCCGCCCCCGGATCAACCGGGGGACGGCGGGTTAGAGGTGTCAACACGAGTGAGCTCGCACTCGGCCGCCGCCGCACCCGGAACGGCAAGCAGCAGCGTGACCGCCAACACTGCAACTATGAAGCGGCGCAAAGCAGCAGCAACTCCTCTTCGACCTCGCTCAGGTCGTGCGCTGCGGCCGCCCGAGCGTCCGGGGGCGGGGCTGCGGCCGCCCGAGCGTCCAGGTCCGGGGCTGTGGCCGACTGAGCGTCCGTGTCCAGGGCTGCGGCTGCCCGAGCTTCCGGGGCCGGGGCTGCGGCCGACCGAGCGCCCGGGGCCGGGACTGAACCTCTCGTCCTTGGCATCATCCCCTCCCCGTTGCCCTACAGAGACCGCGAAGTACGCGCGTCAGTCCCCAGCCGAGAGCGCCGCCCGCCACCACCGACAATCCTACCGGCCCCATCGATGCACCGAACCACAACTTGCCGAGAGCACCAGCAGCACCGCCAGCAATGGTAGATCCGAAGATGATGTCAGCCGCTCCGCTGTCAATGAAGCTGTTCACGTCCGCGCAGGCTTGGTCCAGCGCTTCGTCGGTCGATACGTCCCGGACGCACTCCCCAGAACGCGCGTTCTGGGTGTACCCACTGGGACAACCGCCAGCAGCGCTCTGAACGCTGGTCGGCGAGGAAGCCACTGCCATGGTCGGCACGCTGCCTATCAGCAAAGCGAAGAACAGCACGCTCAACAGCGCGCCCCGGTACCAACTGTCGTTCCTGATCAAGAGATCCTCCTCTCGCAATTGGAGGACCTCCGGTCATTGGAGGACCTCCGGTCATTGGAGGACCTCCGGTCATTGGGCGCGGGCGAGTTTACCACAGCCAACTCCGCCCGCACCAGAGATTCAACATAAGAACCCTACCGGTGTCGGCTCCCGCTTGTCAACCTTATGAAGCGGTTCTGAGCTTGCCTCGGTTTCGTGGACCCTTCATCCTTGGAGGAGAGGTACCGACGATGCCAAGATCAAGGCCTCGGTGCCCCCTCCTGCGCGACGGTCGCTGGGTTCCGCAACTACCGCCGGCCCTGCCACCAAGAAGGCGAGCGAGCGGTTACTACCTCACGCAGGCGACGATGACAGCGCTGGAGGATTGGCATGCCGCCGCGGCCGTGGCGAATCGCCGGCCGCCGGAAAACCCCGGCTCGGTGATGCGCTGCAACACCAAGGCGCAGGAATCCTGCCGGAGGCGGTGAAGACCTCCCGTCACAGCGACACCAGCCGATCCCATTTGCAGATCTCGACTTCAGGGGCCTGCAACTACTCTCCC
Organism: Vicinamibacteraceae bacterium; assembly: GCA_012270995.1. Taxonomy (GTDB): domain Bacteria; phylum Acidobacteriota; class Thermoanaerobaculia; order Multivoradales; family Multivoraceae; genus Multivorans. The sequence goes on along the minus strand of JAAXHG010000028.1, from coordinate 35,706 downwards.
TCCAGCCCGCAGTCGGTCGAAATAGTCGAACGCCGCTTGTTTGACCTTCGGCGCGAGCAGGAGCGTCGCAATCAGATTCGGCATCGCCATCAGCGCAAGAGCCGAGTCGATCAGGTTCACTACGGTCTCGACGTCGCCGATCGCGCCACCAAACAGGCCAATGAGGTATAGCCAAGTGTAGAACCTAGCCGACTTGGCACCGAACAGGTAGGCGAAGCAACGCTTGCCGTAGTACGAGTAGCTCACCATCGTCGAGACGGCGAACATCATCACGATCAACACCAAGAGCACCCGACCTGGCATACCGAGCGTGCTCTGAACCGCGTCGGCGGTAAGCGAGACTCCTGAGATCTCGCCGACAGTCTCTAGGCCGCTGGAGAGGATGACGAAGGCCGTCAGCGAGCAAACCACGATTGTGTCGATGAAGGGGCCGAGCATCGCCACCAAGCCCTCGCGCACCGGCTCGTTCGTCTTCGCCGCGCCGTGCGCGATCGGCGCCGTGCCAAGCCCTGCCTCGTTTGAGAACGCGGCGCGTCGGACTCCGATCATCAATGCCTGCTGGAAGCCGATGCCGATCGCGGCGCCGGTCGCGGCCGTGCCGGTGAACGCCCCGCGAAAAATGCGGCCGAACACGTCGACAGCCACTTCGGAGCGGATGACGAGAACGCAGATGGCCATCCCCAAGTAAAGGAGGCACATCACGGGTACGAAACGGGCCGTCACTGCGCCGATCCGTTCCACGCCCCCGAAGGCGACCAGAGCGACGAGTCCCACGCAGGCCAAACCGGTCCAGAGTGGCGGCACCGCGAGCTGCGCCTCCAGAAGCTCAGCCACCTGGTTGCTCTGGAACATAGGCAGGCAGCCGACTAGGCCAAAGGAGCAAAACATGATCGCCAACGGCTTGAACTTCCGCCCCAAGCCGAGTTCGATTGTGTACATCGGCCCGCCCTGAAGCGCGCCCCGCTCATCTGGGCGGCGGTAGATCTGGGACAGGGTGCACGAGCAGAACTTGGTCGCCATGCCGACGAAAGCAGCCACCCACATCCAGAACACCGCGCCGGCGCCCCCCTGCGTGACCGCGATCGCGACGCCGCCGATGTTGCCGACACCGATCGTGGCCGCCAGCGCGGTCGACAGAGCCTGGAAGTGGCTGATGTGCCCGGGATCGTCCGGCGAGTCGTACTTGCCCAGAGTCACCGCCGTCGCGTGCCCGATGTGGAGCAGAGGCCGCAGCCGCAGGTAGAGGCAGAAGAACGCGCCCGAGCCGATCAGGAGCACGACCAGGGGCATGCCCCAGGCGTAGCCGACGGCGACTTCCAGGAACCGGTTGAGCGAGGCCAGCATCGGGGTCAGGCCGCCCCGGCCGCTGCGCCGGGCTTCACTGGCCCACCGTTTCCAGACTCACGGGATCCCGCTCCGGCAGCATCGTCACGCCGCCGCCGATCTTCTCCGCGATCTCCGCCATCGTGGCGCGGCCGTCGGCGTCGCCGGGCTCGATCTCCTCCCAGTTGCCGACGATCAGCATGACGAGCCTGTCGGGCAGGAGATGCCGTTCGGCCACGCGCTTGACGTCGGCCGGCGTCACCGCCTCGACGTTCGCCCGGTAGGTCCGCCAGTAGTCGTGGGGGCGTCCCAGGAACTCGTCCTGGGCGAAGATGGAAGCGATGGCCACGGCCGACTCGAAGTTGCTCGGGAAGGTCTCGATCGCCGCCGCCTTGACCGTCTGGAGCTCGTCCTCGGGGACGAGTTCCGTTTGTATCCGGTCCACCTCCTCCAGCGCGATCTTCGCCGCGAAGGCGACCGTCTCGCTCTTGGACTGGAAGGTGATGCTCAGGTTGCTCGGCCAGTAGCTGCCGATGCGGAAGTTGGAGTAGGCGCCGTAGGCCAGCCCCTCGTCCGAGCGGATCCGCTTCATCAGCCGGGTCGTGAAGCCGCCGTTGCCAAGCACTCCGTCCATCATCGACAGCGCGAAGTGGTCGGGATGCCCCCAGTCCTCGCGCTGAAAGGTGCGGTGGCCGATCTGCACCCGCCCCTGCGGAATGTCCTGCTGCGCCACGTAGACGCCGGGCGCTGGCTCGTACGCCGCCGCCTGGGGCGGCCACGGCGCCTGGTCGCGGCCCTCTTTCCCGAAGCGGTCGAGCAGTGCCGAGAGCTTGGCCGCGAGTTCGTCGCTGTCGAAGTCCCCAGCGGCCGCCACGACCATGTGGCCGGGATGCACGTAGCGCCGGTGAAACGCCACCAGGTCATCGCGCCCAACTGCCTCCAGCGACGCCGCGGTGACGAATCGGGATTCCACGTGGTCCCGCCCGTAGAGAAGCCACTGGCCTTCCCGGCCCGCCACGTCGACCGGATCGTCGTTGCGCTGCTTGAGGCTCTCCAGTTCGTTCTCCTTCGCCAGGTCCAGCCGGTCGCCGTCGAAGCGGGGCTCGGTGAGCATGGAGAAGAAGAGGTCGAGGCACTCGTCGAGCACCGTCGACAGGCAGTTCATCGACATCCCGGCGCTGGTGCTGCCGATGAACGCCGAGAAGTTGCCGGCAACCGCCTCGACCGCCTCGTCGAAGGCCTTCGCCTCCAGCTCGCCGGCGCCGCCGGTCCGCATCAACTCGCCGGTCAGGGAGGCGAGCCCGGTCTGCTCGACGGGCTCCAGCCAGGAACCGACGCGAAACCGCACCGTGATGTCGACCAGTGGCAGCGAACGGTCCGGCACCAGGTAGGCGGGAACGCCCCCCGCCAGCTCGCGCCGAAAACCGTCCGCGTCCGGCAGCTCGAAGTCCAGTGGACCGTACGTCAGCTCACTTGGGTGCGCGACGATCTCGGCGCTGCCCTGGGCGCCGAGCGACGGCGCCAGGCCGAGGCAGAGAACGACGGGAATCGCAAGTCTCACAAGCACGCGTCCACTCACTGCTCACCTCCCTCGTCAGCCTGTTGCTGCAGCTCGGCCAGCCGCCCCTCGATCACGCCGCGCATCCAGTCGAGCGCCGGGCGCATCTCTTCCGGCGCTTGGGCCGCTTGGGCCTCCATCTGCTGGAGGACCATCTCCAGTTGCGCCGGATCCTCGATCTGGGCGATCGCCTCGGCCTGCGACATGAGAGCCGTCCGCATCTCCGGCGGCAGCGCTTCGAGTTCGGCCGGCGTTTCCGTCGCTTCGGTTCCTTCCTTGCGGTAGTAGAGGCTGACCAGCCGGTTCGATGGCTCGAAGTACTTCGCCGCCACGCGCTGCACGTCCTCCGCTGTGACTTCGTTCGTTCGCTCCGCGACGGTATTCAGATAGCGCCAGTCGCCCAGCGCGTCCATGATCGCCAACTGGATCATCTGGAAGAACGGATCCCGGAGCTGCCGGTAGGTGTCGGCCGAGACCCGGTTCTTCACCTTGGCGAGTTCGTCCTCCGGCACCGGTTCGGCGATCAGCTCCGCGACGATCCCGTCCCAGGCGGCGAGGAGCTGCTCGGGCGTGGCGTCACCCTTCGTCTCCGCGCGCAGGTTGAAGACGCCGGCGTACTTCCTCGCCTCGTAGAAGGCAGCGGCACTGGAGGCCAGCTCCGCGCCCTCCACGATCTGCTCGTAGAGACGCCCGGTGCGGCCGTTCAGCACGCCCGCGACGACATCGAGGGCGTAGCCGTCGCCGTGGCCGAACGGCACCGCGTGGTAGCGCACCTGAAGCTGAGGCTGGCAGTCGCACTCGGCCGTCATCCGCTTCTCGGCCAGTTGCTCGGCCTCGAGAGTGACGACGTCCGGCGCAGCGCCGTCGGCCCGCGCGAGGCGGCCGAAGTACCGCTCCGCCAGTTCCCGCACTTCGGCCGAATCGAAGTTCCCGACCAGCACCGCGCTCAGGTTGTTCGGCGCGTAATACGTGCCGAAGAACTCGTCGGCCTGGGACTTGCTGATCACCTCCAGGTCGGACGCCCAGCCGATGACCGGCCAACTGTACGGATGGGACTGCCAGAACATGGCTTCCGCCTGCTCGTCGTAGCGTCCGGTCGGCGTCGACTCGGTGCGCAGGCGCCGTTCCTCGTAGACGACGTCCCGCTCGGCGTAGAACTCACGGAACACGGGATTCAGCAGGCGATCCGATTCGAGCCAGAACCAGAGTTCCAGCCGGTTCGCCGGCAACTGGTTGATGTAGACCGTGAAGTCGTTGCTGGTGAACGCGTTCAGGCTCGTGCCGCCGCCGTCCGTGTAGACCTTGTCCAGCTCGTCCTTGACCATGAGTTCCCGCTGCTCTTCCACGAGCTGCTGGAACTCCGCGCGCAGAGCGTTCAGCACGTCGGTGCGGTGGGCGGGATCGTACGGATCGTCGATCTCGCCCAGCCGGTAGCGGCGGCGTTGCTCGCGGAGTTCGGCGCGGATCCGCTCCTGGACCGCCTCCTGCTCCGCGATGATCTCGAGGTCGCGTTCGATGTCCTTCGTGCCGATCGTGTGCGTCCCCTTGAACATCATGTGCTCGAAGAAGTGGGCGAGGCCGGTGATCCCCGGCCGTTCGTCGGCGGAACCCACGTGAGCCACCCACGCCGCGGCCACCGTCGTCAGTTCCGGACGGCTCACGAGCAGGAAGCGCATGCCGTTGTCGAGTTCGAACTCCTCGACCGGCACGGCGGCCGCGGTCGGTGCGCGCTGGGCCGCGCCGCCGGCCGGCCAGGCGAATGCCGCCGCCAGCAGGGCGAGCAGAGCGCTCCACACCACCGCCGCGCCGTTTCTTCGTTGAGGCCAGATCACGGGCGAGTCTCCTTTCCGGTCCCCCGCACCGGAGACCGTGTCAGCGGGACCGGCCGACTCTACCGCCTGCGCCGCGGGCCCGCTGCGCGGAAAATGTCATGGACTGTTGACATTCGGGTCGCCATCTTTCTATTGTCAGCACTCGACCGGGGCGAGTGCTGACAGTCACGTCGTCCCTACCACGAAATCGCATCCACCGACACCAACCCAAGAGGAGGAGATCGCTGGTGAGTGTACGTCCGCTTCATGACCGGGTACTCGTCAAGAGGCTCGAAGAGGAGGAGCAGGTCCGGGGAGGCATCATCATCCCGGACGCCGCGAAGGAGAAGCCGCAGGAGGCCGAGGTCGTCGCCGTCGGCCCCGGCAAGATGCAGGAAAACGGCGAGCGTTCCGCGCTCGACGTCAGCGTCGGCGACCGGGTGCTGATCGGCAAGTACTCGGGCAGCGACATCAAGATCGACGACGAAGACATGGTCATCCTGCGCGAGGACGAGATCCTCGCGGTCGTGGGATAGGCCGGAACTGGAGAGCAGATACATGGCAAAGCAGATCGTCTACTCCGAGGACGCGCGCGGCGCGGTCCTGCGCGGAGTCAACAAGCTCGCCGACGCGGTCAAGGTGACGCTCGGCCCCAAGGGCCGCAACGTCGTCCTCGAGAAGTCGTTCGGCTCCCCCACGATCACCAAGGACGGCGTCACGGTCGCCAAGGAGATCGAACTGAAGGACGGCCTCGAGAACATGGGCGCGCAGATGGTGCGCGAGGTGGCCTCGAAGACCTCCGACGTGGCCGGTGACGGCACGACCACCGCGACGGTCCTGGCGCAGGCGATCCTGCGTGAAGGCGCGAAGAACGTGACCGCCGGCGCCAATCCGATGGAGCTGAAGCGCGGCATCGAGCTCGCGGTGGGCGCCGCCGTCGACGCCATCCACGCCCTCGCCACGGACGTGAAGGACAGCGAGGAAATCGCCAACGTCGGCACGATCTCCGCGAACAACGACGCTGAGATCGGCCAGATCATCGCCGAGGCGATGGACAAGGTCGGCAAGGACGGCGTGATCACGGTCGAGGAGGCCAAGGGCCTGGCGACCGAGCTCGAGGTCGTCGAGGGGATGCAGTTCGACCGCGGCTACCTGTCGCCCTACTTCGTGAGCGACGCCGACCGCATGGAGTGCGTGCTCGAGAACTGCGTCGTGCTCCTGCACGAAAAGAAGATCAGCTCGATGAAGGACCTGCTTCCGGTCCTCGAGCAGGTCGCCAAGCAGGGCAAGCCGATGCTGATCGTCGCCGAGGACGTCGAGGGCGAGGCGCTGGCCACGCTGGTCGTCAACAAGCTGCGCGGGACGCTGCAGGCGGCCGCGGTCAAGGCGCCGGGCTTCGGCGATCGCCGCAAGGCGATGCTCGAGGACATCGCGATCCTCACGGGCGGCCGGGTGATCACCGAGGACCTGGGCATCAAGCTGGAGAACGTCCAGTGGCAGGACCTCGGCGAGGCGAAGAAGGTCGTCCTCTCCAAGGACGACACGACGATCGTCACCGAGTCGGGCGACACCGGTCGCCAGGCCGCGATCGCCGGTCGGGTCAAGCAGATCCGCAACCAGATCGAGGAGACGACCTCCGACTACGACCGCGANNCGCGAGAAGCTCCAGGAGCGGCTGGCGAAGCTGGTCGGCGGTGTCGCCGTGATCCGGGTGGGCGCCGCGACCGAGACCGAAATGAAGGAGAAGAAGGCTCGGGTCGAGGACGCGATGCACGCGACCAAGGCCGCCGTCGAGGAAGGCGTCGTCCCGGGTGGCGGCGTGGCTCTGCTGCGGGCAATCGACGCCGTGGCCGACCTCTCCGAGGACGGCGACCTGGGCGTCGGCGTCGACATCGTCGAGCGCGCGCTCGAGGAGCCGACCCGGCAGATCGCCGAGAACGCCGGCGTCGAGGGCTCGGTCATCGTCCGCGACGCGAAGGCGGAGACCGGTTCGACCGGCTACAACGCCGCGACGAACGGCATGGAGGACCTGCTCGCCGCCGGCGTCATCGACCCGGCCAAGGTCACCACGACGGCGCTGCAGAACGCCGCGTCGATCGCCGGCCTCATGCTGACCACGGAGGCTCTCGTCTCCGAGATCAAGGAAGAGAAGCCGGACGCCCCGCCCGCTCCCGACATGGGCGGCATGGGCGGCATGATGTAGGCGATCGACCTTCAGGTCGACAGCCTGCCGAACGAATCGGGGCGGCCTTTCGGGGCCGCCCTTCTTCGTCAAGGTGTGCACAGGAGCCTGTTCCCTCAACTCTCGGCGGCTGCGGCGAGCCGGCCGCGAGATCGCCTCTTCCTCGCCTTCTCGGGCACCGGCGCCACCTCGACCGGCAATCGGACGAGGGATATCTCGCCGCTGGTCTCGTCGCGAACGCCGACCGCCACGTCGTAGTCGCTGCGGGCGAGCTTCATGGAGATGTTGAACCAGTAGACGCCGGCCTTGGCGGTCACGCCGCGGCGGCCCAGGGTCACGACCTTCTCCCGCGCCGCCGTATGAACGCCGTTCTTGCGGTTCAGCGCGAGAAGCCAGAGCCGGAGTTCGGGCCGCTTTCGGCCCGGCCCTGGCAGCAACAGGACGGACTCCTCGGGCACGACGACGTTGACGCCGAGATTGAACCGCTTCCGACCGGTCCTGTTCGGCGGATCGAAGCCGACCTTGATCGCGAGCGGATTGTCGAGATCGCCAAGGTACGTCGTGGCGAGCAGCCGGTCCGACAGCCGCTCCGACAGCCGCTTGTCCCGGTAGCTCGCTCGGTGCTGGACCCTCCTGCCCGCGGCCGCGTGCGGAGCGAGCTCCACCCGGAGATCTCGCACCTTGCCGGGGCGCCGTTCCGCCGGCATGAAGCCGAGCGAGTAGGAAGCCTCGAGCTGCTCGGACGCCTCCAGCAGCAGTTCGACCAAGTCGTTCGAGTTCGCCAGCAGCTTGCCTCCGGTGTCGTCGGCGATCGTGTGCATGCCGCTCTGGGCGCTCAGCCGGTGTACGGAATCGTTCTCGAACAGGGACGACGACATGCCCAGGGGCAGCGACGCGTCGGCTGCCAATCCGGCGCGCATGCCGGCAGCGTCCACGGCGTAGAACGTGACGCGGTTCGCGTTGGCGTGGCGCGTCAGCAGATCGAAACGCCTGCTCTCGTCGGAACCGGCAAGCTCCGACAGGAGTCGCGAGGTCGCTCGGCGGTCGTTCGCGCAGTGCTGATGCGCCAGATAGCTCCACACCGCCTCTCCCGGTTGCCGAGGCAGGCTGTCACTCACGTAGACGACCGCCTTCTTGCCCGGAACGCCCCCGAGTACGCTCACCAGATCGGCGAGTCCGGCCACCGCGGCAGCAACGCGGTTCGCTTCCTCCGCTGCGTGCCGACGCGCGATCGCCATGTACGGTCCATCGCATGCCGGATCCGTCTCGACGATCTCCAGGATGGCTCTTCGTCTCGCCACGTGCTGAGTCAGGCCGCGCGTCGTTCCCCGGCGCCGACGCGAGGCCGCCTCGAGAACCCGGTCAAGATCCGGCGTCGGCGGCGTCACGATCTCAAGACGGTCGCGGAACGTCGCCAGCATGTAGCGAGCGCCCCAGTCTCGCCAAGGCGTTACCGCCTCGGCAAGCCGTCTGAGCGCCCGCGTCCGATGCGGACCGTGGAGGTTCGCGTCGTCGAGGTAGAGCACGACCGTCAGGTTGCTTGCGGTGCCGACCGAGGGCGCGCCGTGACTCCCGGACCGCGACACACCGGGCTCCTTCGTGCCAAGAATCGACTCGAACTCCGCGAAGTTGCTGATTTCGACCCGCTCGCCGTCGGCGTAGAGCTCGAAGTCGTCCCGGCCGAGCCCGCGCACCGGTCGACCCTTGCGGTCCGTCACGACGACGTCGACCTCAATCACCTCGACATCGACGGACTCCACGAAGGCCCGGTCCGTCGTCTGACCGTAAGCCGCCATGGCGCAGAGGAGCCACGCCAGAACGAGAACCAGCCATATGGCTGTTCGAGAGCCTTCAAGAATCACGTCAGAGCGTGGCACTGTAGTCCTCTGGGCAGTAGGACTCGCCTTCGCCCATATCCGGTGGCGTATTCATGCAAGCGCGGCGGCACGCCCGAAAGGCCTCAAGACAGTCCAAAGAGCACTCGTCCTGCTCATCCTCTTCAAGAGAACGTGCTTCATATGGGATCCTCCTCTGGTTGCGCCTCGGCAACGCCATTCCACGGGCGCGGCGACCCGCCAAGGCTCATTGATCCCATTCACGCTAGCCAGCCGATCAGAAAAAGTCCGGCCACTAGAAGACGAGTTTCGGTCAAGCTGCTACGAGAATCGGCCAGAAGCCCCGGCCAGAGGGTCGAACTGCACGGCGGAGCACCAAGAGGCGCCGGCAGCAACGCGCACCGTAGAATCGCCGCCACGATGCCGCAGACGACGTCCCCAACTCGGCGCAACCAACCCGTCTGGCTCTGGTGGAGCGGCGGGAAGGACTCGGCGTGGGCCCTGCACATGCTGCGCAACGACCCGAAGTGGGACGTTCGCGGGCTCGTGACCCAGGTCAACCGGCACAACGGCCGGGTGGCCATGCACGGAGTCCGTCGACACATGGTCGAGCAGCAGGCGGCCGCGGTCGGCCTCCCGCTTCACCTGATCGAGTTCGACTGGGCAGCCGCCGAGAACGACCACAGCACCGCCATCGAAGAAGGCCTCCTCCGCTTGTGGCAGGGCGACACCAGGAAGCCCATTGCTTTCAGCCAGCTTCTCCCGGGCCGGGCCATGCGCCGCCGCGCGACGCTTCTCGACCGCCTCGGACTGCAGGCTGTGTTCCCGCTGCTGGGCCGCTACCCGGCCGACCACGCCGCGGAGCTGCTGAGGGCCGGCGTGAAGGCTTGGGTGTGCTCCGTGGAGACGGACCGAGTGCCGGCCGAGCGCGCGGGTTTCCCCTTCGACGAGGAGTTCGTGGCGACGCTGCCCAAGAGCGTCGACCCTTGCGGCGAGAACGGCGAGTTCCACACATTCGCCGAATGGGCCCCTGGGTGGTCGTCGCAGGTATCGGTGATTCCCGGCGGCAGGATCGAGTGCTACGGCTTCGGGTTCGCGGAGATGGAAGAGTCGCCTCAGGAGCCACGGGCGGAAGAGCCTGACGCCCAAGATGGCGGGACGGGTGAAGATCGCAACGCGACTCGCCGACTCGAGCCCGGCTACGACCCGTTCGACTACTACGCAAGGCTGAGGAGGGTTCGCGAGCACGTCGACCAACACCTCGAAGAGCATCTCGACCTGCATGCCCTGGCACCCGTCGCGGCCATGAGCGACGGAGGGTTCGGCAGGTTCTTTCGCGAAGTCACGGGCAAGTCGTTCCACGATTGGCTGGTCGCCCGCCGCCTGGAGCGAGCGGTCGTCCTTCTCCGCCAGCACAACGAACCCATCGGGCGAGTGGCCGAGGGCGTCGGCTTCGGGTCCGAACGAACATTCCGAAGGTCGTTCCAGAAGAGGTTCGGCTCTACTCCGTCCCGGTTCCGGTCCCAGGTGCGCGACGAACGCGCCTAGTCTCTCTGGCCAGCCACCCGGTCACCGTCAAGCAAGGCCGCGACGACCTCGTCGACCGGCACACCCTCCGGCTCGCCACGAAAGCCGGCGAGCCGCACGTAGGCTTCCGCCGCTGCCCGGTGGAATCCATCCGGCAGCCCCGCCGCCTCGAGGGTCGAGGCGATTTCCTGCATCTCGCCGGCGAAGCGCCATGCCTTGGGAGCCGCCGTGGCCGCCGCACGAACGCTGCGCTTCTCCAGTCCCGGCTGGGAGCGGCGCCACTCCCCGAGGAGGCCCTCTTCGACGCCGTAGACGCTGGCGGCGGCCCGTAGCGAAAGCAGCAAGGCCGCGCTGCCCTTGGTGAAGCCGGCGTAGCACATCTTCAGCGCCGAGGCGGCGCCGGCAGCCGCGTCGAGATCGATCGCCTCGAGGGCCGAGTCCTCGAACAGGGTCGCCAGCTCCGCCGCGGAGTCCCCCGAGAGATAGAGCCGCGTGGTCCCCGACCGGATCGCCGGCGGGCCGACGATGCCGCCGTCCACGAACCGCGCTCCGCCCGCCGCCGCGGCTTCCGCGATTTCGAGCGCCGTGGCGGGCGACACCGCGTTCGCATCGAGATAGAGGCCGTCGAAACCGGTCGCGGCGACCGCCTCGGCAAGCGCCAGGGCACCATGGGGAGGGCAGACCGAGAGCACGGCGTCGGCCGCCGCGGTCACGGCGGCGAGCGTGCGCAGGTCCTCGAAACCGGCACCCGCTGCCCGCGCACGGGTCTCGCGGCTCCGCCCCCCGGACGCCCACACGACGCGGACGGACTCGCGCACCGCCGCGCCGACGGTGACGCCCATCGCTCCTGGATGGAGCAGGCCGACCGTGGCGATCGTCAAGGCAACGCGCGCGGGTCGACGGCCGGGGTCAACCGCCCGAGGTCTCCGCCCTGGCGGCCGCCTCGGCTTCCGCGTCCTCCGCCCGGGCGCCGCGCAGCAGGTTCAACATGCCGTAGTTCCCCTCGTGGCAGGCGTACTCGAACATGGGCAACGGATTCCTGCTCATCGGAATGACCGCCGTCCACGGACGCTCGAAGGATTCCGGGTCGTCGATCGTGTACTCGTAGACGAGCCGATCCTCCCCCACACGGGTCAACCTCTCGGTCAGCCGCATGTTCGGGCCTGAGCCCCGGAAACTGGTCTGGTCGGTGAAGTTCGTCGTCACGACGACCAGGGTGTCGCCCTCCCAGTGCCCCCGCGAGTCGCCCCGCCACTGCCGCACGTCCTCCCGCAGCATCGGACGCCCGTCGAGCGGCACGACCCGCGAGTCGTGGACCATCTCGACCAGGAGCACGACCGTGTCCTCCGTCTGGAAGATCTGGACGTTGTTGTTGTAGGCGCTCGGGCTCATCGGCGGTCCGGCGTTGAAGCCCAGGATGCACCGTTCGGCGACGCCTCGGTCCTCGGGGCCGTGCGCCGGCCGGCGACGCGCCGCCGATCGCGCGGCGACCCGTTGCTTCGCCGCGTCGGTCAGTTCGGGAATCCGGCCGTCGGGAGGGTCGACGATCAGCGATGTACGCCGATCCTCGGTCAGCTTGTCCCCGTAGTCCCACCAGAACTGGTTGTAAGCGTTCGCGACGTCCGCCTGGGCCGAAAGGCCGTCGCTCGTCCGCCGGTCCTTGTTCCGCCGCGCCAGAGTCCGCTGCTCGAACTCGGCCGCGGCCTTCGCGCTGCCGAAGCGCTCCTGCTCGCCGAGCTCCTCCGGCCGCTCGAGCGGCGTGATCGTTCGGAAGTCCCAGACCCCGCGCAGGTCGGGCGCTCCCCACGGCGTGCGCTCCTGCTCCGGCGCGTCCTGCTGCGCGGCGAGGGACGTCCCAGTCAGCACGACGATGGCGAACACTGCGATCGGCGACTTCCGCTTGCCCATGCGAGTTCCTCCTTCCCGGGTCTTCGCAGTCTACTGCTCCGTCCTCGGCCCGCCGGTCAACACGGACCGGTCCGGCGGCCGGCAGAACCAGATCGACGCCGCGCCAAGGACCGCGAGGGCAGCGAGTGTCCAGAGCGTGCCCGCATAGGAACCCGTTCGATCTGCCGCACCGCCGGCCAGGACGGGTCCAAGCGCGCCGATGACGCCGATCAGGGCAATCCGGACGCCAGTTGAGCCGACGAACGCCGCCCGCCCGAAGAACCAGCCGAACACGACCACTTCGCTCGTGTAGGCAAGGCCGTAGCCAACGCCGATCGCGAAGACGCAGGGATACGCAACGACCGGGGAACTCGCCGACACGAAGACCAACAGACCGAGCGCAGTGGTCAGCAGGGCCAGCGCGAGGACACGCGTCGGCGCCATGAAGTCCCCCAACGAGCCGGACAGCCGGCCGAACAGGCTGGAGCCAACCCGTACGCCCAGGATCGCCGATGCGGCAAACGGCGTGAAGCCGAGATCCTCCAAATGAAGTCCGCCGTGGGCGGACATGACTCGCCACGGCACGGTATTCGCCGCCGTCGCGAAGGTGGCCAACCAGAACTGGGGCGTGCGCAGAGCCCATAGAAGGGCGCCCTTCGGTGCCGACGCGCCGGCCGTTTCGGAGTCGCCCGCCGCCAGCGGTGCCTCTATCCCATGACCCGTCCCGCCAGCATCCAGACCGTCAGGGGCGTCCGGCGGCAAGCCGTCCCGACGCTGGCCGATGTCGCTTGGCTGATTCCGGATGAAGAGAACGGCGATCGCGGCGACGAGCAGGGAGATCACCGCGACGATCTGCCAGCCGACGCGCCAGTCCCACGACTCGACCACGAGCCCGGCCGCCGGCTGCCATAGGAAGCCGACGATCGCGGCGCCCGACAGGATGATCGCCGTCGCCCGCGCCCGGTACCTGCGGAACCAGAAGATCGGGATCGTCTGGGCCGGCAGCAGCGTCGAGAAACCGATCCCGATACCTCCGACGAGCGAGTAGCCGAGGTAGAGCTCGGTCGCGCTCGAGGCTTCGCTCACCACCCAGAAGCCGCTGGCGGCGCAGAGCGCGCCCGCCGTGACCGTGGCCCGGATGCCCCAACGACGGATGACCGCCGCCGCGAGCGGACTGACCAGGCCGTACGTGAACGTGAACGCCCCGAACATCTGGCCGATCTGCTGGCGGGTCAAACCCAGATCGTCGACCAGAGCCGGCGCGAAGATGCCGAGGCCGTAGTAGGCCGGAGCGATTCCCAGGCCGTAGATCAGGAAACCCACGGCGACCATCGGCCAGCCGTAGAACTTCGATCGGGATCCTTGCGAAACGGTCAAGTCGAACTCCCTCGGGGCCTAGCCGACTCCGCCGGAGGCCGGCGTCGAATCAGGGTACAGGTGGCAGGCAACGTGGGCCGGACCGACCGCTGCGAGCAGAGGTTCCACGCAGTCGCAGTGGCCAAGCACCTTCGGGCAGCGCGGGTGGAAGCGGCAGCCGGACGGCGGGTTGCGAACGCTCGGCACTTCGCCGGCGATCAGGTGATGGGCCCGCGCCGCCTCGACCACGGGATCCGGCGTCGGCACGGACGCCAGGAGCGCCTCGGTGTATGGGTGCCGCGGACGCTCGAACAGCTCGTCGCGCTCCGCGATCTCGACGATCCGCCCCAGGTACATCACGCCGATCCGGTCGCTGATGTGGCGCACGACGGACAGGTCGTGGGCGATGAACAGGTACGTCAGGCCGAGCTGGCGCTGCAGATCCATCAGGAGATTCAGCACCTGCGCCTGGATCGAGACGTCGAGCGCGGACACCGCCTCGTCGCAGATCACGAGATCGGGCTCGAGCGCCAGGGCGCGGGCGATGCCGATGCGCTGACGCTGGCCGCCCGAGAACTGGTGTGGGTAGCGGTTCGCCATCGCCGGCAACAGACCCACCAGGTCGAGCAACTCCGCCACCCGAGCGCGATAGCGCCGGCGGTCGCCGGCCAGCCCGTGGACCTTGAGCGGCTCGCCGACGATCTCTCCCACCCGCATGCGCGGGTTGAGCGAGCCGAACGGGTCCTGGAACACCATCTGCATCCGCCGCCTGACTCCTCGCAACTGCTTCTGGCTGTACGCGGTCACGTCCTCGCCGCCGAACACGATCCGGCCGGCGGTCGGCTCGAGCATGCGGAGAATCGCGAGCGCGGTCGTCGACTTGCCGCAGCCGCTCTCCCCCACCAGGCCGAACGTCTCGCCGCGTCGGAGTTCGAACGACACCCCGTCGACCGCCTTGACGGAGCCAACGCGTCGTCGCATGAGCACTCCCTCGGTGACCGGGAAGTGGACCTTCAGGTCCTCGACCCAGAGCAGCACCTCGCTCCCGGCGGATGACCGGGACACCGATGTTCCCACGGCACCGTCCTTCCCGGTCACGCGCGCGGTTCCGGCGCCGCTCAGGCCGCCGGCTCCTCTTCGGCTCCGTAGCAGGCCCACGCCCGGGCGGGACCATGCGTGACGAGCGGCGGCGGCGCCTCCAGGCAGCGCTCATGAGCGTGGGGGCAGCGCTGCGCGAAGGCGCAACCCGCGGGCAGCGCCGACAGGTCCGGCGGCTGGCCTTCGATCGACTCGAGGCGGCCGCCGGTGTCGCCCTCGAGCCGGGGCACCGAGCGCAGGAGCCCCTGGGTGTAGGGATGCCGCGGATCCGCGTAGAGCGCCGCGGCCGGCCCGCTCTCGACGATCCGGCCGCCGTACATGACCGCCACCCGGTCGGCGTAGCGGGCGACCACGCCGAGATCGTGCGTGATCAGGATGAGCGCCGAATCGGTCTCCCGGGTACGTTCCTTGAGCAACTCGAGGATCTGCGCCTGAACCGTGACGTCGAGCGCGGTGGTCGGTTCGTCGGCGATCAGGAGTCGCGGATGGCACGCCAGGGCCATCGCGATCATCACCCGCTGGCGCATGCCGCCCGAGAACTGGTGCGGGTAGTCGCCGAGCCGCTTCTCCGCATCCGGAATCGCGACCGACCTGAGCAGGTCCACGGCCTGATCGAGGGCCTCGCGCCGCTTGAGCCTTCGGTGCAGGCGCAAGGGCTCGGCAACCTGGCGGCCGATCGTGAGCACCGGATTGAGCGAGGACATCGGCTCCTGGAAGATCATCGCGATCCGGTTGCCCCGCACCGCCCGGATGCGGGTCTCGTCGAGAGCCAGCAGGTCGCGGCCCTCGAACAGGATCCGGCCATTCTCGATCCGCCCCGGTTCCGGGACCAGGCGCAGGATCGAGAGCGCGGTGACGCTCTTCCCGGAACCGCTCTCCCCCACGATCGCCAGCGTTTCGCCGGCAGCGACCTCGAAGGAGACCGAGTTCACCGCGCGTACCGGCGAACGCTCGCCGAAGCCGGAGCGGAAGGCGACGTCGAGGTCCTCGACCCGCAGCAGCGGCTCCGCCACGGCGCTCAGAAGCCCATCTCCCGCTTCATCTCCTGGTCGATCCAGAGCCGCGCGTAGATCGGACCCGGACGCACGGCGCCGGCCCGCAGCTCGCCGCCGTAGTTCTTCACCCACGGCCACCAGGCCGTGTAGATGTACGGCACGGGCAGCCAGAGGTAGGGCGCCTCGTCCAGCATCTCCTTCGTGATCTGCTTGACGATCCGCTGCCGCTCGGCCTCGTCGCGGGTCAGGAACATCTCGTGGATGCGGCGGTCGAGTTCCGGGTCCGACCACATCGACGGGTTCCAGGTCTGGCCGGTGACGAAGTTCTTGCGCAGCGTGGTCGTCGGATTCACGTGGCCGCTGGCCATCAGGTAGCCGGGACCGTGGGTGCGGGTGGTCATCATCGACAGGTAGGCCGCGTACTCGACCACCTCGATCTCGATCGTCACGCCGACCCGGTCCAGGTAGCTTGCGAGCAGCGGCGCCAGCTCCATCCGCATCGCGTTGTTGGCCGACACCTGCATCCTGAAGGTGAAGCCGTCGGGGTAACCCGCCTCGGCCAGCAAGCGGCGCGCCTTCTCGGGCTTGTACTCGAACAGTTCCTGCACGGACGACGGCATCGCCTCGAGCGGCTCGAAGTACCCCTCCCACGAGGGATGCTGCGGGTAGGCGAACAGCTCCGCGTTGCCGCCGAAGAACAGCTCGACGATTTCCCGCTGGTTCACCGCGAGGTTCATCGCCCGCCGCACTCTCACATCGTCGAACGGCTCCTGGTCGACCCGCATGACCATGAAGGTGCCGCCCGTCGACAGCCAGCGCGACCAGCGCAGTTCCGGGGTCGTCTTCTTCAGATGGTCGACCGCGATCCAGCGGATGTACTCGAGGATGTCCAGCTTGCCCGTGCGAATGGCGGTCAGGTAGGTCGCCTCGTCCTTGATCGTGCGGTAGGTGAGCTTGTCGATGAAGGGAATCTCGTAGGTCTGGCCGCCGATCGTGGTCCGGTCCCAGTAGTCCGGCCTGCGGGCGTAGGTCTGCGAGTTGCCCGGGATGAACCGCTCCAGCGAGAACGGGCCGGAGCCGGTGACGTTCCGCCAGTCCTTGGGGTCGACGTCGGCGAGTTCCCGCGGCCCGATGCCCGAGAAGTAGCCGTAGCCGAACCGGTAGTCCCACTCGGCGTTGAACTCGCCGAACTCGAAGACGACCGTGCGGTCGTCCCGGGCCACGACGCGGTTGATGTGGTCGAAGTAGGTCGGGATCGCCTTCGGGCTGTCGCGCAGGCGCTCGTAGCTGAACACGACGTCGTGGGCGTCGAGCTCCCGCGCCTCCATCACGCCGGGCTTGTCCGGGAACGTCATGCCGCGCCGGACCTCGATGACCAGGGTCAGCGGGTCTTCCCATTCCCAGCTCGCGGCCACTTCGCCGCGGATCGTCTGCTGAGACAGGTAGGCCTCGGAGACGAAGCGCTGATCGCCGCCCCGGACCGCAGCCTGCTCCAGGTCGGCGACGAAGAGCTGCTCGTAGAGCATACCCGTGTCGTGGTTCTGCTTCCAGTTCCAGTCCGCCGTGTCCCAGGAAAGGGCCGAGAGGGTGACGTAGACCGTGCCGACGTTCAGTTCACCGCCGTAGCGGGGCGGCTCCACCGGCGCCGGGCCGGGCTCGAACCCGAGTGGCGCGTCCTCGCGCCACACGTGTCGCAGTCCGAGCGCCGGTCCGCCGGCGCTCGGATGCCACGAGAGGTCGGCTCCCATGTCGGTGCCGCCGGCGGGCGACGGGGAACGGGCGGGGGGCGCGTCGGCGCACGCGCCGAGGAGGAGGGAGAGGGCCACCGGGCCAACCAGGAATAGGCGTTCTCGCATGACGTCAGGTTCCTCTCATCCGTGGATCGAGCAGGTCGCGCAACGCGTCGCCGAAGACGTTCGCGGCGTAGACGACGACGGTCAGGCAGATGCCCGGCGCCAGCGCCAGCCACGGCCCAAGGTACAGGTAGGTGCGGCCGTCGCCGGAGAGCATGCCGCCCCACGTCGGCGCCGGCGGCGGCACTCCCAGGCCCAGAAACGAAAGCGCCGCCTCCGACAGGATGACGGCGCCGACGCGGGTCGTGAACAGGACGATGACGACCGGCATCACGTTGGGCAGGATGTGCCGGCGCAGAATGTGGAACGTCCCGGCGCCGACCGACTGCGCGGCGTGGGTGTAGACGTGCTCACGCACCGAGGTCGCAGCACCCCGCACGATGCGCGATCCGGCGATGCCGTAGAGCAGACCGAGGATGATCACGATCTGGGTGATCCCCGGCCCCACCACCGACACGATGACGATCAGGAGCACCAGGTCGGGGAAGGTCATCCAGGCGTCGACCAGGCGCTGCGTGAGCATGTCGAACCAGCCGCCGAGGTAGCCCGAGAGCACGCCGATCACGATCGACACGACGGTCGCCAGGGCAGCCGCGCAGAAACCCACGATCATCGACAGGCGGGCGCCCATCAGGACCCGCGAGAACAGGTCGCGGCCGAGGTGGTCGGTACCGAGCAGGAACTGCCGGGACGGCGGCTCGAGGCGATGCGCCAGATCGGTCTCGTTGATGCCGTAGGGGGCGAGCACGCCGGCGAAGATGCCGGAGAACAGGAAGATCGCGAAGACCACCGCGCCCGCCGCACCCAGCGGCTTGGTCCGGAACAGGCGGACCGTGAAGCGCCACCAGCGCGGGCGGTCGCGGACCGGCAGGGCGTCCGGGGCGGCTGCGGCGACGGTGGTCACGACACGATCATCCGTAGCGCACCTTCGGGTCGAGCCAGCCGTAGCTCAGGTCGACGAGCAGGTTGATCAGCAGCACCGCGACGCCGACGACCAGGAAGACGCCGGAGATCACCGGGTAGTCCCGCTCGTAGACGCCCTCGAGCAACAACAGTCCCATGCCCGGAATGACGAAGATCTGCTCCATCACGACGGCGCCGCCTATCAGCAGCGGCGCCTGTAGCCCGATCAGGGTCACAACCGGGATCAGACCGTTCTTGAGCGCGTGCCGGATGACCACCGCCCGCTCGCGCAACCCCTTGGCGCGGGCCGTGCGCACGTAGTCCTGCCGCATTACCTCCAGCATCATCGTCCGGGTCATCCGCATGGTCACCGCGGACAGGGAGAGGCCGAGCAGGATCGCCGGGACGATGAGGTGCGCGAGGTTCGCGATCGGATCGACGAGGAACGGCGTGTACTCGAGTTCCGGCGCCCAGCGCCACCACACGGACGGGAACACCATGACCAGGGTGCCGAGCCAGAAGCCGGGAATCGCCAGCATCAGGAGGGAGAACGAGCGCGCCGTGTAGTCGACGGCCGAGTCCTGGCGCGTGGCCGAGAGGATGCCGACGGGCACCGCCACGGACAGCGCGATGACCAGGGCCAGCAGTCCCAGCTCGAAGGTCACGGGCAGCCGTTCCAGGATCTGCTCCAGCACGGGCGTGCTCCGCCAGAGCGACTGACCCAGATCGCCGCTCAGCGCGTTGCCCGCCCAGCGCACGTACTGGGAGACCATCGGCTGGTCGAGGCCCATCGCCGCCTCCAGCGCTTCCCGGTCCAGGCTGGTCGAGACATCGTTCTGCGCCAGCATCAGGTCGATCACGTCGCCCGGGATCACCCGCATCGACACGAAGACGATCAGGCTGGCGAAGAAGAGGGTCGGCACCATCGCCAGCAGCCGCCGCAGGATGTATGTCTTCATGGAAGGTGTATGAGAATACAGGCCGGTGCCACCGCCAGGGGACGGCGGCGTCCAGAAACTGCGCGTACGAGCTGCGTGCCAGCGGTTCGAATCAGATGACTGCAACAGCCATCCTGGTGACGGTGCTTGTCACCGCCGTGATCTCCGGCGTGCTCGGCATGGCCGGTGGGCTCATCCTGATGGCCGTGCTGGCGAGCGTCCTGCCGGTAAGCGGAGCGATGATCCTCCACGGCGCCGTGCAGGCGACGTCCAACGGCTCCAGGTTCCTGTTCCTCCGTGATCGCATGCTGTGGTCCGTACTGCCGTGGTACGCGGCCGGCGCTTCCCTGGCAGTGCTGATGTTCGTAGCGATCGCCTTCGTGCCGGACCCGGCGCTGGTGCTGATCCTGGTCGGCAGCTTTCCGTGGCTGGCACGGCTGCTGCCGGTGCTGCGAGGGCTCGACGTCCGCGACCGGCGTACCGCCACCCTCTGCGGCCTGACCGTGACCGCGGCGCAGCTCCTCGCGGGCGCTTCAGGACCCCTTCTGGACGCCTTCTACCTCGAAACCACGGTCGACCGCCGGACGATCGTCGCCACGAAGGCGTTCACTCAGACGGTGGGGCATCTCCTCAAGATCGGGTACTACGCATGGGTGTCCCGCAGCGTGCTGCCGGAGTCACCCGACGGCCGGCTTTCTCCCTGGCTGATCGCCGGAGGCATGATCCTCGCCGTGGCCGGCGCACGGATCGGCACGCGTCTCCTCGACAGGTTCGACGACCGGCAGTTCCGGCGAGTCACCGGGCCGGTCATCCTGGCGCTCGGCGCGGTCTGTGCGGCGAAGGGCGCCCGGGACCTGCTGGCTACGTAACGGAGCCGCGAAGTTGGCCTGTATCCTGCATTCACGAAGGTTGTCACCATGACCAGGAAGGAGCACACCCGGGGGTACCGGTCGGGCCCGAGGCGTTCCTACGGCGCCTCGCTCGCCGCAGGCTGCTTCGGCCTTCTCCTCTGCGCGTCGACGTTGGTGGCGGCGCACGCCCAGGAAACGGCCAACCTGGACGAGCCGACCGCGACGGTCCCGGCCGACCCGATCGCCGCCATCCAGGGGATCTGGATTCGCGACGAGCGCCTGAGCGAGGACCCGATCGAGAAGCTGGAGGAGACCTACGGCCAGACCTTCGGCGGCGGACCGGGAAGATCGCCTGGAGCCACGCCGGGCAGTGGCCGCACCAGCGGCTTCGGACGCGGCGGTCAGGGCGGGCTCGCCCCGGGTCGGGGCGGCTTCGGCCCCGGCCGCCAGCAACCGGGCGGCACCCAGGACGGCCCGGCGGGAATGCGGGCGATGGCGCGCCAGCTTGCGGAGCGGCTCGACGTACTGCTGATCCGCATCGACGACCCCCAGGTCCTGGTCCGGAACGCGAAGCGGGAAGACCGCGTCCTCTTTCTCGACGGCCGCGACATCGCGGACGGCTGCGGCGGCCGCAGCCGCGCGCGCATCGTGGGCGAATCGCTCGAAATCGAGACTTCGTCCCAGGGACGGCAGCGGATCGAGACCTTCTACCTGGAGGGAGAGCACCTCGTGCTCGTCACCGACCTCCAGGGCGGCCGGTTCGCCGACCTGTCGTTCCGCACGGTCTTCGAACGCTCCGGCGACGCTCCGGCCGTCGCGGTTTCAACGCCCGCGACGGGCGCCCGCGACCTCGGGGCGGGGCCAGACGAGGACGGCTTCAACAAGGCTGACTTCCTGCCACCGGTCCGGGGCGGGAATGCGCGCCGCCGCCCCGATCGCGCAGACGGCGACCGGAGCGCCCGGCCCGCGACGATCCGCATCCTGCCGCCCGAGCGCGGCTACCGCGAACTGATCACCGGTCGGGTGCTGATCCAGACCCTGACGATCGACCCGCAGATCGCGGTCGTCGAGTTCCTGCTGGACGGCGAGCCGGCCGCCCGCGTCACGACGCCACCCTTCGAAACACGCATCGAGCTCGCCGATCCGCCCCGTGAGCAGGCGATCGAGGTCAGGGCAACCACGGCACGGGGCGCCTACGCCGGCGCGGACAAGATCGTTCTGAACCGACTCGATCCGCCGTCCGCGGTCCGTATCGCCGGGATCACGCCCGGCGAGACAGGCGGCGAACCGACCGTCCGGGTCGAGGCGGGCGTCGCGGTCCCCCGCTCCGAGACCCTCGAGCGCGTCGAGTTCTACCGCACGGAACGGCTCGTCGCCGCCTACAACGACTTCGAGGGTGAAGCGGGCCCGAGCGGCGTGTGGAGCGTTGCCGCCGACGTGCCCACCTCCGGCGCCTCGCCACAGGACTTCGTCCGGGTCGTCGCCCGCCTGGGGGACGGCCGGGAACTCGAGGACGTCGAGTTACTCCAGGGCGCCGAGTTCAGCGACGAGATCGACGTCCAGCTCGTCCAGCTACAGGTCCTTGTCGTCGACCGGAGCGGCCGCCCGATCCGCGATCTCAAGCCGGAGGACTTCGAGGTTCGCGAGAACCGCGAGCGACGCCAGGTCGAGACCCTCTACGTCTCGAACGACGTGCCCCTGTCACTGGGCCTCGCGATCGACTCGTCCGGGAGCATGGAGCCGATATGGCGCCGCACGAACGCAATCGCCCAGGCGTTCCTGGAGGGTGCCCTGACCTGGCGCGACCAGGCCTTCCTGGTCGACTTCGACTCCACGCTGCGCCTGGTGCAACCGCTCACCGGCAGCAAGCCGCTACTGGCGCGCGGCCTGGAGCGTCTCTTCCCCCAGGGCAACACCGCCCTCTACGACGCGATCCTGTTCTCTCTGCTTCAGTACGGCGAGGCGCCCGGCCGCCGCGCCCTGGTCGTCGTCACCGACGGCTTCGACTCGAACAGCCGGTCGGATCCGACCCGAGCGATCGACTTCGGCAAGCGCCTGGGCGTGCCTGTCTACGTCGTCGCCATGCGCTCGCTCGGATTCGGTCCGACCACGATGGAGGACGCCAACCTGCGCAACAGCATGCGGCTGATCACGGGGCCTACCGGCGGGCGCCTGTTCCAGATCGAGTCGATCGACCAGATGGCCAACGTCTTCGACCACATCGAGGAGGAGCTCCGGAGCCAGTACGTGCTGACGTACTACAGCGAACGTCCCTTCGGCGCCGCCGTCGAACCGGAAGTCCGGATGACCCGGAGAGGCCTAAGGGTGCGCAGCGCTCTGCCGCTCGAAGCGATCGAGTAGAGCGAAGCGCAGACGCGGGTGAAGGCCTCGGCGACATCCTTCCGGCTCAGCGTGGCGATTGCGGCCAGCCTCGTGCTGACCCTCCGGCTTCCGAACCCCGAACCAATGCTCGGTCAGGAAGGCTCCACGGAGGTTCCGGCCGAGAGCACCGCTCTTCCCGCCGGCGTGCTGGGCCCCTGGATCCTGAACGCAGAACTCAGCGAGGATCCGGTTCTCAAGGCCCGGCAAGCAGCACGGGAAGGGCGATGGACCTCCTCGACCCTGCAGGAGCAGGCAAGAAACTACGACGGTCGACGCGCGTCCATCCTGATGGGAATCGAGGACGATTCCCTTCTCGTCCTCGATGGCCTTGGCGAGACTCGAGCACTTCCCCTCGACGGGGCGTGGCAAGCCCTTGAACCCGATGGGCAGGGTCGAGTCCTCGGATCCGGTGACACGCTCTCGATCGAGACCGTTGCCAAGAAGTGGCTTGGAGTCGAGACATTTGTTCGTGAGCAAGACCGACTCATGCTTGCGGCCCACTTGCGAAGCCGCAGACTGGCCAATGTCGGCTTCAGGTTCCACACGGTCTACGACCGCCCACCGGCCGGCCCGGCATCGGATCATCCGTTAGCGGATCAGCCCTTCGTCGACACAGTGGGCGGCTTCCCCCGGCCGGCGACGATCCTCATCGTGCCGCCGGAGCGCGGCTACGGCGAACAGCTCAGCGGCAGGGTCGGGTTCCAGACGCTGGTCGTCGATCCGGCGGTTACCGCCGTCGAGTACCGTCTCGACGGTCGTCCCCCGAAGCGGATCAGGCAGCCACGCTACAGGACGCATATCGAACTCGACGTCCCGCCGCGCGAACAGACGCTGGACGTTCTCGCGTACGACGCCGAAGGCGTGCTCCTGGGCGCCGACGAGCTCATTGTCAACCGGATCGACGGACCCGCCGCAGTCCGGATCACGAGTATCCGCGACCAACCGGGTGAAGACGCCCCACGCGTCCTGGTCGGCGCCACGGTCGCCCCGCCCTGGTCCGCGCGCCTCAAGCGGGTCGAGTTCTATCGCGGCGAGACGCTCGTCGCCGCGCTGGAGGACTTCGGCGAAGCCCCACACACACGGCCCCCGCAGGCGGTCCACGTCGAGGCCCCGATCGAAGCCCCGGCGCCGAACGACTTCGTACGCGTCAAGGCGAAGCTCACCGACGGCCGCGAGCTCGAGGACGCCGCATTGCTTCAGGAAGGCGACCACCGGGGCGAGATCGACGTCCGTCTGGTTCAAATCCAGGTACTCGTCACGGACCGCGAAGGCAACCCGGTGAGCGGACTCACGCCGGAGGACTTCGAGATCCGGGAAGGCCGCAGGCCAATCGAGTCGGCCCAGCTTCACACCGCACACAACGTCCGCCTGCTCCTGGGTCTCGCGATCGACTCGTCCGAGAGCATGCGCCCCGCATGGCCCCACTTGCGGCACACCGCCAGAGGCTTCCTGGCGGCCTCCCTGACGCCCCAGGACTCCGCCTTCCTGGTGGACTTCGACGACACCGTCCGCCTCTTGCAACGGCCGACGACTGACAAGCGACGGTTGCGGGCGAACCTGGGACGACTGGTCCCGGGAGGCGGCACGGCCCTTCACGACGGACTGCTGTTCTCGCTGCTACAGTTCCGCCGTGAGCCCGGGCGTCGGGCCTTGGTCGTGGTCACCGACGGGGTCGACGGAGACAGTCGATCGCCGTGGCAACAGGCCCCCGACTTCGCCGAGCGCCTGGGGATTCCGATCTACTTCATCGAACTCGACCGGTCGGCCAAGCCCGTGATCGGAACCGGGAGTCTCGTCGACCGAACGCCTGACGCGACCCTGCTGCGCGAGCAGGCGCGCAGGCGGCTCAGACGAATCAGCCGCCACACCGGCGGGCGCCACTTCCATATCGACCTCGTTGCCCACGACGTCCCATGGACCGCCCGGATCGAACAGGCATTCGACCGGATCGAAGAGGACCTGCGGCACCAGCACGTCCTCACCTACTACACGGACCAGCCACCCGGTTCTGACGCCAAGCCGGACATTCGGGTAACCGGGCGCAAACTTGCGCTTCGCAGCGCGGTGCCTCTCCGGGCGATCGAGTAGTCGTTCGGCGCGAGATCACTGTGGAACTCGTCAGACCGGTTCGGACCGAAGCCATCCACGCGGTCGCTCGTGTCTCGTTCGTCCTGACGCTGTCGCTGCCGGGCGCCGTTCCCGGCCATGCCCAGGACCGTCCGGCGAACACCGGGGCCTCGACGTCCGCAACCTCCGCGGGGAAGGACGTTCCGCTGGCCCCCCTTCTGGGGCCCTGGATGCGGAACGAGTCGCTCAGCGAGGATCCCCTGCTCAAGACCGGGAGGATGTGGCCGGGAGAGGATGCCACCCCCGTGCTCATGCGAAAGCTCGCCGAGCAGGCCGCCGCTCAGCTCGACACCGTTTCGGTCCGGATCATGGAGGACAACCTCGTTCTGCTCGACGATCGGGGGGACGTGGCGCGCTACCCCCTGGATGGACGGTTCCAGGGCAGGGGCGTCAGCGGACGCGTCATTCGCAGCCACGACTCGGTCACCATCGAGACGATCGGCGCCGACTGGCAGCGGATCGAGACGTTCTACCGGGACGGAGACCGACTGGTGCTGATCAACGAACTCCGGGACCGCCGGCGCCGCAGCGCGCAGTTCCGCACGGTCTACGACCGGCCGGGAAGGCTGCCCGGCCCGGCCCCCCGGCCAGGCGAAGGCACCGCGGCGGACGGTACGGCGATCCGCATCGTGCCGCCTCAACGAGGCCGCGGCGAACTGCTCGGCGGCAAGGTCGAAGTCCAGACGTTGATCATCGATCCACTGATCGTGGCGGTCGAGTTCTTCGTGGACGGTCAACGCGTCGGGCGAGCCAGGAAGCCTCCCTTTTCTACCCACCTCCAACTCATCGATCCGCCCCGCGAGCATACGCTCGAGGTCCGGGCCTGGAACACCATGGGCGGCTTCGCCGGCAGCGACCGGATCTCGTTGAACCAGCTCAACATCCCGTTCGGCGTGCGCATCACGCGGATTCGCGGCAACCCGACCGACAGCTTCGACTCGGCCCGGGTCGAAGCCGTCATCTTCCTGCCGCGCACCGCTGCGCTCCGGCGGGTCGACTTCCACCGCGGTCAGGACCGGGTGAAGACCGTACGCGACTTCGGAGATCAGGCTGCCGCCGGCGTCGCCCGCACGGTCATCGTGGAGGCCGACATGGAGTACGGGCCCGCCGACGGCTTCGTCCGCGTTACGGCGACCCTCGCCGACGGCCGCTCGATGGAAGACGCGGAGATCCTCCAGGGCGCCGACTACCGGAGCGAGATCAGTGTCCAACTCGTCCAGATCCAGTTGCTGGTGACGGACCGCAAGGGCAACGCCGCAAGCGGCCTGGCGCCCGATGACTTCGAGATCCGCGAGGGTGGCAGGCGGTACCGGCCGGAGGCGCTTCTGAGCGCCCGCGACGTTCCCCTGGTCCTGGGACTGGCGATCGATTCCTCCGACAGCATGCTCCGAGGCTGGAGCGAGGTGAGGGAGGTCGCGGCGAACTTCCTCGACGTGACGCTGGCGCCGGACGACCGGGCTTTTCTGGTCGACTTCGACGACACCGTGAGCCTGCGCCAGCCACTCACGAACGACAAGGCACGGCTCATCCTGAGCATCGATCGACTCATCCCCTTCGGCGGCACCGCGATCAACGACGGGATCCTGTTCTCGCTCCTGCAGTACGGGCGTGAACCCGGCCGCCGCGCCCTGGTCGTCGTGACGGACGGCGCGGACGAGCACAGCCGCTCACGCCCCGAACAGTCCGCGGACTACGCGGCGCGACTCGGCCTGCCGATCTACTTCATCGAACTCGATCCGACCCTTGCCGGGACCGAAACGAAGGACGGCTGGGTTGTGACCGATGTGTCGGGGGCGTTGCGGCGGAAGAAGGCACGGAAGCGACTCGAGCGGATCAGCCGGGAGACGGGGGGCCGTCTCTTCCACGTCCCGCTTACGTCCGACGATCCGCCGTGGGCCGAGCGAATCGAAGCGGTCTTCGACCAAATCGAAGAGGACCTGCGCAACCAGTATGTGCTGACGTACTACAGTGACCGGCCCCTGGGTGTGAGAGCCGAACCCGAGGTCCGATTGGTCCGGCGCGGGCTCAGGCTGAGGAGCGCGGTGCCGCTCGAAGGCATCGAGTAGGCATGCCCAAGCAGATGCAGGCGGCAACCCCAGCGCCGGTTAGCGCGAATGTGATGCGGGCAATGATCCGTGCCGCCGTCGCCTGGACACTCCTGCTGACGAACCTCGGCCCGGCCACCGCCCAGGACGCACCGGCACCCGGTCAGGTCGGTCAGGACGGCTCCGAACCGGAAGCCGGCCCCGGGCTGGCCCACCTCCTGGGGCCGTGGATCCGCAACGACGCGCTCAGCGAGGATGCGGTCCTCAAGAACGAGAGCATGTGGCGCAGCCGTAAGGTCATCCCGCACATCATGGTGGAACTGGCGACCAGTGCGGCGGACCGCCTGAGCGCGGTAGAGATTCGCGCCGACGGCGCGCAGTTGCTGCTCAGGAACTCCAGGAACGAGGAAACCGCCTTCAACCTCGATTGCCGACTGCACACCGATCCGGCGGGCAACCAGAGTCAGGTACTGCTGGCCGACGGCACATTCCGGACCGAGATGTTCGTCGCCGGCTGGCTGGTGGTCGAAACCTTCTACCGGAGCGGCAACCAACTGCTGCGGATGACAGATGTTCAGAATGCCCGCTATCCCAGTCTCAGGGTCCGCACGGTGTACGAGTACGCGGGCGGCGAACAGCCGGCCGGGTTTCCGGCCGGCGACGGCGTTCACCGTCACGACCGACAGGTCATCATCCGCATCGTGCCGCCGGAACGCCGCTACCGCGAGTTGCTCAGCGGCAGGGTCGAGATACAGACCCTGGCCATCGACCCGGTGGTCAGCGCCGTCGACTTCTTCCTGGACGGCCGTCACATCCGGCGGGTCCGCAAGCACCCATTCAACACCCATCTCGAACTCGCCAGCCCGCCGCGCGAGCAGACGCTGGAGGTCCGGGCGTACGGCTTCCAGGGCGCGTACGCGGGCGCCGACCTGATCGTGCTCAACCGGCTCGACGCGCCCTTCGCCGTCCGCATCGCGGACCTCTCCGGCGCGGCGGCGAGCGGAGCCGAAGCCGTGCGGGTCAAGGCCTGGGTTTCGGTACCCCGGTCCTCCACGCTCGAGCGGGTCGACTTCTACCGCAGCGAGGACCTGGTCGCGACCTTGAACGACTTCGGCGGCGCGGCCGAACCCGGGACCGCACGCACGATCCCGGCGGCCGCGCTGATCCCGGGCGTCGAAGCCAGCGACTTCGTCCGCGTCTCGGCGACGCTCGCGGACGGCCGCTCGCTGGAGGACGCCGCGCTCGTCGAAGGTTCGGAGTACCAGAGCGAGATCGACATCCGGCTGGTCCAACTCCAGGTGCTGGTCGCCGACCGCGACGGCAATCCGGTCAGCGGCCTGGCGGCGGAAGACTTCGAGATCCGGGAGAACGGCAAGCGCCGCCGCGCCGAGGAGCTGCACACGTCCCGGGACGTGCCGCTCGTTCTGGGTCTCGCGATCGACTCCTCGACCAGCATGGAACCGATCTGGCTGGAACTCAGGTACGTCGCCGGCCGATTCCTCGACCGTACGCTGGCCTCCGACGACCGCACCTTTCTCGTCGACTTCGACTCCATGGCGCGCCTGCTGCAACCATTGACCGGAGACAAGTCGCTACTGTCCGCCCGGCTGGATCGTCTGATTCCGTTCGGAGGCACGGCACTCAACGACGGCCTCCTGTTCTCCCTCCTGCAGTACCGGAACGAGCCGGGGCGGCGCGCCCTGGTCGTGATCACCGACGGCATCGACAAGCACAGCCGCTCCCGCCGGGAACAGGTCACCGAGTTCGCGGAGCGCCTCGGCCTGCCGATCTACTTCATCCAGCTCGACCCGAGCGGTCTACGGTTCGAGAGCGGAAGCCTTGCCGCCATCGGCATCGCCCGCCCGCGGCTCCGGCGGATCAGCCGCAGGACCGGCGGGCGGCTGTTCACGATCGAACTCTCGCCCGACACGGCGGCGTGGACCGCGGAGCTCCGGGCGGCCTTCGACCAGATCGAGGAGGACCTGCGCCACCAGTATGTCCTGACCTGGTACAGCGACGCATCGTCGGACTCCGCGTCGGTCCCCAAGGTCCGGGTCACCCGGCGCGGTCTCACGCTGCGGAGCGCCGTGCCGCTCAAGGCCATCGAGTAGCCCGAAGAGGACGAGCAGGTGAGGGCCTTACCTTCATTCCGGGTCGGCGTCGCGGCAGCGGCCGTACTCGCGCTGGCTCCAGAACTCTCCGCCCAGGATGCCATCCGCATCATTCCACCCGACCGCGAGCACCGCGAACGGCTCAGCGGTCGGGTGGAGGTCCAGACTCTGATCATCCATCCGTCGATCACCGCAGTCGAGTTCTTCCTCGGCGGCAACCGCGTCCGGCGAGTCACGGAAAGGCCCTTCACGACTCAGATCGAACTCGCCGATCCGCCCCGCGAGCAGGCACTCGAAGTTCGAGGCTTCGACGATCAGGGGAACCACCTGGGCAGCGACCGGATCGTCCTCAACCGGCTCGACGTGCCCTTTGCCGTGCGCATCCTGGAGATCCGCCGCGAGCAGGCGAGCGAGTACACGATGGCGCGGGTCGAAGCCGCCGTATCGGTGCCGCGATCCGCGACTCTGGAACGGGTCGAGTTCTACCGCGGCAAACGCCTGGTCGAAGCCCTGCGCAGCTTCGGCGAGGAAACGGCTACCGGCGCACCGCGCACGATCGCCGTCGAGAGCCTGATGGAGTGGGTGCCCGCGGACGGCTTCGCCCGCGTCGTGGCGAGGCTCGCCGACGGCCGCGAGTGGGAGGACGCGGAACTCCTGCAGGGCGCCGAACATCGGGGGGAGATCGACGTCCAACTGGTCCAGCT
Organism: Vicinamibacteraceae bacterium; assembly: GCA_012270995.1. Taxonomy (GTDB): domain Bacteria; phylum Acidobacteriota; class Thermoanaerobaculia; order Multivoradales; family Multivoraceae; genus Multivorans. The sequence goes on along the minus strand of JAAXHG010000028.1, from coordinate 6,220 downwards.
TCAGGTGCTCGTGACGGACCGCAACGGAAACCCGGCGAGCAATCTGCGGCCCGAGGACTTCGAAGTCCGCGAGAACGGCGAGCGGCGCCCGGTGGAAGGTCTTCACCAGTCCACCGATGTCCCGCTCGTCCTCGGGCTCGCAATCGACTCCTCAAGCAGCACACGGCTCATCCGGGGGAGTCTGATCGAGGTCTCCGCCAGCTTCCTTGAAGCGGCTCTGTCAACAAGCGATCGCGCCTTTCTCGTTCACTTCAACGACGCTGTAGCCGTGCTACAGCCTCCGAGCGGGCACAAGGAGCTCCTCACCAGCCGATTGCACTACCTCGATCCGAAGGGCGGTACGGCGCTCAACGATGTGATCCTCTTCTCCCTGTTGCAGTACCGCGACGAGCCTGGGCACCGTGCGCTCGTCGTGGTTTCGGACGGTCTCGACGAACACAGCCGGTCCGAACCGAATCAGGCCGCCGACTTCGCGAAGCATCTCGGTCAGCGAGCAGACCGGCGGGCGGCTCTTCCCGGTCGGGCGCTCAACGGGAAGCGTGCCCTGGCCGGAGCAACTCGCGACCGTGTTCGACCAGATCCAGAACGATCTGTGACACCAATACGTGCTCACCTACTACAGCAACCAACCGCCCGGCACCGCGATCGTGCCCCAGGTCCGAGTGACCCGACGGGGGCTGAAGCTGCGGAGCGCGGTGCCGCTGGAGGCCGTCGAGTAACCCCGGTCAGGGCCCTACTGGCCGCCGCCCGTCGCCGCCGCCTCCCGTTCCTGGGCGCGGGCGCCGGAGAGGATGTTCGTCAGGCCGTAGTTGCCCTCGTGGCAGGCGTACTCGAAGATCGGCTCCTCGGTGCGGGCGAGCTTGATCATCATCGTCCACGGGCGGACCCAGGTCGCCTCGTCCTCGTAGGTGATCGCCCACTCGATCGTGTTCGGCCCCGTCCGGGTGAACCGTTCGACCACCTTGAGAGCGTCCGTCGCCCTGCCGCTGGAGCCGCCGCCGGTGGAGTAGTTCTTCGTCTCGACGATCAGCGCATCGCCCTCGAACCTGCCGTGCGAGTCGCCGTGCCAGAGCCGCAGGTCCTCGGGGAGCGTTGCCCCGCCCCTGAGCGGGATGATCCGCACGTCGTGGATCAACTCCTGCAGGATCGCGACGTGGTCGGCGGTCTGGAAGAACTGGAAGTAGCTGTTGTAGCCGGCCAGGGTGTTCGGGACTCCGAAGGTGATGCAGCGCACGCCGAGAGTCATGTCCTCGGGGCCGTCCGGCACCTCGTCGCCGTAGGCCACGGCCGCCCGCATGCGTTCCATCGCCTGCTCCGTGAACGCCGGAATCCGGCCGTTGGGCGGGTCGATCACGAGCGAGGTACGGTTGTCGAGTTCCCGGTCGACGAGCCAGAACGAGTTGTAGTTCCCCGTGACCTGGTCGAAGCCGCGGAACTCCGGGTCCTCGAGGACCCGCTGGATCAGGTAGTCGCCCAGCAGGTCCCCAGCCTGGGAACCCTCCCGGATCTCGTCCAGCCGCCGCTTGAGATTCGCGAGTTCCTCGTCCGTCAGGGTCGCCTTGTCGCCGAACGCCTTCGGCCGCTCGAGCGGCGTCGCGCTGTTGTTCGCCCAGATTCCCTGGAAGTCGGGGTGGCCGTCGGCGGTCCGTGGGGCGGACCACTCCTCCGCTCCAGAGGTCGTTGCGACCAGAAGCAGTATCAGGAACGTCGGCATCAGAGCACGGGCGAAGTCGTTTCTCGGCATCATCTCAACCTCCCGATCGACGGAATCATCAGTATACGAACGACCCGGTATCCTCCCGGCGCCAACTCCAGGGGAGACCACCGCCATGCAGCTCAGCCAGTCCGTCGCCGTCGAACGCCGGGAGGAGCCGGGACTCGGAGTCGCCGGCGCGATCTGGGTCGACAACCCGCCGGTCAACGCCCTGAGCCAGCACGTGCGCGAGGGGCTTGCGGCCGCCGTTCCGGCGGTGGCCCGCGACCCGGAGATGCAGGCAGCGGTGCTCGTCTGCCGCGGCCGGACGTTCATCGCCGGCGCCGACATCCGCGAGTTCGGCAAGCCGCGCCTGCCCCCGGACACGAACGAGGTCAGGCGGATGATCGAGAAGTCACCCAAGCCGTTCCTCGCGGCGATTCACGGCACCGCTCTCGGCGGCGGGCTCGAAATGGCGATGGCGTGCCACTTCCGGGTCGCCGACCGGAACGCGCGGCTGGGCCTGCCCGAAGTCAAGCTCGGCATCCTGCCGGGCGGCGGCGGCACCCAGCGGCTTCCCCGCCTGGTCGGCGTGCCGCGGGCGCTCGAGATGATCACGAGCGGCGAGCACATCACCGCCGCGGAGGCGCTCGACCTGGGACTGATCGACGCCGTCGCCTCTAGCGAAGAGGAAGGCGGCCTCGAAGCCGGCGCGATCCGCTTCGCCCTGCGCGCCGTGGCCGAGGGCCGCGGCCTGCCGCGGGTGCGGGACATCGAGAGCCACCGCGACGTGCGCGAGAACCCGACGATCTTCAGCGACTTCCGGCGCCGGATCGCGCGCAGGACCAGGGGCTTCAACGCCCCCGAGGTCTGCATTCAGTGTGTCGAAGCGGCGGTCGAACTGCCGTTCGACGAGGGGCTCGCCCGCGAGGCCGAGCTGTCGCGGACGCTCCATGCCGACCCGCAGTCGCGGGCCCAGCGCTACTACTTCTTCGCCGAGCGCGCGGCGCGCAAGATTCCCGACATCCCAGCCGACACGCCGGTCCGCGACATCCGCCGCGTCGGCGTCCTCGGCGCCGGCACGATGGGCGGCGGCATCTCGATGGCCTTCGCCAACGCCGGGTTCCCGGTCTCGATCGTCGAGCAGAACCGCGACGCGCTCGACCGCGGCCTGGCCACGGTGCGGAGCAACTACGAGCGGAGCGCCGCGCGAGGACGCTTCACGATCGACCAGGTCGAGGAGCGGATGGGCTTGCTCGACGGCGGCACGGACCAGAACGCGCTCGCCGAGTGCGACCTCGTCATCGAAGCGGTATTCGAGGACATGGAACTGAAGAAGCGTGTCTTCGGCCAGCTCGACCGGATCACAAGATCCGGCGCGCTGCTGGCCACGAACACCTCCTACCTGGACGTCAACGAGATCGGCGCTGTCACCGGCCGGCCGGAGGACGTCGTCGGCATGCACTTCTTCAGCCCGGCGAACATCATGAAGCTGGTCGAGGTCGTGCGGGGCGAGAAGTCCGCGGCCGACGCGATCGCGACCGCGATGTCGATCTCCCGCGCCATCGGCAAGGTGCCGGCCCTCGTCGGCGTCTGCCACGGCTTCGTCGGCAACCGGATGCTCTTCCAGCGTCGCCTGCAGGCCGACCGGCTGGTGCTCGAAGGCGCCCTACCCTGGGACATCGACCGGGTGCTCTACGACTTCGGCATGCCGATGGGCCCGTTCCGGATGAGCGACCTGGCCGGCCTGGACGTCGGCTGGAACGCGGAGACCTCCTCGTCCAGCACCTTGCGCGAGATGCTCTGCGAACGCGACCGCCGCGGCCAGAAGACAGGCCGCGGCTACTACGTGTACGACCCGGCGACGCGAGCAGCCGCGCCCGACCCGGAGGTCATGGACCTCGCCCGCGACCTGGCTGGCAGGCTGGGCATCGAGCAGCGCGAGATCGGCGACGAGGAGATCCTGAACCGCTGCCTGCTCTCCTCCGTCAACGAGGGAGCGAAGATTCTCCAAGAAGGCATAGCACTCCGCGCAAGCGACATCGACGTCATCTGGATCAACGGCTACGGCTGGCCCGTCTACCGCGGCGGCCCGATGTTCTGGGCCGACGAGTTCGGCCTCGACCGCATCGTCGACATCCTGGACGACTACGCCGCCCGCTTCGACGCCGACCAGTGGCAGGCCGCGCCGCTGCTGCGGGAGACGGCTGCCGCCGGCGGCCGTCTCAGCGGCTGACGGCGCGGCGTCGGGCTCACCTGCCTGCTCCGGGCCACAGGGAGCAAGGTCCTGCGCAGGCTGGACGTCGGCGGCGGACCGGGACCGGACCTCGCTGCTACTGTTCTTCGGTGTTTCGACTAGGGGGTTGCCCGCGTCCGACCTGCCTGCCCGCCGGACTGGCTATGACGCTCGCGACAACCGTTGCCGGGTGGGGCCAGCAGACCGCAGATACCGATTGGTCCGTCGTGACTGGCAACGACGCAAGTCAGCGGTACGCGCCGCTTGAGCAGATCGACCGGAACAACTTCGACCAACTCGAAGTCGCCTGGCGCTGGTCGTCGCCGGACAACGAGTTGATCGCGAGCGACGAGCGGTTCGCCGGAGCCCGACGCCGACATGAGGCGATTCCGATCAAGATCGGAGACCGTCTCTATGTGACGACCGGTCTGGGCCAGATCGCGGCGGTCGACATCGACCACGGCGAGAGCGTCTGGACGTACGATCCGGAGGCCTACGTCAAGGGCCGGCCCGCGACGATCGGCTTCATCCACCGCGGCGCCGGCTACTGGCCGGATCCCGACCTGCCGAACGGGGGCGGCCGGTTGCTGTACGCGGCCGTCGACGCTGTGTTGCGCGCCGTCGACACCCTGAACGGGGAGCCGATCGCCTCCTTTGGACAGGGCGGCGAAGTCGACCTGACCAGGGGGCTGCGGCGAGCGGTGCCCCAGAGCCAGTACAGCGTCAGCTCACCGGTCTCACTGTGCCGCGACGTGGTGATCGTCGGCTCGTCCATCACCGACGGTCCGAGGACGCCCGAGGCGCCGCCAGGCGACGTCCGCGGGTTCGACGTGCGGTCCGGCGAGCAGCTGTGGACCTTCCATTCGATTCCCCAGCAGGGAGAGCCGGGCCGGGACACCTGGGAAGACGGTTCCTGGAAGTACAGCGGCAACACGAACGTGTGGCCGATGATGAGCGTTGACGAGGAAGCCGGCCTCGCCTACCTCCCGTTCAGCACGCCGACCAACGACTGGTACGGCGGTCATCGGCTGGGCGACAACCTCTACGCGGAGTCCCTGGTCGCGGTCGACTGCGAGACCGGCGAGCGGCGCTGGCACTTCCAGATGGTCCACCACGGCCTCTGGGACTACGACCTGCCGACATCGGCGATCCTCGGCGACATCGAGGTCGGTGGACGGCGGATTCGCGCCGCGATGCAACTGTCGAAGCAGGGCTTCCTCTACGTCTTCCACGCCGGCACTGGCGAGCCGGTGTGGCCGATCCTGGAGCGCGAAGTGCCTCAGACCGGAGTCCCAGGCGAGCGCACCTCGGCGACCCAGCCCTTCCCGACCAGGCCGCCGCCGTTCGAGCGGCAGGGCATCACCTTCGACGATCTCGCCGATTTCACTCCCGAGATCCGCGCCGCGGCCCGGAAGATCGTCGGCCAGTACCAGTACGGTCCGCTGTTCACGCCGCCGACGGAGCGGGGAACCTGGCTGATGCCCGGCTACGGCGGCGGTGCGAGCTGGCCGGGCGGGGCCTTCGACCCGGAGACGGGGATGCTCTACGTGCCGTCGTTCACCTGGCCCGTTGTCAACACCCTCCGAAAGCCGGATGCGAACAGATCGCCCTTCCACTACGTGGGCCGGATCGACAATGACATCCGTGGTCCGGACGATCTACCCCTGTTCAAGCCACCCTACTCGCGGGTCACTGCCTACGACCTGAACCGCGGCGAGATCGCCTGGGTCGCGGCCCTGGGCCACGGGCCACGGCGCCATCCGCGTCTCGTGGATCTCGATCTGCCGCCGCTGGGCTCCGGCGCGCGAGGCCACGTGGTAGCCACCAGAACCCTGCTGTTCGTAACCTCCGGCCGGTCGCTGGCGTTCCGCGGAATCGTCGACGAAGCCAACGAAGAGGGAGCCGGACCCGACGATTGGCGGGTGGAGGCGGCCGCGCTGCGCGCCTTCGACAAGGCGACCGGCGAACTCGTTGGCGAAATCGACTTGCCCGCACACACGGACGGCAGTCCGATCACCTTTCTCCATCGAGGCCGGCAGTACCTCATGTTCGCGCTCGGCGGACGGGGGAGCATGCCGTTCGAACTGATCGCCTACCGGCTGCCCATCTAGACTTCTTGAACAAGCGTAGCCTTTACAGTTGAGTCAAGTTTAGTCGAGGTTCGTCCGGCAGCTGGTTGGCGTGGTCGAGACCGGCCTCAGGCTGCGAGTCGTTGTCCTCGCCAGGCTCGTTGGACCTCGCGGTCGTAGTTGGCGACGGTTCGTCGGAGTCGGGTGTTGGACTTCGCGTCG
>JAAXHG010000164.1 GCA_012270995.1 Vicinamibacteraceae bacterium | reverse complement strand
CGCCTGTTAGTGTGAACAGGCCCTAGGTAAAACTGGGCCATGGGGTCGTTCTGCTCGGCGGCTGGGCGATACCAACGGAGAGCCTCCGAGTAGTCCTGTGGCACGCCGTGCCCGACTTCGTGCAGACGTCCGAGCATGGCTTGGGCCTCGGCGTGATCCTGCTCCGCCGCGAGCCGAATCCACTTCACCGCTTCTGCCGGGTCGGTCTGCATGTACGTGACCCCGAGTTGAAGCGCGGAGGCGGCGTGCCCTCTCTCGGCCAAAGCCCGTAGTTGTGCGGCGTCAGACGGGTCCAGCCGGCCCGTGGTCTCCGCCTGCGGCTGAACGGCCATGGCCAGTGCCAGACCCCCGGCGAACGCGGCGACTGCGAGTGCGGATCTCCTGTAAGCCACTTCGCGGAGACCCTAGCGCATGGCTACGGATGGGGTCGCTGTCTTCATCCTCCGGAAATCGGTCCAGACCCCTCTGGGCTCCCTACCAACTGCGGCCAGCGAAGCCCCGCCTCTCGGCGGCGGCCACCGGCACGCAGATACCTGGCTGTCTCAGGTTGCCCTAACCGAGTGGTGTCTCGGCTTGGGCCGTGAGAGGAGCCGGCAGCGTAACGTCTTCTCCGATTCGTCGGCATTCGCAGGTGAGGCCGACCCCAGCACTGGTCGTACCGGATCGAGGATCGTTGTCTCATGCTCGGACGAAGGACCTTGGCCCACGCCGGCTGTATCGCTTCCGGCGATTCGTCGGTGTAACAAGGCGAAGGCCGCCGCCCCCAGCCGACTGTGGACGTCTTCCGGATCCGGTCGGTACATCGAGGTGAGCAGGAGCAAGTGCCTTCTCGCGTTGCCGCTATCCCATCGGCAACCGCCCCGGGAAGGCGAACGCATCGTGTCAAGAGCAGATAGCCGCGTCTGAACGACAGCGGGGGATTCGGTGGTTGGTCCAACGGCAAGACACTGGAAGGAACTACCCGGAGATCGACGGTTCGAGTCCCATGACGGTCGTGAACGAGGGGTTGCCATCCTTCGAAAGGGCCTTGTACAGACCCTCCCGGCTCAAGCCCGCTTCCCCGGCCAGTCCGCTCATGTTCCTTGCCCGCGCGATGTCGTTCAGCGCCGCTCGGATCAGGCTGCCGTCGCCCGGGTCCTCCTCCGCGCACGCCTCAAGGTACAGGCGGGCATCTTCCCGGCTACCCAGATGCTCGGCCGCATCCCACTTGCTGAATGTCTCGGTCATCACTCCCGCTTTCCAGCACTTCGACCGCGACGAACTGTAGACCACAGTTCACACATCGGTCGATCCGGAGCGCCGTCCATCACGCGCCGGCGCGACCAGACTCGGATGAAACCGCCGGAGGTTGCGAAAGTAGGCGCGGTGGGCCCTAACGAGCCAGTCGAGGTCGACAGCTTCGGGGTCGCCCGCTTCGGCGATCTGCCCTTCGAGCAGACTACGAGGGTAGACCTTCATCTCGCCGACGACCAGGACCGGCTCGCCGTCCTCGGTGGCGGTCTCCACATGGAGGCCCTCCGCCTCGAGTTCACGCCGGAGGAGATCTCCCAGGCGCAGGGAAACGTCACCGGGCACGGCTACGCACCTTCAGGAGGCTGGAGAATCCGCCGCAACGTCTCTCCGTCGACATTGCCGCCGCTGACGACCACCGCGGTGATCTTGCCGTCGCGCGGTATCACGCCCTGCAACAGGGCCGCCACACCGACCGCGCCGCCGCCTTCGACCACCCAACCCTGCACATCGACCAGGAAACGCATCGCCGACGCGATCTGCTCCTCGGCAACGAGCACCACATCGTCCAGGTAGCGCTTGCAGATCGGCACAGTCATCGAGCCCGCCTCGATATCGCCCGAAAGCGCCTCGGCAAGGGTGTTCCAGACTTGTGGTCTGTCGGCGTCGTGGAAGACGTTGAACATCGCCGGCGTTGATTCGGCACTCACGCCGATCACCTCGACCGCGGGGTTGAGCTCCTTGAGGGCGGTGGCAACGCCGGAGATCAGCCCGCCGCCGCCCACGGGAACCAGCACCCTTTCGACCCGGGGCAACTCGGAGACAATCTCGACGCCGATGGTGCCGGCCCCGGCGATCACCCGCCTGTCGTTGTAGGGCGACAGCCAGGTCAGGCCTCCCTGGGCACGGCGCAGGGCTTCAGCCTCGGCCTGATCGAAATTGTCGCCGAAGAGCACCGCTTCGGCGGCACCGGCGCCGTAGCGGCGCACTCCGCTCACCTTCTTCTTCGGCGTCGCGACGGGCATGAGAATCTGTGCCGATGCACCGCACAAACGCGCGGCGTAAGCGACCGCCATCGCGAAGTTGCCCGAAGACGCGGCGACGATGCCCCGGGCCAGCGCCTCCTCGCTCAGCGACAGCATGGCGTTCAGCGCTCCCCGTATCTTGAACGAGTGCGTCCGATTGGCGTTCTCCAGTTTGAGAAACGTCGCGGCGCCGAGATCGGCGGCATCTTCGAGCGGTGTCGGCCGCAGATGATCCTTCAGGCGGTGCTGCGCCCGGACGATGTCATCGAGGGTCGGGTGGTCGGTCATGGCGTCGTTCCCGACATAGTATTTTCGGAATGCGATCGGCAGGCCTCGACGAGATCAGATCCGTTCTCGACGTACCCGCCGCCATCGACTTGATCGAAGCCGGATTCGTGGCGCTGTCGAGCGGCGCGGCGACGGTTCCCGCCGTCGGCTATCTGGGATTCGACACGCCGCCGGGCGATTGCCACATCAAGTACGGCCACATCCACGGCGATGAGGTCTTCGTCGTCAAGATCGCGACCGGTTTCTACGAAAACGCTTCGCGGGGTCTTCCCACGGGCCACGGAATGATGATCGTCATGTCGGCGGATACCGGCGAGACGTTGGCGTTGCTGGACGACTCGGGCTACCTGACCGATGTCCGAACCGCCATTGCGGGCTGCATCGCGGCCCGCTATCTGGCACCCGACGCGGTCGAGTGCATCGGCATTGTCGGTGCGGGCGTGCAGGCCCGCATGCAGTTGAAGTACCTGCGGCATGCGCGCGATTGCAACCGGGTCCGGGTCTGGGCGCGACGCCCCGAACAGTCGGCGGCGTACCGGAGCGAGCTGTCGGATTCCGGCTTCGACGTTCAGATAGCCAAGACACTTCAGGACCTCTGCGAGAGCAGCAACCTGATCGTCACCGCCACGGCGGCGAGGAGTGCTCTTGTCCGCGCCGAGTGGATCCGGCCGGGCACTCACCTCACCGCGATGGGAAGCGATGCTCCCGGCAAACAGGAACTGGACCCGGCGTTGTTCGCAAGAGCGGGTGTCCGTGCTGTCGATTCACGGTCGCAGTGCATCGACCACGGTGAGTCGCACTACGCGGTAACGGACGGCCACGTGACCGAGACCGGTCTCGTCGAACTGGGCGACATCATCGCCGGCAGGGCCAGGGGGCGCTCGGACGAGGACGAGATCACGATCGCGGATCTGACCGGTGTCGCGGTGCAGGACATTCAGATCGCGAAAGCCGTCTGGCAGGCATTGAAGGAGTAGGCGCCACAGGAGTCCAGAAGCCGGCGCTACGCGCCGGATGCCGGCCAGACGGCCGGCGCACCGACATCCGCGTCAGGCGTCCATCCCCGCCACCAGCTCCCGTTCGGACGGCACGCGCCTGAGTTCGTCGTGCCGGGGCCGGTGGGTCTTCTGGGTCATCAACGACACAACTACCATCGCGACCAGACTGAACAACGGAGCCAGCAGGGTGTCCAGGCCGCGGTAGGCATCGGTGACGGCGAAGTGCAGCGCGAGCCGCGCGGCGCTGCCGGCGATCACACCGGCTAGCGCTCCGGTCGTGTTCGCCTTGCGCCAGAACAGGCCGAGCAGCAGAGGCACGAAGCAGCCGGCGAGGACGATGTCGAAGGCGAGGATGAGCAGGACGCCCGGCTCGGGCCGGACATAGGCGAAGACGACCGCGCCGGCCATCGTCGGCAGGGCGATCCAGCGGGAGAAGCGGAGCATCCGCTCGTCGTCCCAGGTCGAGCGGCTGTGGCGCTGGACGAGGTTGCGGGTGATCACGTTCGCCAGGTCGAGCACGACGCCGCTCGCGGTCGACATGCTGGCCGCGATGATGCCCAGCAGCACAGCGCCTCCGATCAGCAGCGGCAGGTCGGTCAGCGCCAGGTCGACGAGCAGCGAGGAACCCGCGTCACGGCCGAAGTAGTGGGCGGAAAGGCCGATCAGCGAGACCGTGAGACCGACCACGAGGGTCAGCCCGCCGGCGACGTAGCAGCCGCGCTTCGCCGAGCGGCCCGAATCGGCCGAGATCATCCGCTGGATGAAGTCGATGGCGACGATGTCGCCCAGAGCCAGCGACCCGAGAGCCGCCCAGTTGACGAGCGCGCCGCTCTCCCGCGAGAAGAGGCCCGCCAAACTCATGGCGCCTTCGGGAGCGGCGCTCAGCAGCGTGTCCCAGCCGTGGCTGCCGCCGAGCCAGACGAAGGCGACGGCGATGCTGACGATGAAGATCGAGACCTGCAGCACGCTGGTCGCGATCGTGGCGTAGAGACCGCCCGAGACGGCGTAGGCGAGGATGCAGAGCGCGACGGCGACCAGCATGGCGAGGTAGGGCGCTCCGAAGACGAGTTCGAACAGCAGACCGAGGCCCGCCAGGTTGCCCGCGACCAGGACGACGTTGCTCAGCAGCATCAGGCCCGCGGCCAGCGTCTCGGTGGAGACGCTGTAGCGGCGCCGGTAGAAATCGGCCAAGGTCATCAGCCGCATGCGATGCAGCGGCTCGGCGAACCAGGCGCCGGCGATGAACAGGCACAGGGCGAGCCCGACCGGAATCACGGCGCCGGCCCAGAAGCCGCCCGAGTGGACGAGCGACGCGTTGCCCACCGAGCCGTTCGCGTCGAACGCCTGGGCGCAGAGGGTGATGCCGACGACGCCGACCGGCATCGCGTTGCCAGCGACGTAGTAGTTCGTCGCCCGGCCGCGGATCTTCGCGTAGGTGCGAACGCCCACGTACAGCGTAAGGGCGACGAAGAGGAGAACGGCGATGCCGATCGCTGACACGGCGGCAGTGTAGTGGCGGTGTGATCCCGGCGCCGCCTGTATAGTGCCGAACGGTCAGCAGACTGCGGAGGTACGAAGACTCGGTGATGGCACGCGGCGTCAACCGGATGCCCGCCTTGGTCGCGCTTGCAGCGACCCTCGCCGCGTGCGGAGTGCCGGCCGGCGAAGAGGGCGCCGGAGAGCCGACCGTTCCGACCGAGCCCGTCGACCTCGATGTCGTCGCCGAACTCCGCGACGAGGGGTTCAACCGCTCCCGGGTCATGGAGTTCGCCCACGTCCTGACCGACCTCTACGGCCCCAGGTACGCGAACTCTCCCTCCTACGACGGGGCCGCCAGTTGGGCTCGCGACACCCTGGAGGAGTTCGGTCTCCAGGCGACGCTCGATCCCTGGGGCGAGTACGGCTACGCCTGGGAGAACCGCCACACTTCGGTTCACATCACGGCGCCGCGGTACCAGCCGGTCATCGGCTACGCGCAGCCGGGCACCCGGAGCACGGACGGCAAGGTCGCCGGACCCGTGGCCGCGGTAGACCTCAGCGGCGTCGAGACACGGGACGACCTGGAAGCCCTGCGGACACGCGTCGAGACGTCGATCCTGCTCATCTCGCCCGAGCGGGAGCTGGTTCCCAACTTCTCGCCGCAGGCGGTCCGGCTGTCCGACGAGGAACTCAGCGGCATGGCCCGCCTCGAGATCGACCCGCGGAACAATCCCGGCCAGTCGATGGACGACGACGAGGCCGAACCGGAACTCTCCCGCCACGACATCGAGACCTTCCTGGAGCGGCAGGGCGTCGCCGTCCTGGTCGAGGTCGGTTCCTCCAACGTCGGCCCGATGGACAAGGGGATCGTTCACGTCTCGGGCCGCGGCCCCCTGCCCCTGGACGAACCCGTGCCGATGCCGCGGGTCGTCGTCGCGGCCGAGCACTACAACCGGATGATGCGGTTGCTAGCGGCCGGAACGCCGGTCGAGATGGAGATCGAAGTCCGCAACGTCCTCAGCGACGACGATCCGCTCGACTACAACGTGATCGCCGATCTGCCCGGCGGCGACCTGGCCCACGAGGTCGTGATGATCGGCGGCCACCTGGACGCGGAGCCGGCTGGCACCGGCGCCACCGACAACGCCGCCGGAAGCGCGATCGTGATCGAGGCGATGCGGCTGCTGCGGGCGGCCGGCCTGGAGCCGCGGCGCACGATCCGGGCGGCGCTCTGGGGCGCCGAGGAGAGCGGCCTGCTCGGCTCCCGCAGCTACGTCCGCGAGCACTTCGGCGACCCGGCGTCCCCGGAGAAGCCCGCCGCCCACGCGAACCTCTCGGTCTACTTCAACGTCGACTGGTACGGCCGCTTCCGCGGCATGTACCTGCAGGGCAACGACGAGTCGCGGCCGATCTTCGAGGCCTGGATGGAGCCCTTCCACGACGTGGGCATGTCCTGGATCGTGCCCGGCAACACCGGCGGCACGGACCACATGGCCTTTCTCGAAGCGGGGCTCCAGGGCTACCAGTTCATCCAGGACGACCTCGAGTTCTTCAACGCGACGTTCCACACGAACATGGACGTCTACGACCGCCTGATCGCCGACGACCTGAGGCAGGCCTCCGTCATCCTGGCCAGCTTCGCCTACCATGCGGCAATGCGCGACGAGCTCTTCCCGCGCGCCGACGGTCTCAGCAACGGGCGGCGCTGGCACAAGTAGGCGCGGGACCGGCTTTAGCAGTCCGTGGTGAAAGTCGCGCTGCATTCGAGCGGCCATGCATCCCGCCCGGCATCGTTGCTCCTCGGTCGAGTATGGCCCGATACGCTCCCTCGTCGCGTCTTGCCGGACGGGCGCCTGACCGCTCTCGGTGCGACACGCACTTCCACCACGGACTGCTAGGGCAGGAGCACTCATGGAGTACCGCGTACTGGGACGGACCGGTGTCAAGGTCGCGCCCCTCTGCTTCGGCAGCGACAACTTCGCCGATCCGACGCCGGAGCCGGAGTGCGTGCGGATGCTGGAGACGGCGATGGACGCCGGCATCAACCTGATCGACACCGGCGAGGTCTACGCCGAGGGCGAGGGCGAGCGGGTCATCGGCCGGGCACTCAAGGCGAACGGCCGCCGCCACGAGTTGCTGATTGCCACCAAGGTCGATCACGGCCGCCGGGTCGTCGGCGAGAGCGTCGTGGACTACACCGGCAGCATCGGCCCCAACGAGTACGGCCACTCCCGGATCAACCTGATCCGGGCATGCGAGGGCTCACTCCGCAGGCTGCAGACCGACTACATCGACCTGTACCAACTGCATCGTCCCTCGCCCGATATGCCGTTCGACGAAACCCTGAGGGCTCTGGACGACCTGGTGCGGGCCGGGAAGATCCGCTACATCGGCTGCTCGACTCACCCGGCCTGGATGGTCGCCGAGGCCGTGATGACGAGCAAGCTGAAGGGCTACGCCCGCTTCGCCAGCGAGCAGCCGCCGTACAACCTGCTGGACCGGCGGATCGAAAACGAACTGATCCCGATGTGCGAGCGCCTCGGCCTCGGCATCATCACCTGGGCGCCGATGGCGATGGGGGTGCTCGCCGGTCGCTACCTGAGCGACTCCGACTATCCCGAGGGTTCGCGCGCGGCGCTCCGGGGCGGCTTCTACGCCGACCGCGTCACGCGAGCCGGCATCGCGGTCGGCCGCAAGTTCGCCGGGATCGCGGCCGACTCCGGCCTGACGCCAGCCCAGTTCGCGATCCTCTGGACCAAGGACCAGCCCGGCATCACCGCGCCGCTCATCGGACCGCGCACGCTCAGGCACCTGGAGGACCTGCTGCCGGTGCTCGACATGACCTTGACCGACGGGCAGCGGGCCGCCTGCGACGCGCTCGTGCCCCCCGGCAGCGTCGTCGCCGACTTCCACAACACGGCGGGCTGGATGAAGATGACGGTCATGCCGCCAGCCGAGAGTCGCTAGCAATGCGCGTCTCCAACGTGATCCACGCCGTCGACACGCATGTCGGCGGCGAGCCCGGCCGCGTGATCGTCGGCGGCGTTCTCGACGTTCCCGGCTCAACGATGTTCGAGAAGATGCGCTACCTCGAGACCGAGGCGGACGATCTGCGCCTGCGCATGCTGCGCGAGCCGCGCGGCTATCCCGCGGCGAACTGCAACCTGATCCTGCCGCCAACGCATCCCGACGCGGTCGCCGGCTACGTGATCATGGAGCAGGTCGAGTACCCCGGCATGTCGGGAACGAACACGATCGCCGTCGTCACCGTGCTGATCGAGACCGGGATGGCGCCGCACACCGAGCCGGTCACCGAACTCACGCTGGAGTCGCCCGCCGGCCTGATCCGGGTGCGCGCCGACGTCGAACGCGGCAAGGTGAAACGGGTCGAGTTCGAGAACGTGCCCGCCTTCGCCGTCCACCTCGACGCCGTGCTCGACGTGCCCGAACTCGGAAACGTCACCGTCGACGTCGCCTACGGCGGCATGTTCTACGTCATCGCCGACGCCGACCAGGTCGGGCTCACCCTGGCGCCCGACGAAGCCGCCGAAGCGACCCGCGTCGGCGAGATGATCAAGGCCGCCTGCCAGCAGCAGCTTCCGCCGCCGGTCCACCCGCTCCACCCGGAGATCCGCGGCGTGACGATCGGCCAGCTCTCGGCGCCGCCGCTCAACCCCGGCGCCCACCGGCGCAACACGGTGATCGTTTCGACCGGCAAGCTCGACTGGAACAAGCCGCTGACCTGGACCGGCGCTCTCGACCGCTCGCCCTGCGGCACCGGCACCTGCGCCAAGATGGCGGCGATGTGGGCCAAGGGGGAGCTGCCCCTCGGTCAGGACTTCGTGCATGAGGGCGTCCTCGGCACGACGTTCACGGGTCGCATGGTGCGAGAAACGAAGGTGGGAGACGTCGACGCCGCGGTGCCGACCCTGGCGGGCACGGCATGGATTACGGGCTTTGCCCAGTACGTCGTCGATCCGGAGGATCCGTTCCCGAACGGGTTCACCGTCGGCGACATCTGGGGCGGTCAGGAGGAGTGAGTCGATGAGCGAAGACAGAGTGATGGTGGTCACCGGCGCGTCGAGCGGCCTGGGCGCCGAGGTCTGCGAGCACTTCGCGCTCAAGGGCTACCGGGTGGCGATGAACTACCTGATCGAGCCCGAGGCGCAGGCGACCTACGACCGCATCGCCGCCAAGATGGGCGACGCAGGCCGGCTGATGAAGGTCCAGGCCGACGTCGCCAACCGGGAAGAGGTGCGCGCGATGTTCGACGCCGTGATCGAACGGTTCGGCCAGGTCGACATCCTGATCAACTTCGCCGGCATCAACCGGGACGCGCCTTTCACCGAGTTGACCGACGACATGTGGGACTCCGTCGTCTCCGCGCATCTCCGCGGCCACTTCGTCTGCGGCCAGGAGTTCCTGTTCCACAACGCCGACCGGCCCGGAGTGATCATCAACCTGGGGGCCGCCTGCGGCCAGATCGGGCGCAAGAACGGAGCGAACTTCTGCAGCGCGAAGGGCGGCGTCATCGCGCTGACCAAGTGCATGGCCCAGGAACTGGCGCCCAGGGTCCGCGTCAACTGCCTCGTGCCGGGATCCGTGAGGACGCGCGAGGTCATCGACCGCTACCACCTGGAGACGGAGGACGGCCTGGCGAAAGAACTCGCCACCCTGCCGATGGGACGGCTGGGCGAGTTCGAGGACATCACCCGGATGGTCGACTGCATGATCGGCTCCGAGTTCACGACCGGCGCCACCTTCTACGCCAACGGCGGCCAGTACATGCATTGAAGCGCCTCGGCGCCATGTTCCGGGCATTGCTCCGCCACCCGCTCGAGGTGGCGGTGTCCTCGATCCTGGTCGCCCTGGTCGCCGTCACCTTCTCCCAGGTCGTCTTCCGGTACGTCCTGCAGGCGTCGCTCTCCTGGTCGGAGGAACTGGCCCGGTTCCTCCTGATGTGGCTCGCCGCCCTCTCCACCGCCTACGCGATGAAGACGGGCGCGCACTTCGCGCTTCACTTCGTCGTCGACCGGACGCCACCGGCCATGCGGCGCCTCATCGGCTCGGCGGTCGCGCTTGCCGCGTCCGCGTTCCTGGCCGTCTTCGCCTACCAGTCGCTCCGATTCGCCATCGAGGTGCACGACATGCTGGCGCCGGCGACCCGCATGTCGATGGCGGTCCCGTACTCCTCGGCCTTCGTGGGCAGCACCCTAACCCTCTACTACGTGCTCGTGAACTGGCGCCGGGAACTGCGGGAACAGGGACAGGAGTAGGACCCCGGGACGATGGGAATCCTGGTCATCCTGACCCTGGTAGCGGCGCTGCTGCTCGGCGTGCCGGTGGCCATCGCGCTCGCCCTCGCGGCCATGGTCGGCCTGCTCTACAGCTCGCCCGAGTTCCTGATCGTCCTGCCGCAGAAGTTTCTCGCCGGCCTGGACTCCTTCCCGCTCCTGGCGGTGCCGCTGTTCGTGCTCGCCGGGGCGCTCATCTCGCACGGCGGCATGGCGCGCCGGATCGTCGACCTGGCGATGCAGTTCGTCGGCCGCCTGCCGGGCGGCCTGGGCCTGGTCGTCATCCTCTCGACGATGCTGTTCTCCGGCATCTCCGGCTCGCCGAGCGCCAACACGGCCGCCATCGGCTCGGTCGCCCTGCCCGCCATGCGTCAGCGGCAGTATCCATCGCCGTTCGCAACGGCCGTCTTCGCCTCGGCCGGCGGCGTCTCGACCCTCGTGCCGCCCGCGATCGACCTGATCATCATCGGCGTCGTCTCGGGCATGTCGATCGGCGCCCTGTTCGCGGCCGGCGTCACGCCGGCGATCGTGCTGGGCCTGGCCCTGATGGGGATGACCTACCTCCGCGCGCTCCACCTGAATCTGCCACTCGAGGCGAAGGCGACCTGGCCGCAGCGGCTCCGCGTGATCCGCGACGGCATCCTGCCGCTGTTCATGATCGTCATCATCCTCGGCGGCATCTATGGCGGTGTCTTCACACCGACCGAAGCGTCCGCCGTCGCCGTCGTCTACGGCGCCCTGGTGTCCTTCTTCGTCCACCGGGAACTGAAGCTCGAGGACGTCCCGAAGATCCTGCTCCAGACCGCGTCGCTCTCCGGCGTCGTCCTGTTCGTGCTGGGGACGGCGTCCATGTTCTCCTTCGTCCTCACCTTCGAGCGGCTGCCGCACCTGCTGGCGGAGGGAATCTCGACCCACGCGCCCAACTGGATCGTCTTCATCCTCTTCGTCCACCTCATCTTCCTGTTCCTCGGCATGGTGATGGACGCCCTGCCGCCGATCATCATCCTGATGCCCATTCTCCTGCCGGCGGCGATCGCACTCGGCATGGACCCGCTCCACTTCGGCATCCTGGTCGCTGCCAACGTCGGCATCGGCATGATCTCGCCACCGGTCGGCATCTGCCTGTACGTCGCCTGCGGCATCGGGGAGACGCCGATCGAGAAGGTGACGCCCAAGCTGTTGCCCTTCCTCGCGCTGCTGCTCATCATGCTGCTGGTGATCACCTTCGTGCCCGGGGTCACGCTCTGGCTGCCGGAGGCGCTCGGCTATGAGTAGAACGCGCCAAACGGTGGCGATCCTGGTCGCCTGCGTGATCGCCCTCCTCCTCGGCGGCTGCCGCGGCAACGACGGCGTCACCGTGCTCAAGGTCGCCCACAACGGCCCGGCCGGACACCCGTTCCAGGCCGGCTTCGAGGAGTTCAGCCGCGTTCTCGAGGAACGGTCCGCCGGCGCGGTGACGGTGCAGATCTTCGAGAACGAGCAGCTCGGCACCGAGGAGGAGGCGACCCTGATGGTCAAGCTGGGCGCGCTGGCCGCCTCCGCCGCGAGCGCCGGCGGCGGCATTTCCGCCTTCGTCCCGGAGGCGGAGATCTTCAACTTCCCCTTCATCTTCCGGGACCTCGACCACTTCTACCGAGTGCTCGACGGACCGATCGGCGAGCGCGTCGCCGACCGGATCGAGGAGGAACTCGACGTCCTCGTGCTGGGCTACTGGTTCGCCGGCCGGCGGAACGCCTGGAACGCGGAACGGCCGATCGTCACGCCCGACGACTTCGAGGGCCTCAAGATCCGGGTCATCCCGACCCCGATCCTGGTCGACACCTTCAACGCCCTCGGCGCGCAGGCGACGCCGATGTCCTTCGGCGAGCTCTACTCGGCGCTGGAACAGGGCGTCGTCGACGGCGCCGAGACGGACCACGTCGATCTCTACGGGGAGCGTTTCTACGAGGTCACGAAGTACGTGTCCTACACGCGGCACCTCTACCTCGCCGTGGCGCTGATCTTCAGCCGCAAGCTCTACGACGAGCTGCCGCCGGACCTCCAGGAGGCGGTGCTCGACGCCGGCAGGGCGTCGGTCCAGGTCGAACGGGAGGCGATGGCGTCGATGACCGCCGACGCCCTGGCCGAACTGGAGAAGCTGGGAATCGAGTTCAACGAGATCGACCGCCCGCTGTTCGAGGACAGGGTGCGGCAGGTCTACCTCGACAACGCCGGAAGAGTCGGCGGAATGGCGGCGATCGAGGAGGTCGTCCGGCAGTAGAGCCGGGTGGGCCGCAGAACCCGAGCCTCTCGAATCCTACCGATGTAGCCTCCACTTCGCGGTCGCTTCTCCCCCTGATCCACGGTGTCCACGCGCAGGAAGCCCGGCTGGCCCGAGAGCACCGGCTTGCGTCGCTGCGCGATCCCGACCCGCCGCGGCTTCGTCTTCCTGAAGACCGTGCAGCACCGCCTGCAGGTCTTCGGCTTGCGGAGGCTGTAGAGGTCGCCGTTGGAGTTGGTGGCGCGGGGCGGTAATGCGCCGGATTGACGAGGAGTTAGAGCGTCCAGCGCGCCGCGTCGACCTCGGCCAACAGGCCGCAGGTCGACCTTGGACGGCCTTGGACAGACCGTGCGGAGACGGCTCGCTGGGACCTGTTGATGGATCGTCATCACTACCTTGGTTTCCGGGGCCTGGTCGCCGCTGCCGCACGATCGGCCTCGACCGTGTGCCGACGGAGTACGCCGGCATGCCTCAGCGCCGCCAGGCGTTCCGCATTGAGCGCGAGCGCAAGGCGCCGCGCACCGGCAAAACGACGACGTAAGAGGCCTTCGGCACCACCTCTCTCGACCCCGAACGGGCACAGGCGAGCGAGCTGCTGGCGCTGAACCGAGGCCACTGGGAGATCGAGAACCGGCTCCACTACGTCCGTGACACGGCCTACGACAAGGACCGCAACCGCGTGCGAACGAAGAGCCTGAGACGCAATCTCGCCAGCCTCGCCAACGCCGCGATCTCGATCGTCAGACTCGACGGACGCTTCCCCTACATGCCGCAGGCCCACCGCCACTTCGCCGCCCGACAGGGCGACCAATGGAGCCAGGTCACCAGAACGCTCTTCCCGGGCTGAACGGCGCGCCGCCCCCCAACGCTCACCGGCCCCGGTTGCCGAACCCGAACCGCGTACCCGGCCGAGCGCCGCCGCCGCTCACGACGACCGATCCACTCCCCGCCGCCGAACCCCAGCCCACCGAGAACCAACACGACATCGAACCGGACCGTCGAAGTCCCAAGCCACTCGACCGGCTCGAATCAAAGCCGCATGACTTTGGGATAGTCCCAATCGGGGAGTTCGCGTCCCGCCTGACGCAGTCGCAGAGCCTTGGACAGCCTTGGACAACTCTCTCTTGACATCCGGCGAGGCGTTCCCTAGGGTCACCCCGTTCCACACGGCCGAGTCTCGCGGACCAGGCCGGATTCCCTCCGGCAAGGTCCTTGGGCGTTTCGGACAACTGACATGGGAGGCCCCTATGGGTGATCGCAAGCGTTTTCGTTCTTTCGTGTTCTGGACGATGCTCTTCTTCGTCCTGCTCATGCCCTTGACCGCGGGCACGCCGTTCGCCGCAGGTGGCGGCTGCGACTGGTACTGCGCCGATGGCTTCAGCCTCGACCTTGACGCCGGCGGATGTCCCTCAAGCGGCAGCGACTGCATGAACTGCGTGGTGATCTGTCCGTACTAGCGGCCGGTAGCGAAGTCGCGCTGGTTTCGAGCGGCCACGGCCCCCTCGTTCGACGCTCACCCGACTGTACGCCCTTTCGCCGCGGGCACTTGGAGTCGACCGACATTCGGGTCGTCAATCGCGGTCGGCGGCCGGGACATTGGCGCGTCTCGTCGCTTCCCATGTTCACCAGCACCAGACCAGCGCCTGCTTGTGTGCGCTCGCTGAGGTGGCGCTGGCCACTAGCAACCGCTGCACCGAGCAGGTTCAGCCTTCGGCTCGCCGGCCTGCTGGCCTTGTTGTCGTTGGGGGGTGCCCAGGGCGTCTCCGGCACCGACTGCCGGCAGGTGGCGGCCGAAGAGCTTCCGCGGCTTGGCGGTGTCGAGGGAGTCTGGCTGGAGGCCGACCGGTTCGCGTTGGTGGATTCGAAGCGAAACCGGCTCCTGGTCTACGACGCGGAGACGGGCGAGGTCAGTTACAGCGGCCCACCGGACTTCCCATGGTGGCTTCCAGACTCGAAGGCCGGTCTGTCACACCCTACCGCTATCGGTCCGGACCCGGAAGGGGTGATTCTCGGCCTACACACTCCGCCGACACCCGACACGGGAGGAGCCGCGAGCTTGCTACTGCTCGACAATGCGCTACGCCCCCGCAACCTCCTCCGCTGGACGACCAAGCATCGGGAAGACTCGAGTCCTACACCTTCGCTTGGAGCACACATACGGGAACTCGCCGTGGGCGCGGGCCGTATCTTCGCTTGGGTGAAGCCAGGGCCGAGCTACTTCCTTCTGGAGTTGGAACGGCAGCCAGAGGAGGCCGACGAGTTCGACCTGGTCAACGATTGGTCGACCGTTGAAGGCGAGTATCCGCGGCTCAGTCATCTGCCCGTGAGATCCTTGGCAACGACTCGTGGAGAACTACCTGGGGTCTTCGCGCTTCGCTTCGCGGACCGTCCGTTCATTCAAGTGCTGGTTGGCGGGAGAGACAAGGGAGAAGGCGAGGGAATGGCCGGACTCAGCGCCTTTCCTCACGATGTGAAGGTCTTCCCACCGCTGCCGCAGGTGACTGGCTGGGGAAGCGCCGATCGCTTCTATGCCGCTGCGGAAGCAGCCGAGTACGCGGCCGGACTCTATGGCGATGGCGCCGTCCTGTATCTCCTCGCTCGCACCGTTCCTGAACTGGGGAAGGTCGCGTGGCGACTTCACCGCATCGATCCCCGGACCGATTCGGTTCTGGACAGCACCGACCTGCCAACCCGTGCGCCCCATGTGAGCCTCTTGCCCGGCGAAAGGTACTGGCTGCTGGAGGAATCGAGCAGCTTCGCCGACGACATGTTCCGCCAGCCGACGCGTCTCCTGCTCCTGGACGCGGAAGCCGTACGTTCAGGGAGGCCGATCATATGCGACTGATCGAAGTACTCGTCGGCCTCCTTGTAGTGGCTGGTTGCGTCGGATCGAGCGACGCGCCGGATGGCGTAGATCTCGTGGCGCATCGGGTGTTCACCGCTGACCACCTAAGTGACGCCGCGCTGAGAGTCGCCTTCCTGCCACGGCCGGAGCGCTGCTCGCCGCAGGATCTCATCGCGACCCGGGCGCTCTCCCAACTGGCGGAGGAGCGCGAGGACGTGGCCGTCCTTACCGTCATCCCCGCTGGCCTGCCGGTCGAGGCCGGTATGGACGGGCTACCCTTTCCGGGCCATGTGGTCAATCTACCGCTGCACGCATTGGAGGAGGCGGGGCGCAAGGTGGAGCGGCCGCGTCTCGAGGTCTACGGCCGCGACGGGCGCTTGCTCCTGCTGCGCCCCGTGAATCCCTGGGAGGAGGAGCGGCTGCTCGTGCAAGAGGTGCTGGGCCTGCTCCGGTACTCCCCGATGGACGGGTGATGCGCCGAGGCGGAGACCCGGCGTCCCCGGCAGGGCCTGTGGGGGGCGGGGTCCCACGGCGGAGCCGAAGCTGGATCCCTCCACTGGCTCTACTTGCTGCGGCGCACCTCATCTGGACGGGGGCACTCCCGGCACGCCAGGAACCTGGGGCCAACGCCTCCGCCGAACGCATGCGGGTCGTCGACGCTGCGGGCGACGCCGTAGAAGGTGCCGGCGTCATGGTCCTGCGCGCGGACCGGAACGACGTGCCCCCAATGGCGGCCGTCCTCGTCGAGACGAGGACCGACGAGCAGGGCGTGGTCCAATCTCCGGTGCCGCGGCTGCCGGGGCTTCTGGTCGTCGTGGATGATCCCCGGCACCTTCCTGTCGTGGTGAGCCACGTTGCGGCACCGCCGCCCCGGGTCGTCCGACTGGAAGTGGGCCGCGCCGTGTCGGGCAACATCGTGGCTCTGGACACTGGCTCGGATGTCCCGAACGCCAGTGTCTGCGCCGCCTGGATGAACGAGCACGCACCCGAGCGCTTCCGGCGGTGGGAGCGGTGCGCGACGTCCGATGAGGCGGGCTGGTTCGAGGTCGCCGGCCTGCCACCTGAGCCCGTCGAGCTTCACGTTTCGGCACCGGCGCACCAGGGCGAGACGTGGACGGTCGGCGCCGACTCCGGGCCGCTCCGGCTGGAACTGGCGCGCGCCTACGAGGCTGCATCGCCCGCCGGCGGGCGAATCCGTGTCGAGGTCGCGGGCGTGGACGGCCAGCCGGTCCCGGAGTTCACCATGCGGGTGGAGGCAGTGGCGGCGGCAGGCCGGAGCGGTACCGCAGTGATGGTGAACCAGGAGTCCGCACCCGCCACGGCCACGATCCCCTCCGAGTTCCTTGCCGGCGGCATGGTTGCCGTGACTTTCGAGGCGGAGCACCACCTGCGCTCGCCGATGATCGGCGTACAGGTCGCACCCGGCGGCGAGGTCGACCTGGGCGCCGTGTTCCTTGAGTCGGGCGCCCGCGTCTCCGGCCGGCTCTTCGACACGGTGGGCGCGGCGCCGGCCGCGGGCTGCGTCGTCGAACTCCTGGTGACGGGTTCCGGTGAGATCCGCGCCGCCCTGATGGGCGATCGGCCTCTCGCCGTGAGCGGCGAAGACGGTGTGTATCTTCTCGGCGGCCTGTCCGGCGGCCGCTACCACTTACGGATCCAGTGCCCCGCCGCGGCGACCATCGACCGTCTCCTCGTACTCGGGGACTCGGAGCAGGCCGACCTCGGGGAGACTTGGCTCGATGCCGGAGAACCGGTCTCGGTCACCGTCGACGGCTTGGGAGAAGGCATGGTCCGCGTGTACGACCGGTTTCGCGAAATCGGTGCGCCGCTCACGGAAGCCGCGCTCGCCCCGCAGGAGCGGATGGGCGGTTTGTCGGAGGAAGACTCGCCGCGAAGTTCGGCCCAAGTTCTGCTGGCGCCCGGCGACTACCGGTTCGAGGCGTCGGACGGTGCCGGCGTCACGCGCGTCGCACGCGAGGCGTCAGTCGCGGGCGATGGTCCCGCCGACCGACAGGAGGTCCGCCTGCAGGCCCCGGCCCGGACAATCCGCAGCACGCTCGTGATGAATGGAAGCCCGGTTCCGGGCGGCGCGGTGCGCTTCGGCCGGGTGCTGGACGCCGGTCGATCGAGCGGGACGATCATGCTCCGGTCCCGGGCTGGCTCCGCCAGTGAGAGGAGCCGGATGTTTCGCGCGAGTGGTCTGAGCCTGGGTGCCCAGGTGGCCGCCGATGGCTCGTTCGAGATCGTGGGCGCGCCCGAGGATCTCCTCTGGATGACGTGGCACGGTACGGACGGATCGAGCGTCGGGCGGCTCTGGCCGCAAGGCGCGCAGGCGCGGTTCGATCTGGCGGGAATCCGGGTTGGAGGCATGCTGCTCGACCGCGACGGGCGGCCCGTGACGGGCAACGTCGCGCTCATCGGTGGAGTCGGGCGCGAAGTGGCTGCGAGCACCGCCGCGGAGGACGGGACCTTCGAGTTGCCGCCAGCCCCGCCCGGTCGTTATCTGCTGCGGGGCCGGACTGCGGCGGGCGGAAGCGTGTCGGTGGAGCTCGTTCTGATGGCCGCGCCGCCGCCGCAGATTCTGCGCCTTCCGCAAGGCGACCCGGGGTGGTTGGAACTGAGCCTTCAACGGTCCGGCGGCGGTGCGGCCGCGGGAGCCTGGCTGCACTTGGTCGACGCCGCCGGCGATGTAGCCGGGACCGGACTCGCGTCCGCCCAGGGGCGCTACTCACGGCGCGACCTTGCGCCGGGTGAGTACGGCCTGGTCTGGAACGACAGCGTCGCCTGCGTGGGCGGCAGGTCGTTCATAGTCGAGGAGGACGAGCCGACGACTCTTGATCTGTCGTCCTGGACCGGCCGGCTGCTCGAACTGGACTGCCCCGACGAGGATTGCGGAGGTGCACCGCTGTCCTTCCTGAGCGTCCGGACGGAGTCGGGCGTCGAACTGGCGGGCCACCTGAGCGGCGCCTCGGGGGGCGTGAGGTTCTCGGAGCGAGGGCGGCTCGGCCTCGGCTGCATCTCTCCGGGCGGGTACTCCGTCTCCTTCTGGGCGGCGAGCCGGCGTTGGGCTGCGGATGCGGAGATTCCCTTCGCCGGCGACCCCGCTCGGCCGGTCGTCGTCCGCGGTCGGCCAGCCGATCTCTAACGAGGCTTCGCCTCAGACCGACGAGCATGTGGCCGGACGTGCCGGCGCTACGCGCCAGATGCCGGCCAGAAGGCCGGCGCACCGACATCTACCTCGCCGCAAACTTGCCTCAACTGTAAAGGCTACGCTTGTTCAAGAAATAGACTCCTTGACTGTGGGAGACGCCGCTCGTTCAGGGAATCCAAGGACTTACGGAGTCAGAACAGGAGCAGAACATGGAATTCCGCGGTGTCATGACGGCGATCACAACGCCGTTCAACGACGATCTGACGGTCGATCACGACTTCCTCGCAAGGCACGCCAACTGGCTCGTCGAGCACGGCTGCACCGGCATCGTGCCGCTCGGCTCGCTGGGCGAGGGCAACACCCTCCAGTTCGACGAGAAGCTGGCGATCGTCGAAACCTGCGTCGCCGCTCTCGACGGCCGGGCGCCCGTGATGCCCGGCATCTCCGCAACCGGCACCGCCGAGGCCGTCCGCATCGCCCGGGGTTCGGCCGAACGCGGCGCCGAGGCGCTCATGGTGCTTCCGCCCTACGTCCACAACGGCAAGATGCACGAGACCCGGGGTCACTTCGCGGCGATCTTCGAGGCCACGGACCTGCCGTGCATGCTCTACAACAACCCGTTCGCCTACGGGGTCGACATCCTGCCCGAGATCATCGGCGAACTGGCCGCCGAGCACGCCAGCCTGCGGGCGATCAAGGAGTCGAGCGGCGACATCCGGCGGATCACCGCGGTCAAGGCCCTGCTGGGAGACCGCCTGGACGTCTTCGCCGGCCTCGACGACATGCCCTACGAAGCCGCGTGGTCGGGGGCGACGGGCTGGATCGCGGGCCTGGTCAACGCGCTGCCGGCCGAGTCCGTTCGACTGTTCGAACTGGCCGCGGCGGGCCGGCGCCGGGAGGCCTTCGAACTGTACGCCTGGTTCCTTCCCCTCCTGCGCATGGACACCGTGCCGGAGTTCGTCCAGTTGATCAAGCTGGTGCAGGCGGAGGTCGGGATGGGGTCCGAGACCGTGCGGCCGCCCCGGCAGGCCCTGCCCGAGGCCGACCGCAGCGAGGCGCTCGCGTTGATCCGGGAACGCCTGGCGACCCGCCCCTGTCCAACGTCCTGAATTCAGTTGACGCCCGCGTTTAGTAACGCTAACGTGTTTGTAACACTGCTACAGATTCTCCGGCCGGCGCCGCTCGGTGAACCGGTCTGCGCATAGTCATACGAGGAGACTGGCAAGTCCAAGGAAGGAAGACGGTCATGAAGCACCGCAGGACCACGAGTTCTCGCGCCCTTGCCCCCACGGCAGGAGTCACACGGTTCATCTGCATGGGGGTGCTCCTCGTCTTCACTGCCACGGCAGGATGGGCACAGTCGATCGAGCGCGGCTCGATCACCGGCACCATCACGGACCCCAACGGCGACCGCATGCCGGGCGTCAACGTCACGCTCACGTCGGGAGAACTCGGCGCGACCAGCGAAACGATGACGGACGCGAACGGCCGCTACCGCTTCGTCGCTCTGCTGCCGTCCACCTACAACGTCGCTGCCTCGATCGAGGGCTTCTCGACCGCGCAGCAGGAGGACATCGTCCTCACCGTCAACCAGACCCTGACTGTCGACCTGACGATGCAGTTGGGGAGCATCGAGGACATCATCATCGTCGAGGGCTCACCGCTCATCGACGTGCGCAGTTCGACGCTCCAGACGACGGAACTCAACAACGAGATCCTGATGGAGGTGCCGACCCAACGCAGCATCCGGGGCGTCGTGCAGTTGGCTCCCGGCGTCCACTCCCAGAACGCGGACGGCAGGCAACCTTCAGCCTTCGGCTCGCCCGGCATGGGCGTCCAGTTCTCGGTCGACGGCGTCATCATCAACAGCCCGGAGGCGGGCGAGAGCGAGGTGCCTCTCGGCTTCTTCTCAGTCGAGGACGTTACCGTCCTCGGCGCCGGCGCCTCGGCCGAGTACGGCGGCTACACCGGCGTGATCGTCAACGTGACGACGAAGCAGGGCTCGAACGACATGAACGGTCTGGTCGACCTGCAACTCGCCGACAACGACTGGCAGTCCCAGAACACGGACGACCCCGATTTGCAACGCAGCGGCAGCGACCGCACGGATACGGAAGTCCACTTCGACATCGGCGGACCGGTGCAGCGCGACAAGGCGTGGTTCTTCACCTCGTTCAAGTACTACCAGCAGGACTCGAAGGCCAGCGGCGACCATGTCAACGCCCCGACCAACGAGAGGCCCCGCTTCCTCGGCAAGATCAACTGGACGCCGACACAGGAGAAGATCTTCAGCGGCATGCTCGAGTACAGCACCCGCGACCAGGCCTACCAGGGCGCGGACGAGGGTGACTTCATCGCCCCCGGAGCCACCGTCAGCCTGGAGGGGACCCAGTACCTGTTCAACTTCAACTACACGGACATGCTGTCCCAGGACACGCTGCTCGATCTGAAGTTCGGCGGCTATCGCCAGCGTCAGTCCGAGACGCCCGACGGCGGCGATACACCCGCCCGCTACGACATCTATGAAGACCGCCTTACCGAGAACTGGTGGGGGCCCTTCAATGCCAACCGGGAGCGCTACCAGCTCATTGCCTCGGTCAGCCACTTCACGGATGACTTCATCCGCGGCGAGCACGACTTCAAGTTCGGCGTCGAGCTGCAGAACACGCTGGTCAACACGCTCAACCAGTACGCGGGCGGCAAGTTCTACGAGGACTACGCCGGCGAGAACTACATCCTCTTCGAGAGCACCGGTTACGACACCTATGCCGACACCGACAAGATGGTCGGCTACGTGCAGGACTCCTGGGGAATCAACGACCGGGTGAGGCTGAACCTCGGCCTGCGGGCCAACTACTGGCGCGGGGCCGTCGAGTCGGACGTGAACGGCGTCCGCTTCGATCAGGGCAGCGTGTTCACGCCCGGCCTCGGGATCGCGCCGCGCATCGGACTGAACGTCAACCTCGGCAACGACAACGACTCCGTGCTGAAGGCCCACTGGGGGCGCTACTTCCACCAGGTCATCTCGCTGTTCTACAGCCGGCTGGCACCCGAGAGCAACGTGACGGGCTACATCTGGAACGCCGACGACCAGGTCTGGGAGCACGACTTCACCGAAGGGCGAGGTCCCGGCCAGTGGACGATCGACGACAGTCTCAACGTGCCCTACATGGACGCCCTGGACGTGGGCTGGGAGAAGGTCCTTTCGCGTACCGTCTCGCTCGACATCACGGCGACCTATCGCACGAACGACGACTTCCTGGACGGCGTGAATCTCACCGGCGAGTTCGAACCCACGCGGTACACGGATCCCGACAGTGGACGGACCTTCAACGTCTTCAACCAGACGAACGAGGGCGAGAACCGGTACTACTTCACGAACGTCAACCACTGCCAGGACTACGGGCAGGCCTACAAGGAGCTCACCTGCTTCAGGAAGATCCGCAAGTACGCCGGGATCACGGCAAGCCTCGCCAGGCGGTGGCGCAACAACTGGCAGATGCAGGCTTCGTGGACCTACGGCGAGGCAAGAGGCAGCGACAACAACGCCTGGTACGAGTTCCTGGAAGGAAGAGGCTCCCAGCTCGGCAGTTCGACCTTCTTCCGCGACCCGAACGACCAGATCAACGCCTACGGCAACCTGACGATCGATCCAACGCACCTGATCAAGGTTCTGGGCAACGCCCGACTCCCGGGCGGGGTCGTCGTCGGCGGCTACCTCAGCTACTTCTCGGGCAACACCTACAACCAGCTCATCAGGGTGGAAGACGTCGATCAGACTTCGGACATCTACGGCTATCCGGCGGGCTCCTTCCGTCTCGACGACGGCATCAACCTCGATCTGAGGGTGGAGAAGGACTTCAACATCGGCAATAACCGCAGGCTCGGCGTCGGCATCGATGTCTTCAACGTCGGCAACGCCGACACGGTCGTCGAAGCCGAACAGACCCTGAACAGCGACAGGCCCTTCGGCGCCCCGAGGCGGCTGATACGCGGTCGGGTCTGGCGAATCGGGGCGCGCTTCCACTTCTAGGCGGCGCCGCGCGGCGGCACGGCGGGTGCGACGTCGGTTGCACCCCTCCTGAAGGTCGAAAGCCCGTCGCCAAGGCGCCAGCTGGACCAGGCGGTCGTCTTTCACCGTACCGACGCGGTCCACCGGCTGACTTCGTTCATGGATCACGTTCCCTCCGAGCGTAAGGAAGACGATCCGCAAGACCGGCTGCTGGCAGTCGCAGGCAACGCCGAGGTCGAACGTTGCCTCGCCCCCTGGCGAAAGACGTGGTGCTGCGTAGCAATCGAGCACTCCAACGCCGTGGGGCTCATCGACCAGCAACGAGACGTTGAACTCGGCCTCGTGACTCCCGCCGAGTTCGCGAAGGCTCTCGCCGCGATGAACATCTCTGGGGCGAGAGTGGATCAACTGGCCCTCGACACGGCTCGATCCCCGACCATCCTCCGCAGAAGGCTCTCAACGACTCCAGAAGTTCAACGAGCGGACTGGACGCTGAGTTCCGAGAATCTCGACGCGGCAGTCGCACCCGCTCTCGTCGGCGCATGGAACGCAGGCAGCGAAGCAGACCGGCACGCAGTCTGTCGCGTCGCGGGAACCGGGCACGAACAGGTCGAAGCGGCAGTGCTCCGACTGCTGAACCTGGACGACGCGCCCGTCTGGTCGATCGGCCAGTACCGGGGCGTGTGCTCTCGGGTCGACGCGCTCTTCTCGGTTGCTCCGGTCGTGACGCAAGAGAACCTGGACGACTTCTTCGCCGTCGCCGAGAGCGTCCTCTCCGAGCGGGATCCAGCACTTGACCTGCCGCCCGAAGACCGCTGGATGGCCGCCGTGCATCAGAAGGTCCGAGTGCACTCGGAAGCTCTTCGCAACGGCGTCAGAGACACCCTGATCTTGCTAGCCGAGTACGGCGAGCGACTGTTCGATCATCGGTTAGGGAGTGACACCGAACAGAGAGTGGCGACGTTGGTGCAACGCCTCCTCGCACCGCTCACACTGGAGACGCTCCTGTCCCACAAGACCGATCTCCGGGGCTACGCAGAAGCCGCGCCCGATGGGTTTCTCGATCTTCTGGAGGAGGATCTCGCAACCGACAATCCAGCCGTGTTCGAGTTCCTGAAGCCACTGGGCTGCGACGAGATACGACAAGACTGCCCGCGCACCGACTTGCTTTGGGCTCTTGAGTGTCTCGCCTGGTTTCCGGGCCTACTGCCCCGGATCGCCAGCGTACTTGCGCATCTGTCCGAGCAGAAGATCTCGGACCGCAACATGAACACCCCCATCGCTTCCCTCTTCTCTCTCTTCCGATCATGGATGCCGCAAACGGTGGCGCCACTGGACGAAAGGCTCGAGACCATCAAGCAGATCGTCAAGTACAGGCCACGAGTGGGCTGGCGCCTCTGCGTTGGCCTGGTGCCGCGCCGCCACGATTGGCTGGTACCGAACCCAGTGCCGAAATGGCGTGGCGATAAGTCCTCCGCAGGAGACGGAGCGCTCCGCCGTGACGCCTTCCGCGCTGTCGAAGCGGCGCGCGAGATGCTGTTGAACTGGACGCCGCAGGATGAGAGAACGCTGGCGGACCTCGTGGGCCACCTTGAGTCCTTTTCGGAAAGTGCCCAGACGCGAATCTGGGACCTGATCAACGAGTGGACAGTGAGCGCGTCGGACGACGCGAAAACGGTGTTGCAAGACCGCATACGCAAGCACTATCCGGCTCTCGACGGCGAGCGCGCGAGCGGCACACTGAAGCGCCTGACTCCAACTGACTCGGTGCCTCGCAACCTCTGGTTGTTCGCCTCAAAGGACCCTGAGATCGGACAGACGACCGGGGGATTCGACTACAGTCAACTGGACAACCGCATCCGAAGCCTCCGGATTGCCGGACTGCGCGAGATCCTCGACGACCAAGGGTCGACCGGGCTGCTTCGTCTCGTGGCCACTTGTGAGGCTCCACGTCTGGTCGGTTACCTCCTCGGCTCCATCCTCGACGCCACGGAAGTCAAGGATTTTTCGGACCACCTCCTGGCACACAGAGGCACGACCGGCGACCCCTACCTGGAGTGTCTGACGGGACTCCTATCGACCGCTGATCCTGGAACGTGCAAGGAGCTTGTTCAGGGCCAGCGCGACGCCGGGGACGATTCGACGCGGCTCGACCTTCTTCTCTCGATGCCGTTTCGGGGCGAGACCTGGCGTCTGCTCGACGAGGAGGACGAGCAGTTCGGCAAGTCCTACTGGCAGCAAGTGGAGGCAAGCCGCCACGCAGAAAGCCCCGACGAGCTGAGAGAGTTGATCGACAGGCTGATCGAGGCCGAGCGGCCGGCGGTCGCTTTCGGCGCAGTGAACCGCAGAGTGCCGGACATCGGGACACAGCGCCTCCTTCGCCTTCTTTGGGCGATCGTGAGGCACGAAGCCGAAGCCCTCCCGAACAACTACAGCCTCGGCCAGACGCTCCAGCAGCTGGAGCGTCGCGCCGATGTCAAGGTGTCGGAGCTTGCCGAGATCGAGTTCGCGTTCTTTCTGCTCCTTCGATACTCGGAGCACGGTTGTCCCAATCTCCAGAGGCGTCTCCTTGAGGCGCCGAGTCTCTTCACGCAGTTGGTCGCCCTAGCCTTCAGCCCCAAGAACGACGAGGAGGACCGATCTCCGTGGAGAGTGGAGGACCCGGGGCAACGAGCCGCAGTCGGGACAGGCGCCTACGAGGTCCTGACAGAAATTCAGGTCCTTCCAGGCAGCCGCGACGGCGAAGTGAACTTGGATGAGCTCAAAACGTGGCTGACAGACGCCCGAAGCCAGTGTGCGGACCTCGACCGCGGAGCTATTGCGGACTGCATGATCGGCGAATGGCTGGCACGAGCTTCCGCCAAGGACGGTGTTGCCCGGCCGCGCATGGAGGTGGCGGAGGCCATCGAGTGGATCGCATCCGACGACATCGACACAGGGTTTCGGACGGGCGCCTACAACGCCCGCGGAGTAACGATGAGTTTCGAGTTGGGGGGCGACCAGGAGCGGGCAATGGCGCAGACATACCAACGACTGGCGGCCGACAT
Source organism: Vicinamibacteraceae bacterium (assembly GCA_012270995.1). Lineage (GTDB taxonomy): Bacteria > Acidobacteriota > Thermoanaerobaculia > Multivoradales > Multivoraceae > Multivorans. Next base: position 26,015 of record JAAXHG010000164.1, on the reverse strand, counting down.
GGTCGAGTACCCGCGAATGCGCCGCATCCTTGAGAGGATCGCCCGATCGTTCGAGGACGAGGCGAAGCGTCTTGACCGAAGCGGCAAGATAGCAAACCGCCTGCCGTCGGTCGGACCAGTGTTCGACGCGTGATCATGGACCCTCTGCCCCACCGGATCGCAGCGAGCATTCCATCGCTCGACAACCTCTATCATCGGCTCATGCTCGTGGTCGGACCTCCGCGAAGCGGGAAGACTCAAGCGCTGCGGGCGCTGGCGGAGGAGCACGACTGGCCGGTCGTCAACGTCGGCCTCTCCCTCTCGGAGCGACTACTGGAGCTTCCGCCGAGCAGGCGAGCGGTGAACGCCCCCAGGTTTCTGCACGACCTCGTCGACGACCGCGCTGGCGATGTGCTGCTGCTAGACAACACCGAACTCCTCTTCAGCACCGGCCTGGAACTCGAGCCGTTGCATCTGCTCCAGGCCACCTCCAGGCATCGGGCAACGGTCGCCTCCTGGGCAGGCCGGTACGACGGGAAGCGGCTGACCTACGGCGACGCGAGCCATCCCGAGTCCAGGCGCTACGAGAACCCCGATGCCGTTATCGTCTCCGCCCTTGCGGGCGAGGGCCCAGCGCTCCCCGCCACACGTCCAAGGTCGCCATGAAGTACTCCGATCTCATCCAGTTCGAGCCCATCGAGTCGGTCATTCAGCTTCGGCAGGCCGACAAGGCCGACGACGCTAGACGCCTCGTGGAGACGTTCGTGATCTCCGAACGCATGGCGGAGCAACTGACCGGGCTCGTCTTCCCTCAGCTTCAGATCGACCGGCCCGCCGAGCACAAGGGCCTGCTCATCGTCGGTAACTACGGCACCGGCAAGTCCCACCTGATGGCGCTCATCTCGGCGATGGCCGAACATCCCGACCTCGCGGCCGCCGCCACGAACGAGGCCGTCGCGGCGGCGGCCGCCGCAATCGCCGGGCGCTTCCAGGTTCTTCGGGCCGAGATCGGGTCCACCACGATGAGTTTGCGCGACGTGGTCTGCCGCCACATCGAGGAACGGCTACATCAACTCGACGTCGACTACCGGTTCCCGCCGGCCAGCGAAGCGCCGAACAGCAAGGACTCGTTCGCCGCGATGATGGCCGCCTTCGAGGAGTCCTACCCCAACCAGGGCCTGCTGCTCGTGCTGGACGAGCTGCTCGACTACCTGCGAACACGCAACGAGCAGGCGCTCATCCTCGACCTGAACTTCCTGCGCGAGGTGGGAGAGATCTGCCGGTCGACGCGGTTCCGCTTCGTGTCCGGCATCCAGGAGAGCCTCTTCGACAATCCCCGGTTCCAGTTCGTGGCCGACACCCTCCGGCGGGTCAAGGACCGCTTCGAGCAGGTTCGCATCGCCCGCGAGGACGTGGCCTACGTCGTCTCGGAGCGGCTCCTGCGCAAGACGGCCGAACAGCGCGGGATGATCCGCGAACACCTCGAACGGTTCGCGCACCTGTACGGCTCGCTGAACGAGCGGATGGACCGCTTCGTCGAGCTCTATCCCGTCCATCCGGCCTACCTGGAGACGTTTGAAAGGGTCTACGTCGCCGAGAAGCGCGAGGTCCTGAAGACTCTCAGCGCCGCCATCCGCGGCCTCGTGGACCGCGACGTGCCCGAGGACGAGCCCGGCGTGATCGCCTACGACAGCTACTGGAGCGAACTGAAGAACAACCCGTCCTTCCGGTCCGTGCGCGCGATCCGGGAGGTCATCGACAAGAGCGGGGTGCTCGAGGATCGCGTCCGGCAGGCCTACACGAAGCCCCAGTACAAGAAGATGGCGCTCCGCATGATCGACGCCCTCTCGGTGCACCGGCTCACGACGGACGACATCTACGCGCCTCTCGGCGCCACGGCCACGGAGCTGCGCGACGATCTGTGCCTCATCCTGCCCATGCCCGAGCAGAACGCAGAGTTTCTTCACACCCTGGTGGAAGCGGCGCTGGCGGAGATCCTGCGCACGGTGAGCGGCCAGTTCATCACGGCCAATCCCGAGAACGGCCAGTACTACCTGGATCTGAAGAAGGACATCGACTTCGACGCCCTGATCGCCCGCAGAGCGGAGACCCTGAGCGACGATCAACTCGACCGGCACTACTTCACGGCGCTCGCCCGGGTGCTGGAAGCGGCCGAACGGACCTACGTGTCCGGCTACAGGATCTGGGAGCACGAGATCGTGTGGCGCGAACGGAAAACGAACCGCAGCGGCTACCTCTTCTTCGGAGCGCCCAACGAGCGCTCGACCGCACAACCCCCGAGAGACTTCTACCTGTACTTCATCCAGCCCAAGGACCCGCCGCACTTCCGGGACGAGAAGAAGGCCGACGAGGTGTTCTTCAGGCTGAAGCAGCCGGACCAGGACTTCGAGGAATCCCTCAGCCTCTACGCCGGGGCCAGGGAACAGGCCGCGACCGCTTCCGGCGAGAACCGCCGCATCTACGAGCAGAAGGCCGACGCCCACCTCAGACGCCTCACGGAATGGCTTCGGGAGCGAATGACGACGGCCTTCGAGGTGACCTGCGAAGGGCGGTCGCACTCGTTGCGGGAAGTGATCCAGGGCCGGATGGCCGCGGGGGACGGTCGAGCCTCGGTGCGGGAACTGGTCGATGTGGCCGGCAGCGTCTGTCTTGGGCCACATTTCGAGAACCAGAGCCCGAACTACCCCAGGTTCACCGTCCTGATCACCCGGGACAACCGGGAACAGACGGCCGGAGAGGCGCTCAAGTGGATTGCGGGAAGCATCAAGAGCCGCCAAGGCGCGGCGGTGCTCGACGCCCTCGGCCTGTTGGACGACGACGAGCTCAGACCCCGCGAGTCACCCTATGCCCGGAACATCCTCGATCTGCTGGAGCGGAAGCGCTCGAATCAGGTGCTCAATCGCGCGGAACTGATCCATGACGAGAACGGGACCGAGTACTGGAAGGCCTTCCGGCTGGAGCCGGAGTTTCTCGTCGTGACCCTCGCCGCCCTGATCCACGGCGGGTCGATCGTCGTGAGCCTGCCCGGGCGGAAGATCGGCGCCGGAACAGTTGAGTCCCTGGCGCGGATTCCCGTCCGCGAACTCGCCGAGTTCAAGCACGTCGAACGACCGCGGGGATTCCCACTGGAGCCCCTGCAGGCGCTGTTCCGCATGCTCGGTCTGGCCGAAGGCAAACTGGTGACCCAGAGCGTACGCGACCAGGCCGCCGCCGACCTCCAGGTCGAGGTCGCCAGGCGAGTGCACCGGCTCGTGCTCGCTCAAGCGAAGCTGCGAGAGGGCATCGTCTTCTGGGGCCACACCGTGCTGGCCGAGTCGCAGGGCATGTGCGATGGCCAGGGCGCCGAATGGAGCGCCGTTCTCGGCAACACAAAGAACTTCCTGGAATCGCTCCAGGTCTTCAACACGGCCGGAAAGCTGCGGAACTTCCCTCACGACGTCGAAGCGGTAACCAGTCGAAAGACGGGGCTCGACCTGGTCCGCGAAGTCGAAGACTTGGTCGCCCTGGTCGCTGAAATCGGCCCCGCGGCGGACTATCTGCTGGCCGCGCAGGCCGTGCTGGCAAGCGATCACCCGTGGCGGCGCCAAGCCGAAGACGTACGCGGGAAGCTGCTCGCCGAGATCGCGATTCGCGAGCGACGCAACGCTCCCGGCTTTCGGGCGAAAGCAGGGCCGGTTCTTCGCGAACTGAAGGATGCCTACCAGACCACCTACCTGGACCTGCACCGCAGGGCCCATCTCGGCGTCCAGGAGGAGGCCAGGAAGACGCAACTCGCGAAGGACCCGCGACTGAAGCAACTGGCGGCGCTGGACGCGGTGGAGATCATGCCCCACCAGCAGTTGCACGCGCTCGAAGCCACGCTCCAAAGTCTGAAGGCGAGCCCCGTGCTGAGTCGCGGCGACCTCGACGCGAATCCCGTCTGCCCACACACCGGCTACCGCCCCGTGGAGAACCCGGCGCCGCCGGTCAGCGCGTCCCAGGTGCTCGCCTCCCTGGACGGCCGTCTCGACGATCTCCTGGAGGACTGGACCGAAACGCTGCTTGCGAATCTCGCCGACTCGGCGATCAGGGACAACATCGCCCTGATCGGCGACCGGGACGGGAAGGCCGAAATCGAGGTGTTTCTTGCCGCGCGCGAACTTCCCGACCCCGTGACCCAAGCACTCGTTCGGGCGCTCCAGGAAGCGTTGACCGGGCTGGAGAAAGTCGAGGTCACCGCGGCCGGCCTTCGCGACGCTCTCGCCCACGGCGGCCTTCCCTGCACCGTCCGTGAACTGCGGTGCCGCTTCGACCGCCACGTGGCGAGGCTCACGACGGGCAAGGCTGAAGATCGCGTCCGCGTGGTCATCGAGTAGGAGGCGAGATGGCCCCAGAAGGCGGCGCGAAGCCCACGGTCTACGTCGACACGACGGTCGTCAGCTACTTGATCGCATGGCCGTCGCGCGACGTCGTGACGTTGGCGCACCAGCAGGTCACGCGGGAGTGGTGGCGCTCGGCTGCCCGCCGATTCGATCTCGTAGCGTCGGACGTCGTCCGAGACGAGGCTGCCGGCGGCGGCGCGGAAGCCGCGCGCGCCCGCCTCGCGGAGTTCTCGCGCGTGGCGAACCTCGGCCTCCCGGCGGAAGCCGCCGCTCTGGCCGAAGAACTCCTGAGCGCGGGCGCCCTTCCGCGCGAGGCGAGCCAGGACGCCCTGCACATCGCCATCGCGGTCATCAACGGCGTCGACTACTTGGTAACGTGGAACCTGCGCCACATGGCGAACGCGCCTGTTCGCGCCGCGGTCGGGCGGGCCTGTCGCCGCGCCGGCTACCGGCCGCCGGTCATCTGCACACCCGAAGAACTTCTGGAGACCGAGGAATGACGTCGTACAAAGACCCCATCGTGGAAGAGGTCCGGGCAATACGGGCAAAGATCTTCGAGAAGCACGGCGGCACGATCGAAGGCCTCTTCAAGCACTACCAGGAGGTCCAAAGGACCTCCGGACGGAAGTACGTGAGCTACCCGCCCACTCGCATCGAACCCCAGACGGAGGAAGCGCTCCCAGCGCCGAAGAAGGTCCGAGGCTGACGCTCCTTAGCGGCTCGCCCACGCCCGCGGCCTCGCCAAGCTCAACCGGACCGTCCTGCCCATGAGCTCTGGAGAAGGTAGCCCGAACGCCGGCGCGATCGACGAGGCGCGCTTCCGGGAAGCCGCACAGGTCTACCCGCAGCCCGTCGCCGCCGCTTGCGGACGGTGCATACGGTTCACAAACCCCGGAGCGCAACTCGACGCCTGCCTCAAGGCCGCCGAGGTACTCTGTCGCTACCTCGCCGTTCTGGCCCTCGCGTCTCTCCGTAGCCGGAACACGGAGAAGTTCCCTTCAGGCATAGAGGAACCCGTGGGGCCTCTGAGCTTCGGCCACTATCTGAGTCTCGTTCAGGCCGCGGCAAAGGTCGACGGCCATCCTCTGAGCTCGTACCTCGGCCCGTTTCGCGCTCGCGGCAGAGGGCGGGGTCCTGGGAAGGCGGACGCGGCCCTGACATCGCTCCTCGAGCTGCGGAATGAAGTCGGCCACGGCCTTTCCGTCCCCGAAGGGCAAGCCAGCTTTCTGATGAGGCGCGACCATCCTCACGGTCGATTGCTCACGGCGCTGGGCTCTCAGGAGGGTCTCCTGAGCCTGCCGTTATTCGTACTCAAGACCGTGGAGGTTCGCGACAGGAGGATGTACGCGCAGCGCTTGCTCCTGATGGGAGAGAGCCGAGACCCGTTTCCCGACGAGATTCAACTGATCGAGCCCCTGCAGGACCTGATGCCATACGTCGCGCTCGGGGATGTTGCCTTGCCCCTGCAGCCAGGGATGTTCTTCGCCCAGATCACGTCGCGCCCCGTTCAGCGGCTCGCTCTCCTCGACAAGGTGGAGGAAGACCGGCTCGTCTTGCAGACGCTCGACTCGGAGGTAGTGCGGGAATACGACGCAAGAAACGCCTGGGACGAGATCTTCTCCACCCAGACCTCAGCGCCGCATGCAGTCCGTTTGCCAGAGGGGTCCGAGTCGCTGCCCAAAGAGTGGTCGAAGCGACGCAAACACATCGAAGCCACGGTACGCCAGACCGAAGGCGTGCCGCCGTGGACGGACTACGACCGGGAGACCCTCGACTGGTACGCAAGGGGGCTCGCCGACCGGGCAGTCGAGACCGACTCTGAATCCCGCGCCGGATCGACCACACCCTCCAGCGTCGACATCATCCTCGCCGAACTCCTCGACGGGCGGAGCAGCGGCTTGACGGACGCCGAGCTGCGACAACTTCTTCTTCTGTTCGGCCAGGACGCCGCCGTCAGGGCCGCGCTGGGCCGCGACATGTTCGACTTCCGGCGACGCTCCAGCGCGAGCGTCAGATGGGACCGTCGCGAGACGGGCAGCCGGAACGTCTTCGGCGCACTGCATGCGGCAATGTCCTTCTTCACTGGCCACATGGGGCTCAAGAGCCACGAAGCGGACGACCTCACCCGGACGTCGGGCAGCGCGGACTACATCGCGATGCGCGAGGCACTGGTGAACCAGTTCATTCACCAGGATTACTCCGACCCGAGCGCGGCGGCCCAGCTCACGCTGCTGCCCCGGAGAGCCGTGTTCTTCAACCCCGGCTACAGCCTCGTGTCCACGGACGCCCTCGTGGACGGCGACCGCAGTCAGGCGCGGAACCCCTTGATCGCCCTGGCGCTGCGACTGATCGGCTACGCCGAGCTCGGCGGCAGCGGCATCCGGGTTCTCCAGCACGAGTGGCGCCGGATCCGCCGCCGCCCACCCCTGCTCGAGACAGACCGCAAGGCGAACACGTTCACGCTGACCCTTGACTGGCGCGAAGTGCCCAGCGCCTACGACAGCTTCTGGAAGGACTCGATAGGCGCGCTTGTGACGGCGGAACAGGCGTTGATCCTCGACTTCGCAGCGGATTCGACCGGCATCACCGCGCAGCAAGCAGCCGGTGGCACTGGACTTCCGCTCGACGATGCCCGGGAAGCGTTGGCCTACCTGGTTCGCGAAGTCCTGCTCGACGAGAAGGAGGGCCGCTACCACCTCGCCGCCCATCTGCGGGAGGCGCTCCCGTGGCTTTGAGAAGCCGCATCACACGTGTCGCGGCACTCCCGGCCGCGCCAAGCAGGCTCCACCGCCAAGTCACTTGGAGACGCTACGCTTGGCCTTCCCGGGGAGTTCGACCATGACCGCACAGTCCCGCCTGGAGCCTGCGGCGACCGGGCCGGTCGAGTGCCTAGGCCGAACGTTCGCAAGCGACGACGAACGACGAGAGCACTACCTGCGGTTGCTCGCCGAGAAGCTGAGGGACCCGGAATTCCGGGCGACACCCGGCTTTCCAGAGGGCAGCGACGAAGCGATCCTGCGCATGTCGGACCCGCCGTACTACACGGCATGTCCGAATCCGTTCCTGGACGAGTTCGTCCGCTTCCACGGACGTCCCTACGACCCTGGCGAGGACTACAGCCGCAAGCCGTTCGCCGTGGACGTCAGCGTCGGCAAGACGGATCCGCTCTACAGGGCGCACGGCTACCACACGAAAGTGCCGCACCTGGCCATTACGCCCTCCATCCTGCACTACACGAAACCGGGAGACCTCGTTCTGGACGGGTTCTGCGGTTCGGGAATGACAGGTGTCGCGGCCCAGTGGTGCGGAACGGCGCCCGCGAAGTACCGACGCGAACTGGAGGCCGAGTGGCAGCGGGACGGCCGCGACGCCCCGGAGTGGGGAGTGCGCAACATCGTTCTAGGTGACTTGGGGCCCGCCGCCACTTTCATCGCGGCGAATTACAACGTGCCGTTTGACACCGAGAAGTTCGCCGCCGCCGCGCAACGCGTGCTCGACGATGTTGAAGCCGAACTGGGCTGGATGTATGAAACCCGGCATACCGACGGCGACACGAAAGGTCGAATCAACTACGCGGTGTGGAGCGAGGTCTTCGGCTGTTCGGATTGCAGCGAGGAAATCGTCTTCCTGAAGGAGGCTCTCGACGAGGACACGAAGAGCGTTCGGAGTTCCTTCCCGTGTCCGGGCTGCGGCGCGGTACTGACCAAGAAGAGTCTGCAGCGGTCCTTCCACTCGTTTCTCGACCAGGCAACCAGCTCGGCCCACCGGCGAGTGAAGTTCCGGCCGGTGCAAATCGACTACTCCCTCCGCAGGGCTCGGCACTGGAAGGAGGCAGACGAGTCTGATCTGGAGACTCTGAAGCGAGTCGAGAGACTGCCTCTACCGACCGAACTGCCTGCGGTTCCCTTTCCGATCGCTGACATGTACCACGGCTCCCGGCTTGCACCGAAGGGCTTCACACACACACATCACCTTTTTTTGCCGCGGCAGGCCCACTCTCTCGCAGCGCTTTGGCGTAGAGCAAGGACGGCGCCCCATACCCGCCTGCGGCACATGCTCCTGTTCTTTGTCGAGCAGGCGATCTGGGGTATGTCTCTTCTCAATCGCTATCAGCCGATTCAGCAGGGGCGACCCGGTGGTTCGCAGGTCAACCGTCAGCTATCAGGCGTCTACTACGTCGGTTCGCAGATCGCCGAGGTGTCCCCGTGGTACAACCTCCAACTTCGCCTCGGGCGTCTCAAGCGGAACGCCTTCAAGCGACCGGTCTCCCTTCCGGGCGCCGCCGGCATCACCACCGGCGACTGCGCCCGAACGGGCCTGCCCGACGCGTCGATCGACTACGTCTTCACCGATCCGCCGTTCGGCGAGAACATCTACTACGCCGACCTGAACTTCCTGGTCGAGGCATGGCACGGCGTCTTCACGAACTCCGGTCCGGAAGCCATCGTGGACCGGGTCAAGAACAAGGACGCGGCGGCCTACCAACGCCTCATGCGGGCCTGTTTCGAGGAGTACCACCGGGTCCTGAAGCCCGGGCGCTGGATGACCGTGGTCTTCAGCAACTCCAGGAACAGCGTCTGGCGCGCGATCCAGGAGGCGGTCGGCGCGGCCGGCTTTGTCGTCGCCGACGTGCGCACCCTCGACAAGAAGCAGGGGTCGTTCCGGCAGGTTACGAGTTCAGCCGTCAAGCAGGATCTCGTCATCTCGGCGTACAAGCCCACTGAAGCGCTGGCGGAGCGGCTCAACCTGGGCGTGGCCGACCCGGAGCACGTCTGGTCCTTCGTGCACGAGCACCTGGGCAATCTGCCCGTGTTCGTCGCCGCCGGGGACGGCGCGGACACGGTCGCCGAACGAACCGCCCAGATGCTCCACGACCGCATGATCGCCTTCTTCGTGCAGCGCGGCGTGGCGATCCCGGTCAGCGGACCGGACTTCTTCGCCGGCCTGGAGCAGCGATACGCCAAGCGCGACGGAATGTACTTCCTGCGCGAGCAGATCCCCGCGTACGACCGGAAGCGCGCGACCGTGACGCAGGTACGCCAGCTCGACCTGTTCGTCTTCGACGAGGCGAGCGCCACGCAGTGGGTGCGCCGAGAACTCAAGAAGAAGCCACAGAGCTTCCAGGACCTCCAGCCCCGGTTCATGCAACAGGCTCAGACATCCTGGGCCAGACACGAAAAGACGATCGAACTGCGGCTGCTTCTCGAGCAGAGTTTCCTGTGCTACGAGGGCGAGGGGCCGATTCCAAGCCAGGTCCACAGCTACCTCTCGAGCGCCTATCGGGACATGCGGGGTCTGGACAAGGACGACGATCGGCTCAGGCAGCGCGCGCTCGACCGCTGGTACGTGCCGAACCCGGCCAAGATGGGCGACCTGGAGAAAGTCCGCACCCGGGCTCTGCTCAGGGAGTTCGACGAATACAGAGCGACCACGAAGAAACGAATCCGGCAGCTTCGCACCGAAGCCGTCCGCGCGGGGTTCAAGGACTGCCACGACCGGGGGGACTTCCAGACGATCCTCGACGTCGGCGCCAAGCTGCCGCCTAACGTCCTTCAGGAAGACGAGAAGCTCGTCATGTACTACGATGTCGCCGCGACCCGACTTGGCCGCTGAACTCGTGGCCGGTCGTCCGAGCCAGTCCCGTTGGTCCCCAGAGCGCCTTGAGCTGGGAAGCGGTCGGCCCCGCGCTGGCCGTCTGGCGCAGCGAAAGCGCCGACGCCGTACGCGCCATGCAGGAATTCGGCGCCCCGCGTGGGCGCCACCGGCGGACTTACCAAGGCGGTTCTCGCCACACCGACGCGTTCCAGTCAGGAGATCATCATGTTGACCCGCATCCGGCTTGAGCGGTTCACGGCGTTCGAGCGTCTCGACATCGATCTGAACCCGGGGATCAACGTCTTCATCGGCGCCAACGGCACGGGGAAGTCCCACCTCCTGAAACTCGGCTATGCGGCCTGCGAAGCGTCACGGCCCGGAACGAACTACGGCGAGAAGATGATCCGCCTGTTCCTGCCATCGAAGCGCGCCATCGGTCGTCTGGTCAAGCGGCAGCAGGGAAGCTCTCGCGCTGTAGGCGAGGCTTGGCGAAACGAGCGGAAACTCCGCATCTCCTTCTCGAATCACTCGACCGTGGCGTCATCCGCCACGGTAACCGGCCGGCGACCGTGGTCCGAGGAACTGATCGAGAGCGTGTTCATCCCGGTCAAGGAAATGCTCTCTCATGGACCCGGCTTCCGTTCTCTCTATGGTCAGCGGGAGATTCACTTCGAAGAGGTCTACGCAGACATTCTGGACCGCGCCTACAGGCCCGCGCTCCGCGGGCGACTCGACAAGAACCGCCGCAACGTGCTGACGAGCTTGCAGCGCGCCATCGCCGGCAAGGTGACGCTCGCCAACGAAGAGTTCTTCTTGAAGAACCGGCACGGCAACCTGGAGTTCACGCTGCTGGCGGAGGGAGTGCGGAAGCTGGGCTTGCTGTGGCTTCTCGTTCAGAACGGCACGTTGCTCGACGGCTCTGTCCTTTTCTGGGACGAACCGGAGGCGAACTTGAACCCGGGAGTCTTCCCGGTCCTCGTCGACATCCTGCTGCAGCTGCAGCGCATCGGAGTGCAGGTGCTGATTGCCACGCACGACTACGCCATCCTGAAGGAACTGGAACTGCTCACCACGAGCGAAGATCAGGTCCGGTTCTACGCCTTGTATCGCAGTGAAACCGACGGCGAGGTCGAGTGCGAGTCGGCGGACCGACCGTTTCTGCTGCGAAACAGCCCGATCGCCGCCGCCTACAGCGAACTGTACGACCGCGAGATCCAGCGATCCTTAGCCGGAGAGGGGTAGTGGAGGTCCTGCAGGAAAGCGAGCTCCTGTTCACCTTCGGCGAAGACTGGATCGCGTCGAGACTCGACGAGCGAGGAGTGCCCGTACCGCACGGCATGGCGTTCGTAGACTTCGTCGTGGAAGGCGTCGACGAGATCGTCTTGATCGAGGTGAAGGACCCCGCTGCGTCCCGAATCGAAGAGGGGCGGCGCCGCTTCGCCAGCAGACTGGCGGGTCGGGAACTGGTGAACGAGCACTTGGCGCCGAAGGCCCGCGATTCCTATACGTATCTCCATCTGATGCGGCGGGACGCGAAGCGGATGCGGCTGGTCGTGGTCCTCGGAATCGACGGGATGTCCGTGCAGGAACCGCTCCTGATGACGCTCAACGATCGTCTGCGCCAGCGGCTTCGGCAGGAAGGCCGCGAACCGTGGGAACGCGAGTACATGAGAAGCTGTATCGTCGTTCCCATCGAGAAGCTGGGCGATGCGATTTCGGGCTGCACCGCCGTTCGGATCCCCGGCTGATCGGTATGGAACATGCCTGCGTGACCGACGTCTCGGCGCTCACGAGCCCACAAGTCGGCTGGCGTGCCCCGATTCTGGAGCGGTTCAAAGCCGAGGTCGCCGGCGCAGCGCGGCTGACCGCCGTTGTCGACCATGACCGCCTCCTGAGCGAGGAGGCGATTCTGCGGGAACTGGCAAACCGCGGGTTTGACTTCGTCCCCTACGACGACCCCGTTGCGTTTCGCCATGCCTACGAGTTCCGGTACCGCAGGTCCTGGGACGACGGCGGTGGCGGAGCCCACCTCGTCGTGGTGGTCCAGGACCAGGAGGCCGACTTTGACAGCCTGCCCTTCGACGTTCTCGGCGAGGTACGACGAGAGGGACGCTGCCTGCGGCTGTCGATCGGTCACCTTTTCCCTCGGCTCTCGCCAACCGTTCTGCGGACACTCGACCGAGGGACGTTCGACCTGCTGTTCGAGGCTCAATCGCAGGACCCTCCGGAGAAGCCGCTCGGCGCAGCGGCAACGCGGGACTACGCGCTGCGCCATGTTTACGGCGTGTCGCCCGAGACGATCACGACGCCTGCCGGGCTGCTGAGGGCGCTCCTCCGCTGGCACTACCGCGGTTTCCCTGTCTCGGCGGGATTCGAGGAGCATCTCCTTCAGGCGCTGCGTCGCAACGATCGCTGGAACGACTGGCCCCTGGAGCGGGTCGTCCCGAACCGCGGCGCCTTCTTCGCCTTTCTGAACGAACGGTGGCCGCTCTTCGTTCGCCGCAGCCGACTCGGCGAGGCGCGCGCGCCGGCCGACAACGACCTCCGTATCCCGGGACCGCCGGAGTTGCCATTCGGCCACGCCGACGTGCGCGTCTACATCGACAACCTGTTTCAGGAAGGACTTCTGGCACCGGCGGAGGGGGTCGGCTCCGCGGAGGCGTGCGAAGCGTGGATGCGGGTCGGAATCCGCGCCGACGACCAGGAGCACAGGAGCGAGCGCTTCCGCCGTCTTCTGAAGCGTTCGGAGTCGGAACTTCCGGGTGCGGACGTCAATCACCGGCGGTGGGTCGAGTTCGCCTGGATCTGGGCGGAACTCCTTGCACTTCGCTGGGAGATGGCGCCGGGCGTCTCGCCCCCCGACACGCTGCGTGTCGAACGGCTGCACGACCGGGTGGAGGCGGCATTCGCGGACTGGATGAAGTCGAACTTCGCCTCGCTCCACAACCTCTCGGCCTACGAGCGACCGGTCGTGGTTCATCACATTCCGCGTCACATGGCCCTCAAACAGTCCGCTTCTGGTACGGACGACTCGCAGGACGCCCAACCCGTTCGGCAAGCGCTGGTGGTCCTGGACGGGCTGGCGCTCGACCAGTGGATCGTGTTGCGGAATCCCCTCCGCGAGCAACTGGGAGACGGTCTGGACGTGCTCGAAGACGCATGTTTCGCCTGGGCGCCCACCTCGACGACGGTATCGAGGCAGGCCATCTTCTCCGGCAAGGAGCCGTTCGCGTTCGGGTCCAGCGTGGACGACACAAAGCATGAGCCACGGCACTGGACGACGTTCTGGGAAGGCCACGGCTTGGCGGGCTCGGAAGTCAGCTACGTCGTCGAGGGCCTGGACCGCGTCGAGGCCAACTTCCTCGACGAAGTCCGCCGCGTAGCGGACAATGGCCGCTTGCGGGCACTTGGCATCGTCATCAACAAGATCGACGAGGCCATGCACGGAACGACCACGGGAAGCGCCGGCCTTCACGCGCTCGTTCGGCAGTGGGCGCACAGCGGTGCCCTCGCGCGACTGCTGGAAGCCCTGAGCGAGCGAGGCTTCGATGTCGTCGTCACTTCGGATCACGGCAACGTCGAAGCTCACGGCATGGGCAGGTTGGACGCGGGCGCCGTGGTCAAGAGCCGAAGCGTGCGCGCCCACGTCTTCCGCGACCGAAACACCCGAGCCGCGGCAGCCGCCAGCTTTCCGGAGGCCATCGAATGGGCGGCGGAGACTGGTCTGCCAAGCGGCTTCTTTCCGCTGCTCGCCCCGGGCCGACGCGCGTTCCTGCGAGAGGGCCGGCATGCCGTCGGTCACGGCGGCATAGCGCTGGAAGAGGTGATCGTCCCCTTCATCAGGTTCCGGCAGACCGGGTAATGAACCGGGGTCGCAGAATCGGTCTGGACCGCCGCCTCGAACTCGGGTGGCTCGACGCGGTGGCCGCACAAGTAGCAGCCGGCGCCGACGAAAAGACCGTTCGGGACCGGCTCTTCGACCTGCTGCGCGACCAGGTCGGCGGCGAACGGAAACCCGGCACCGCGCGTCACAAGACGGTGGGCGTTCTGGTCGGCGCATGGGTCCTGACTCCAAAGAGGCTGACCGCGTTCAGAGGCCGCGCCATCGACATCCTCCCCTCGCTGTCGCCAGGCGAGCGTCTGGCCATGCACTGGAGCGTGCTCATGGCGGTCTATCCCTTCTTCGGGGACGTCGCCTGCCATGTGGGCCGAACGCTGTCCCTGCAGAGCAACCTCACGCTCGCCCATCTCACGGGCCGAATGCGGCGGGAGTGGGGAGACCGTTCGACGGTGGATCGCGCGGCGCAGAGAATCGTTCGATCCATGGTTGACTGGGAGGCCCTGCGGGACACCGGCACGCGCGGCGTGTATCGGGCCATTCGGGAACCGATTGCGCTGAGCGGCGATGCCTCGCAGCTCCTGCTGGAGGGCCTGCTCCACTACGCGCAGCGCCCGCTCCCGATCGACGACGCCCTTCGACATCCGGGCTTGTTTCCGTTTGATCTAACCCTCCGCCCGTACGACCTGCGCGGTTCCTCGCTGTTTGAGATGCAGCGACTCGGTCTCGACATCGACATGGTCGCTCTCCGTCCGAGAGCCGGCTGAGACGCCGCGGCAGCCTGGACGTCGTCAGACCGCCGAACGGCGGCAACCCGGTGTCGCTGCACCATCGTGCATCGAGGACGCACCGTAGGTTCGGACCTCGGCGTCGGTCGGAAAGGCCGAGGCGACCCGGTCAGGCCAGCACTGCGAACGGACCACCAACGCCGCTGTTAGGCTGAGGTTTCGCCATGGGCAGCGCACGACCCCGCCGGGATGAATCCAGCGAGTTGACCGCTGGCCGAGCGAAACGAGCAAAGCTGGGGCGGTGGATAGGACTCGCGCTGGCCCTGGCCGTTGCGGGGGTCGTTCTCGTCGGTGTGGGGATCCGGCTAACGTCCGGTGGAGAGATCACGACACCGTCGGGGCATGTGCTGGGTCGGCTTCCGGGCGGGGTCGGGCCCGGTGACCTGAGTCTTCTGCTCATCACGCTGGACACGACCCGGGCGGATCGGATCGGGGCCTACGGGTTCGCTGATATCGAGACACCGCACATGGACCGGCTGGCGGCGGAGGGGGTGCTGTTCGAGCAGGCGGAGGCGGTGGCGCCGCTGACCTTGCCGGCGCACGCGTCGATCTTCACCGGACAGTTCCCGCCGGCTCACGGGGTCAGGGACAACGGCGCTTTCTATCTGGGCGACGAGCACGTCGTCCTGGCCGAGATCCTGAGGGACGAGGGGTTGCGCACCGGCGGCTTCGTCGGGGCGTTCGTGCTCGACGCGAAGTGGGGGATCGCCCAGGGCTTCGACCACTACTTCGACGACTTCGACCTGAGCGACACCGTGCGGCTGGCGCTGAACGAAATCGAGCGGCCGGCGGGCGAGGTCACGGACGCCGCGTTGACGTGGCTCGACGAGGCCCCGGACGCGCGCTTTTTCTCCTGGGTCCACTTCTACGATCCGCACTCACCCTACGAACCGCCGGAACCGTTCGCCGAGCGGCACCGGAACCGTCCATACATCGGCGAGATCGCCTACGTCGACTCGCAGGTCGGCCGGTTGCTGGACTGGCTCGACGAGAACGGGCGCACGGACGACACCGTGGTCATCGTGATCGGAGACCACGGCGAGAGTCTCGGCGAGCACGGCGAATCCGGCCACGGCTTCTTCGTCTACGAGGGGGCGACGCGGGTTCCCTTCATCCTTCGCACGCCCTACGACACGACGCGGGGCCGCAGGATCGGCGATGTGGTCAGGGCGGTCGATGTCTTCCCGACCGTCCTTGACCTGCTGGCGGTCGACGCCGGCCAGGCGGAGCGCGACCCCTCCTTCGAAGGCGCAAGCATCGTCCGGCTCCTGACCGGCGCCTCCGGGCCGCGCCTGCCGGCCTACGCGGAAGCCGTCTACCCGCGCTATCACTACGGCTGGAGCGACCTCGCCGCGCTGCGCGTCGAGAACATGAAGTACGTCGCCGCGCCCCGCCCCGAGTTGTACGACCTGGCGGTCGACCCGGACGAGCGGAACAACCTGTACGCTGCGCGACCTGACGAGGCGGACCGGATGGCCTCGATGCTCCAGTCCCTCGAGTCGCGATGGGCCGACGTGGCGCGGCCGGCGGCGATCGAGGAGATCGATCCGGAGACCCGGGCGCGGCTCGCCGCCCTCGGCTATCTGGCCAGTTTCGGCGGCAGTACCGACGAGAGTGTGGACCGGGCCCTGCTCGCCGACCCGAAGGACCGGATCCATCTCTACAACCTGATGCGCGACGCCCGCGAGGCTTCGCTCCAGGGGAACCGGCCCGCGGCCGTCGAAGCCCTCGAACGGGTGCTGATCGAGGACCCGTCGGTTACCTCTGCCTGGGTCCGGCTCGGCGACGAGCAGGTGCGCGGCGACGACACCGGCGCCGCGATCGAGAGCTACCGCAGAGCCATCGAACTGAAGCCCGACTACGCCCACGCCGTGATCAACCTCGCCAACGCCTACCGGCGGGCCGGCGCCGAGGAGGAGGCGATCCTCGGCTACCAGGAGTTCCTGCGGCTCGATCCACGCAACGCGATCATCCACTACGAACTCGCGCGCATGCTCGTGGACCTCGGCGACCTGGAGGGTGCCGAGGAGCACCTCAGGGAGGCCGCCGATCTGTCACCGGAGATGGGCGCCGCGGTCGTCAGTCAAGGCGCCGTGGCGCTCCTGCGGTCCGATCCGGTCAACGCGGAGCGGCTCTTCAAGGAGGCCTTGACCGTTCAGGAGGACGTTCGCCTGGCCCACTTCAACCTCGCCCTGCTCGCCGAAGAGCGCGGCGACCCACGTGCAGCCGCCGACTTCTACCGCCGCGAACTCGATGTCCACCCCCAGAGCTACCGGGTGCAGTTCAACCTCGGCCGGCTACTGGACAGCCTCGGCGACCGCTACGGCGCGGCCCAAGCGCTCGAGCAATCGATCGAGATCAACCCGGAGTTCGCCGTCGGCCACTTCTTCCTGGCCAAGTCCCTCGTCGACCGCAATGAACAACTGGACCGCGCGATCGAACTGGCACGTACCGGCCTGGAACTCGACCCGGGATCCGACATGGCGCCCATGGGCCACTACCTGCTCGCCGATATCTACACCCGGCTCGGCCAGCCGGAAGAGGCGCGGCGGCAACTCGCCTCGGCACGAGCCCTGGAACGTCGGGGTTGACTAACCACCGGGTGCGCCGACTGTCGGTGCGCCGGCCTTCTGGCCGGCACCGGGCGCGACGCCGCGAAGCGGCGAGCGCGTACCTCGCCCTCGCCCTCATCTTCCTCCTCATCGCCTGCTCGCCAACCCCCGACCCCGCCACCTCGACGTCCCAGGCGCCGATCTTCGTCGACGCCGCCCCCGCCGCGAACCTCGACTTCGTCTACTTCAACGGGATGTCCGGCGAGCACTACTTCAACGAGATCATGGGCGGCGGCGCCGCCCTGTTCGACTTCGACAACGACGGCGATCTGGACATCTACCTCCTCCAGGGCCGGATGCTCGGCCCGGACCCGATCTTCTCGCCGCCTCCCGGCACGCCGCTTACCGACCGCCTCTACCGCAACGACCTGGAGCCCGGCGCCACCAGCGCCGACCTCCGTTTCACCGACGTCACCGACGCAAGCCGCATCGAAGCCGACGGCTACGGCATGGGCGTCGCGACCGGCGACTTCGACAACGACGGCTGGACGGACCTCTACGTCACGAACTTCGGCTCCAACCAGTTGCTGCGAAACCGCGGCGACGGCACCTTCGACGACGTCACGGTCGCCTCGGGCGCCGACGATCCCCGCTGGTCCGTCGCCGCCACGTTCTTCGACTTCGACCGCGACGGCTGGCTGGACCTCTACGTCGGCAACTACGTCGACTACTCGCTGGCTGACAACACGCCGTGCCCGCTCCCGAGCGGCGTCCTGACCTACTGCGCCCCCGGCGCCTACCGGCCGGCGACCGACAGCCTGTTCCGCAACCGGGGCGACGGCACCTTCGAGGACGTGTCGACGACCTCGGGAATCGGCACCGAGCCCGGTTCGGGGCTGGGGGCCGTTGCCGCCGATTTCAACGGCGACCGCTGGATCGATCTCTACGTGGCGAACGACCTGATGTGGAACCGGCTCTGGATCAACCGGGGCGACGGTACCTTCGCCGACAACGCCCTGCTGGCCGGAGTCGCCGTCAACCGCGAAGGCCAGCCCGAGGCCGGCATGGGCGTCGGCGCCGGGGACTTCGACGGCGACGGCGATCCGGACATCGTCGTCAGCCACCTGGAACAGGAGACGAACACCCTCTACGTCAACAGCGGCGCCGGCCTGTTCCGGGACCAGTCGGCGTCGTCCCAACTCGGGCCGCCGAGCCTGCCGTTCACCGCCTTCGGGATCGGCTGGATCGACTACGACAACGACTCCTGGCTCGACGTGTTCGTCGTCAACGGCGCGGTGATCGGCATGGACGCGCTGATCCGGGCGGGCGACCCCTACCCGCTGCGGCAGACCGACCAGCTCTTCCACAACCTCGGCGACGGCAGCTTCGCGGAAGTCACGGCCGATGCCGGCGCGGTCTTCGAGTCGTCCGAAGTCAGCCGCGGCGCCGCCTTCGGCGACGTCGACAACGACGGCGACCTGGACGTCGTCGTCGTCAACAGCAACGCGCCGACCCGCCTGCTGCTCAACCAGGTCGGCCAGGACCGCTCCTGGCTGGGCCTGCGACTCGTGGCCCACGGCCGCGACGCGCTGGGCGCCCAGGTCCTGATCCACCGGCAGGGCGCCCCGCCGATCTGGCGCCACGTCCACACCGACGGCAGCTACGTCTCCGCCCGGGACCCCCGGGTGCTGGTCGGCCTCGGAAGCGAGAACGGTGCAGTGGTCACCGAGGTCGAGGTCCGGTGGCCGGATGGCGCCGTCGAGCGCTGGACGGACGTGCAGCCGGGTGAGTACCGGACGCTTGTCCAGGGAGGGGGAGAAGCGATCGCCTCGCAGCAGTGAGCAACGAGAAGGAATCGCTCCGGATGCCGCGCTCCTTCACGGGCTGCACGTGCCGAGCATTCATCGGATAGATGGCCACGAAGGCGTCGATCTGGTCCTGGGAAACCCCGAGGTCCAGAAGCTTGACCGTGGACACGCCCCAGACTAGTCTGGCGCCTAGTCAGTTCTGAAAGGACGAGCCGATGGACAACGTGTGGCAAGTGCAGGATGCGAAGGCGCGATTCAGCGAGTTCCTGGAGACGAGCGTCGCCGAGGGACCGCAGATCGTCACGAAGCGCGGCGTGCCGACCGCCGTGCTGGTGCCGATCGAACAGTGGCGCAGGCTGTCGAGATCGTCGAAGCCCGGTCTCAAGGCCCTGCTCCTGGCGCGCGAGCCGAGGACGGAGGAACTGGCCTTGCCGCGTCGCCAGTTCCGCTATCGCGAAGCGCCTCGGTTCGAGTAGGCGATGTACCTGCTCGACACGAACGTCGTCTCGGAGTTGCGACGCAACCGGCCGCATCCCGCGGTTCTGGACTGGTTCCGGAACGTCCCGGAGGCACGACTCCATCTGTGTGCGGTGACGGTCGGCGAGATCCAGGGAGGAATCGAAAAGACGCGGAAACAGGACCCCGCGAAGGCCCTCATGCTGGAGGAGTGGCTCGAACAGGTCATGGCGGCATACCCGATTCTGGCCCTGGACGGCGTCGTGTTCCGGGAGTGGGGCAAGCTGATGCACCGTCAGTCCATCGCCTTGTCCCAGGATGCGATGATCGCCGCGGTCGCCCGGATTCACGGGCTGACGGTCGTCACGCGCAACGTCCGCGACTTCGAGCCGTTCGGCGTCGAAACGCTCGACCCGTTCGCCATGCCGACCTCCTGATCTCCACCTGCCCCAGCGAATCCTCAGTCGCGAGCAAGCTCTTCGGCGATCTCCTCGAACGCCTCCAGGGCCGATCGCAGGTCCTCGGCGATCTCGGCCGCGAGCACCTCCGGCTCGGGGAGGTTCTCGCTGTCCTCCAGCGAGCGGTCCCTCAGCCAGAACAGGTCCAGGTTCAGCTTGTCCCGCTCGACCAACTCCTCGTAGTCGTATGCCCGCCATCTCCCGTCGGGGTTGTCCTCGCTCCAGGTCGGCTGCCGCGCGTGGCGCTCGCCCGGGCGGTAGCACCCGACGAACTCTCCCAGGTCGGAACGCCGAAGCGGCTTCATCTTGAGCGTGAAGTGCTTGTTGGTGCGGAGGTCGTAGACCCAGAGACGCTCGGTCCACGCCTTCTCGCGCGCCGGCTTCGCGTCGAAGAAAAGGACGTTTGCTCTGACGCCCGGCTTGTAGAAGATGCCCGTAGGCAGCCGGAGGAGCGTGTGGACATCGAACTGCTGGAGCAGATTGCGGCGCACCGTTTCGCCCGCATCGCCCTCGAAGAGCACGTTGTCGGGCACCACGATCGCGCACGAACCAGTGATCGTGAGCAGCGTCTTAACGTGCTGGAGGAAGTTGAGTTGCTTGTTCTTCGTGCTGGTCCAGAAGTCCTGACGCTCGTAGGCGTCGGACTCCGTCTCCAACTCACCTTCCTCGTTGACGATGCGTACCGTGCTCTTCTTGCCGAAGGGTGGATTGGTCAGCACCATCGAGAACCGATCGCCGGGATCGCTCGCCAAGCTGTCCACGCCGGACCGGACGGGGCACGGGTCCGCCTCAATCCCGTGCAGGTACAGATTCATGATGCAGAGCCGGGCGGTCGCGGGGACAATGTCCATCCCCCTGGACGAAGCTCCCGCGAAGATGACGCTTCTGGTCCGGGTCCAGCGTGCTGCCGTGCTCCCGCAAGACGTGCTCGTGGGCTGCGAGCAGGAAGCCCCCGGTGCCGCAGGCAGGATCGCACACCGTGTCGTCCGGGCCAGGCCGCATGACGTCGACGATCGCCCGGATTACAGACCGCGGAGTGAAGTACTGTCCGGCGCCCTTGGGCGACTCTTGGGCGGACTTGGCGAGCAGGCCCTCGTAGATGTCCCCCTTCACGTCCGCCGCAAATGAACTCCAGTCTTCGCGATCGATCAGATCGACGATGAGCCGCTTGAGGATCGCGGGATTCTGAATCTGCTGCCGGGCCCGCCGGAAGATCTCCCCAAGCATGCCGTCTTCGCGAGAGAGCTCGGTCAGGATGTGGCGATAGTGCGACTCGAGGTCGGCACCGTCTTCCGCCAGCAGACTCGGCCAATCCAGCCCATCCGGGACCATCGAAGACTGGTTCCAGGGCGGCAGCGTTCGCTCGTGCGCCATCTTGAGGAAGAGCAGGAAGGTAATCTGCTCGGTGTACTCCATGTACGACAGGCCGTCGTCACGGAGCACGTGCGCGAAGCTCCACGCCTTGTTGACGATGCGCTGGGTGTGGTTGTCGGACATGGGACGGAAGCGAGGTCGGGCCGGTCGGCTCAGTAGCTCAGTAGTGGTGACGCGCCGCCAGGAAATGCACCTGGTCGGCGCTCACCCGATAGACGAGGCGGTGTTCCTTGTTGATCCGTCGCGACCAGCGGCCCGCATGGTCGCCGTGGAGAGCCTCGGGCTTCCCGATGCCAGCGAACGGGTCCCGACAGACCGCGTCGACGAGCTTCAGGACTCGCAGTGTCTGACGGCGGTCGGTCCTGGTCCAGAAGGTCAGGTCGCGGAGGAACACGGAGGAGAAGACGGCCTCTCGAGGCCGCGCTTCCGTCACTCTTCCG
This sequence comes from Vicinamibacteraceae bacterium, assembly GCA_012270995.1. Classification (GTDB taxonomy): domain Bacteria; phylum Acidobacteriota; class Thermoanaerobaculia; order Multivoradales; family Multivoraceae; genus Multivorans. The sequence continues at coordinate 4,345 of JAAXHG010000164.1, read as the reverse complement.
TGAGTCCGAACCGCTCGCGAAGCTCCTCGACCGTCATGACGACACCCTTCCCAGCGCGTATCTCCTCTTCGGCCTGCCGAAGCCTCTCGGCGTTCTTCGGCGAGCTAAGCAGCCGCTCCGTCTCCGCCCGCGACCCTAATTCTCTCGCCGCGATGAGAGCGACGTCCTCCTTGCCGCGGCGCCGAATGTAGACGGGTTCCCGCGTGTCCGTCACTTGGTCCATCAGCGAGGCGAGATTCCGCCGCGCGCCGGTGTAGGTCGTTTCTCTGATCATGTCGCTGCTCCGTCTTTGCCCTCACAACGCGCGCGTTTCGGGAGAGTCCCACCGCCGGTTTCGGCGAGGCGTGTGTCGATTCTGTGCCACTACGGCCGCCGGCGCAAGCGGAAGTTCGTCGCGGCGGAGACGGCCAGGAGAAGACTCGGGGTTCGAAGTCCGGTCCGTTGACGATGCGGGCGCAGTCGCCGTTCGCACGAATGACGAACAGGCCCCGACGTTCCGCCTGCCCTCTCACGCTCCTGGTGCTCCGATAGCAGGCCACGGCGCCGTAGAGGCACCGTCCCCGGCACACCCCGGACGACTCGGAGAGACGGGACACCTTGTACGGGAATCGTCTGATGTCGCTCGATCTGAGCCTCGTCCTGACCTCGACGAAGACCACCTCCGACGCGTTCCCGGCCACGACCTCGATTTCGTAGGGCCTTCCGCCCAGCCGGCCCCTCATTTGCCGCGCGGTCGATTGCAGGTCGATGCCCCGCTGCTTCAGCAGAGGAAGGAGGTCGCTCTCGACCAGACTGTTGCCCAGCTTCTCGCGGTCCGTCATGAACAGCCTCTCGCCTCTTCGTACCAGCGATCCGTCTCCTTTCTGCTCTCCCGTCTGACTGATCAGCCAAGGAGGATGCGCTCCGCCTTGCTCTCCAGTTCCTCGCATCGGGCCAACTCTTCGGCGGTCATGCCGCAGGCGACGGCACGAGTGAGAGCAGCTACACCTCTGCAGTCGGAGACGTAGCGGACGATCGTCTCAACCTCGCTGTCCGAGAGACCAGCGTCCCGTGCCCGGTGACGAAGAAGAGGCTCATGCAATTCGCCCAGTTCTTCGTACAGTCGCCGCCGTAGACCGCGCTCGACCCGACGGGCTTCGGCCCGCCGAGCACGCCACGAAATCGCTACTCCAGCGACTGCGGCAACAGCGGCGATGGCTCCAAACAAGGAGAACACGAACTCCATTCGCAAACGCCCGTCAGTCCATCGGACTCTTCTGAAAGCGGTGCGAGTGACCGGGTGGCTTCTCACTGACCACGGTTCCGCCAGACCTGCCGACAGTGCTTTGGCGAAGTCGCCGACGCGCAGCGGCCGGCGTGATTTCCGCTTCCCGCGCGGCGCGGATGCGGTTCAGGAGGACTCCGGCGGACTCGTCGTCCGGGTCCTGGGGGACGAGGCGGCCCTCGAAGGCGCGCTTGAGAATGGACTGGCGGAGTGCGGCGGACTGAACATCGATTCCCGCTTTCACCCTTCCCCGGGCATGTCTCCCGGCTTCCCGCAGAGAGTCGGCCCGTCTCACGGCCTCGACCTGCTCTCGAAAGGGCGCCAGAGGAAATGGCAGCGCTCGGGCCTTCGAGAGACTGAGGGTGTACAGCCCCGACGTCGAACTGGCCTTGTCCAGGACCGTCCGACGGCCGAGCGGCGACAGGAGCCACAGCAGCAACCAGCGCGGGAGACAGGTGCGACCGCGGTCGCAGCGCACCTTGATCAAGTGGTTCTGATGGCAGCAGGCGGTCAGTTCGCCATTCCACTCCGCGACGCGGCCAATCTGGCCGGAACTTCCGTTGCCCTCGACGACCAGAAGGTCGCCCGCGCGGAGGAGGACGCGTTCGAGTTCCGACTCCGCGACGCCGATGGTCTTCACGTCGTCCAGTCTCAGCTCATCCGCGTAGACGTTCGCGACGCGGAGATAGGGGTAGCTGGTGGGCAACCCGGCGCGGGCTTGGTTCTTCGTGAGGCCGCCAATCACCTGCGCCGCCTGATCCACCGTCGCCCAGCACCACCCCTCCGGCAACGCGGGTAGGTCGCTCGTGTCCGGTGCGAGCGGCTCCTTGTACCTCGACTTCCAGTTCCGCGGCGGCTTTCGGCCTTTGGCGGCAAACGCGGCGAGCTGCTCCTCCTCCCACCGCTTGCGGCGCTCGCCCAGGACTCGCCGGAGAAGTTCCTCGCCCGTTTCTTCCGGTGGATTGTCGCTGCGCCAGCGTTCAGTCAACCGGCCTTCGACCGCAGCCTTGAGGACGGATTCCCGATAGCGTTCCAAGGTGGTCTCGGCGCGGTTGAGGGCAGTCACGCCGTCATCCAACTCCGAAAAGAGCACTTCGATTCTGGCGACCATGCGGTGTTGTTCGGCGAGAGGTGCTAGAGGGAACGGCACAGCCTTGATCACTGTCTGGCTGATGTTCCGCTGCGTGCCACCCTTTCCGCGTCCGGACAAGTCACTTCGAATGTGGCGCAAGTACCAGAACAAGTAGCCGGATAGAACTGGATCTGGTTGCGTGTACGCAATCGCTTGGTTGGTTGTCAGCCGAGTCGCGGAGATTCCGAGTTTCCCGATCGACCCGTACATGGCCAGCAGGACCGCGCCGGGAGCGACCCACTTCGCCGAGCTGTTCGCCAGCCCCTCTTCGGAGATAGACGAGTGGGTAACCTCAACTAGACCATCGTTCAGATCGCCGATGACCGCCCAGGGAATTCCCCCGCCGTAGTACTCGGGTACCGATTTCCGGGGAGTCCCGCCGCTCGCCCATCGAAAGCTCTCACCGAGGGTTGTCAAGACCCAACCCTCCGGGAGTTCCCTCACGCCGCCAACCTCTCATTCAACTCAGCCAGCACCGCGTCGAGCTCCTCCCCGAAGGCCCCGTACACGGCGCCGAGACCGCCCATCTGACTGAACGGCGCGTACTCGAAGTCGTCCCGGTCGATCACCAGGCTATTGGCGATGTGGTCCTTGATCGCATTCAGCCATCGTTGCTGCTCCGGCGTGAAGGTCCGGCCTCGGCTCTCCTTCTCGGCCAGCCAGTCCCGGTAGCGCGCCTCGACCTGGTCGGCCAAAGGGACCAGCGGCTCGGCCGGGCTGATCGCGTGCCGGACCAGGGCCACGAGGTCGACGAGGGCGTCGCCGCCGGCCCCTCTGACGCTCTCCGGTTCCGCCGTCTCGTACAGCCGCCACAGGCCGCGGGCCGGGTCGGGCAGTCCGAGCGGCGGGTCCCGCATGGCGTCCCGAAGCTCCTTGACGTGCCGGTACCGGAGGCCCGCCCGCCAGGGGCGGCTGTAGAGAATCCGCAGCGCCTCGATTCGGTCGCGGTTGCCCTCGAGGAAGCGCCTGAAATCGTCCAGCCTCGAGCGCGCCTTCTCGACCGCGGCGCCGTCGTAGCCGGCGCCTTGCAGTTCGTCGAGGGTGGCTTCGTCGATGACTTGGTAGAAGCTGCGGCCGATCTCGACGATCGCGGCCCGCAGCCCCGGCCGCGTGAATGGCCTGAGCGCGGCGGTCATGCGTTCGCGCTCCATCCGCTCGAGCTGGCCGCCGGTCGGTTCCGCGTCGTCCGGCAGCCCGTGCGCGGCGACCGCCGCCTCGCGGGTCGCGTCGGGGTCGATGCTGTCCAGTAGCTCGCCGGCCAGCGCCTCCAGCGTCGCCCCTTGCCCTTCCCGGGCGATTCGCGCTCGCTGCTGCTCGTCGACCCTGCGAGCGAGGCGCGCCAAACGCGACGCGAGGCTCGAAACGAGGTCGGGATGGACCATCCCCTGCGCCGCCATCTGCAGCAGCTTCCCGGTGCTGACGGAAGGCTGGCGCTCGAGCGGCTTCGACTCCGTCTTGTCCCGTTCGCAGACGCCGACCGCGTCGACGATCACGAAGTGCGTCTTGGCGGCGGCGTCCGGCGTCACGCTGAGCAGGTCGTCGCGGTCGATGACGCGCACGCCCCGGCCCTTCATCTGCTCGAAGTACGAAGCCGAGTTCACGTTGCGCATGAAGAGCAGGCACTCGAGAGGCCTGACGTCGGTACCGGTGGCGATCATGTCCACGGTCACCGCGATGCGCGGGTTCCAGGAGTTGCGGAAGCTGCTCAGCAGATCCTCCGGCTTGGCGCCGGTCGTCTTCGACGTGATCTTCTGGCAGAACTCGTTGCCCTTGCCGAACTCCTCCTTGACGATCTTGACGATGTCGTCGGCGTGGCTGTCCTGCTTCGCGAAGACGAGCGTCTTCGGGACCTCGTCGCGGCCCGGGAAGACGTCGCTGAAGAGCCGGTCTCGGAAAGTGCGGACGACGAGCCGGATCTGGTCGGGCGCCACGACGTCGCGGTCGAGCTG
>JAAXHG010000123.1 GCA_012270995.1 Vicinamibacteraceae bacterium | reverse complement strand
GGCCCCAGCGGGATTCGGTCGGCGCTAAGCTGCGCGTTTGATCGTTCCTCTAAGTGAAGGAGTTGCCGATGCGCGCCAATAGTGCCCGTGACGGCGCCTGCCCGCGGTGGCTGGCGACGTTCGTCCTCGTCTTCCTGCTCGCGGTCGCGACGGCCGGAGCCCAGGTGCCCGCCGGGGTGCCGGAGGACGTGGGGTTGTCCGCGGAACGTCTCGAGCGAATCGGCGAGATGATCCAGCGCGCCATCGACGCGAAGCAGATCTCAGGCGCCGTCACCGTCGTCGCGCGGCGCGGCCGCGTCGCCCACTTCGAGGCGCGAGGCCTCATGGACATCGAGACGAACGCCCCGATGCGCAAGGACACCATCTTCCCGATCGCCTCGATGACGAAGCCGGTAACCGCCGTCGCCATCCTGATCCTCGTCGAAGAGGGGAAGGTCCGTCTGTCGGATCCGGTGTCCCGCTTCATTCCGGAGTTCAAGGACACGAAGGTCGCGATGCCGCGATCGGACGCCGCAGGCGAGGAAGGCGACATCTACACGGTGCCGGCGAAGCGCGAGGTCACGGTGCACGACCTGATCACCCACACGTCGGGGCTGGGCAGCCGCGGCGCGGCACGCGAGGCGACGGCGCGCATAGCCCCTCGCGATCCGGCCGGCACGGTCGCGGACTGGGCGGCTGCGCTCGGAGCGGCCCCCCTCTCCTTCCATCCGGGCACCCGCTGGGCGTACAGCGCGCTGGCGGGGATCGACACGCTGGGGCGCATCGTCGAGGTCGCCTCGGGTCTGACGTTCGACGAGTTCCTGCGGCTGCGGGTCTTCGAGCCCCTGGGAATGAAGGACACCGCCTTCAACGTGCCGGAGGAAAAGAAACAGCGCGTGGTGACGCTCTACACTCGCACCCCCGACGGCCTCGAACTCCGCCCGGCGCTGCCGGAATGGCTTGCCACGACGACGTTGCACGGGGGTGCCGGCGGTCTCTGGTCGACGGCCGAAGACTACCTGCAGTTCGCCCAGATGCTGGTCAACGGCGGGGAGCTGAACGGCACGCGGCTGCTGGGCTCCCGGACCGTCGAACTGATGGGGTCGAACCACGTCGGCGACCTGTACGAGAAGGCGAGGAGCCCCGGGATGGGGTTCGGACTGACCGTGGACGTCGTGCTCGACGGCGTCGCGGCCCGCGGTGACCACCGGTCCACCGGAAGCTTCGGCTGGGGTGGCGCGTTCGGCACCAGCTACTGGGTCGATCCGCAGGAGGACCTGACCGCGGTTCTCATGGTGCAGACGCCGGGCGGTCCGCTCCGGGCCGACTTCCAGAATGCCGTGATGCAGGCGATCATCGACTGACCCGGTTCTTTGGATCGGATGATCTGGTTCAGTTCGAAAGTCGGTGCCTTCGATGTTCGGCCTCGCGCCAGGAGTCTGACCCTGGTCGCGTGCGCCGGCGTGCTGGTGCTGGGGTCGGCCCTGGCGGCGCAAGAGGGCGAGTGGCCGTACTTCGGTGGCGACCGCACCTTCAAGCGCTACTCGCCGCTCGACCGGATCGACGCCTCGAACGTCGGCGATCTGCGCATCGTATGGCGACGGCCGGGTCTGGAGCCGGAGCTCAGGGAGGAGTTCCCCGAGCTGCGTCCGGGCAACAACCTGCGATCGACGCCCATCATGGTCGACGGTCGCCTCTTCCTGACCAACCTGGTCGGTCTGCTACGCGCCGTCGACCCGGAGAGCGGCGAGACGTTGTGGTCTCAGGCGCCGTTCGAGCCGACGATCGAAGAGGCGCGCGGCCTGAGTCCGCGAGGCGTCGACCTCTGGACCAGCGGCGAGCAGCAACGAGTGTTCCTCGTGCGCGGCAACTACCTGTACTCGGTCGACGCCTCGAGCGGCGAGCTCGACGGCGACTTCGGCGACCAGGGACGCGTCAGTCTCCGCCTCCCGGGCCCGCTTGCCGGCGACTTCACCTGGACCGCCGGGCCGATCGTCGTGGGCGACGTCGTCGTGACGGCCGGATTCACGGGAGGCGCCGGCGACGGCGGCGACAAGAGAGAAGCGACGCCGGAGGACGTTCGCGGCTACGACGTCCGCACGGGCCGCCGGCTGTGGACGTTCCACGTCGTGCCGCGGCCGGGCGAGCCGGGCAACGAGACCTGGGGCGACGGCTCGTGGGAGTACTCGGGCGACCTCGGATCGTGGTGCTGCCTGACGGCCGACGAGGACCTCGGCTACGTCTACGTCCAGCTCTCGGCCCCGACCGCGGCGTACTACGGCGGCCACCGGCCCGGCGACAACCTGTACTCCAACGCACTGGTGGCACTGAACGCCAGCACGGGCGAGCGGATCTGGCACTTTCAGATGGTGCGCCACGACGTCTGGGAGTGGGACACGGTCGGCCCGGCGACCCTCGGTGCGATCACGGTCGACGGGAGGCGTATCGACGCCGTCATGCAGCCCTCGAAGACGGGCTTCCTCTACGTCTTCGATCGCCGAACCGGGGAGCCGGTGTGGCCGATCGAGGAGAGGGCCGTACCCGGCTCACGGGTTCCCGGGGAGCGACTGTCGCCGACCCAGCCGTTTCCGACGAAGCCGCCGCCCTTCGACCGGCAGGGATTCGTGGAGGACGACCTGATCGACTTCACACCGGAGCTCCGGGCGCGGGCCCTGGAACTCGTCAAGCCTTTCCGTCTCGGGCCGATCTTCACGCCGCCCGGCCTGATGGACGACGAGCAGGGGAAGATTGGCACCCTGACGAATCCGGGTGCGTGGGGAACCGGGAACTGGCACACCGGCGCCTTCGATCCCGAGACCGGCGTCTACTACGCCGTGTCCCACACCTGGCCGAGCGTGTACTCCCTCAAGAAGCCGGAAGCGAGCGACGCGACGCTCGGCTACGTGATGGGCTACGACGCTCCCGACGTACCGACCCTCGACGGACTCCCGATCGTGAAGCCGCCCTATGGCCGGATCACCGCAATCGATCTGCATCGCGGCGAGCACGTGTGGATGGCGGCCAACGGCGATGGGCCTCGAGACCATCCCCTGCTCGAGGGCCTCGACGTGCCGCCCCTTGGGGTCGCCGGCCGACCGGCGCCGCTGGTGACGAAGACGTTGCTGTTCATCGGTGAAGGCAGCGACGCCATCCCCGGTATCGAGGGAGAAGAAGGCCGCTACTGGGGCAGGAAGTTCCGCGCCTACGACAAGACCACGGGCGAGGTGGTCTGGGAGACGGAACTCCCATCCGGCACCACCGGTGCGCCCATAACCTACCTGCACGAGGGTCGCCAGTTCATCGTCGTCGCGATCGGCGGCAACGAGTCCCCGGCGGAATTCGTGGCGTTTGGAGTACACCCATGAAGAGAAGCGTCCTGATCATCCTCTGTGCGACAGTCCTTGGGAGTTCCATGGTGGCTGCAAGCGATGAGACCGTTCGGCCGGCGAAGATCAGCAAGCCGGATCTCGGCGGCCAGATCTTCGAGCGCCCGGACGTGGTCGAGCAGACCCACGCCGACGGGCACGTGACGCAGACGGCTACGTCGCTGGTCTCAAGCGACAGGAACTTCTCATCCGGCATGTACAAGTCCGGCAAGACCCGGATCGAGATCACGCGGCCGTACGGCGTCGACGAGTTCATGTACTTCCTCGAGGGCGGCGTCACCCTGACGTCCTCGGACGGAACGGAGCTCGTGATCAGCGCCGGGGAGGCAGTGACGGTGCCGAAAGAGTGGACCGGAGTCTTCGAAACGGACGGCTACACGAAGATCTGGGTCATCTACTCCCCGCGTGAGTAGACAGGGTGCAGCCGCCGCGCTCCTGTTCATCGGATCGGCATTGCTGTTGGTTGCCACGGTGGGGTGCTCCGTTCCAGCCCCGGACGGGACGGTGAGTCGATCCGACCCGACCTCGGAGTCCAGACCTGAGCGTTTCGCGCGAGTGATCCGCGAGTACGACGCCCAGGGGATCCACCGAACCGGCACCGAGGTCGACACCACCTCGGCACACTGGCTCGCCGATCTGGTGCGCGAAGCCGGAGTCGAGCCGCAACTCGAGGCGCTGGACTTCGAACGCACCGACACCGTGAGCGCGTTCGTCGAGATCGCCGGGGAGGACGGCTCGACCAGCCGCTACGAGGGCATCCCGCTCATCGACTCCACCGAGACGACCGACGAGAGCGGCATCACGGGAACCCTGGGTACTCCAGGAAGCGACGCGGAGATCGTGGTTGCGCGCTGGCCGCCGACTATTCAGTACCTGCCCCTCTTCCACGAGGTGCGCACGGCGCCGGAGGTCCGCGGTCTGGTGATCGTCACGGGCGGTTTCGAGTTCGATCTGCCGCCTGACGTTCCGCGCCCGCCCCGGTTTCCGGCTGGTTACGCACTGATCAATGCCGACCGCTATCTCGAGCCCTACGGTCACCCGGTGCTGCAACTGCCGAGCGAGGCGGGACCGGGCCTCGTCGCGGCCCGTGAGCGGGCGGCGAAGGCACGGCTGGTGGTCGCGGTGGAACGCGTGCCGACTCGGGTCTACAACGTCACCGCCACGGTACCGGGTAGCGAGGCCGAAGCCGCGCCGGTCGTGGTGATGACCCCGCGCAGTGGCTGGTGGCAGGTGGCGTCAGAGAGGGGCGGGGGTCTCGCGCTCTGGGTCGAGCTGCTACGCGCGCTGCGTGCCGAGCCCCCTCGCCGTACCATGCACTTCGTCGCCTCGACCGGCCACGAGCTCGGTCATGTCGGGCTCGACCACTTCCTGGAGTCCCGCCAGGATCTGATCGGTGGCGCCCACCTCTGGCTCCACCTCGGCGCCAACTTCGCTGCCGCCGTCGGCGGCAACATCCGCCTGCAGGCGTCGAGTGACTCGCTGATGGCGAGGGCGCTGGAGGCGATGAGCAGAGAGGGTGTCGAGCCCGGCGTCCTGACTCCGGTGTCTGATCGCCCCTTCGGCGAGGCGCGTGCGATCTTCGACGGCGGTGGCAGCTACCTGTCGCTGCTCGGCAGCAACGGTCTGTTTCACCATCCCGACGACCGTTGGCCCGGGTCGGTCGACCTGGACACCCTGGAGAAACAGGTCGACGCCTTCGTCGCGCTCACCGTCGAAATCGCGTCGGGGGGGAACGGTTCTTCCTGACACCTCGTGCCGCCAGCGCCTCCCGATCGCACACCCAAGGGCAAGGCCTTGCGACGCCGGTCTAGATCACGATCCTCCCGGCGAGCCGAGCGCCAGGGCGACGACCCGGGCCGGTGTTCCCCCGCCGCCGATCATCGGGCGCCCTCCACCCACGCTGACGGCGAGGTACTGCCGGCCATCCACCTGGTAGGTGATGAGGTTCGAGTTGGGTGAGTCCGGGAGCTCGATGCCGCCGAGGTAGGCGCCGCTCTTCTTGTCATAGACGCTGATCTCGGGCGGTCGATCCGGTGTCCGCGGGCTGCCGCCGGTCGTGTTCTCCGCACTCTGGGTCACGAAGAGCAGGGTCCTGGTGACCAGCGGCGCCGCTCTGCCGAGCCTGCCGAGTCGACCGAGGCCGAGCTCCCGGAGCGCGGGATGGTTGCGTGGCCCCTCCCCGTGCGCCGCCACCCAGGCATGCTCGCCGGTGGCGAGATCGATGGCGGTGATGCGGCTGTAGGGCGGTTTCACCAGCGACAGGCCACGGGGACCCCGGACGCTGTCGAACCAGCGCCTCGGCGTGTAGCGCATGTTCGAGCGATTGGGATCCGGCGTGGTCAGTGACACGGTAACCGGTCGTGTGTGGGACGGTACGTAGATCAGGCCGCTCTCCGGGTCGACGGCGGCGCCGGTCCAGTTGGTCCCCCCGCCATCGGCCGGGAGCTGAATCGTCGGTTTGCCGTCGCCCTCGAGACGCGGGGGCGTGTAGAGCGGCACCAACTCGTAATCGGCCGCGATCTCCAGTGCCTCTCGGCGAAGCTCCGGCGAAAAGTCGATGAGATCGTCCTCGGTGATCCCCTGGCGGTCGTAGGCCGCCGGCTTCGTGGGGAACGGCTGGGTCGGCGAAGCGCGGTCTCCCGGCACCGTCTCCGTCGGCACCGGCTTCTCTTCGATCGGCCACAACGGCTCGCCGGTCTCGGCGTCGAAGACGAAGAGGAAAGCCTGTTTGGTCGGCTGCGCCACGGCCTTGACGAGCTTGTCTCCGACCTTCACATCGATTCGCGTGGGCGCCGTCGGCAGGTCGTAGTCCCACAGGCCGTGATGCACCATCTGGAAGTGCCAGCGCTTCGCTCCGGTCTCGCAATCCACGGCCACCAGGCTCTCGGCGAACAGGTTGTCGCCCAGCCGGTGACCGCCGTAGAGGTCGTTGGTCGGTGTCGAGATCGGCAGGTAGGCGAGACCGAGCTCTTCGTCCACGGCGATCATCGACCAGACGTTGGTGCCTCCCGAGTACTCCCACGAACCGTCCTCCCACGTGTCGTGGCCCTCTTCACCCGGTTGGGGGATGGTGTGGAAGACCCAGGCCACCTCGCCACTCTCGACATGGTAGGCGCGCACATGCCCGGGGGGCGCTTCCTTGCGGGTTGGAGCATCGGACACGATCGAGCCGACGATTACGACGTCACGACACACCGACGGCGGTGAACTGTGGGTCGTCCTCGACTCGGTGACCTCGCGACCCAGATCTCTGGTCATGTCCACCGTGCCGTACCTGCCGAAGTCGGGGTCCGGCTTGCCGGTCATCGCGTCGAGCGAAAGCAGGCGGCGGTCGTGCGCCGGCATCAACACACGCTTCTTGCCGCCGTGTTGCCAGTAGGCCACGCCTCGATGCTGAAAGCCCATGTTCGCCGGTCGTCCGGCCTCCCAACTCTGGGGGTCATAGCTCCACAGCGGCTCGCCGGAGGCCGCGTCGATGGCCGCGACCTGTCCGAGAGCGGTGCTCACGTACATGCGCCCACCGATCACCACCGGAACGGCTTTGAAAGGTCCCGGGCGAACCCGCGTTGGCAGTCCGGCCTCCCCGGCGAGAATGACGGCAAAGGCGTCTTCCCGATCAGCGGCCTCCACGTCGCCTTTCCGCGCGGCCTCAAGCCGTTCCGTGAGTCGAGCGTCGACCGATTCCCAGGTCCAGACCACCTCGACCTCGTCGAAGTTGTTGGCGTCGATCTGGTCGAGGGGCGAGTACTTGCTGTTGCCGCCATCGTTGCCGAAGCGCGGCCAGTCGACACTCTCGCCGGCGCCGACGGCGGCGAGAAGCACCGTCGCGGCGGTGGCGACGATCGTCACCACTCAGTTCCACCAGGGCTTGTCGTTGTAGGCGCGCACGTCCAGCTCGAAGGTCCAGGTGGATCGATGCTGTCGGACGAGATGGACGTAGGTCTCCGCCACCTGCTCGGGCAGGATGAGGCCGTCGGCCGCTCCCTTCGTGCTGCGGAGGGCTTCGAAGCGCTCCGGCCCGAGCATCTTGCCCAGCGTGTCCGGGGCGTCGACCGTTCCATCCACGAGCACGTGAGCCACGTGGATTCCCTTCGGGGCGAACTCGGCGTTCAGCGTCTGGCAGAGCAGGCGGCGGCCCCCCATCGCGGCCGCGTGGGAGTGCTGTCCGGCGTTGCCCCGCGCCGCGGCCGTGGCCGAGGTGACGATCAGCGTTCCCTGGCCACGCTCGACCATGCGGGGGCAGAGCGCGGACGCCGTCCGGAAGAGCCCGAAGGTCGCCATGCGCCAGCCGAGTTCGAAGGCCTTGTAGCTGGTCTCGGCGAGCGTCCGGTTGCCGATCTGGGCACCGAGGTTGTAGATCAGCACTTCGATCGGGCCGATCTCCTCCTCCACGTGGGCGATCTGATCCTCGATGGCGTTCTCCTTGACGGCGTTCAGGAGAAAGCCGGACGCCTCCCCTCCTTCCTCACGAATGCCGGCGATCAACGCGTTCAGTCCGTCTTCGTCGCTCCGGCGACAAAGCACCGCGTGGTACCCCTCTCGAGCAAACCTCCTGCCCGCGGTTCCGCCGATTCCGGCGCCGGCGCCCATGACAAAGCAAACTGGTTTCATCTTTCCTTCCTCCATCGGTGGCCGGCGGATCGTATGACAGGATGACCGGCATCATGACCGTACAAGCAGCTTTCGAGACGCGCCCCGACGTGGCGCCCGCCGCAGCCCCCATCGCGATCCGACCCCTGACACCTCACATCGGCGCGGAGATCGAGGGAGTCGACCTGTCCCGGCCGCTCTCGCAGTCGCAGCAGGACGACATCAGACAAGCCTGGCTGGAGTGGCAGGTGCTGGTCTTCCGGAACCAGGAACTCACCCGCGAGCAGCACAAGGACTTCGGCCGCTCCTTCGGTCCGCTGCACGTCCACCCGCTGCACAAGAGCTCCGAGTACCAGGGCGGACACGACCCCGAGATCCTCGTCATCAAGACGACCCAGAAGTCGAAGTACACGTCGGGCGACGGCTGGCACACCGACGTCTCGTGCGACGAGAAGCCGCCGATGGCGTCGATGCTCTACATCAAGGAGATTCCCGAGTGCGGCTCGGGAGGCGACACGCTCTTCGCCGACATGTACCGCGCCTACGAGACCCTCTCGGAGCGGATGCAGAACTTCCTGGAGGGGCTGGTCGCGGTCCACGACGGCGCGCTGCCCTACATCGGGAAGTACGGATACGCGGCGCCCGACGGAAAGGCGTACCCGAGGACCGAGCACCCGGTGGTGATCCGCCATCCCGAGACGGGCCGCAAGGCCCTGTTCGTCAACAGCGGTTTCACGTCCCACATCCGCCATATGCGTCGATGGGAGAGCCGGGGCCTGCTCGACATGCTCTTCAGGCACATCGCCACCACGGTCTCCCTTACCTGTCGTGTGCGCTGGGAGCCCAACACGCTCACGCTCTGGGACAACCGCTGCACCCAGCATCACGCCGTGTGGGACTACTACCCGCAGTCACGTTTCGGCGAGAGGGTCTCGATCGTGGGTGACCGCCCCGTCGCCTAGCCCGGATATCTCACCGGGGTA
>JAAXHG010000135.1 GCA_012270995.1 Vicinamibacteraceae bacterium | reverse complement strand
TTCCACACGAAACCCTGAAGAGCCAGAAGAGGAAGAGCCCATGACGTGCAAGAGCACGTGGGATCCCGAGAACCAGGTGTACACCCTCACCTGCTATTACTGAGAACAGGCCCCCTGCAGGAGAAGGGGTTTTATCCGGGCAGGAACTGAATCAGCAGTCCGGCTCCGGCGACGGCCAGTCCGACGCTGGCGATTCCGACTCCGACCATCCACTTGATCAGCCGGGCCTCGGAGTTGGCGATGCGGGCCTCCAAGCGGTAGATGTCTTCCTTCGTGGCGGTGCCTTCGGCGATCGCCACGCGGATCGTGGTGGTCACCGCTTCGGCCTGCTTGGCGGTCAGGCCGGCGTCCTCCAGGTTCCTGGCGGCGGCGAGGGTGTCGAAGGTCATCGGCGGATCGTACTCTCGGAGTCTTCCCGCTGCGGCAGTTCGAAGAGTTTCCGGTCGCGCTCCCTGGTGAGGAACTCGTTGAGCGCGGCCCGGACCCGCTCCCGGTAGTCCGGGTCGTCCTTCGCCCGCGTCTCCATCATCGTCCCCATGTGGATGAGGCGTCGGGTCCTGAGCTTTCTCTGCCTCGCCTTCTCAGCCTGCTGGAGCCGTTGAAGCCGGGCGGTCAGCTGATCGCGCCGCTGTTTCAGCTTGGTGATACGCTCGTTCGCGGCCTCGACGTTCTCCATGTCCTCGAACCCTAGCAGACGGTCCGGATCAGATCCCGGGATCCGCCAACCGAACGCAGAGAAGGCGCATTTATTCGAACTCTGCGATTTCGCAGTGCGCCAGAGCCAGACAGGGCGATCTTTCACCTGTCGGTGAAGATCCACGGACGGAGCACCGGCATGAGCGCCGGCGCGGCGTACCGCTCCGGTGAGGCGCTCGTAGACGAGCGCACGGGCGAGTCCCACGACTACACGCGCCGCGCCGCCGTGGACCACACCGAGATCCTCGCTCCTGACGACGCGCCGTCATGGGTGCAGGATCGGGGCCGCCTCTGGAACCAGGTCGAGGCTGCCGAGACGCGCAAGAACTCCCAGGTGGCGCGGGAGGTCGTCGTATTGAACCAGAAGAGCTGCGGAATCTCCTCCTTGTAGTGGCTCAGATTGTCGTCGAAGGCAAGTTCCAGCCGGCGGTGCGCGGCCTTCAGTTCGACGAACAGAAGCGGCAGGCCGTTGACGAAGCCCAGAAGGTCGGCGCGACAGCGGTACATCTCGCCCGCGACCCGGAACTCCGAGCAGAGCAGGAAGTCGTTGTTCGCCGGATCGTTCCAGTCGATGACCTGGACGCGTTCGACCGTCTCGCCGTCGTCCTCGAGCGCCGGGACCGTCACGCGGACGCCGTCCTTCAGCAGACCGTAAACCTCGCGGTTGGCCGCCGCGGGGCTCATGAGCGACCGGTCGCGGACGATCTCCTCGAGCGCCAAATCGACCGCCTGTTCGCTCGCGTCCGGATTGAGGCGAAGCAGGGCCGGTCGCAGCCGCGCCGTCAGGACGACCTCGGCCTCCGTCTCGCGGCCGAGTGCGCTCCGGCCGTCGGCGTCCGGGCGACCGAACTCGCCGTAGGCGTCGACCGTCTCCCAGCCCAGTCCCCCCAGCAACTCGACCGCCGCCTGCTTGACCAGCGCGTCCTCGCCGTAGCCATGGGACATCACGTCACGCTCACGATCGCTCGGCTGCGGACGACAAACGGATCATGTGAGCCCTCTCAGTTTGCCACAAGAACGAGGGAGAGGAGGAGAAACAGGAGATTTCTCTCATCATTTGATCCCCCTTGCGGAGGGGCGAACTGCATCACGCCGCCCTCATCCGCTCAAGCAGCGCGCGGAGGTACGGGACATAGGTCTTCACCGCCCGATACAGCGCCAGAGCCTGCTCCTGGTCGACCTCGTGAACCGTCGCGTTCCGCGCCCTCCGGATGCGGGTCCAGACCCGGTCGTCGTCGATCAGACCCACCCGGAACGCGGCCCGGAGCCGCTCGAAGTTCGAGCGCCCTCGTTCGGCGGGCGACATCCGGCGTACCGACGCCAGATGCGCGTCGAGCGCCTTGAGCAGGGTCTCGAACGCGACGTTGAAGCGGTGGACCGTGGCGTCCAGATTCACGTACTCCTCGTCCAGGGGCTTGCGCGCCACCGCCTCCAGCCGCGCAAGACTCTTCTCGGCATTGTTCAGCCGGCAGGCCAGCTTCGTCTCGCTCACTCGCCGTCCTCCCGCTCGTAGAGCACGACTCCCTCCGTCAGCACGTTCTCCCGCAGCGCCGCGTTCGACTCGTCGAAGCGGACGCAGTCCACACCTTGCACAGCGTGTCGATCCGGTCCTCCCGCAGGCAGGCGAGGACTTCCAGCCAGTCGTCGTCGCTCGCGCCGTCGCAGAACACCGCCAGGTCGATGTCCGACCGCTCCTCGTGGTCGCCGCGGGCGCGGGAGCCGAAGAGGACGACCTTGTCGACGAAGGGCAGGGCTGGGTCTCCACGAGGTCGTGAAGCGGGGCAACAAGCCACCCCTCCGGAATCCGCCCGAGCGGCGAGTCGACGAAGGGGGCGCGCTCGTGGCCGGGGAACCGGAACTCGACGAACCACTCGCGGTAGAGGTTTCGCGCCATCTCCTCCGGGATCTCGATCCGGCGGAGGCTGTTCTCGATCAGGTCGTCGTAGGCGGAGAGGATGGCGACAACCCGCCTCTGGGTTGCAAGAGTCGGGAGCGGGACCTTGAACGAACCCAGGGCCTTGCCCGAGATCTCCCTGAACGTCGCCCCGGAAGCGACGGATTCGATGGCGGCCACGTTCGCCTTCAAGGAGTAGAACAGGAACTCCGGGATAGCCAGGTCTTCGTTGCAAACCAGGCTGCGGAAGCCCTGGTTCGTGGTCAACGGCTGCTGCGCCAAGGCGACGTAGCCTATTGGCGCTCTCGACGAAAACAGCACCGCCCGAGCTGGGAGAAGACGGGCAGAAGAGCGATCCAGTCCTTCGGAGGTGAGGTTCGTCGCGCCCCTGCTGATGAACCGATGCTTGAACCCTGACAGATCCTTGGGAGTGATCCAGGGGACCTCGCCACCAAAGAAGGACGGGTTCTTTCGTCAGGGAGTCCCGCCGCCGACGATCTTCGCTACGTCCCGGACTCGCACCGGCGCCCACTCACTCGGCCCGACCATCAGTACTGGGGGAGCAACGCCGCCACGTTCTCCGCGATCCGCTCCTCCAGCTCCCGGCCCTCCCGGTTCAGCCGCTCCAGTTCGTCGTGGAGCTCGCGCAGCCGGACCTGGAAGTCCACGTCTTCCGCCTCCCGCTCGGCCACGCCGACGTAGCGGCCCGGGTTGAGGCTCCAGCCCTGGTCCTCGATCTCGGCCAGGGTCGCCGACTTGCACAGGCCGGGCACGTCCCGGTAGGCGGGCTCTTTGCCGAAGCGCTCGGCCAGCATCTCCCCACTGTCGTGCAGGTTCTCCGGCGCTTCGCCGCGGTAGAGGCGAGCGACATTCGCCAGGAAATCGACCTGCGCCTCCGTCCAGTCCCGATGCCTCCGGTCGATCTGGCGGTAGATCTCGCGGGCGTCCAGGAACAGCACGCGGTTCTCCCGATCCGTGCCGCCCTTCCCCTTGTCGAGGAACCACAAGGTACAGGGAAGGGTGACCGTGTAGAAGAAGTTCGGTCCCACCGCGACGATCGCGTCGACGATGCCACTCTCGATCAGCTTGCGGCGAATCTCGAGTTCCGAATGCCCGGCATCGGCGGCCGAGTTCGCCATGACGAAGCCGGCCCGGCCGCCGTCGGCCAGCGCGCTCGCGAACGCCTGAATCCACAGGTAGTTCGCGTTGTCGGCCCTTGGTAGCCCCAAGCCGAAACGCGGGTCGTCCTTGAGCCGGTCCTTGTCGACCTCCCTCACGTTGAACGGCGGATTGGCCATCACGAAGTCGAAGCGGCCGGGCGAACGGTGGAGATCCTCGTAGTACGAGTTGCCCTGCCGGATGTCGCCCTCGAGATCGTGGACGGCGAGGTTCATCTTCGCCAGCCGGACCGTCTCGGCGACCCGCTCCTGGCCGAACACGGACAGCGCGGCGCCCGGACCGCGGCGGTGTTCGGCGACGAAGCGGGCACTCTGCACGAACATGCCCCCGGAGCCGCAGGCGGGATCGAAGATGCGGCCGCCGAACGGCTCGATGACGCCCACGATCAACCGCACGATGGCGGTCGGGGTGAAGAACTCGCCCCCCTTCTGCCCTTCGCTCATCGCGAACTTGCCGAGGAAGTACTCGTAGATCCTGCCGAAGACGTCGCCTTCGACGTCCAGGGGCACGGAGTTCATCGCCTTCAGCAGTTCGCTCAGGAGAGCGGCGCCGAGGCGGTTGTACGTCCTCGGGAGAACGTCCTTCAAGCCCGGATTGGCGTCCTCGATCGCGCGCATGGCGGCGTTGACGGCGGCGCCGACGTTCTCCCCCTCGGGCAGGTCGATCAGCGCCTGGAACCGGGCCTCCTCGGGGAGGTAGAGCACTCCCCGAGCCTGGTAGTTCGCCGCGCCGATCTTCCGCCGCGCGCTGCCGCCGCCCTCGATCTCGCCCCGCGCCGCGCGGAATCGATGGTCCGCGTAGCGGAGGAACACGAGCCCGAGCACGGGAGTGGAGTACTCCGAGGCCTTGAGCCGCGAGTTCGCCCGAAGTTCGTTCGCGACGTCCCAGAGCCGCGCTTCAATCTGTTCCCGTTCTCGGTCATTCGGATCGACGGCGATCCTACGCCAGCCCGTTACCGTCTCCGGCGGGGCTCAGCCCGCGGCGCCGCCTGCGCCGATGACCAGCAGGCTCCCACCGAACCGGACCAAACCTCCCTGCTCCGCAACGGAACCACTACGCGAGCGTCTATGCGGGAAGCGCCGGCTCGATGTCGGTCAACGAGAAGTCTCCACCCTTGAAGAGAAGCGGGAGCTTCTTCCGGCACGCGAGGGCGTACGCGAACGTGTCGCCGAAGTTCAGTCGGGCGGGATGGAGGCCCTTGCCGAACCGTCGATACGCTTCGACCGCCACGAGCGCCTGCTCCGCGTCGACCGGTTCGATCTCGATGAAAGGAAGCAGGAGGAACTCGTCGAGGACGGCGGACGCCAGTTCCTTCCCCGCCGTAACGGCGGCCAGCTCGACCACCGAGCCGGCCGAGAGAACCGCGCCGCCGGCGCCCAGGATGCAGTCCCGAAAGGCCCGGAAATCCGGCTCTTCATGGAGAATCGCCATGACCGCCGAGGAGTCGACGGCAATCACCTCGGCAGTCCCCGCTCATCGTAGAGCCTCTCGAAGAGCGTCTCGGACAGAGGCCTGTCCGGGTCGAGCGTCGGGTCGGCGGCAAGGGCCTCGGCCCGCAACCGCGGCCCCTTCTCGCTGAGCTTGGTCAGTGCGGCCCGAATCTCGTCGGGGCCGCACTTCCGAACGCCCCGCTTCTCCTCGAGCGCCTCGATCGCGCTCTCGATCACCTTGACCTTGCTGCCGCGGGCGCCTCCGTGCAGGACCTTGGCGAGGAACTCGACGCGCTCGTCGAGGTCCGGTCGATGGGCTATGTTGATCGCCATGTCGAAGTCTCCGTCCTTTGTTGCCGGTCCAGGCAGCTACTCATCGTAGCAGCGATCGTAGCGAGAGCCGCCGTGAAGGTGCCGCGAAGGCGCGTCACCGGACCGCGTGGCGCGACGCAGCCCGGCGCCAACGATCCTGGAAGCCGCCCCCGAGCGCGCAACAGGGCGAGCGGGCGCCGCCGACGACTACGACTGGGCCCAGCCGAGCGCCCGGGCCCGGTGAACGATCAGGTCCGCGGCGCCCGGGAAGCCGAGCCGCTCCGTGTTCAGGACGAGATCGTAGTGGCGGGGATCGTCGCAGTCCCGGGCGTAGTACTCGCGGTGATAGCGGATGCGGTTCGCGTCGCGCCGCTCGACCGCGGCGGCGGCTTCGGCCGCGGCCACGCCCACTACCTCGACAGCGACGCGGCGCCGGAACTCCGGCCCCGCCACGAGCCGCGCGTGCAGAGCGTCCTCTCGCCACGCCAGCACCGCCGCCGACGCACGCCCCACGAACACGCAGGGACCCTCACCGGCCATCTCGCAGACGACGCTCCGGGTCACGCGGACCAGGTTGCCCTCGCCGATCGGCTGGCCGAGCGGCGGAGCGGGCAGGAAGAGGTCCGGAAGCTCAGCGCTGGCGACGCGGGCAAGACGCTCGACGAAACTCGGCGGACGGTCTTCACGTGCCTGGACCTCTTCCGGCGGGATGCCGGCACGGCGCGCGACTTCATCGATCAGCGCGTTGCCGACCAGCCGCCAGCCGAGCCGCTCCGCCACGAGGCTCGCCACCTGGGTGCCGCCGGACGCGTACTGCCTCGAGATCGTGATCAGCATCCTAGCCCTCCCCCTACTCTCGCCCCGCGGGCCGCCTGATGGCCGGAGACGCCGGCCGCGCGACGCCCGGGCGGTCCGCATCGAGCATGATCGCCTCGCGAAACGCCTTCACGATCGACAGGTCCATCCGTCGCAGATCCGGGCTCGCCAGGTAGAACACGACCGCCACCACGACCGCCAGCAACGAGGCCAGGCCCACCGAGAGAGCCGCGCCCCACACCTCGGCGAGCGCGCTGATCGGCACGGCGCCCAGCATCGGCAACGAGAACGACATCGTCAGAAAGCCGGAAACCCGGCCGCGCACCGAGTCCGGGATCAGCACATGGATCGCGGTGTTGTTCAGGGTGGTGTAGATCGCCTGGAAGGCGCTGCCGGCGAGCAGCAGAGGCAGCGCGAGCCAGAACCAGGGGCTGAGTGCGAAGCCCATCATCAGCAGACCGAACGCGAAGACGCTGGTCATCATCAGCCGCAGGCGCCGGCTCGCGTTGCCGCGCCAGGCAACGAAGGCCGCTCCCACTACCCCGCCAATGCCGGCCGCGCCGCTCAGCATGCCGAAGCCCCGCGGCCCGACCTCCCAGATCTCCTCGGCGAACACGACCAGGAGCGTCTGGAACGGCATGACCAGGAACATCGGCACCAGACCGAAGAACAGGAGCACGAGGACCAGACGATGTTCCCGCACGTAGCGGAAACCCTCCGCCATGTTCTGCAACAGGGAGCTGTCCGCGCGGTCCGCCGCCGGCGCCCGCCCCACCGCCATCATGCCGGCGAGTGCCAGGGCGTAGAGAGCGACGTTGATCGAGTAGGCCACCGTCACGCCGGCGGCCCCGATCAAGGCCCCGGCCACCGCCGGCCCCACGACCCGCGTGACGTTCATCGCCGTCATCGTGAGCGCCATCGCGCCGGTCAGCCGGCGACGGCCGACCACGTTCGCGATGATCGCGTTGCGGGCCGGCATCACGAACGGGAAGACGGCGCCGACGAACGCGACCTGAACCAGGATGTGCCAGAACTCCAGCCGGCCTCCCAGGAGCAGCGACAGAACGACGAGTTCGGCCACGACAACGGTGATCTGACCGGCCACCACCAGCGACCGCCGCTCGAACCGATCCGCGACGACGCCTCCCACCGGTCCCAAGCTGAGCATGGCCAGGGCCACCATCAGGGTCACCAACCCGAGCGCCAGCTCGCGGCCGGTGATCGAGAACACCAACCACGCGCGCACGACCAACTGGCCCTGCATGGCGAGGAAGAACGTCGTGTTCGAGATGTAGAGCCAGCGGAACTGTGGTTCGCTGAAGAGGCCCGCCAGGCCGCCACGGCCCGGCGGCGGCCCGTGCACGCGGGGGAACTGCTTGACGGTCATCAGAAGCCCATCGGGCCGCCCCTGAAGTTCTGAAACAACCCCACTATCCCGACGAACAGCACGATCAAGACCACGTACGCCAGACCCGCCAACACCACCACCTTGACCCAGAAGAGGAGTTTCTCCATGGCTTCGGCGATTCGCTCCAGCGCTGCACCCAAACGGTCAAGGTCATCCATCCGCGGCCTCCGGTTCGGTCTTTGTCAGGCAGAGCCGACACAGTACCAACGGCTGAAGTTCGGCTGCTGGAACCGCGGGCAGCGGGCCACAACGTCGCCAGCGGGTCCGTGACCGCACGCTGCTACACTCCGGCGTCCTTCGCGCTGAGACCGGCCGTCTCGCCCGGTGATGCCGACGTAGCTCAGTGGCAGAGCAGCTGATTCGTAATCAGCAGGTCAGCGGTTCAAATCCGCTCGTCGGCTCCACTACGACTCGCCAGGCCCCGTGGTAGCTTCTCGGCAGCTCTCCCCCAGAAACGCATGGGTCCGCCACTCATCGACGGCCAGCCTTCGTACATCATGGACTACGGAGCGTTCAACGACACGACCCTCGTCGACGAGATCCGCAGGCTGGACGAGGGCGTCTACCTCGGCGTCGGCACGACCGCGACCGAGGACGGCGGACGTAGCGCGAACGGCCACTTCGCCCTGGTCGGCCCGACCGACGAATGGGTCGGCGCCGAGGAGTGACGCGCCGCTTCGCAGCCTGCCTCGCGGTCGTCGCCGCGCTGGGCTGCGGTCCGGGCGACGACTCGAACGGGGACGCGATACCGCCAACCGGCGTTCCGTCTTACGTCACGCAGGAGTGGAGCCCGCCCAGCGCGCCGGCCGAGCCGAGGGAGCCCGTTCCGCGGGAGCCATGCGCGAACCACGACCCGCTGCGCCAGGCGTTCTTCGGCGACCTGCACACGCACACCACCTTCTCCCTCGATGCCCTCGGCCGAGGCGGCTTCCAGACCCCTGACGACGCCTACCGCTTCGGCCGCGGCGAGGCGCTCGGACTCGGTCCGCTCGACGACGCGGGACAGCCAACGCGCATCGCCCAGCTCGTTCGGCCCCTCGACTTCGCGGCCGTCACCGACCACTCCGAGTGGCTGGGCGAAGTCTCCCTCTGCACCGATCCCTCCTCGCCCCTCTACGACGAGCCGGCCTGCCGGGGGATGCGGCCGGAGAGCACGGCCGAGGAACGCGCCGCCTGGCTGGACCACCGGATCACCGGCCGGGTGCCGGGGCTCTGCGGCGAGGACACGAGCATGTGCCGTCAGGGCCTGCTCACCGCCTGGGGAACGACGCAAGCGGCCGCGGAACAGCACTACGACCGGTCGAGCGACTGCTCCTTCACGACCTTCCACGGCTGGGAGTACACGCGGAGTGCGGGCCTGTCCAAGGTCCATCGCAACGTCATCCTCCGCAACGAGATCGCGCCGGAGCTGCCGATCTCCTGGATCGACGCCGACCAGCCGCTCGACCTCTGGACCCGGCTCAAGAGCCGGTGCAACGACACCGGCACCGGCTGCCAGGCGCTCACCATCCCGCACAACCCGAACATCTCGAACGGACAGATGTTCACTCTCGACTGGGGTGGCGTTCCGATCGACGAACAGCGGGCGCAGGCGAGCCTTCAGGCCGAGATGGACGCCCTGGTCGAGATCATGCAGGCGAAGGGCGACTCGGAGTGCCGGCGCGGAATGTGGGGCGTTGTAGGTGGAGAGGACGAGTTCTGCGACTTCGAAAAGGTCCGCTACATCGACGGCGAACGTCCTCCCGACTGCGAGGACGGCACGGGCACCGGCGGGCTGCGCGGCCAGGGCTGCCAGTCGCGGCTCGACTTCGTCCGCTACGCGCTGATCGAGGGCATGGCCCAGGAGGAGCGCCTGGGCGTCAACCCGATGCAGTTCGGGATCACCGCCTCGACCGACGGCCACAACGGCTTCCCGGGCGACACGGACGAGTACGACTACCAGGGCCAGAACGCCAACGTCGACTCCGACCTCGAGAAGCGGCTCACGACGCCCGCCTACGCGCCCCACCGGCTCCGGAACCCCGGCGGCCTGATCGGCGTCTGGGCCGAGGAAAACACCAGGGACTCGCTGTTCGACGCGATGCTGCGCAAGGAGACCTTCGGTACCAGCGGGGTCCGGATCAGGGCGCGGCTGTTCGGCGGCTGGGACCTCCCCGACCTCTGCTCGAGCCAGGACATGATCGTCGAGGCCTACGAAACGGCCGTGCCGATGGGCAACGTGCTGCCGGCCAGCGACGGATCCGGGGCGCCGACGCTGTTCGTATCGGCCATCGCCGATCTCGGGACCGTCGAACATCCAGGCACGCCCCTGCAGCGGGTCCAGATCATCAAGGGCTGGGTCGGCCACGACGGCCTGTTTCACGAGCGCGTGTTCGATGTCGCCGGCGACCCGGACAACGGAGCCGACGTGTCCAGATGGACCTGCGAACGAAGCGGGGACGGCGCCGCCTCCCTGTGCGCCACGTGGACCGATCCCGAGTTCGACCCTTCCCGGTCGGCCGTCTACTACGCGAGAGTCCTCGAGAACCCGAGCTGCCGCTGGAACGCGCTCCAGTGCGCTGCGCTCCCCGAAAGCGAGCGGCCGGCCGCATGCGCCGATCCCGACCAGCCTTGGCGAATCCAGGAGAGGGCCTGGACCTCGCCGATCTGGTATCGGGCTCCGGACCGTTGAACGCGCCCGGCGGGCGCGCGCCGCAGCGAGGAATACACTCGCCGTATCGCCACGACGACTTGAGAGCATCAGGTCGGAGACCCAGGAGGCTTCAACGAATGGTCGACGAACAGGTCCTTGAGCACACTCCCTTCGAACCGCTGCCGATCGCCGACGGCGTGATCGCCGGGCCGCTCCGCCATCCCCGCAACCTGGAACAGTCGATCCCCGGCTCGATCCACGAGGACAGCACGGCGCGGAAGCTCGGCCTGCGCGGCGGCACGGTCGCCGGATCGCTCCACATGGAGCAGTTCCCGCCGCTGCTGGTCGAGGCCCTCGGAGAGGAGTGGTGGCGGACCGGCGGGCTGTCGCTCTACTTCAAGTACGCCACCACCGACGGCGAGGGCGTCCGGTGCTTCGGCCGCAGGCCGCTGAACGGGAAGGTGGGCGAGCAGATCCCGGTGTGGATGGACATGGAGGACGGCCGCCGGGTCGCGGAAGGCACCACCTGGGTCGGCTCCGCCACGGGCAAGACCCCCCTCGAGCAGCGGGTCGAGACCATGCCCCAACCCACCGACCTCCGCATCTTCGAGTCCCTCGGCACCGGCCGTGAACTCGACGGGATCGACGCCCGGGTCGAACAGGCGGCTCTGGACCAGCGCCTCTCCATCATCGTCGAGCCGCTCGACCACTACCGCTCCGCGGAGCGCTACGGCGAGACCGTCCTGCCGCCGAGCCTGGTCGTCCGCCTGCTGACGCGCTACCAGCGCGTGCTGCTCGAGGACTGGCCGAATCTCGGGGTCGGCCTCTACGGTGCGATCGAGATCGAACACCTCGCGGGGCCTTGCTTCGTCGAGCACGATTACGAAGTACGGGGGCGTGTCGTCGCGGTCGGCGAGACACCCAAGACCGAGTACTTCTGGTACGAGAGCACGGTGTCCGAACCGGGAGGCGGCGAGGACCGCGCCCGCATGCTGATGATGATCCGCACGATGAAGGCGGCGAGCCCGCTGTGGCAGTAGACGAAGCGAGGACGACCGAGGGCGAGTACCCGAAGTACGCAACGCGGATCCTGATCGCAACCGGGGTCTGCCTGCTCGCGGCCGCCGCGCAGGCTCAAGGACCACGCCTGGTCGATGGCCATCTCGAGTCCGACCTCGTGCCATCGCCGGTCGAGTACTACGCCCTGCTGCCACCCGGCTACGACGACCTGGAGGAACCCGTTCCGCTCGTGCTGAACCTCCATGGCGGTGGTGGCAGCCGCGACGTGCTGGGGGTGCGGCAACGCCCGATCTTCGTCGGCATGTGGGAGGCCGGAACCCTGCCGCCGATGGTCATCGTCACGCCGAGCGCCACCAGGCGCTGCTTCTACATGGACTACAGGGACGGTTCGCAGAAGTGGGAGTCCTTCCTGATCGGGCCGTTCCTCGCCCACCTGCGGAAGACCTTCAACGTGCGCACGGATCGCCGCGGCACTCTGGTCACCGGCATCTCGATGGGCGGCATGGGCTCGCTGCGACTCGCCTTCAAGTACTCGGAGACCTTCGGCGCCGTCGCGTCCATGGAGCCGGGCATCGCCCCGATCGACGACTGGAACGACATGCGTCCCAAGCACCGCTTCTGGCGCGCCGACGACCTGATGGAGTCGATCTACGGCAGCCCGGTCGACCGCGAGTACTGGAACGCGAACAACCCGGCGACGATCGCGCAGGCCAAAGCCGACGTCATCCGCGAGTCAGGGTTGAGGATCTTCCTCGAGGCCGGCGACGAAGACCTGTTCTGGCTCTACAAGGGCACCGAGTTCCTCCACCAGGTGCTGTGGGACCAGAAGATCCGCCACGAGTGCCGCCTCTACTACGGGGCCGACCACGTCGGTCGAACCCTCGACCCACGGACCGAGGAGGCCTACCGTTTCCTCGCCGGCACGCTGTCCGATCCGGAACCGGACGCCGGTGTCGAAGCGACCCGTCAGCGGATCGACCCGCTGAAGCGACGACTCACCGAGGCCGACCACTACGAGGTCGACAAGGCACTGATCGAGGGAGGCGAGGGTTCAAGATGAGCGAAGCGACCGCAATGTCACGGTGGGCAGCGTGCGCCCCCCTTCTCCTTCTCCTGCTGGCGGCCGCCTGTGGCGGCAGCGGTGGGGTAGCCGACGTCACCCCGACCGCCGGCAACGTCGACGACGAGCGCATCATCCGGGCCGCCGAGGTCGAGCCCGGGAGCTGGCTGACCTACGGCCAGACGTACAAGGAGCAGCGCTTCTCCACCCTCGACCAGATCACCCGCGAGAACGTCGGGGATCTGAAGCTCGCCTGGTCCAAGCCGATCGGCGGCCGCTCCGAGCGGATGCAGGGCACGCCCCTGGTCGTCGACGGGGTGATGTACGCGACGAACGGCTGGGGCGTGATCTACGCGCTCGACCCCGCCACCGGCGAGGAGATCTGGACCCACGACCCGCAGACGGACCGCACCTACGTCAAGTACTCGTGCTGCGGCGGCGTGGCGAACCGCGGCGTCGCGGTCTACCGGGGCAAGGTCTACGTCGCCCTGTTCGACGGCCGGCTGGTGGCGGTCGACGCGGCGACCGGCGAGGAGGTCTGGGACGTCGACACCTGGCATCCGTCGGCGCTCGGCCGCTTCAACATCACTGGCGCCCCTCGCGCCGCCGGGGGCAAGGTGTTCATCGGCCAGGGCAGCTCCGAGAGCGGCAAGCGGCGCGGCTACGTCTCCGCCTACGACGCCGAGACCGGCGAACTCGCCTGGCGCTTCTACCTCGTCCCCGGCGACCCGTCGAAGCCGTTCGAGCACCCCGAGATGGAGATGGCGGCGAAGACCTGGGGCGGCGAATGGTGGAAGATGGGCGGCGGCGGCACCGCCTGGAATTCGCTCGTCTACGACGAGGAGCTGAACCTGCTCTACATCGGCGTCGGCAACGGCGCGCCCTGGTCGCGACAGGTTCGCTCACCCGGAGGCGGCGACGACCTCTTCCTGACCGCGATCGTCGCGGTCGACGCGGACACCGCCGAGATGGCGTGGTACTACCAGACGGTTCCCGGCGACAACTGGGACTACAGCTCGGCGATGGACATCGCCCTCGGCGAACTGACCGTCGACGGCGTCGAACGAAAGGTCCTGCTCCAGGCGCCCAAGAACGGCTTCTTCTACGTCATCGACCGCGAGACGGGTGAACTGCTACGAGCCCACCCCTACACCGACAGGATCGACTGGGCGACCCACGTCGACATGGAAACCGGGCGGCCGATCGAGAACCCGGACGTCGTCTTCGAGGAGAAGCCCCAGTGGATCACGCCCGCGAACGCCGGCGCCCACAACTGGGAGCCGATGTCCTGGGACGAAGAGCGGGGCGTCATGTACTTCTACTACCACGACTACGCGAACTTCTACGCCCTGCCCGAGGAGTTCATCGAGACGGGTACGTACACGATCCGGCCGTGGGGACTGAGCCTCGGCGTCGCCGTCGGCGCCTACCGCCAGAAGCTGCAGGAGCAGGTCGGGCCGCGCCCGGAGGACCGAGGTTTCCTCGTCGCCTTCGACCCGCTCTCCGGCGAGAAGGTCTGGGAGAACCGGTTGCCGTCAGCCTTCAACGGCGGCGTGCTGGCAACGACGACCGGCGTGCTGTTCCACGGCGGCGGCCGCGGCGACTTCAACGCCTACGACAAGGACACTGGCGAGAAGCTGTGGGAGTTCGACGCCTACGGGTCGTTCTCCTCGTCGATCATCAGCTACCTGTTCGAGGGGACGCAGTACGTCGCCACGATGGTCGGCGGCAGCACACGGTACGACCGGCCCGGCGAGCTGCTTGTCTTCGCGCTTGACGGCCAGGCGACCCTGGCGGAACCGCCGGAGCGCGATTACTCGATCCTCGAGCTGCCGCCGCTGACCGCCTCGGCGGAGACGCTCGACCGCGGCAACGACCTCTACCACGAGCACTGCGCGCTCTGTCACCGCGGCCTCGGCCAGACCTCGGTCGTCTCGACTGCCTCCCCCGACCTGCGCCGGATGTCCCCCGCGGTCCACGCGGACTTCATGGCCATCGTCCAGGACGGCCTGCTGCCGCTCGGGATGCCCGGCTACGCCGAACTCTTCGACGAGGACGCGACGACCGCGATCCACCAGTTCGTCATCTCGAAGGCGATGGAGCTGCGGGATGCGCAGTAGTTCGGCCGGTCACCGGATGCGCCGGCGGCCTCGCCGGCCTCCGGGCGAGCAGCGAAGCGGCAAGCCGTACGCTCAGGTCCAATGAAGCTCCTCCTCGACTGCGATCCCGGACTCGACGACGCGGTCGCAATCCTCGTCGCGGCACACCATGCCGACCTCGTCGGCATCACGACCGTCGCCGGAAACGTCGGGATCAACCGGACGACCCGGAACGCGCTCGTCGTCGCGCAACTCGCCGGCCTGGACGCGCCGGTCCACCGAGGCGCTGGGAAACCACTCGCCGGGGACCCCGTGGACGGCAGCCGCATCCACGGCAGATCCGGCCTGGGCAACGCGGTCCTACCCGACCTGGACCGGTCCGAAGCCTCGGACGACGCCGTCGCCTACCTCTGCGACACCGCCCGCTCCGTCGACGACGTGCATCTGCTGGCCGTCGGCCCGCTGACGAACGTTGCCCTGGCGCTGCGGCGCGATCCCGATCTCCGGCGCCATCTCGCCGGCCTGACCATCATGGGCGGCAGCGCGACCGCCGGCAACGTCACGTCCGTCGCGGAGTTCAACATCCGGGCCGACCCGGAGGCGGCGGCCATCGTCTTCGAGAAGGCCGCTCCGGTGACGATGGTCGGCCTCGACGTGACGAACAAGGTCGTCTTCGGCGCCGAAGAGACCGCGCGGATGCGCGCCGCCGAAACGCCTGCTGCCGCCTTGGCAGCCGACCTCACCGACTTCCTGCGCGACCGCTTCCGCCAGTACGTCGGGCAGTCCGTCGTTCCCCTGCACGACGCGACCGCCGTCATCGCGGCAACGCATCCCCATCTGTTCGAGCGTTCGCGTCATCCAGTCGCGGTCGAGGTGCGAGGCGAGATCACGCGCGGCATGACGGTGGCCGACCTCCGGCCGCCGGCGCTGATCGAGGCGATCGGACCGTCCGTTGTCCCGGCCAGCGACATCGTCTGGAACACCGACGTCGACGCGGTCACGAAGTTGATCGTGGAAGCTGTTCTCGCCTACCAGCCCCAGCGACTGGATGCGCCGGCATCCTCGCCAGCGCCAGGCGCGATGCGGCGGAGCGGCGAGCCCGATCCCTCGCTCACTCCGGGTCGGCAAGCCGGTCGGCCCGTTGATCCATGTCGTTCTGATGCAACACCAAATGGTCGACGGTACCGTCTTCGCCTCGGCCGAACGTGATCTGCGCGTCGACGACACGCAGGAAGAACTTGGTCTCCGACTCCGGGAACACCTCGAACCGCGGCTGCCCGGTCAACTGGACGAACAGCCGGTCGGCCTGCCGGGTCACGGTGAAGACCAGGTCCTCGGCGAGCTGATAGCGGCCCACGTATTCGTCGTAGATCGCCGGATCGATTTCGACCACGGTACGGAACGCCGGAGGCACGACGAGCCGGTAGCCCTGCTCCAGAAGGTGGAATCCCAGGTCGTCGACACTGTCCCCGGAGTTCGACAGCACGACGACGCCGGTCCGCGATTCGAGGTCGAAGCCGAGGAAGGAGCGGTAGCCGCCCGTGCCGCCGTTGTGCCAGTGGAGTTCGCGGCCATGGCCGCCGCGGATGACCCAGCCGAGGCCGATTCGCATGCCAGGCGCCGAGAAGTCACGGCGTGACTGATGGGTCTCCGCCATCTCCTCCTGCAACGGCGACTCGCGCAAGCCGAGATTCGCCTCGACGAAGGTCAGCATGTCGTTCACCGTCGACCGCAACGCCCCGGCGCCGGCAAGAGTCGGAAGATCCCAGTTCGCGACCGGCCGGAGCTGCACGCTGTGGCCGATGGCCAGCCGTTCCCGTTGAGACGGCGACAGCGCGATCGAGGTGTCGGACATCCCGAGAGGTTCGAGAAGCCGTTCGGACACCAAGCTCTCGTAGTCCGTGTCCTGGCTCAGGGCGAGCGCGTGCCCCAGGAGACCGGTGCCGAGATTCGAGTACTCGACCGCTTCGCCGATGTCCCGCGTCAGTTCGTGAGACGCGAGGAACTCGTAGAGCTGAGCGACCGTGTAGTCGGCGTACGGATTCCCCGCATCGGCCGGCCGGAAGTTGTTCGGCATGCGCGGCAGTCCCGAGCTGTGGGTCGTCAGATGAAGCAACGTGATCTCCGCGCCGTTCCGCGTCGGCACGGTGACGTCCGGCCCGAGCAGCCGCTGCACCGGCGTCTCGAGCTCCAGTGCACCCTCCCCCGCCAGGTCCGCCAGCAGAATCGCGGTAAAGACCTTGGTGATCGAACCGATCTCGAACACGGTGTCGCCATCCACTTCGGTCGGGTTGTCGGTCGCAAGCTGACCGTGCGCAACCACGCGGCGGCCATCCGGCTCGACGACGCCGACCACAATGCCGACGCTCCGTTTCTGCTCGTCGATCCGGTTCACCAGGATCTGGCGGATCTCGTCATCGGCGGGGATCGTGTGAACGTCCTGAACCGCGAAGCAGACCGCACCACCAAGCAAGAGGAGGCCGACGAGAGCGCTCGTCACCGTCGACATCGGGTGCATGGGAACGCAAGCCCTCGAGCGAGCGGCTAGCGATGCCGACGACGGGTTGGACCGTTTCATCAGCCAGCCCGAGCGAGCACTTCGACCTGCGTCTCGAGCAACTCCCCCAGACGATCCTGCTCCACTTCGAGATCGAAACGCGTCTGGAGATTGAGCCAGAACCGATCGCTGGTGCCGAAGAAGCGCGAAAGACGAAGCGCCGTATCCACCGTCACGGATCGTTTTCCGTGAACGATCTCGTTGATTCGCCGGGGGGGCACACTGATTCCCTTGGCGAGCCGGTACTGGCTCAAGCCAAGGGGCTCCAGGAACTCCCTCAAGAGAATCCGGCCCGCGTGGATCGGCTCCAGTACCTTCTTCGCCATCATGCTCTCCTAGCGGTAGTCGACGGGCAAGCGACAAACGGAGCTTATGATCCTCACCGATGTGCGGCCGCTACACGCTCCGCTCCAAGGCTCGATCCGTAGCCACCCACTTCGAACTGGACGAGCTGCCGGACCTGGAACCGCGCTACAACATCGCGCCGACCCAGGACGTGGCGGTCGTCGGCCTGGACCGGGAAGGCCGCCGCGCGCTCGGCACGATGCGCTGGGGATTCCCGAGAAGGCGCGGCGGTCCCCAGATCAACCTCCGCGACGACACCGCGGTGGAGGCGCCGAGGTTCCGGACCCTCCTGAGCCGCAGGCGCTGTCTCGTCGTCGCCGACGGCTGGTACGAGTGGCAGGTGCAGCCAGATGGCTCCCGGCTGCCCCACTACATCCGGCTGCCCGGCGGCGGGCCCTTCGGCTTCGCCGGCGTCTGGAATCGAACGCCGGACGGCCTCGCCTGCACGATCGTGACCTGCCCCGCCAGCGAGGCGATCGCACCGATCCACGACCGCATGCCGGTCATCGCCCGACCGCCATACGAACGGTGGCTGGACGGCCCGCTCCAGGATCCGGACGCCCTGGCCGAGCACCTCGAAACCTACACCGGCGAACTCGAGTTCTTTCCCGTCTCGACGCGGGTCGGCAGCTACAAGAACGATGACGCCCAGTTGATCGAGCCGGTCTGACTGCCAAAGGCGCCAGCGCCCAAGAGCCTCAACCGGCTGCGTTCCCGTCCTCTCTCTGCAGTCCAAACGACCGCCAGACGAAGTACATCGCCGGGAAGACGAACGTCACGCCGAGGAACACCGTCACCAGACCGCCGACCATCGGCGCCGCGATCCGCTTCATCACGTCGGCGCCGGCGCCCGTGGCCCACAGGATGGGCACGAGGGCGACGAACGTGGTCAGCACGGTCATCGTGATCGGTCGCACCCGCCGGACGGCGGCCTCGGTCACGGCTTCCCGCAGATCGCGCAAGGTGTTCATGGTCCCCGCATCCCTTCGTTCGCCGTAGACGAGGTCGAGGTAGAGCAGCATCACGGCTCCGGTCTCCGCCGCGAGTCCCGCCAGGGCGATCATCCCGACCCACACGGCGACCGACCAGTTGTAGTCGAGCTGATCGAGCAGCCAGACCGAGCCGACGAGCGAGAACGGCACGGCCGAGACGATGAACGCCGTCTTGATCACCGAGCGCGTGCTCAAGTACAGAAGGGCGAAGGTCAGCACGAAGGTGAGCGGCACGATGAGCAGGAAGCGGTCACGTGCCCGCGCCATGTACTCGTATTGCCCGGACCAAACCAGCGTGTAGCCGGGCGGCAGGGCCACCTTGTCGGCGACCTCCTCGCGGGCGCGGCGGATCCAGCCGCCGATGTCGCTGCTTTCCAGGTCGACGTAGACCCAGGCGTTGGGCCTGGCGCCCTCCGACTTGATGCCCGGCGGTCCGTCCCGAAACTCGATCGCCGCCACCTGGCCCAGCGGCACCTGTGCGCCGCTCGGCGCGGTCACGAGGATCTGCTCCAGGGCCTCCGGGTCGTCCCGCAGTTCCCGCGGATAACGCAGGTTGATCGGGTAGCGCTCCAGGCCTTCGACGGTCCAGGAGACGTTCATGCCCCCGACCGCCGACTGGATCGTGTCCTGGATGTCGGCGACCCGGAGGCCGAAGCGAGCCGCCGCCTCCCGGTCGATATCGAAGTCGAGGTAGGCGCCGCCCATCACCCGTTCGGCGTAGGCCGTGAGCGTCCCCGGAAGCGGCTTCACCACCGCCTCGACCTGTTCCGCCAGCCGTTCCAGCGTCGCCAGGTCGGGGCCGCCGAGCTTGATTCCCACCGGCGTCCTGATCCCGGTTGACAGCATGTCGATCCGGGTCTTGATCGGCATCGTCCACGAGTTCGTCACGCCGGGGAACTGGAGCGCCCGGTCGAGCTCGGCGATCAGGTCGTCCGGGGTGAGGCCGGGACGCCACTCGTCCTGGTCCTTGAGCACGATCGTCGTCTCGAGCATCGAAAGGGGCGCCGGATCGGTCGCCGTCTCCGCCCGGCCCACCTTGCCGAACACGGTCTCCACCTCCGGGAAGCCGCGGATGATCCGGTCCGTCTGCTGAACGATCTCCTTCGCCTTCGTGATCGACACGCCGGGCAGGGTCGTCGGCATGTAGAGCAGGTCGCCCTCCCACAACGGCGGCATGAACTCGGAGCCGATCCGCTTGAGCGGTACGAGGCTCGAACCCAGCACGGCGAGTATCGGGACGATGAGGACCCAGCGCAACCGCACGGCGCCCGCGACCAGCGGCCGGTAGACGAAGCGCAGGAGCCGGGGCAGCGGATTGCGATGCTCCGAGACGATCCGACCGCGCACGAGCCAGAACATGAGCACCGGCACGACCGTCACGGCAACCACCGATGCCATCGCCATCGAGTAGGTCTTGGTCAGGGCGAGCGGCTTGAACAGCCGGCCTTCCTGGGCCTCGAGCGTGAACACGGGCAGGAACGAGACCGTGATGACCAGCAGCGAGAAGAACAGGGTCGGCCCGACCTCCTGGGCCGCGCGCAGAACGAGGTCGAAGCGGGACTCCTTCCCGCCCGCTTCGGCATCCTCCTCGACGTGGCGGTGCACGTTCTCGACCATGACGATCGCCGCATCGACCAGCACGCCGATCGAGATCGCGATGCCGCCCAGGGACATGATGTTCGAGCCGAGTCCCTGGGCTCGCATGACGACGAAGGCGAGCAACACCGAAACGGGAATCGCCAGGATCGGCACCAGCGCCGAGCGGAAATGAAACAGGAAGACCAGGCAGATGACGGCCACGACGATCGACTCCACGATCAGCGTGTCCGTCAGCGTCGCGATCGACCGCTCGATCAGGCCGCTGCGGTCGTAGGCTACGGAGATCTCCACGTCGTCCGGCATGCCGCCGCCGAGTTCGTCCAGGCGTTCCTTCACCCGCTCGATCGTTGCCCGGGTGTCGGCGCCCGAGCGGACGACGACGATGCCGCCGACGGTCTCACCCTCGCCGTTCCAGTCGGCCAGGCCCCGGCGGATCTCCGGCCCGATCGTCACGTTCGCGACATCCCGGAGCAGGACCGGTACGCCGCCTGGACCGGAGGCGAGGACGATCGTCTCCAGGTCCCGCAACTCCTGGACGTAGCCTCGCCCGCGGACCATGTACTCCCGCTCCGCCATCTCGATCAGCCGGCCGCCCACGTCGGCGTTCGACTGCTCGATCGCCTGCCGGACGACCGGCAGCGAAAGGCCGTAGGCGCGCAGCCTGACCGGGTCCACCTCGACCTGGTACTGGCGCACGAAGCCGCCGATCGAGGCGATCTCCGAGACTCCCTCGACGGTCAATAGGCCGTACTTCAGGTACCAGTCCTGGAGCGAGCGAAGCTCCGCCAGCGACCGTAAATCCGAGTTCAGCACGTACATGAAGGCCCAGCCGACGCCGGTGGCGTCCGGTCCGAGCCGCGGTGATGTGCCCGGCGGCAGCCTGCCCTCGAGTCCCGCCACGGATTCGAGCACCCGGGACCGCGCCCAGTAGAGATCCGTGCCGTCCTCGAAGATGACGTAGACGAAGGAGAAGCCGAAGAACGAGTAGCCGCGGACCACCTTGGCGTAGGGCACGGACAGCATCGTCGACGTGATCGGATAGGTCACCTGGTCCTCGACCACCTGCGGCGCCTGCCCCGGGAACTCGGTGAACAGGATGACCTGCACGTCCGAGAGATCCGGGATCGCGTCGATGCGGGTCGTTCGCACCGACCAGACCCCGGCCGCCACCGCTACCACCAGGCCCGCCGCGACCAGCAACTGGTTGCGCAGCGACCACTCGATGATCCGGTTCAGCATCCGATCAGCGCCCGTGGTTCCCGTGGGCCTCGTGCGGATCGGCCGCCTCCTCCGGCTCGGCCGCCGCATGACCCTCGCGGTCCATCCCGCCCATGTCGCGGCCCTCGTGACTCATCTCGTGACCCCCGTGTCCCTGGGCCGCGCCCTCCGGCGCCGAGGCCGCGTCCAGCATCTGCTGGACCGCCGCACGCAGTCTGGACTCGGAGTCGAGCAGGAACTGGGACGACGTGACGACGTCCTCGCCCGCCGCCACGCCCGAGCGGACCTCGGCCAGACCGCCGGCGGTCTGGCCCAGCTCCACCTCGCGCGGCTCGAAGCGGCCGCCGCCCAGGGCCACGATGACCACGCTCCTCCGCCCCGTCCGCAAGACGGACTCGGTAGGAATGGTCAGGGCTCCCGGAACGAGGACCGGATCGAAGACGACCGTGGCGAACATCCCCTTGCGCAGCCTGCCGTCCGGATTCGGCACCGCGATCTTCACCGTCAGCGTGCGGGTGCGCTCCGACAGTTCCGGCTCGATGAACTCGACCGTCCCACGGATCGTCTCGCCCGGGAAGTAGGTGAACGTCACCTCCGCTTCGGCGCCGGGGCGGATCCAGACCACCTGGTCCTCGAACACCTCGACCGAAAGCCACAGCGAGGTGATGTCGGCGATGTGGTACGCCTCCATTCCGGGCGTCACCGCCATTCCCTCGAGACCCGGCATCCGCCTCATGACCAGGCCGCCGGCCGGCGCGGTAACCGTCAGGGTGCGGAAGATCTCGCCCGTCTCCTCGAGCCGCGCGATCTGGGCCGGAGAGATGTCCCAGAACGCGAGCCGGGCCCGCGCCGCGTCGACCAGGGCCTCGGCCCGCAGCCGGGCGCTGTCCGGCGCGTCCCGGAACCGGGCCGCGTAGCGGATCGCCGAGAGGAGCTCCTGCTCGGTCTGGACCAGTTCGGGGGAGTAGACCTCGAACAGGCCCGCGCCCTCGGCCACCGGCTCGCCGACGTAGTTCACGTGGACCTTCTCCACCCAACCGTCGTACTTCGTGGTCACGGTGACCATCCGCTCCTGGTCGTACTCCAGGTAGCCGACGGTCCGGATCTCGTGGCGCAGGTCGCGCCGGGTGGCCGTTTCCGTGCGGACGTTCATGTTCTGGACCACCGCCGGGTCGATCGAGACCGTCGTGCCGGCGCCCAGCGCCCGCTCCGCCTCGTCGGCGTAGACCGGCACGTAGTCCATCCCCATCTCGTCCTTGGCCGGCACGGGCGAGGCGATCGTCGGGTCCATGGGATTCCGGTAGAAGAGAACCTCCCGTTCGCCGGCGGCGGCCGCGTCTTCCCCGCCCGAAGCGGCGGCGGTCATCGGCCCCGCGTGGTAGCCGACGGTGCGTTGCAGCCAGGAATCCGCCGGGTGCAGGTCCAGGGGATCGAAGAACAGGAGGAAGAAGGCAACGAAGCTCCCGACGACCCAGGCCGCGCCGCGCAGCCAGGTCCCAAGCCGCCCGCCGAATCCGTTCGCGTTGTCCGTCATCTCTCCCAACCTCCCCTCTCCGCGGCAGCGGCCAGCGGTCTGCCGACCGCCCCTTCCAGTTCCGCGAGACCGATCAGGTAGTCCGCCCTCGCCCGGTCCGTCGCCGTCTGCGCCTCGAACAGGACGTGCTCGGCGTCGAACAGGTCGAGCGTGTTGAGCGAGCCGGCGATGTACCCCGCCTCCGCCGACTCCAGCGCCTCCTCCGCCTGCACGATCAGCAGATCCTCCAGCAGCCGCAGCCGCCTCCAGGCCAGCGGCAGCCGCTGGGTCAGGTCGCCCACCTCGGACTCGACGACCAGTTCCGCGGCGCGCCGCTCGTCCACCGCCTGGGAGCGCAGGTCGAGCGCCTCCCGGACCGCCGCCGCCCGGCTGCGCCGGCGCAGCGGCAGCGTGACGCCGCCGCGCACGCCGAAGACATCGTTCCCGTTGCCGGCCGGGGCCAGCAGGCGGGCGGCCTCGTCGTCGCGCGGGGTCACCACCGTGTACGTGACGCCGACGCTGAAGTCGGGCTTGGAGGCCATCCGGGCCAGGCTCTCCAGCGCTTCGGCGCGGGCGAGTTCGGCCTCCGCCGCGCGCAACTCGGGCCGCGACGATCGCGCCAGAGCCGCGAGTTTCCCGGCCTCCAGCACGGCTTCCTCGATCGCCACCGGGAAGGAACCTCTCGTGACCGGCGTGGCGGCAGGGCGGTCCCGCAGCGCATTGACCCGCGCGCGCAGGGCGGCTTCACCGAGGTCCAGGTCGACGAGCGCCCGCTCGGCGCGCGTGATCTCCGCCTGCAGCTTGAGCACGGCCTGCGTCGAACCCACGCCGGTCGCGTAACGCGCCTGGGCGACCTCCTCGTGCTGAATGAGATGCTCCACGAAGGTCTCGGCCGTCTCTCTCGAACGGTCGAGGAACGCCAGCTCGTGGTAAAGCCGCCTCACTTCCGTGACCAGCCGCAGCCGCTCCGCCTGCACGCCGTGCTCCAGGGCGGCCGCCCCCTGAACCGCCGCCTCCTCCCGCAGGTCCAGCTTGGCCAGCCACGGAAGCGGCTGGCTGTAGCCGAGCATGAGCCGCTGCGGTCCGACCCGCGTTTCCGGCGGAGCGAGAAAGGCGGTCGCCTCCGCCGTCGGATCGGGCAGCGAGGCGACCTGGGGCGCTTTCTGCGCCGCCGCCCGCGCCCTGGCGAAGCCGGCCCGCAGACCCGGATTCCGCTCCAGCGTCTCCTCGACGAGCGCGCGCAGCGCTTCATCAGCGATTCCCTGGGCGACGCGGTCCGCCGGCGCCCGATCCGAGGACGGCTGGCCGGTCTCGGCCATCGATGTTCCTGCCCAGGCGACCGTCAGCAGGACGGCGACGAGCAGGCAAGGCGTATGTCTTCGAACCATCTGACTCCTCCGCGGAA
Organism: Vicinamibacteraceae bacterium; assembly: GCA_012270995.1. Classification (GTDB taxonomy): domain Bacteria; phylum Acidobacteriota; class Thermoanaerobaculia; order Multivoradales; family Multivoraceae; genus Multivorans. The sequence goes on along the minus strand of JAAXHG010000135.1, from coordinate 3,409 downwards.
ACGTGTTCTCCGCGGCCGCCCGCCTTCAGTGGGCGACCGCTCCGACTCGCTTCAGCGGAGGATCAGAGCAACAGGGCCGAGTACAGCCTGTAGCGCGGTACAGCGGGCGGCGGGTCTCCGTCGCAGGCGAGCACCGCGGCCTCGAGGCCGTCACTGGCGGGCGCCGCACAGAGGCTCCCGGCAAGGCCGGGCGGTTCGATATCGCCGGCGGAGCCGGGGAGGATCCCTTCGGCCGGAGGATCGACGGACTCGGCGCTGCAACAGCCCGTCATCACCATCTCGACGTGTCCGCAGGACGCCGCTTCGTGGTACTCCTGCATGGCGCAGGGGTCCTCGACACCGACGAGCGCGGCGCACACTCCCGCAACCGGCGCTGCCAGAACGGCAAGCGCCAGGAACGAACCCGCAAGCCTGAATGCGGTGCGCATCGTGCCTATTGTACGCCTCTCTCTCGTTCTCCCGGTTCGGCCATACTCCGGCCACCCGAGAGAACCCGGTTGGCGCGGTCCGCGCCAACCGCGTCACGGTCCGCGCGCCCGTCATCGGGCGCACGGACGACACGCACGTCACTCCGTTCAGATTCCGGAGGTTCCGATGATCCCGTCTCACACCCTGATCCGCTCAGCCCTGACACGCCGCGGCTTCCTGCAGACAACCGGCGCCCTGGCCGGCGCTCTGGCCCTGCCCGGTCTCGTCCGCGGCGCCGAGGTCAGGCCCGCCCCCGGCATGCCTGCGCCCCGGTTCGTCGAGACGAACGGCATCCGCATGGCGGTCTACGAGCAGGGAACGGGCATCCCCGTCGTCCTCTGCCACGGCTTCCCCGAACTCGCCTTCTCCTGGCGGTTCCAACTCCCCGCGCTCGCCGACGCCGGGTTTCGCGCTATCGCCCCCGACCAGCGCGGCTACGGCCTGACCGACCGGCCGGAAGACGTGACCGAGTACAGCCTGAGACACCTCTGCGACGACATGGCGGGAATGCTCGACGCGCTCGAGATCGACAAGGCCGTCTTCGTCGGCCACGACTGGGGCGGCGGGGTCGTGTGGATGATGGCGCGGCTGCACCCGGACCGCTGTCTCGGCATCGTCGGCGTGAACACGCCCGGCGGTCGGCCGCCCAACCTGCCGCGCCGGCAGCCGACCGAGGAGCCGCTGATCGTCCGGTCCGGGAACTACTACACGGTCCAGTTCCAGGAGCCCGGACGGGCCGAGAAGGCGCTCTCCGCCGACGTGCGCAAGTCCTTCGAGATGCTGCTGCGGCGTGGCTACATCTGGGATGTCGAGGCGTTCAAGGCGATGCCGGCGGACTCACCCGAACGGCAGATGGACCTGCTCCGGATGCTGGACCGCGACGACTACCCCGGCGAGGTGTTCCTGTCCGAGGAAGCCCTGGACTACTTCACGGAGACCTTCGAGATCACCGGCTTCACCGGCGGTCTCAACTGGTACCGCATGGCGGGCCGGCCGTTCCCGGGAATCGAGAACGCGAAGTGGGAGATCGAGGTTCCCTGCCTCTACATCGGCGCGGAGAACGACGTCATCCTGCGCCCCTCCTCCGCCGACGGCATGGAGGACTTCATCGACGACTTCGAGAAGTACACCGTCGCCGACTGCGGCCACTGGACGCAGCAGGAGAAGCCTGAAGAGACGAACCGGGTGCTGATCGACTGGCTGCGGCGGAAGATCGCGAAGAGCGCCTGAGGGCGCCCGGCCGGCGCATTCCGCGGCCTGCGCCTTCGACCGAGAGCACGCCTGTCAGCGCCGCCGGTCCATGAGAAGGTGGCCGCCCGTCGGGCGACGCCCCGTCGACACGAGGTTCCAGAATTCCCGCGGATTGACGATGAGCAGATCGGAAGGCCCTCCCGGCTGAAGCAGATCCCGGTCGCCCGTCACGACGACATCGACCTGCCCCAACATGGCGGCGGCGACGACCCAGCGGTCATCCGGATCGCCGACGGGCCATTCCGCCGGGGCCGAAGGCGCCTCCACCTCGGCGATTTCCCTCAGGAACCCCACGACCTCGGCCACGCCGCCCGACGACATGCCGATCTTCACGCGGAGAGCCCGCGCGAGTTCCTCAAGTACGTTCTCGCCGACGACCAGCCGATGCTCGGAGATGACGAGCTGCAGCAGGTCGAAACAGAACCCGCGAGTGGCAAAGGCAGCAAGGAGTACGTTCGTATCCAGCAGGACCTTCAAGAGATCTCGGCGAAGACATCTTCGTCCGTGAGCCAGCCGCGGGCCTCGGCAAGCGGCGCCACTCGCCTGCGCAGGTCCTTGAGCCGCGCGAGAGCCAGGTGGCGGCGCAGCGCCTCGCGGACGAAGGCGCTCTTGCCTTCACCCGTTCGCGCAACGAAGTTGCGCAGTTCCTCGTCGAGCCGGTCGTCGATACGAACAGTCAGAACAGCCATGTCGTACAACGTACTACAGGGCTGCGGCAGTCGCAAGCGACCGCTTATCCGGCGTCGCCTGCCGCGGCGCGGGAACAACTCTCGCGGTTTGACACGCGGATCGGCCTGTGCTAGCAAAGGCAAACTAACAACAGGAGGTCCTCCCCAACAGGAGGTCCTCCGCGCGCTGCTGAGCGTGCCCTTCTTTGTATTACTGGCGGTCGGGATGCCACCGCTTGCAGCGCAACAAGACAAGCACACGTCTCCGGATGGCAGCACGAGTTGCAATAGCGGAGGCGACTGCGCCAGCAACGGGGGTACGGTCAACGCAGGCAACAACAGCAGCGGTACCCCCGGCGCAGGCAACCCGCTCGGCGGCAATCCGCTTGGCGGAGACCTGACGGGCGGCATGGGAGATCCGGCCCCGGTTGACTTCCCGACGATCGTCCATCCGGCTGGAACCGTTGAAAAGGGCATGCTGAAAGCCAAAATAGCTGGCGTGTGCCTTGACTTGGCCCGTGCGGAGACGAAAGTCAAGATCGCTGTCCTGATTACGGCATTAGGTGCTCTTGTTCTCGCCGCCGGGGGGAACATTCCCGGCTTCGCTGTACTGCTGGCTGCTGCCGCAGTTGGCTTCGCGGGGTATGACGTGGCGCTGTCCTGGTGCAGTAACGACTTCCCGAGATGGTGAGGCTGGAGGACGAGGAGTGGTTGACCTCTTGATGTCTGATGCGGGCGTCTATACGGTCTTGGGCCTTGTAGCGCTGGCCGGAGTGCTGATTGCCGTCGTCCGCCGTAGGCGGGCGAGACATGATCGGACCGCAAACCAGTAGCGGCCGGCGCCGATGACCCGCGGGTGCGCCGAGAAGTACCTCTGGTGGTCGGGTTCCTACTCGCTACTCGCTGATCCGTCTCCACGTCAGCGCGTCCTGAACGGAGCGGCCGTCCACTTCCCGCGCCGGCGGCTTCAGCGTCAGCGTCCCGTCCCCGAACTCATAGCCGCGCCGCGCGTCCGACCCGAT
>JAAXHG010000116.1:4678-10296 GCA_012270995.1 Vicinamibacteraceae bacterium | reverse complement strand
GTGCTCAACGTAGGTTTCCTTGTAGACGCGGTTGAGACGCTCGAAGAAGGGATGCCCCGCACTCGTCGGCAAATCCGCCGTCGTCACCCACAGCGGCGACCCCTGTCGCGCTGCCGGTTTCTTGCCCATCGCCATAGCCGTTCAGTGTACGGGTTCGATCGCGCCGGGGCCAGGCCGGTTCCGCGACTTTCACCACAGGCTGATAGACTGCGCGACTCAAGACTGCGAACAGATCCACACGGAGGTGTTCCGGTCTGATGCCATCGAGCAGGTTGTCGAGCGGGCGGACAAGTTCTTCGAGCTGATGCCCACAGTCTCTGGAACAGCAGTTTTGCCCGGATCCTCTGAAGGACAGTTGTAGACAATGCTAGCCAACGCCAGCCAGTGCCGGACGGTGCGGCGGCACAGGCGAACGAGAACATCAACTGAAAGCGAACGATACGGATTACGGTCTTCTGCCCCAAGCTATCCAGAAAAGCGGTGATCATCTCTGGCGGACGGCCGCAGAAACCGTGGACTGATCCATCAAGGTTGGGTAGCGTCTCCGCAGTCGGCCATCGCCGCGCAGATTTCCTGCACGGATTCTGTGACGAACGCCGTGCGAAAGCTATTATCTTCAAAGAAGGTGATCCTGGTTCGCGCCCCGGCTCTGTAAGCTGCCATCTCCCGCTCAAGCGCTGGGTTTGGTTCGGTCAGTTCCCACACGGCCCAAGGCACCGCATTGCCGTGCAAGGTACAACGATCCAGCAGCCTCAAGCGACCCGCTGGTCCAAACGAGGTTCTTTCGAGTTCGCCGCCGTCCTCCGGCCAGCGATCCACATAACCATCAACCAACGTGACCGCGATCCACCGGGGCCGAGCCGTGCAGGGCTCTTGAGCGTGCGGACCACCGCCGAGGAGGCAGAGCGTCGTCGCCACTGCCGCGGTCAGATACCGTGTGCGCGTCATCGTCGCGTCTCCCCGGCCCCGGCCGGAAGTGGCCACGGTGGGCCGGATCCTGATCGTGGATCGATTCTCGCACACCTCCCGGACCTCGATCATGAGGTTGCCTCGATCGATGAGCCGCTGCTCGCACTGGAGGCGTGCACTGGCCGGGTCACCGACGACCAGATGGCCGGCAACGTCACCTTCGGCCGCCTCGCCAGTGGGCGCTGGTCTGCGGAGCGATTGCACCTCGCGGGAAACCCCTGATACACTGCCCGGCGCGTTGGCCGGGAGCAGTGGCTGGGGCGACTCGGGATGGGTCTAGCCGGCCGGGCCAGCACCTCGCCAGTGCACTCAAGCCGAACTGTCGTCGTCGTGCCTGCACAGGTCTTCAAACTCGGCGGTCGTTGGCATTCCCGTTGGTATCGCAAGCTGCAGGAACACGGCGCCGAGCGGGCGACGAGCATGGAGTGGACCAGATGAGAGGAGGGAGAGCATCATGCACAGGCGAGCATGGAAGGCTGCACTGGTGCTGATTCTGCTGTCCGCCATTGCCGGCGCGCAGCAGGCGAGGAAGATCACCGGCACCGTCACCGTGGCCGCAACCGGGCGCCCCGTCAGCAACGCGCTCGTGCAGTACGAAGAACAGAGTGGAGACGGCCTCGTGCGCACGACGCGGACTGACAGCAAGGGCCAGTTCGAGTTCGAGAGCGGCCGCCTCGGGGTCGTCACCGTCGCGGCCCAGGGCTTCGGCACAGCCCGGCAAGCGTGGCCGCCACGGCGCGGCGTCACCCTACACTTCGCCCTGAAGACGCCCGTCACGATTCAGGGCACCCTCACCGACAGCTACACTGCCGGGCCGCTGGACGGCTCCGTCACCGCAGTGACTCGGCACCCATCCAATCTCGTGTACGCCAGCGCTCGCGTCAGGGGCGGGACATTCCGCTTCGATGATCTACCAGAAGGTCCCGTCCTCATCCTCGCCCATGCCGACGAGCGAGCGCCGAGCATCACCCAGCTGACCACCAGCGCGGGCGACTGGCGGGACGTCCACATCAGCCTGGGAGCGGACGCCAGAGCCAGCGGCAACGTGCTGGACGCCTACGGCGAGCCTGTCGAGGGTGCATTCCTCGTTGCCGACTACGGTCCATCCGTGCCCGGCGGCGGGATGCTTTCCGGCATCATCGGCGGTTCCGTGATCACGGACGATGAGGGTACGTTCGCGCTCAACGGCTTGGCACCTGGTACGCCGGTGGCGATCTACGCGATCAAGGGGGGCAGGGAGACCGGTCGCGCGAGTATTACGGTCTACGAAGGGATGGTTTATGATGGCTTGGTTCTTCGCCTGCGGTAAACGCTGGGCATTCGCCGCGGCTCTGGTCGTCGTCGCTCTCGTCGTCATCGCGTCTGAGCGAGCCGTCTCGACGTCCTCGCTCTGTAGCTACGCGGTCGTGTTCGAAAACTACCAGCGGCGCGTTTGGGGGCCCGTCAACACGGAGTGCCATGCCCCGCACACGCCGCCTTGGGGCAACTGGGGCGTCGAGTCCGGCATCAGCCGGCGCTGGGACGGCTTCCAGTTCGCTGGCTGGTACCTGAGCGGCGGCTGGCGCCAGTGGAACTCGTGCACGAAGGACTACACTGACCCCGAGTACTACAACTACGGTAGGAACCATCAGCGCGCAAATCCCGACAACATCAACCAGTACGCGGTGACGGTCGCGAGGGTCGAACCCGACGGGTTCAACTGCCAGACCGTGCTCACCTACCAGGATCCGTACATGGAGCTCTGGGAGCTCGACAAGCTCGATGACGACGAGTGGGTGGGGACGCTCGACTACCCCACGATCAGCTTCGCGACAACGTGTCTGAGAGCGAAGCCATGGGTGTGCAGAGGCGAGTCAGCCTGGTACAGGCCGATCGGCGGCAACACGAGGAGGATGACCTCGAAGATACGCATCACCGCTCGCGTGGGCTCAGACGAGGAAGAACGATGAGACGCCCAGCCTTCCTGCTTGCCTTGTGCATCACGGCGCAGGCCTGCACCGTGCGCACATGGTCGAGCGTCCAACCCGACGTCCGCCCGCCCTCACCTCAGGGCGGGTGGACGCGGGTCCAAGTCGTTGCTGACGACACCGACATCGAGGTCCGGATACGGCTCGGGCCGAACGCCTACCGGGACATCCGAGGCCGCTTCGCTGCAGCCACGACCGACACGCTCACCGTAGCCCAGAACGGCTCAGAGCAGACCCTCGACCGCCAGGACATTCTCATGGTCCGCGCCGAACGCCCGCCGCTGAACAGGCCCGCAGGGTGGATCGCGTTCGGCGTGCTGGCCGGGATCGCGATCGCACTGTTCCCATCTGGCGGCGACCTGTCGTTCCCGTACGTGTGGATGTTCGTGGCCCCGCCGGGGTCGATCCCGTTCTTCATCGCGTCGGCCATGGAGACGATCTACACGGCCCCGTGAGCCCAGTTCAACGCGCGTTGACGCATCCTCAAGCCTGTCGTCGAGGTCTGAGCGGAACGGGACCGACTCTCCTCGCCGTTGAATCCCGCCGTCCACTTGCCCTTCTGACGTGCATCGCCCCGGCTGTTAGTGAACCGTCCGGGGACGGTCGGTGGCCCGCAGTCGTTGCCGGGTCGGGCGTCTGCGGGTCGCGGCACAGGGTGGTCAGACGGTCGGAAGTTGGCGGAACGAGTGATTTCGCGGCCCTCCGGTTGACTGCGACGACCTGAACGTATCGGAACGTACCCAAACGTATCGGAACGTACCCGAACTCGTTTAGATGCAACAGTTACAGACATTTGTATGGTATGCTGGTCGATACCGCACACCACGACACCGCGGCCGTCGGCTTCGGCCGACGGCCGCCCGAACAGGAGGCACGATGACGAGACTGCTCACCCTTCGCGAGGTAACCCGGATGACCGCGATGTCCCGCTCTGCGGTCTACGCGCTGATGGCGGCATCGAGGTTCCCGAAGCCGATCCGCATCGGGGACCGCGCGGTCCGCTGGGTGGAGAAGGAGGTGCTCGACTTCATCGCCAGCCGGCCCCGCGGCGGCTCGGAGCGGCCGGCGGCATAGGTCCATGCGCGGCGACCTGGTCGGAAGCGTCGGGCGGTCCGGACGGAGCACGACGGTTCCGTTCACCGCGACAACGGAGCGGCGTATGCGCTGCGCTCCTGCGTCGTGGACAGCGGGCCAGCTTTCCGGCTGGCCCGCATCAGCAATCCCGCACGGTCGGTCGCGGCAGTCACCCGAAGGGCCGAAGCGAAGCGCAGGACCGCGAAGCGGTTGACGGCCGCGGGCGACCGTGCGTCCCGGACGCCGGGCGCCGCCCGGCGCTCCTGCTCCTGCCGCCGAGCGGTCCGGCGACAGCCGCTCGACGGCGGGTCCGAACCGGCGCGACGACGCGCCGTATCTTGTGTCCGGGGGTCGAGGGGGCTGCGCCCCCCGCCACCCCATGTAGCACATGGGGTATGCTGGCTCCTCACCACCAAGTTGTGAGGAGCCTGTTCTGTTCGGTTCCTCCGATCGTCGTGCGCCGGCTCTCTCTCCCCGTCCGGCTTCTCGTCGTCGCTCTCCGGGATCTTTCTCATGTTCGGCGTCTCGCTCGATGCCGTTCTCTTCCTCGATGTCCGTGCGCCTGATGTCCGTCCGTGCTCTCGTTCCCGCCTGACCCGTCTTGGCGTCGGTGTGGTCGACCCGGGGAGGCAGGGACAGAATCGGGTCCGGTGGTCAACGTGCTGCGGTTCCGGCGAGTTCGTGTTCCGCCAGTTCCGTGATCGGGGGATGCCGAGGGTGTGCGCCGGCAATGTAGTTCGCCCAATCGTCCATCAGGGTCCGCCGCCGCTCGAACAGGTCGGATCGCGCGTAGGCCGCCTCGACCTTGTTCTGCACGACGTGGGCCAGCGCCGCCTCGACGACCTCGCGTGGGTGGTTCGTCTCCTCAGCGGCCCAGTCCCGGAAGGTGGAGCGGAAGCCGTGAGGAACGGCGGGAATCTCCAGCGTCCTGAGCAGTCCCGACAACGCCATGTCGTTGATCCGCTTGCCGCGGGCGCTCGGGAACACCAGCGGCCCGCCGTAGCCGGCGGCCCGCGCCGCGTCGAGAACCTCCAGCGCACGGCCGGACAGCGGCACCCGGTGCTCGCGCTTCGCCTTGGTCCGCGTGGCCGGGACGGTCCACACGTGGTCCGCCGTGTCCATCTCGTCCCATCGCGCACCACGTACCTCGCCCGACCGCGCCGCGGTGAGCACGAGAAACTCGAACGCCAGCTTGACGGCCGGGTTCACCTTCGACGCCCGCACCTTCGCGACGGCCGCCGCCGTGTCCCGGTGCGGCAGCGCCCGCATGTGCTGAACGAGGTCCTGCTGCGGGCCGAGTACCGGCCCGATGCGGCTGCACGGGTTGTCGTCGCGGTAGTTCAGCGCCACGGCGTACTCCATGACGGTGCTGATGCGCTGGCGGACCCGCCGCGCCGTCGCCGGCCGTTCGTGCCAGACGGTCCGCAGCGTCTCGACCACGTCGGCGCTGGTCACCTCGGAGACGGGCAGCTTGCCGAGCCGGGGGAAGGCGAAGCGTTCCATGCTCGACAGCCAGTCCTTGCCGTGCTTGGGGTTGCGCCAGCCGGGCCGCATCTGCGCCAGGACGGCCTCGGCGGCGGCGGCGAAGGACGGCATGCTCTTGAGGCG
>JAAXHG010000116.1:0-4622 GCA_012270995.1 Vicinamibacteraceae bacterium | reverse complement strand
AAGCCGCCGAGCCCGAGTTCGCGGCGGCGCCCGCGGATGACGAGCCGCTGCACCCAGCTTCGGGTGCCGGTCGGCTGCACGTCGAGGTAGAGGCCATCGCCGTCACAGTAGCGGCCGGCCTGTGCTACGTTGCGGACGAAGGTGGTGGAGAGGGCGTGGTGCGGCTGCCGGCCGCTGGGCTTGGTGGTCCGGGGTCGATTCGGGAGTTCCATCTCTGCCAGTATTCCCCTCAGTGAATGGCGGATACCAGCGGATCGTACCGGACGGAACCGGCCCCCGTCAAGCCCGAGAATCGGTAGTAATCATTGATTATTCAGTCACATCCGGACGATTCAGGACCGCAACGGACGACTCAGGTTCTCTCTGTATGGTGGTCAGGGCGTCCGCCATCTCCCGCAGCGAGAAGAACACGAAGTCGGTCGCCGGCCGCGTGTCGACCTGGCCGGTCGCGCCCCAGCCGCCTCCCTCGGACAGCCGCTGCCGGTCGATCCAGGCGTTGGCGAGGCCGAAGCGGTTCGCCGGGGCGTGGTCGTGGCGCAGGCTCTGCGCCGTGTGCAGGATGTCGGCGCGGTCCATCCCGAGGTCGGCCTTCACGTGCGCGAGCAGGTACTCGAAGTTGGCGTCGGCCGGCTTGTAGGAGCCGATGTCCTCGGCGGTGTAGACGGCGTCGAATTCCACGCCGAGCTTCCGGTTGGACGCGGCGATGCCGTCGCGGTGCACGTTGGACAGGATGACGAGCCGGAAGCGCCGCTGCAGGACGCGCAGCGCGTCGGCGGTATCCGGAAACGCGGGCCAGTGCGGCACCGACGCCCCGAATGCCGCGTCGAGCTCGGCGCTGGTCTCGAGTCCGAAGCTCTCGGCGACGCTGCGGTGCACGCGGGCGAGCACGTCCGGATAGCGCCGGACGGGCGTTTCCTGCTGGTGCCGGCTCTCGAAGCGTGCGAAGGCCTCCAGCGCCGGCTCGCGGGCGACGTCCGCCCGGCCGTTGCGCAGGATGAGCGGCTGCAGCGCGTCCCAGATGCCGCTCTCCCAGTCGATGAGGGTGCCGTAGCAGTCGAACGTGAGGACGCGGTAGTCGGTCAGTCGGGCCATGGCGGCTCTCCGCGGTCGCCGGCTACTGGTCCTGGAAGTAGTCGTCGGTGCGGTCCAGCCAGTCCTGCCGCGGCGGGCTGAAGATGTCCACGTCGAGCGTCTCCTCGAGCGCCTCGGCCTTGTGCGGCACGTTCGACGGCAGGTGGAGCACCTCGCCGGCGGCAACGTCGAACACCTGCGAGAGGTCGTCCCCCACCCAGAACCGCAACTTCCCCTTCAGGATGTAGGTGAGCTGCTCGTTGTGGTGCGAGTGCCGGGGGACGACGGCCCCCTGCTGCAGGTAGACGTGGGCCACCATCGTGCGCTCGCCGCAGACGATGCGGCGGTCGATGCGGTTGGTGACCCGTTCCTTCGGCATGTCGTTCCACGTAAACTTGGTGACGGTTGCTGCGCTCGGCATGACCGCAGTGTACGGCATCGAGGGGTTGCCCGGAGGAGGACGGTCATGAAGCTGACCCCCGCGGAGCTCGCACGATTCGACGAGCAGGGCTACCTGTTCTTCCCGTCACGGTTCTCGCCGGCCGAGGCCGCGATGCTGCGGGCCGCCGCCGACGAGGTCTACGCACTGGACCGCCAGGAGGTGTGGCGCGAGTCGAGCGGCGTCGCGCGCACGGCGTTCGCCGCGCACACCTACCACGAGGCGTTCCGCCGCCTCGGGCGCCACCCGCGCCTCGTCGAGCCGGTGATGCAGCTCGTCGACGGCCCGGTCTACATGCACCAGTACAAGGTCAACGCCAAGGCGGCGTTCGACGGCGAGATCTGGCAGTGGCACCAGGACTTCGGCACCTGGCACCGCGACGACGAGATGCCGGAGCCGCGGGCGATGAACATCGCGGTCTTCCTCGACGAGGTGACCGCCGCCAACGGGCCGCTGCTGTTCCTCGCCGGAAGCCACAAGCAGGGCGTCTTCGAGGCGGGGCACGACCTGGAGACGACGAGCTACCCGCTGTGGACGCTCGACCGCGCCACGGTGACGCGGCTCGCGGAGCGCGGCGGGTGCGTGGCGCCGACCGGGCCGGCGGGCAGCATCATCGTGTTCGCTTCCACGCTCGTCCACGCGAGCCCGCCGAACATCAGCCCGTTCGGCCGCAGCATCGTCTATCTCTCGCTCTGCCACGTCGACAACCACATCCGCCGCTTCAAGCGCGCCGAGTGGATCGCGCACCGCGACTTCGCGCCGATCGAACCGCTGGCCGACGACTGCCTCGCCGAGCTGGTGGAAGCCGGCGCGCCGGCCTGAGGGGCGGATGTACCTCCTCGAGCAGCTCCGCGAGCGTGCCGCGGCCGGCCGGCCGGTGCGGGTCGGCCTTGTCGGCGCCGGCAAGTTCGGCTCGATGTTCCTGAGCCAGGCGCCCACGACGGGCGGGCTGGAAGTGCGCGTCATCGCGGACCTCGACCCCGACCGGGCCCGCGCGGCATGCGGCGCCGTCGGCTGGGACGACGCCCGCATCGCGCGCACGCGCTTCACCCCCGACGCCCACGAGGCGATCCGGGCGGACGACGTCGACGTGGTGGTCGAGGCGACGGGCGATCCGGCGGCGGGGATCGTCCACGCCCACGCGGCCTTCGCGGCCGGCCGGCACATCGTGATGGTGAACGTCGAGGCCGACGTGCTCGCGGGGCCGCTGCTGGCGGCCGAGGCCCGCGCCGCGGGGGTCGTCTACACGCTCGCGTACGGGGACCAGCCCGCGCTCACCTGCGAGCTGGTGGAGTGGGCGCGCGCCTGCGGCTTCGACGTGGTGGCGGCGGGGAAGGGCACGAAGTACCTGCCCGCGTACCACGCCTCGACCCCGGACACGGTCTGGGAGCACTACGGGCTCACCGCGGCCGAAGCGCGGGCGGCGGGTATGAACAGCCGGATGTTCAACTCGTTCCTCGACGGGACGAAGTCCGCGATCGAGATGGCCGCGATCGCGAACGCGACGGGCCTCACGCCGCCGCCGGACGGCCTGCGGTTTCCGCCCTGCAGCCGCGAGCACCTAGCGCACGTGCTGCGGCCCGCCGAGATCGGCGGACAGCTGCACCACAAGGGCCAGGTCGAGGTGGTGTCGTCGCTCGAGCGCGACGGCCGGCCGGTGCCGCACGACCTGCGCTGGGGCGTCTACGTCGTCGTCGAGGCGCCCAACGAGTACGCGGCCGCCTGTTTTCGCCAGTACGGCATGAACACCGACGACACCGGGCGCTACTCGGCGATGTACAAGCCGTTCCACCTGATCGGCCTGGAGCTGAACGTATCGGTCCTGGCCGCCGGGCTCCTGGGCCGGCCCACCGGCGCCGCGCGGGACTTCGCCGGCGACGTGGCGGCGACCGCGAAGCGGGATCTGGCCGCGGGGGAGATGCTCGACGGGGAGGGCGGCTACACGGTGTACGGGACGCTGCTCCCGGCGCCCGCGTCGCTCGAGCGCGGCGCGCTGCCCATCGGGCTCGCCCACGGGGCGGCGCTGAAGCGCGCCATCGGCGCGGGCGAGGTGGTGCGCTGGGACGACGTCGAGCTCGATCCCGGACTGGCCGCCGTGCAGGCCCGCCGCGCGATGGAGGCTCGCTTCGCCGCCGGCCCGAGAGGCCGGTAGCCGGTTCCGCGGTCATGCGCGCAACGCCACTGCTCGTTCGTTTCGCGGCTCTCGCGGCGCTGCTGCCCCTGGCGGCCTGCGTCCCGGCGCCAGGCACGGTCGCCGAGAGCGGGCAGCCCGCGCGGCTCCGCGTCGAGGTCACCTACGCCGCCGACGCTCACGAAGGCCCGCTGACCGGGCGCCTCTTCCTGGCCCTCAGCCCGACGGCCGACCCCGAGCCGCGGATCGCCGCCTACAACTCGGCCCGGCAGCGCGACGGCCGGGTGCCCTTCTTCGCGGCCGACGTGGCCGGCGCCGAACCCGGCGAGGCGATGGTCATCGATGCCGCCGCCGACGGCTATCCCTACGCGCGTTTGGGCGAGCTGCCGCCAGGCGACTACTGGGTGCAGGCGCTCGTCCACGTCTACACGGAGTACCGGCGGCAGGACGGCCACGTCATCCGGGCCCCGCAGGACCAGTGGGAAGGCCAGCGCTGGGCGTTCTCGCCGGGCAACCTCGTCAGCCTCCCGCAACGCGTCGCCGTGGACCCCGCCTCGGACGCGCCGATCCGCCTGGAGCTCGCCGACGTCATCCCGCCCGTCGCGGTGCCGCCGGACACCGAGTGGGTGAAGCGCGTGAAGATCCGCAGCCGCATCCTGAGCGAGTGGTGGGGGCACCCGATGTACCTGGGCGCCGTCGTCCTGCTGCCGCGGGGCTACGACGACAATCCCGGGTGGCGCTACCCGGTGGTCTTCGAGGCCGACCACTTCGGGCTCGAGCCCGCCTTCGGCTTCGCGACCGAGCCGCCGTCCGGAAGTCCGCGGCTGTTCGCGCAGATGATGCGCGATGCGGGCGGGATGCGCGAGTCCGGATACGAGTTCCAGCAGGCGTGGACCGGCGACGACTTCCCGCGCGTGATCGCGGTGACGATCCAGCATCCGACGCCCTTCTTCGACGGTCTTCATTTAGCGGGTCGAGAGT
>JAAXHG010000106.1 GCA_012270995.1 Vicinamibacteraceae bacterium | reverse complement strand
CGACGCGAAGTCCAACACCCGACTCCCACGAACCGTCGCCAACTACGACCGCGAGGTCCAACGAGCCTGGCGAGGACAACGACTCGCAGCCTGAGGCCGGTCTCGATCACGCCAACCAGCTGCCGGACGAACCTCGACAAAACTTGACTCAACTGTAAAGGCTACGCTTGTTCAAGAAGTCTAGCGGTGCTACTGAACTGCTGCCCATCCCTTCGGATCGGGGACCGCCGAAGCCGCCGACGGTTCAAGGCACGAATCGCCGGCCGGCCGTCTGGCCACGGCCAACGTCGCGCGCGTTGCGGTACCTCTGAGCGGCCCGGCCCCGAAGAAACAAGTTCGACGTTGACGCGCGAATCGACCGTTCGGTGCACAAGCTCGACCTCTGGCACCGCCGACTGTTTTCCCTTTGCGCGATTCACCGACACGGAAGCGCTTTGCTATCGGCGATGACGCCAAGAGCCGAGTAGCCGTTCGAACCGACGATCACGCCGCCGACGTGTTCGTAGACGAGGGGATCGACTTGGTCATCAGAGGAGACCCACCGAGCGCCGCTGTACGCGGCAAGATCGGAAATGGCGATCTCGTAGGGGAGGTCGGTCGCGGCGGAGCCGTAGATAGGGGTGTTTCCTCTTGGGTGCGTTCGGCCCGCCCCGGATTCGAACTGGGCCGGGACAGCCTACAACCGTGAGCGCGGGTAGAAGGTCCCGCTCACATGGCGGAGAAAGGGAGCAACCCCTCCGCCGTTCAGCGGGTCGTTGCCTTCGGCAGGCGATCCGACGGGGAGCGCCCGCGTTGTGAGTGCCCACCGCCAAGGCCGCTGTGTCGGCGAAGGCCGGTGCAGTGGCCGTTGATGTCGCAAGCGTTCAGAACCTCGATCAGCATCTCCCAGCGGTCCGATCGAAGAACCAGAACAGGCCCGAGTCGACCGTGCCCGGCCGGGCCGCGCCCACCCGGCTATCCGCCGTCGACCACTCCACCGCGACGTCAAAGGGGCTCTCCTGAAGAACGAGAGGCGCGGTCCCCCTGCCGGTGTCGGCGGACGCGCCTGCGACTGCCGCCCAGGGCGGCGGCGCCGGCCGATTCTCCGCTCTGCCCGGGTCGGCCGAGGCCGCCCCGGTTCTCCTTCGCGGTCGCCCGGGTTCGGTACCGACGACCTGCCCAAGGTCTGGCCGAACCGAGGCGTCACCGCTTCACCGACCGTGCCCGGTGGTGGGCGGGTCGCCCAGGAGCATCGACGGCGCCGGGTTCAGCGACGACACCATACCTGCGCCGGCGTCCCCGCCGGCTGCCGCCGTAGGCGGCCAGGAAACGGGCCGGCTCCGCACTCAGTTCTCTTCGGCTCTCTCTTCCAGGCGGTTCTCCAACTCCGCAAGCCGCTCTTTCAGGCTCTCAAGACGGTCTTCAAGCACCTTCATGTCGGGGCGTCGCTCGTGGAGGAAGCGCTGGACGTGCTCGTGGCGCTCCTTCCATTCGTCGCCGTCGAAGTACTCCTGGATTGTCTCGTGCATGTTCTCGGGGCTGACGAAGACGTCGATCTCTCCGTCGCCGTCCAGGTCTTCGCTCCCCCGGAGGAAGGAGAAGTAGTTGGCCTTGAGGTCGGGTCGCGGCCGCTCGTCGAGGGTCGTGCTGAGCGTATCGACCTTGCCGTCGCGCCAGATCTCGAGGTTGACCGGATCCCCGGCTTCCGCCTTCCGGACCATGCTCGTCAGCTTCCGTGAACTCGTTGCGTCTTCGCCGTCGAAGCGGGTGAGGATGTCGCCGACCTGGATGCCGGCACGAGCCGCCGGGCTGCCCTCGACGACGTTCGAGACCAATACTCCGCTGCCCTCCGGCACACCGAAGTGAGCCCTCAGCGGCTCGTTCAGGTTGACGAGTTCGACTCCGAGATAGGCGCCGCCCCAGTGCAGGGCCAGTGTCGGTCGGACTCCATCGGCCAGCGTCCGGAACACTTGGGCGTTCTCCTGGGCTGAAGCGGCGAGTTTCACCGCCAGCGCCTGGACGTCCTTGCCATCCTTAACGACCTCGACCTGCCCGTCCCCGAGCACCATGACCCGGACCGAACGTTCCTTCTCTTCGGGTGCCTGGGCGAAGGCCGCCGAGCCCGGGCCGGCGGCGGCGACCGCAGCGAGGATCGGGACGAGAGTGAGTCGGGAGAGGAGACCGGGGACGAGGAAACTGCTCTTGGTCATGACGGGATTCTCCTATTGGATTCTGCGGCTTCCCGTAGACGCAAGGCTGACGGGAAGCGGTTCGATGTCGCGGAGGTCGAAGAGGACCTCGGTTTGGGGATTGATGGAGACCGGTACGAAGGGCTGCGTGTCCTCGGCGAGGCGGCGGAGAGACTCGAACTCCCGGTTCAGTTCCTGATACTCCGACCTCAGTTGCTTGATGCTCTCCGCGGTGATCGGCAGGGGTTCGACGGGCGCCGACTGTCGTGCCCACCATGCGCCGGCGAGGGCCGAGACGACGACGACCGCGGCGGCGGCAGCGGCAAGGCGCAACTTGGGCGTCCTCTGTCCGTCGGCGTCGCTCCGGACGCGCCGAAGCACGTTGGCCGTGAAGTCGGCCGAGGCGTCGACGCGGGGCAGGCGTTTCAGATCGAGCTGATCTCTCATCTCTCTTCTCCGTTCCAGTACTCGCTGAGTTCGTCGCGGAGCATCGTCTTGCCGCGATGGACTCGCGACTTGACCGTTCCTTCGCGGCAGCCGAGCGTCTCGGCGATACGGGCGTAGGGCCAGTCTTCGATCTCCCGCAGCACCACGGCTGCGCGGTAGTGAAGGGGCAGACGGCCCAGAGCTCGGGTTACGGCGTTTACCGCTTCGGCGCCCAGAGCGGTACTCTGGGGTGAAGGGGCCGGCGACCGAAGCCGGTGCTCGGCCGCCAGGGAAGGCAGAAGGCCTCGCCAGCGGGCGGCGCGACGCGCTTCGCTCCGCAACTGGTTCGTGGCGATCCGGAACAGGAACGCCTGGAACTGGCCGCGTTCCCGGTACCTGCCGGCGGCACGGTAGACGCGCACGAACGCGTCTTGCGCCAGGTCCTCGGCGCGTTCGCGGCTGCGGGTCATCTGAGTCAGGTAGTTCACGAGGGGGTTCTTGTAGCGGTTGACCAGATCGGCGAAGGCCTGCTCATCGCCCTGCTTCACGCGGGACATGAGCGCTCCGTCGTCCAGGGTGCGGTCCGCCGGGACCGCGTTCGCCGTGGCGGTCATCTGCACTGCGGTGCTTCGGGGCTTCCTCGGCGCCGCCAGCGGATCGGGCCTGAGCGCGGCCACCGGCATTTCACTGGTTACAACGCGCGAACCCGGAAAGTGTTCCGAGGGATGGGCCCGACAAGCGCATCCCTCGGTTCACGGGTGGCGCGCAAATGCACCACCAGGGCGCCGAGGCGAGCGCCCGCTACACTCCGGCTCTTCCATTGAGAGACAGGAACGAGGAGGAGCCCGAATGACCGTTGCCGAGATGAAGACTGCCCCCGAGCCGGAGTTCAAGGTCGAAGTTCAGGATCGCGTCGCCCTGCTGACGTTCAACCGTCCCAAGAAGCTGAACGCCCTGTCCGCCGAGATCACTCAGGGTCTCCAGGAAGAAGTGCCGCGGCTGGCTGCCGATCCGGACGTGGGCGTGATCGTTCTTACCGGCGAGGGCCGTGCCTTCTGCGCCGGCGGCGACGTTTCGGGCATGGGTCAGTCGAGCGGTGCGCCATCGACTCTCGAGGAGCGCATCGACAGTCTGCGCCGCAGCCAGGAGGCGGCCTGGCTCGTTCACTCGGTGCCCAAGGTGACGATCGCCATGGTCAACGGCTTCGCGATGGGCGCGGGCCTGGGTCTCGCGGCAAGTTGCGACCTGCGCCTGGCTTCCAGCGCGGCGAAGTTCGGTACCGCGTACTCCAAGGTCGGCTTCGGAGGCGACTGGGGCACGACCTGGCAACTGACCCGCCTCGTTGGGCCGGCGGTAGCCAAGGAACTGTTCTTCACCGCCGACATCATCGATGCCGAGGAAGCGCGGCGGATCGGGCTCGTCAATCGCATCTACGACGCGGAGACGTTCCGCGAGGAGGCGATGGAGTTCGCGTCGCGGCTCGCTCACGGACCGCTCGTGAGCTACCGGTGGATGAAGGAGAACGTGAACCTCGCGGTCAACTCGGACTTCCGGTCCATCCTCGACCGCGAGGCCATCTCTCACATCCGTTGCGGCCAGACGGACGACCACAAGGAAGGCGTGACCGCGTTCATGGAGAAGCGGGCGCCGAAGTTCCAGGG
The DNA here is from genome assembly GCA_012270995.1 of Vicinamibacteraceae bacterium. Taxonomy (GTDB): domain Bacteria; phylum Acidobacteriota; class Thermoanaerobaculia; order Multivoradales; family Multivoraceae; genus Multivorans. The sequence continues at coordinate 16,715 of JAAXHG010000106.1, read as the reverse complement.
CCGCTGACCCGAACGCCCGAAGCTCTCTCGAGCTTCGGGCGTTCGGGTCGTTTGGTGTCGGCCGAGCTGCCGCGTCGGCGACCGCTAGCCCGCAAATCTCACCGAGGTTCNNCGTAGCGAGGGCGCGTAGACGCCGCTGTAGCGGGGCGCACGGACTGAGGGAACGCTGAAGGCGTACTGCAGTACGTCGAAGCGGCCTGAGGGAGTACGGCCCGCTACAGCGAGCGGATCCGCGGCCGCAGTAGGACATCGGTGCAATTTGCGGGCTAGAACGAGAAGCCGATGCCGGCGAGGAAGTCGACCGGCTGCTCGGGCAGCGCGTCGCTGTCGAGCGCGTCGACGTAACTGACGAACGCCGACCACGCTCCGCCGGAGAGGCCTAGCGTCACGTTGCCGTCGTACATGCCTCCAGAGGCTCCGCCGTAGGCGGCGGCGAAGTCGTCGCCCGCGAAGCCGGCCGAGACGTCGACACTCCAGGCCAGCGCGTCGCTGACGTCGCCGCCGAACGAGACGCCGACGTTGGCGTAGAAGTCCTCGACTTCGTCGATGTCGTAGTAGATGGAGATACTGGGGGACGCGGTCACGTCGAAGCCGAGCGTCAGATAGACCTCACGGGTGCCGGCGAAGGACGTGTTCGGGAACAGGTACTCGATGAAACCGACCTCGGCGGAGACGGCGTCCGAGCCGAATCCGTAGGAGGCGGTGAGATCGATCTCGTTGAACTCGCCGCTCATGTCGTTCGCTTCGTCGATGTCGAGGTTGCCCCAGACATTGATCGCGAAGCCGCTGTCGTTCGAGGCGGTGACCGAAGGCTGCCACACGGCCCCGTCGGTGAAGGTGAGGCCGCGCCACACGTAGGCGGACGCGAAATCGAGGCTGTACGAGGTATCGGCAGAGGCCGGCGCGGCCGCCAGGCCGAGCATGGCTACGGTCAGGAGAATGGCTGATTTCCGGAACATTGGGGTAGAACCTCCTTGAAAGGGCAGATTGCCGGTTACGCGGCTTGAGTAGCAACACAGGTGCCAACGAGGCGCTTCCAGCCCACCTCTGTCGGCAACCTGTTTCCACTCATGGGGTTTTGTCTTCCTTGTGGTGCCTCCCCGAGGGTTCACGCGAACTAGATCAACTACAAATTTGTATTAACACCGGTTGCGGCCGACAAACGTGAGCCTGATGTCGTCCGGGCGCCGTCGCCGACGGGTACCCGCCAGGGCCGCGAACCTAGTTCGCGTAGCGGCTGGGGTCGATGCCGTACTTCTTGATCTTGTAGCCGGTGATGCGGGGCGTGGTGCGCAGCTTGCGCGAGGCGGCGGCGATGTTGCCGCGGGCGCTCTTGAGCGCGTCGCGAAGCAGATCCCGTTCGTAGTTCTCGACCAGGTACTGGAAGCTCCCCGGGGGCTCGGTGCCGGAGCTCTCCGCGGTCTGGAGAGTCGGCGGCAGGTGGTGGGGGTGGATGACGTCGTCCCTCGCCACGAGGACCGCGCGCTCGATGCAGCTTTCGAGCTCGCGGACGTTGCCGGGCCAGTGGTAGCTCATCAGCATGTCGATCACGGCGCTCGACAGCCGGCGCACGTTGCCGCCGTTCACGCGCGCATACCGCTCGAGAAAGAAGTCGGCGAGTTGGACGATGTCCGACTTGCGCTTGCGCAGCGGCGGCACGTGGATCGGGAACACGTTCAGCCGGTAGAACAGGTCCTCGCGGAACGCTCCGTTCACGGTCATCGCGGACAGGTCCTTGTTCGTGGCGGCGATGATCCGCACGTCCGCCCGCAGCGTCCGCGTGCCGCCGACCCGTTCGAACTCGCGTTCCTGCAGCACCCGCAGCATCTTGATCTGGATCAGGAGCGGCACGTCGCCGACTTCGTCCAGGAAGATCGTGCCGGTGTGGGCGAGTTCGAAGCGGCCCTTTCGTTGCTGGATCGCGCCGGTGAAGGCGCCGCGTTCGTGCCCGAACAGCTCGCTCTCGATCACGCTTTCGGGCAGGGCGGCGCAGTGGACCTTGACGAAGGGCCGGTCGGAACGGGCGCTGTTGTAGTGGATGGCCTGGGCGACGAGTTCCTTTCCGGTGCCGGTCTCACCCGTGATCAGGACGCTCGTGTTGCTGCTCGAGACCGTGGCGATCTGGTCGTAGACCTCCTGCATTTCGTGCGAGTTGCCGACGATGTTCGCGGGCCGGAAGCGGTCGCGGAGTTGGGCGCGCAGACGCTCGTTCTCCTCCTCGAGCTGCTCCCTCTCCTCCTCGGCGGTACGGCGGAGCTTGACCGCCTGCGCGATGAGCGAGCCGGCGATCAGAAGCAGGCGGACGTCGTCGTTCAGGTCGTGGTCCGGGTCATAGGTCCGGTCGACGCTCAGCGCGCCGTAGGTCTCGTTGCCGGTGCGGATGGGCACGCAGAGAAAGGAGACTTCCGCGCTCTTGCCGCGCCGGGTGCGGTCGAGGAACGTCTCGGACTCGCTCGTCTTCGGGATGACCCGGGCCTCGCCCGTCTCGATCACCTGGCCGGTCACGCCCTCGCCGAGGCGGTAACGGACTTCCGCGATCTGTTCGCCGCTCAATCCGTGCGCGACCTCGATCCGGATCTCGCCGGTCTTCCGGTTGAGCAGCGTGATCGTGCCGTGCTTCAGGTTCAGGTGCTCGGCCAGGGTCTCGAGCGCGGGCCGGGTGACGTCGCGCAGCTCAAGGCTCTCGCCGAGGGTCTGGCTCAGCCGGTAGAGGAGCTCGAGTTCCCTGGGTTCGCGTGAGTTCACAACGGTCCAGCCGATCGCCGGCGTAGTCGGGGCGAAGCTCGCCGCGGAATCGCGTCCGTCCTCACCCTCGTTCGGCGGCGAAACGTGCGTTGCCTTGGGTAACGATCCTGTCACAGGCCGAGTCCGATCGCTCACAAATGTCCTTCGGAGCAAGAATCGAGCCGAACCGCTGCGGCCCGCGTCGTCGCCTGCCGCGATAGCTTCGACCCTGCCTCGATGAAGGATCCAACGCCCAAGTCCCCGGAGGGTGCGCGCCGCCCGGCCGAGTTCGCCGACGGAGAGGGACTGGAACCGCTCGCGCCGCTCGATCTGAGTGCCGTCGGTTCGTTCTCGGACCTGCTCGCGGCGATGAAGTCGACTTCCTTCGGCGGCCGTCAGCTCGGCGAGGCGGCGGACGTGCTCCAGGTGATGGCGGAGGATCCGGACTGCCTGGTCGTCGGCACGTTCACCGGCGCGATGACCGCGGCCAAACAAGGGCTGGTCCTGTGCGACATGATCGATCACGGGCTTCTTGACGCGATCGTCTGCACCGGGGCGCTGATGGTCCACGGCTTCGTCGAGTCCGCCGGGATGATCCACTTCAAGGTGCCGGCGGGCACGCTCGACGACCGCACCGCGTACTACTCCGGCTACGACCGGATCTACGACACGCTGGAGCTGGAGAGCAACCTGGACCGGGTCGAGTTAATCGTCCACTCGGTTCTGGAGCAGTGGCCCGAGGGCGAGGTCGCCTGCTCGCGCCTGCTGAACGAGGCGTTCGGGCGGTGGCTGACCGAACCGGAGGGAGACGAAGAGGTCTCGCCGGTCCGCGGCGTGTTGTCCTCGGCCTGGCGCCGCGGCGTGCCCGTCTACGTGCCCGCGTTCACCGACTCCGAGATCGGGCTCGACTTCGCACTCTTCAACCGGGCGAGGGAGCGTCGGGGACGGGCGCCGATCCGGTTCGATCCGTTCCTCGACCTGGAGCACTACACGGAACTCGTCGCCGGCGTGAAGCGGCTCGGCATCTTCACGGTGGGCGGCGGTGTGCCGCGGAACTGGGCGCAGCAGGTGGCGCCCTACCTTGAGGCGGCGGCGCGCCGGGCCGGCGACGACGTCGAGCCCCAACGCTTCCGTTACGGCGTGCGGATCTGCCCCGAGCCGGAGCACTGGGGCGGGCTCTCCGGCTGCGGCTACAGCGAGGGGGTGTCGTGGGGCAAGTTCGTCCCGATCGAAGAGGGTGGCCGCTTCGCGGAGGTCCCCGCCGACGCGACGCTGGTGTGGCCGCTGCTCGTGGCCGGCGTGCTGGAACGGATGGGCTTGCGCTAACGGCGCTGCAGTTTCACCGCGGTTCCGACCGCCAGGAGCTCCGCGGCGCCGCTGGTGATGACCGAGGTCGTGAACCGCACCGCGACCACGGCGTCGGCGCCCAGGCTCTCCGCCTCCGCGACCATGCGGTCGAGGGCCTGCTCCCGGCTCTCGGCGACCATCTTCGTGTACTCGGTGACCTCGCCGCCGACGAGGTTGCGGAGCGCCGCGGTGATGTCCCTGCCGACGTGGCGGGCGCGGATCGTGTTGCCGCGCACCAGCCCCAGCGTCTGCGTGATGTCGTGTCCGGCGATCGTCTCGGTGGTGGCAATCAGCATCTAGCAGTCCGCGGTGGAAGTGCGCGTCGCACCGAGAACGGTCAGGCGCCCGTCCAGCAAAGCGCGACGACCGAGTATATCGGGCCATATTCGACCGAGGAGCAACGATGCTGGACGGGATGCGTGGCCCTTCGAATGCAGCGCGACTTTCGCCGCGGACTGCTGGAGGCCCTCACTGCTGCACGTCCTTGTACTTGTCCGTCTTTCGGGCGATCAACTGCTGCCGGAGCACCGACAGCAGCAGGAGCGCCAGGCCTCCGTAGAGCGCGCCGACGCCGAGCTTGATGTAGAGCGGCGCACCTTCGTCGATGACGAGGGCGTAAATGGCGACGCCGCCGAGGACGAGCACACCGCCGACGAGGAGAAGCCAGCCGAGGCCGCGGGTGATGCCGACCGTGGTATCCGCCATTGCTGTGCCTCCTGTGTCGGCGTTTAGACCGCCTGCTCGACGGCGACCTCGGTGCCGACCGGGCAGGTCACGCCGGTACCGCCCAGGCCGCAGTAACCGCCGGGGTTCTTGGCCAGGTACTGCTGGTGATAGTCCTCGGCGAAGTAGAAGTCGGGAGCGTCGAGGATCTCGGTCGTGATCGGGCCGTAGCCGGCGGCGGCGAGCGGCTCCCGATACGCCGCCAGCGAGGCCTTCGCCGCCTGTCGCTGTTTCCTGGAGCAGGGGTAGATGCCGGAGCGGTACTGGGTGCCGACGTCGTTCCCCTGCCGCATGCCCTGGGTCGGGTCGTGGCTTTCCCAGAAGATGCGAAGCAGCTCGTCGTACGTGATGCGTTCGGGGTCGAACACGACGCGGACCACCTCGTTGTGTCCGGTCAGCCCGCTGCAGACCTCCTGGTAGGTCGGGTTCGGGGTCGTGCCGGCGGCGTAACCGACAGCGGTCGTGATGACTCCCGGGGCTTCCCAGAACTTGCGCTCGGCGCCCCAGAAGCAGCCGAGGCCGAACATCGCCAGCTCGCTTCCTTCCGGGTAGGGCGGCGCGATCGGAGCGTCGAGGACGTAGTGGCGCGGAGGGACCGGCATCGTCTCGGCGCGGCCGGGAAGCGCCTCGCCCGGTTCCGGCATGCGGATCTTGTTGAAGAACCAACTCATGCAGAGGATTGTAGCCCGGCGGGACCCCCCGGTCCGGTCCGGCCAGGAGCGCATGCAGCGCCACTGGGTAGTGGGATGGTCCGCCCCGCTCCTTACGGCCTCGCGATTGGGCCAGGATGGAGTTTCTTCCAAAGAACAGTGAGGAGACGGACCGTGGAGAAGGTCACTCGAGTCGGGATCGATCTGGGGAAGCGTGTCCGGCGGCGAAGCGCCATCTCCCGGCTCCGAACGGGAAGCGCTCGCCAGCTACAGGCGCCTCGCAGATCGCCTCCGCGTCGTGGTAGTCGCTCTTGTTCGACTTCACGCGCCCAAGGTCAGCAGCCCGCCTTGGCCGCCAGTTCCGGCATGCTCCGGCGGAGGTTCTTGGCCAGCCTCTGGCCCTCGTCGCAGAGCAGACCCAAGGTGCTGACGAACGCCTGCTCGAGATGCTCCGGGAGCGACGATTCCATAGCCCAGGCGAGGACGATCCTCTCATCGTTCGGTCGGTCGTAGTCCAAGCTGGCGTAGGGCCGGAAGTCATCCGCGCGCTTTGCCAGGCTGGGCCAGCTTTCTCGGCAGGCGCGGTGGTCACCCCTGTGGTGGAAGGCGTAGCCGGGGCCGCACTGCGGCATGGACACCCCGAGCGTCTCGCTCGACCAGAACCGGACCAAGCCTTCCATCTGACCCTCGCTCAGGCGCCGGCACGTCGTAACGTCGCCGAGCCGCCGTTGGTCGTCACGGGTGCGCTCGTGGACCAAGGCGGCTCGCCCGTCGCCGGGGTCGACGTGGTCCTTCGCCCTTATCCGAGCGAGCACCAGGTGGACCTTGACCTGCTCGGCTTCTCGAACGCCCTGCCCGAAGCCGTCGACCGGCGCCGCTCTGACCCGGGCGGCGTCTTCTCCCTGACCGCGCCTTTGCCCGGTCCGTATCGTCTGGAGGTCCGCCCGCTCCCGCCTCCCGATCGGTCCGACGTCGAGCTTCCCCTTCTCTACCAGGACTTGGCGCCGCTGCTTGAGGATCGATCTCTGGGGCCCATAGAACTGCCGCGGCGACGCCCCGTGACGATCCGGGTGCTGGACGCTGACGACCGGCCGGTTCAAGGGGCCCGAGTCTTTGTCAGTCCCTGGCCGGGCCATCGGGAGGGCGAGCCAGCCGGAAGCTCGGCCGAAGAGCGGCGAAGGATCGACTTCGGCTTCCATCGCGCGGCCTCCACCACGAACGGGGAAGGTACCGCCCGGTTCCTGATGCCAAGGTCTTCGGCCCAGGTGGTCGTTAGCGCCCCAGGGTTCGTCGTGGGTCGGGCCACTGCGGACTCCCGCGAAACAACGGTGCGGCTCGAACGCTCGACCGGGTTCCGATTCCGCGTCGTGGACCCGTCCGGCAAGCCCGAGCCATGGGTGGTCGTTCGCGCGGCCGCCGGCTTCCAGACGCCGCTCGCGGTCACGGACGAATCGGGGACGGCGACGGTCGGTCGTCTCGCTGACGGCGCCAAGGGCTACGAGTTCGAACGGGCGGACCAGGCGCTGGCCTGGGCCGGGTTCCCGACGCGAAGAGCGGCCGACCCGGCCGGCGTAGTGCCGATCCTGGGAGTGCAGCTCGATGAGCCGCTCCGAATCCTGGGCCGCGCCCTCGACGCCTCGACGGGGCGTCCGGTCGAGAACGCGGCCGTCTGGTCCCGGGAGGATCCGGGGCACAACGCGATCAGCGGGCCGCGCGGCGCCTTCGAACTGACGACGCGTCCGCGGCGGGGTGCGCTCCCGTTCCAGGCAGTCGGGCCCGGCTACCTGCTCGCCAAGGTAGACGCCGAGAGCCTGGAGCGCAGCACCGCGTCGGAAGTCGCGGTCGCCCTTACGCCTGTGGTGACCTTGGCCGGTCAGGTCACGGATGCGGGTGGCCAGCCCGTCGCCGACGCCGAGATCCAGACCGAGCCGCACGCGGACACCTGGCCGCCCCGACGGCCCCCGCAAGAGACTCAAGTGACTACGTCAAGCGGCGACGGTTCCTTCCGGTTTCGAAGCATCCTCCCAAGAACAGCCTACCGGTTGATGGTCCGCGCCTCTGGATTCCCGGCCAAGCTCGTGGAGGTTCCACCCATCGAACCCGGCACCGCACCCCGACAACTCCGAGTCACGCTGACCAGCGGCAGAGACGCCTGGGGTAAGGTGGTTGATACCGAAGGCAATCCTGTGGCGAAGGCCGAAGTGACGCTCCATTGGCCGAATGCCACGCGGCAGCGTTCCCAGCGCCGGCGCCCCGTCCCGACGGACCCCGCGACGACTGACGAACAAGGGCAGTTCCGTTTTCCTGCCCTCAGCGTGGGCCGCTACCAAGTGGCCCTGGCGCACGCTGAGTACGTCGGGACCGGAGACTCGACCGCCGAAGTGAAGGCGGGCGAAGCAGAGAGCTACCTTGGCGACTTCACGCTCCTCGCCGGCGCGCAGCTGCACGGCCGCGTCATTGATGACCGCGGCGGTCCGGTGGCGAGCGCCACGATCACCGCCCTCTCATCAGGTGCCGAGGCGCCGGAACGAACCGCGATATCGGACGCGGAGGGCCGATTTCGACTCAGCGGGCTCGCGCACGATCTCGTGCGGCTCCGAGTTCGGGCGGACGGTCATCCGCCGCTGGCGGTGTTTGCTGCGCGCCCGGGCGCCGACGAACCCCTCGTGATCGAGTTGTCAGCCGGTGCGCTGCTGACCGGCCGCGTGACCGACGACACCGGCGCGCCCGTCGCAGCGGCTTCCGTCTGGCTGCTGCCCGAGCTGCAAAACCGGGGTCAGGCCGTCGCCTGGGACTCGCGTGACCACGCTACGCAAACCAACAGCGAAGGGCGATTCCGTTTCGCACACGTCACGCCGGGAAGATGGTCGCTCGATGTGAGGAGCGGTCAATCGCGAGGTTCCGTCGACGGCGTCGATCTGCAGGAGGGAACGGAGCGGGAAGTCGATCTCCGACTCCGCGGACGGTCCGACCTGACCGTCACGGTCACGGACGAGTCGAACCGGCCGGTGGCCGACGCCTCGATACGCGTTGCGTTCGCCGACCGGCCGTTCGCCACGGTACTCGGCAGCACGGACGCGAGCGGTCGAGCGCGCATCGCGGCCGACGTCGGCCTCGCCGCCGTTCACGTCGCGCACCGGCAGTATCGGGATGAGTCGACAAACGTCGAGCTTGTGCCCGGCGTCAACGACCTTGCCGTCCGGCTGCTCGCCGGCGGGACCATACGAGGCTACGTTCGGTCGGCGGACCACGCTCCGCTGAGTCGGGCGAACGAAAGATCGGCACGTGGGGGCATCGTGTGGCCGAGGTAGAGGAAGAACGGAGAACCGGCCTCGATCTTCTGTTCCAGCCACGCCACTGATTCCTCCGTGTAGCGCCGGGTCAGCGTCGGTTGGTGGGTCGGCGTTTCGATGGCCTCCTTCTGCCGGAACAGCGAGAAGACGAAGTCCTCGCTGGTCGCGTTCTGCATCCCTTCGTAGGTGTGGGGGACCTCCGCACTGCCATGGCGACAGAGGCTTGTCGTCTGGTGCCGATCGTCATTTCGCGGCTTGCGTTTGCGGGGTGGCCTCTCAGGGGAGTCGCGGCGAGAGTAACGAAGCCGCCGGCCGACGGTTGTAGGCTGGAGGAACAGCGCGGCCGATTCGGAGAGTCACCATGAGAAGAGAGGTGCGAGGCATTCACGAGGTCTTCGCCCACGACCCGGAATGGGCCGATTGGCACGTGTGGGGCCGGCGCACAGGCCCCCGTACGCGGCGCGGTTTCCTCAAGGGGCTGGGCGCGATGACCGCGCTGGTCGGTTCGAAGATCGTGTTCTCCGACTTCATGCCCGCCGGCCTGATTCCGGCTGCGTACGCGAACCAGGCCGAGCCGTTCACGATCGAGGGCAAGGACGGTCTGACCGTGCTGAACGACCGGCCGCTGTGCGCGGAGACACCGGCTCATCTACTGAATGACGACGTGACGCCTGCGAACCGGCTGTTCGTCCGCAACAACGGCATCGCGCCGGAGAACGTGGACGCCATGGGCTGGACCTTCACGGTCGACGGCGAGTCCGTTGCCGGAGCGAAGACGTACACGCTGGGCGAGCTGAAGCAGCGCTTCGAGAACGTCAGCCACCAGCTCGTCATGGAGTGCGGCGGCAACGGCCGCTCCGAGTACGACCCGCCGGCGTCGGGCAACCAGTGGACCGTCGGCGCGGTCGGCTGTCCGCGCTGGGACGGCATCCGCCTGCGGGACGTCCTGGAGGACTGCGGCTACCGGGACGACGCGGTCTACGTGGCCTACTACGGGACGGACAGAACAGCCGACGGCGGCGTGCCGATCTCCCGGGGCGTGCCGATGGCCAAGGCGCTCGAAGCCGAGTCGATGATCGCCTGGGGCATGAACGGCGAGCCGCTCCACCCGATGAACGGCCATCCGCTGCGCCTCGTGTTCGGTGGCTGGCCGGCGTCTACTTCGGGCAAGTGGCTGAGCCGGATCGCGATCCGGAACATCGTCCATGACGGGCCGAAGATGACCGGCATGTCCTACAAGGTGCCGTGCAAGCCTGTCGCGCCGGGTACCGAAGTCGCCCCCGAGGACATGTGCATCATCGAGGCGATGCCGGTCAAGTCCTTGATCACGTATCCGCGGAGCGGATACCAGCACGCGGCGCGCGAGGTCCTGCCGCTCCACGGCCACGCCTGGACGGGCGACAACCGGGTCGGACGGCTGGACATCTCGATCGACTTCGGCCGTACGTGGACGCGGGCCGACCTGCGGCCGCCGGCGAACCGCCTCGCCTGGCAGAACTGGGATCTGGACATCGAGTTCCCGGAGGCCGGCTACTACGAGGTCTGGGCCCGTGCCGCCGACGCGAACGGCGACGTGCAGCCGGTGGTTCTGCCCGGCTGGAACCCGCGCGGCTACCTGAACAACGCCTGCCACCGGATCGCCGTGTATGTGGCCTAGAAACCGGCGCATCGGGAACCGAGGTGGGTCCGCTGTGCCGCGTGTCGGTGCGCCGGCAGTAGCCGCGGGTCTTCTGACCCGCGGAAGACAACGCGCCGCGAAGCGGCGACCATACAGGCTTGCCCCGGCTCTGCTCGTCACCCTGACGTCCGTCGCGGCGGGGCAGCAGCCAGCCACCACAGTGGATCCCGAGAGCGGCCTAGTCAAGGACGAAGCCGGGACTTGGCGGAGGGTTGGCGATCACTGCACCGAATGCCACTCCGCGACACTGCTGCAGCAGAACCGGACTAATCGCGACGGCTGGATCCGGACGATCCGGCGCATGGAGACGGACGAGGGCCTCGAGCCGCTGGGCGACCTGGAGGAAACGATCCTCGACTACCTGACCGCGAACTACGGCGTGCAGGTCAAGCCGACCGAGCTGAGGCGAAGGCGAGCGCCGCTGCGACAGCCCCCGGTCGCTGACGGAGAGTAAGCAGCGCGTGCCGGAGTCCCTCGATCAGCGGGTCCAGGCACTTGAGGCGCGAGTCCGCGAGCTGCAGGAGGAGGTGACGGCGCTGCGAGGCGAGGGCGAGAAGCGTCCTCAGCCCGTAGAAACCGCACCGCCGGCGCGAAAGCCGCGAAAACCGCGAGAAGCCAAGCGCGCAGCCTGGCGCGACATCGACTTCGAGTCACTGATCGGCGGCCGCTGGCTGAACCGGATCGGCATCCTCACGCTCCTGATCGCGGCCGCCTTCTTCCTGCGCTACGCCTTCGAGAACGAGTGGATCGGGCCGACCGGGCGCGTCCTGATCGGGCTCGTGAGCGGCCTTGCTCTCGCCGGCTACGGCGAGTGGCTCGCCAAACGGAAGATGCGCTACTTCGCCGAGGGGATGACGGCCCTCGGGGCCGGCGTCGTCTACCTCTCGGGCTACGCGGCGTGGGACTTCTACGCCCTGGTGCCGCAGCCGACGGCGTTCGGGTTCCTTGCCCTTGTCACCGCTGCGGTCATCGGCCTGTCGGTCCGACGCGACTCGCAGCGGCTGGCGGCTCTGGCACTGGCTGGCGGTTTCCTGACGCCCGCGCTTCTGAGCACCGGCACGGACGCCCGGGTCGTGCTCTTCAGCTATCTGGCCCTGCTCAGCGCGAGCTTGCTCGCGCTGGCCCTGCTACGCGGCTTTCGGGTCCTCGCGCCGGCCGCCCTGGTCGCGACGGCCGTCTACTTCATCGCGTGGTACGTCGAGTTCTACGAGGGCGAGCGGCTTCTCTCGACCGCTCTCTTCGGCACGCTCTTCTACGCCATCTACTTCGCTCTGCCGCTTGCGCGCGTGCGCCGGGCCCGGCGGCTGCGGCCGACCGAGCTCGGCGTGCTGGTTCTGGCGCTCGGCTTCTACGTCCTGCTGCTGCAGCAGATCCTCTACGAGAACCAGCGGTGGTTTCTGACCGGCGCCGTTCTGACTCTGGCGGCGGTTCACCTGGCGGTGTCCCGCGCGCTCGGGAACTGGAGCGCCGGCGAAGGGCGGAGGACCCGGCAACTGCAGTCGCTGTTTGCCGTCCTCGCCGCGTTGCTGGCCACGATCGCCCTCCCGATCCGGCTCGAAGGCGACTGGATCACCCTGGCGTGGACCGCGGAGGCCGTGGCGCTGGCGATTGCCGGAACGCGGCTGCCGGCCATCTGGATGCGCGTCTTCTCGGTCGCGCTCTTCGGCGTCGTGCTGCTGATGACGCCGGCCGCCTTCGGCGGGCAGCGCGACATCCTCTTCAGCAATCTGCGCTTCCTGACGCTGGCCGGCGTGGCGGCGGGCCTCGTCGTCGCCGCCGTCTACGTGCGCAGCCGGTTGAAGACCAAGGTGCGGATGGAGGCGCCGGTGTGGGCTACCGGGCTCGTCGTTGCCAACGTCGTCGCGCTGGTCGCTGTGTCGACGGAGATGTGGGACGTCGTCCAGGGGCTCGACGTCGACCTCGACCTGGATCTGGCCGCCCAGGTCGTCCTGTCAGCCGTCTGGCTCCTGTGGGCGGCCGCCCTGATCGCCGCCGGCATCCGCCGCGATGCGCCCGGCGTGCGCTGGCAGGGCCTCGCGCTGCTGCTCGTGGTGGTCGGCAAGACCTTCCTGGTCGACCTCTCCTTCCTCGAGCAGGGCTACCGGATCCTCTCCTTCCTGATCGTCGGCGCGCTGCTGGTGGCGGTGTCGTTCCTGTATCAGCGAAGCCGGCGTAGTCTGGGGGACGAGGGGGAGGTTGGCGGCCAGTAACGTCGATTTGACACTCGGCTTGGCGTTCAGGAGGCCGTTTTCTGGCAGCAACGCCCCGATAGAATCAGAGGGTGCGGTTCCCCGACACGGTCGAGCGCTTGCTCTGGGAGTACGACCTTGAAGCGCTGAGGGCGGCGCCCGAGTTGCCGGAGGTGGTGATCGAGCGCGTGATGGCGCGCGGGGGCTGGGAGCCGATGCGGTGGCTTCTTGCGACCAGCAGTCCGGAACGGCGCCGGCGCTTCCTGGAAGAACGGGGTCGGAAGGTGCTCGCGCCGCGGGAACTCAACTTCTGGGCCTTCGCCAGCTCGGTGCCTGAAGAACGGACTTCCGAGTGGGTGCGCGAGGCGCGCAAGCGCGAAGCCGCGTGGCGCGGATGAGCCCACTGTGTTGGGACGCTCTTGAGCCCGAGGCGCGCGAAGCCTTCACCATCGTCTCGGGAGCGCTGTCCGGTGAGGACTGCTATCTGGCCGGAGGAACCGCTCTTGCCCTCATGGAGGGCCACCGGGTTTCGGTCGATCTGGACATCTTCACGGAACGGCTATCGGATACCGAGGACGTGCTGCGTCGTTTGCGCGGGCACGTACCGGAACTCGCGGTCACGTCGGTGAGTGCGGGTACCGTGTACGTCGAGGTCCTGGGGGTCCAGGTCTCTGTGATCGAGTACAAGTATCCGCTTCTGGGCCCGACCGTGTCGTCCGCCGCCGGCGGTCTGCAGCTAGCGAATCGAGATGACATCGCGGCCATGAAGCTGTCGGCCATCGCCAATCGCGGTACCCGCAAGGACTTCGTCGATCTTTGGGTCTTGCTGAACCGTCACCGACCGTTGGAGGAGTACCTGGGCCTCTTCGAGAAGAAGTTCGCGGTCCGGGACATGGGGCATGTCGTTCGCAGTCTCGTCCACTTCAGCGACGCGGACCGCGATCCGCCGCTCCGTCTCCTCATCGACATCGCCTGGGAGGAAGTCAAGTTCGGCTTCTGCCGTCGCGTGAGAAAGCTGCTCGAACGCTGAAGGGGGACGAACCGGGCTTGCCAGGCTCTCTCTACCACTTCGAGGGATCGGCGTAGAGCGCGTTCGCCATCGTCATCGCTTCCTCGGCCGGCGGATTGAGTTCGTCAATCTCGCCGCCGAGCGGTTCGTGAAGGTCCATCTCCTCGAGCACCGGCCCAGGCGCAATCGCGGCCCGACCGCGAAGCTCCTCCGAAGCGCCCCGGTTTCGCCACGATCGCTGAGAGCGCCTTCGTGAGTACCTCGCGACGATTCGCGCGGCTTGCGGCGCCGAAGGGAGCCCGACAGCGATGTTGCCGGGCAGCACGAACCTGCGGCCTCCAAAGGCGGGCCGCGGGAGCGCCTTGTAGTACAGGTGCTCTTCTTCCAGAAGCGGTGAAGTCGGAATGTGGCTCACGATGATGCCCTCCGGTGCCGGACCGGCTACGCATTGGCGGAGTCTGCCACCGAGGGGTATCTTGGGCCGATCGTGACCAGCCAACCGACGACCGGCGGCCTGTTCGAAGAAGCTGCGGAGCCGGGAACGGGCTCGGCCGCGCCGCTCGCCGAACGGATGCGGCCGGCCACGTTCGACGAGTTCGTGGGCCAGGAACACATCCTCGCCGAAGACAAGGTGCTCCGGCGTTCCATCGAGGCGGACCGGGTGCCGTCGCTTCTGTTTTGGGGGCCGCCGGGGTCCGGCAAGACGACCCTGGCGCGGCTGATCGCGACCGTCACGCGGGCTCACTTCGAGCCGGTCAGTGCGGTGTCCGCCGGTGTCGCGGACCTGCGCAAGGCGGTGAAGGGCGCCAACGACCTCCGCTCGCTCTACGGCCGCCCGACGATCCTGTTCGTCGACGAGATCCACCGCTTCAACAAGGCTCAGCAGGACGTCATCCTGCCCCACGTGGAGGACGGCACGATCACCTTCGTCGGAGCGACGACGGAGAATCCGTCCTTCGAGGTCAATGCGCCGCTGCTTTCCCGTTGCCGCGTGTTCACGCTGCACGCCCTGGACGAAGACGCGATGACGGGGATCGTCGAGCGCGCTCTGTCGGACGAGGACCGTGGTCTGGGCTTGCTGGCCCCGGAGCTGGAGCCGGACGCGGTGGCGCACCTCGTGAACATCGCGAACGGCGATGCCCGGGTCGCGCTCAACGCCCTGGAGATGGCCGTGGTGGCGGCCGAGCCGGGCGAGGACGGCGTGCGCCGGATCAGTGTCGAGGAGATCTCGGACGCACTACAGCGCCGGACACCCCAGTACGACAAGGCAGGCGACAGTCACTACGACACGATCTCGGCCTTCATCAAGTCCGTGCGCGGCTCCTCGCCCGACGGCGCCCTCTACTGGTTGGCGAGAATGCTCGAAGCCGGCGAAGATCCGCTGTTCATCGCGCGCCGCCTGGTCATACTGGCCGCCGAGGACATCGGGCTGGCGAACCCGGGCGCCCTGCCGGTCGCGGTCGCAGCGCAGCAGGCGGTCCACTTCATCGGGCTGCCCGAAGGTCGGATCCCTTTGGCCGAAGCCACCGTGTACCTGGCGACCTCGCCGAAGAGCAACGCCGCCTACGTAGCCCTGAATCGAGCGACGGAGGACGTGCGGAACGCCCCGCACGAACCCGTGCCGCTGCACCTTCGAAACGCGGTCACGGGGTTGATGCGCGGCATGGGCTACGGCAAGGACTACAAGTACGGCCACGACGTTGAAGGCCACTTCGAGGAACAGGAGTACCTGCCGCCCGGCCTCTCGGGCCGCCGCTACTACGAGCCGTCCGACCAGGGCTCCGAGAAGGCGATCGCCGAACGCCTGCGCCGCTGGTGGGGCGACGAGGACTGATCGGCCGAGATGCAGTCCGCGATCTGACCGCACCTATACTTGGTCTCGATGGATCGTCGCGTACTCTTGGAGCATGTCCGTCGCACGAGGCTGCCTCCAGGCCGCAGAGCCAGGGCCCGCAGCGATGCGCGCCAAATCGCTGCGTTTCTGAAACAGCAGGGCGCCAGCCGCGTCGTCGGCATCGGCTCGACTTTCGTTCCGGAGCGCCGCTTCACCTGGCGCTCAGACATCGACCTTGCCGTGGCCGGTCTTCCGATAGAGACCTTCTTCAGCGTTTCCGCGCAGGCCGAGGAGTTGACCGAGTTCCACATCGACATCATCCCGATCGAGTCGGCAACGGAGTCCATGCACCGGACGATCCGCGAAGACGGGGTCGACCTTTGAAGTTGGATGAAGCGCTTGCCCGGCGTCTTGCCGCCGAGGTATCGAGCGAACTCGGGAATCTGGACCTCCTGGAGAAACAGTGTGCCGACGCGCCTCGAGGAGACGACACGTTCTCTCTGCGCGCCCGGGGCTCGATTCTCCACGACTTCTACAGCGGCATCGAGCGCGTGTTCGTGCGGATTGCCGAAGAACTCAACGGCGGCGTTCCTCAAGGGGAGCATTGGCATCGGCAGCTCGTCTACGACATGAGCCTGGAGATTCCGGAAGTTCGTCCGGCAGTGATCGACGAAGAGTTGGCGCGGGCACTCGGGGACTTTCGGCAGTTTCGCCACGTCTTCCGCAACGTCTACGGATTCGCGCTCGAAGACCAACGCATGCGACCGCTCGAAGAACGGTTGCCGGCCGTCCTGGCCGCGTTCCGCCGGCAGGTGGGGGACTTCCTGGCTTGGATCGTCGGCGGTTCGGATCCGTAGAAGGGGTGGCGTAGCCGCGTGTAGCTATAGGCCGCCTCTTGACCTTGGGCGGCTGCGAGGAGCGTCTATGAAGGTGCTGACGTGGAACGTCAACAAGGCGGGCGAGTCCCGGCGCGAACTTTGGGAAACGGTGCAGCGTGAGGATGCGGAGATCGTGCTGCTTCAGGAAGTGACTCGGGTTCCGCGATGTCTCCTGCGCGACTACCAGTGTCACCTGATACGGCCAAGGTACTTCGAAGGCCACAATGCGCGGTTCTCGACTGCCGTGCTCTCCAAGGGTCTAGTCGATGCGACTCCGTACCTGGAATCGAGGTTGGATTGGCTAGACAGGATCTACGGGGAACGCTACGGGTGGATCGTCGGATGTGAAGTCACTCTGAAGTCACACTGCTGTCCCATAGACTGAGTTGA
>JAAXHG010000126.1 GCA_012270995.1 Vicinamibacteraceae bacterium | reverse complement strand
GGCTACGCTTGTTCAAGAAGTCTAGAGAGGATCACGATGGCTCGACTTCCTTACCTGGACGTGGACGATCTCGCCTCCGAAGACCGGAGACTCCTCGATCCGCCGCTCAACCTCTTCAGGGTCCTCGCGTACTGCCCCGCGGGTGCCCGCGCGTTCGGCCGTCTGGGGCTGTGGATTCGGTTCAAGACGAAGCTCGATCCGCGCCTGCGCCAGATGGCCATCCTCCGTGTCGGCGCCGTCACCCGCACCGACTACGAGTACAGCCACCACATCGAATTCGGGCGGCAGTTCGGCCTCTCGGACGACGACATCCGGGCCGTCGTCGCGGGGCCGGATGACGAGTCGCTGACCGAGGTCGAACGGCTCATCGTCACCGCGGCCGACGAGATGACGAACGGTCGCGGCATCGGCGCCGAGACCTTCAGGGCGTTGCGGGGTCATCTCGACGAGGGGATGATGGTCGAGTTGACGATGACCCTGTCCTACTACAACGGCGTCGTCCGGATGCTGAACTCGCTCGACATCGACGTCGAGCCCGACTACGAGCGCTACCTGGAGGAGTTCCCGCTACCGTAGCGGCGCCTACTGGTCCGGGGCCGCCAACCCCGTCTGCGTCAACAGGAATGTCGCCTCCGCGGCGACGAACTCGATCCGCTCCGACAGCGGCAGACCGCGGCTGGCGGCATGCCCCGCGTACGGGTGGTATCGCATGATCACCGGCAGCCCCGATGAGGTCGCCGCCTGCAACCGGGCGGCGACCTTGCGGGCCTGGAGCGGCGGCACGCGGGTGTCCAGGTCGCCCTGGGTCAACATGACGGCCGGGTACGCGACGCCGTCTCGGATCGCCTGGTAGGGCGAGAAGCCGCGGAGCGACTCGAACTGGTCGGGGATCTCGCCGTCGCCGTACTCGAGCAGGGCGGGCATGTTGTTCGTCTCGGTGAAGGTGTAGAAGCGGATCAGGTCGAGTTCGGGGAAGCCGCAGAGGACGGCGCGGTAGAGATCGGGGCGCTGGGTCAGGGAGGCGCCCACGAGCAGGCCGCCGTTGCTGGCGCCGTGGATGGCCAGGCGATCGGGGTCGCTGTAGCTCTCGGCGACCAGCCATTCGCCGGCCGAGATGAAGTCGTCGAAGACGGTCTGCTTGTTGTGGAGCATCCCGGCCTGGTGCCACTCCTCGCCGTACTCGCTGCCGCCCCGGAGCGTGGCGACGGCGTAGACGCCGCCGGCCTCGAGCCACAGAGCCGCCAGCGGGTTGAACCGCGGTGTCAGGGAGACGTTGAAGCCGCCGTAGCCGTTTAGCAGGGCCGGGGTCGTGCCGTCGGGCTCGAAATCGTCCCGGTGGGCGATGTACATCGGCGCGGAGGTGCCGTCCTTCGACGTGTAGCGGACCTGCTTCAGGACGTAGCCGTCGCCAGAGAACGGTGCCTCGGACTCCTGGAAGACCTCCCGCGTGCCCGTCTCGAGGTCGAGCAGCCAGGTCACGGGCGGCTGCAGGTAGGAGACGAGCGACAGCAGCGCCTTGCCTTCGCCGGCCCCCCGAATGCTCGCGTTGTGGTGCTCGGGCACCTCGACTTCGCCCGCCGGCGTGCCGTCGAGTTCGAAGACGCGGATCCGGCTCGCCACGTGGTGCAGGTAGGTCAGGTAGAGCTTGCCGTCGATGACCGACGCGCCGTGGAGGACATCGTCGGCTTCCGGCACGACCTCGCGCCAGTTGGCGAGGTCCGGCCGATCGAGATCGATTTCCATCAGCCGGTTGAGCGGCGCCTCCAGGTTCGTGCGCACGAACAGCCGGCCGTCGTTGTGATGGGTGCTAAAGCGGGCCTCCCTGCCTTCGACGATCGGCGTCACCCTCCATGTGCCGATCTCCACCAGGTACACGTCGCTCCGGGCCCATCCGTGCTGGACGCCGACGAGCAGCTTCTCCTCGTCGAGTTGCTCGGCGCGGACGAAGGCCCGCGGCCCGATGCCCTCTCCGAACACCAGGGCGTCATCTCCCCGCTCGGTGCCGAATCGGTGGAAGCGGACACGCGATCCCTCGATGCGGTCGCGGACGTTGTAGTAGATGCCGCTGCCGTCCTTGGCGAAGAACGCCTGGTCGTTCAGCGCCCGCGGCATCTCGAAGTCGAGGTCGACGTTCTGCTCGAGGTCCCTCAGCCGGACGGTCGTCTCGTCTGCGCCGCCGATGCGGACGTTGTAGAGCAGGAGCTTCCCGTCGGGAGAAACGGAGACGATCCCGAGGTGGGCGTACTCGCTGCCGGCTTCCGCCGGGTCGATCACGACTTCGTACTCGCCCGCCGGGTCGATCGGGGCCGGTCCGGCGTTGCCGTCTTCCGGGACTGCACGGCGCACGACCGACGCCAGCTCTTCGCCGGCCCGACGCAAAGTGAACACTTCGAAGTCGCCGGCCTTGTTCGGCGAGCCGACGGCCGGCGTGTCAATCAGTTCACTCAACCGCCGCCGCGCCCAGGCCCGCTCCGGCGTCTCGCCGACGACCAGCTCGGCGTATTCGTTCTGCCGGACGATGAATGCGCGCGTCTCCGGGCTGTCCTGGTCTTCCAGCCAACGATACGGATCCTCAAACTCGACGCCGTGGATCGTCTCGGTGAAGGGGATCTGCTCGGTCTCCGGCGGCGGGTAGTCGCCGCCGCAGGCCGCGAGACCCACGAGCAGACCGGCGAGCAACAGGAGTCCGGGCCTGGGCAGATGCAAGGAGCTTGGCGTCATGACGATGCGCCTCCTTGGTGGCGTGGAAGGGGCGACGCACGATTCAACCTTAGCGGCCGCAGCGGACTGAGGCCTCGTGGCGCTCCAAGTGCGCTCTTGCGGCCGTCGCTCGTACTGCTCTTCCAGCTACGGACCGTGAATACGTCCCGTAGAATGCGGCTCATGGGGGCGACGGACTCTCCACTGGTGGCCTCGTCCTGGCGTGGGACCTTCCACGTCGAGGCAGGAAGAGACGATGGGTGTTGACGCTGTCTGGACCCTGAAGCTGGCGGTCAGGACCCACGAGGAGAACGGCGTCTGGGTTGCGGACTGCCCCGCGCTTGACATCGCCAGCCAGGGGAACGACCCGGAGGACGCGGTCAAGATGCTCAGAGAGGCGGTCGGGCTCGTGATGGAGCGCTGCCTGGAGAAGAACACCTGGATCGCCTTCCTTGAAGAACGGGGAGTGACGCCGACCCGGCACTCGATGGCCTCCCTCACGCAGCCGAAGTTGGACGACGAGACGAACTACGTCGAGTTCCCGATCTGGATCATCAGCGATGCCGGGCCGTCGGCGACTGCATCCGGTGCCAGCAGACGCTGAGGGCTTGGTGCCGGCGTCCGCCTCCGATCTACCAGCGGAGGACGCCATCGATGACCCCTACTTCGACACGATGGCCCAGTTGCAGGAGGCCGTCACGAAGAGAGACTACACAGTCGCCGCCACGCTTGTACGGGAGAATCTCCGACACCTGCCGGCGTTGATTCAGGAATGGTCTGGAGATTACGGTTCGTTTGATATCCGCAGTATTCCGGGCCTTGAGCAGGGCGGTACCGTGCTGGCGCTCGTTGGCGACGACGAAGGGCTTCAACGGATGCGAGAACTCGTCCTGGCAGCTCCAGAGCTGAGCCCTTGGTCTCGATTCGTTGAAAGACACGAGAAGGACCGCAACCTGTTTCCGGCAATCATCGAAGCGGTCCACGAGCACCCCGGCTGCCTTCAGTCCGAGATCAAGGGGCTCGTCGGCGAGCCTGACGGACGGACAGTCGCCAGACTCATCTCGTACCTCGAAAAGGCGGGGAAACTGGCGCGCGTCAAGTCTGGCCGGACATACAGACTACTCCCTCCCGACTCGCCGGGTGTTCCCCGACAGTCACGGCGCGTGGTCAGGTCGCATCGAGCCGAGAGAGTCTCGGCCCCCCCTCAAGTGCTCGGGGTGTCTTCCCTGGATTGCGTTCCGTTGCCGCGAGCCCCGTTTCGATGGGAGGAGGTACAGGCTGGTAGGGCGAGAGCAGGGATTCCAAAGCCAGTAGAGGCGTTTGCGGTTCGCGATGCGGACTGGCAGGTCGTGGATGTCGAGACGATTCCACCAGCGCAACGCCCCGACACCGCCTTCCGCCGGTTACACGCGACGGACTCGGGTCTGATTGCCATAGACGACCTCGGCAACGCCGAAGGCCTCGGCCACATTGAAGCGGCCGCCTTGCGGTATGACCGATCCGGGCGCGTTGCTGTCACAAGAGCCCTGGATCATGGAATCTACCGTCTCGGCGTTCATCCCATGGGGGAAGGCCTGATAGCGATGTCGAAGGACTGCGTTCTTCACGCCTACAACGACGAACTCGATCCAATCCTGGAGACTACGCTCGCCGATGCCCCAGAGATCACAGCCCTGAGAGACCGGTTCGACATACCGGCACCCAATCAACTCAAGAACCACCTTCGTAGCGTTGCGCTGTCCTGGAACGCGACGCGCTACATCTTCACGGCAGTCGACGAGGCATGGTGCGTCGCCGTTCACGGGCACGCTCTGTGGGGTGTTCAGCTACCGCCTCGGGAGGGCTGGGAGCGGGCGGTTCCGGCAGACGAAGACTACGCACGGGGGACAGTTTCTCAAGATGACGAAAGCAGCCAGCTAGGCGCCAAGGTGACCGTCACCGTCGGGATCAAGGGCGACGAGTCCGAAGCCGCGGACTGGATCTATGCGGCTGGCTTCGCGGCGCAGTCCGATGATGCGTATCTTGCCGGATACTCAGGACGCGTCGTCAAAGTTGATGGAACGGGGAGAGAGCTACTCGTGTACGACATCGGCAGCGTGCCGGAATGAATCGTGGACACTGGTCGCTATCTCTATCTGCTGACCGACACCCGGCTCTTTGTTCTTCGGCAGGAGACTTTGCACGCCCTGATCGACGTGTTCGACGGCGGCGAACTACTGGTCGCTCAGACAGGCTTCGGGCTCTTGGAGCCGAACCGTTTTCGTTGGTTCCGCGAAGACGGTCTCCTTCTCGGCACTGTCGTCTCGAAGGAGCCGATCCGTCGTGTCTATCACAAGAAGGCAGGGCTTGTCGTCGAAACACGTCAACGGCGTGCAACCGTCCAGGGTGTTCGCGCTTGGTGGAACTGACCCGGTCGCAGCATCATTGGCCGCCGACGGCCTTCGCCCTCGTGGCCTTGTGGGGCTGACACGCAAGCGAAGGTGGTCTACCGCTTGGAGAACTCCGCCAACCACTCGATGAGCCGGGCGAGATCGGCTTCCATCTCGGCCGCTTCGGGCAGGGAAACCGGCGATTCGCCCGGCTGTGCGTGAACGTAGCGCGAGTACTTGGTCATCATCTCTTCGATGAGCTCGCAGTCGGCGGGCTGGACTCGGGCGACCTTGTGTAGCTTGCCTTGCGTCGTCACCGGCCGCCGGAAACGGCCCACAACATCCGCCAGCAACTCCTTCTCGACGATGTTCTCAAGGGTGATCCTGATGTCACGGCAGAGAACAGCGGTCCGTGACCGAAGATCCTCGCTGCTCCGCTCCTGCTCGGCCTTCCTCACAGCGGCCAGATCCTCACCGGCCAGCCTGTTGAGGGCCTTCTTGACTGGCTGCGCCCTGAGCGGGAGGTTCGCGGGGACACCGGCACCCCACCGCGTGCGCTCCAGCGAGCTGACGTCGGGCGCGATCTCACGCGCCTTCGCCGCTTCGATCAGCGCGATCACGAACGGCAAGCGATGCGTGAACACGATCACCTGCCTGTCTCTGGCGAGGTGAACCAGCCGTTCCGCGACGCGGTCCTCGTGCTCCTGATCAAGGGACGACATCGGATCGTCGAACACGAAAGGCACATCCTGGTCCTCGGCCAGGAAATCTGCGAAACACGCAGCCAACGAAGCGACTCTGTTCTCGCCGTCGCTCAGGATAGCGCCGGCGCCGTGGCCCATCCCGGTCTTCAGAACGAGCCGGTGCCGCACCCTGCCCTTGGTCGTTCTCGTTCTCCTGATCTCCACCTTCAGGTGGTTCGCTCCCAATCGGTCCAGTTCAGACCGGAAGCGGCTTTCGATCGCCTGCGTCACCAGCTCCCGCGACAGCTTCGTGGCCTGCCGCGACAGCTTGTTCGTCGCTGCGAGCTTCTTCGCCCGCTCCAGCATCGCCAGGACCTTCAGCCTTTCGATCTCTTCGCCTACTGCCTCTCTCTGATGCGAGAGCCACCGGCGGGCAGCCAACTCCCGTTGCTCCGCCCGTAGCCGGTCGCGGTCGATCCCTTTCGCGTCCTGCTCGGCCTTCCTCAACAGTTCCGCGGCAACTTCGAGACAGCGATTCATGAGATCCACAACCGCGTTGCGAGCACCTTCGTCGAGCGCTAGGTCTACTACTAACTGGCCCTCGGACTGCGTGGCCAACGCCTCGCGACGCCGCCTCAGTTCATCGAGATGTCGCACCAGAAGTGCGCGTTCCGCATCGTCGCCGATTCCGGCCCGGTCCAGGATCGCGTCCACGTCGTCCGGCGCCGGAACGGTGGGCATGCACGACACGAGTTCCTCGACGGCCTGCTCGGCCAAGGCTGCGTCAAGCTCCAGCTTGCCTTCCGCGAGCGCAGCGAACTCGGCCAGGCGAGTAGCCGCGGCTACGTCAAGTTGTTGCTGACACAGAACGCAGTGACACGGTTCCGCCACTACCGGAAACGGGCTCTCCGGATACGCCGTGGCCTCCGAGTAGCGGCGCGCCGCCTCCCACAACTCCCGCCACGCCTCCGAGCCGACGCCGGCGATCGGCAAACCCGAAGACACACTCTCGGCCTGATGATCGGCGGCTCCGCGGCGGCGACGAGCCTTCTGACGAGCCGCCTCCATCTCACCGAACACGGGTTCGGACAGTCCCTCGTTCGCTTCGGCGAGCTGGAGCTTCAGGGCTTCGAGCTCCGCGGCCCGGCCCCGCACGATCGCCGCCCTCTGCTTGGGGTCAGCCTCCGCCAGGCGCCGGTTCAGCTCGTCTAGACGATCTTCTTCGTCTTTCGACCAGGCGCAGTACGCGTCAACCGTTTCCCGGCTTGCCGCCGCGTCAAGGGATGTCAACCACGAGTGTGCGTCCGTGCTCTCATACTCCGGCGGCATCCGTGGAAGGCGCGAGGACATTGCGCCCCGCTCGGTCTCGAGAGCCTGCCGAACGTGATCGCAGGCGTGGACCAATTGGCGCAACAGGGCCAGTTGCGGTGGTTCGTAGACCGCTTCGTGTTCCTCATTGACGTACACCTGCTCGCAAGCCCGATCGAAGATCGCGACTGATCTCAGCGCCTCGACGGGATCATCGCCCGGAGACCAGTCGACCTTTCTCGACTCTCCGTCCAACGTGAAAGAGACGGAGCAGCGTCGCGTTTCGGCCGCTTGTGCGAAGACATTGGGAAGCAGTTCTCCTCGCGCCCTCGCGTTGCACACATGCTTCAGGATGCGCATGTAGCCGGACTTCCCCGCGCCGTTGCCGCCGTAGACGACCGAAAGCGGCTGCTCTCCGAAGTTGAGCACGTTGGCCGGTGCCAGGGCGTTGATGCCGACAACGTCCTCGATCGAGTTGAGGCGTAGCGACCGGCGTCTCTCCGCCAATCCCTCTACGAGTGCGGCGGGCCGAAGCTCCCGATACGGACCGTGCGAATCCGGGTCACCCTGAGCCTCCCGCTTGCATCGGTCCGCCAGTGCGGCGTGGTCCTGGTCCGAGAGCTTCCCCTGTTCGTGGAGCAGGTGCGCTGCGTGCTGCAGCCACCGCGGTTGGCTTCGCAGCCAATTCCCCAATCCACGCATGGTCTCGTGCTGCGTCCTTGGAACTTCAGTGACCGATCGGTCGAGCAACCGCCGGGCCCGTGCCGCGACCGCTGCGGCCGAGAGCCTGGCGGGGAGCCGGTCAAGCGGCGTCAAGCATACCCGGCTCCGGTTGAGGCTCTGCCGCCTCAACCATGCTGTCTCGCGGGAGCCCTGCCGATCGGTAGCAGCGGTAGGTTCCGTTGACCAACCGCGGCGCGTCTGGCACAGTGATTAGAGTGAGCACTCCGCTCAAGCGTGTCGTTGCGGTTGCCGTCCTGCTCGGATGCCAGACGCCGGGTGCGTTCGTGTTCGCAGCCGGGCTGGACCTGGCGGCGCATCTTCTCCCGTCAGGGCACGAGCACGACACCGCGGACCTGGCGAGGTCGGCGACCCACGGGCACCACCACGACGACGAACTGGTGCCCGACCACGACCACGACGTCAAACTCGACGCCGAGGCTGACCTTTTGCGGCCCGCCGCGTCGTCGTGGGCTGTGCTTGCCGCGCCGCTTTCGTCGTCGGTGACGGTCGCCGAGGGATCGCCCTACGAGGCGGCCTCCAGGCGCGGACCGCCGGCGCCGCTCTTCCGGTCTCACTGCGCGCTGCTGCTCTGATCCGCGGCCTTGGGCCCGGGTGCGATTCGTGCCCGGAACCTGGACGTGGAAAGGAGTCAGCATGCATCGCTTCATCCTGATCGGCCTCCTTGGAGGCTTCTTCGCCGCCACCGGCGCGGCACAGGACCGGCCTGTCGTCACCGAGGCCGAGTTCCTCTCGGTCCTCGACGAGACGCACCCCGCCGTTCGCGAGAGCGCCGGGGCCGTGGGGCTCGCGGAGGCCCGTCTGCTGGCGGCCCGGACACTCGACAATCCCGTCGTCGAGGCCGTGCGGGAGGATCCCGGCGGTCCGATCGGCCAGACGGACGTTCTCGTTTCCTGGAAGATTCCCGGCGCCGAGCGCGGCCCGGAGATTCGGGCCCGGGAAGGCGAGATCGGGGCTGCCCGTCGTGGGCTGGCGCACGAGCTGCTGGGCTACCGCCTGGCGATGGGGGAGGCCTATGCCGGCTGGGCAGTGGCCGCCGCGCGCCGGCAGCGGCTGTTGACCCAGGCGGAGCGCGTCGAGTCACTCGCGCAGCGGGAGGCCACCCGCGCGGAACGGGGGGAAGCCTCGGGTCTCGAGGTCCGCCGACTCCGCCTGGCCGCGGCCACGCTGCGATCCCGCGTTGCGCTCGCGGACACGGCGAGCGAACGGGCGAAGGCGGAGGCGGCGGCCTGGCACCCCGGCCTGCCGCCCGATGCGAGGCCGGTTCTGCCCGAGCTGCCGGACGCGCCGTCCTTGGACGGAGCCGATACGCGGGTGCGCGCCGCCGAAGCGGAACTCGCCGCCGCCGAACTGGCTGAGCTTGCCACCCGGCCGATCGTCGCGTCGCCTGAGGTCACGCTGGGTTGGCAGGAGCAGGACATCGGCCTGGGCTCTGTCGACGGGCCGATCCTTGGCGTCGCCTGGTCCGTTCCGCTCTTCGACCGGCGGCAGGCGGCGCGGCAGAGCGCCGGCGCCGGCCTGGAGGCCGCTCGGGCGCGGCTTGAACTCGCGGAGCGCGAATCGACCGCGGCGCGGAACGCGGCAAGAAGCAACTTCGCACGACTCGCCGCCGCCCTCGCCGAGGCCCGCGAGGAACTCGCCGCCACCGAACGGATGCTGGACGGCGCGGAGGCGGCCTTTCGCCAAGGTGAGGCCGGGCTCACCGATCTGCTCGAGACGCACCGCTCGGTGACCGAGGCGGAGCTGGCGGTGCTCGATCTGCATGAGGCGGCGCTGGCGGCGCACCGGGAGCTGGAACGGCTGGCGACGAGCCGGGAAGGAGGGTCGGGGTCATGAGGTGGGGTGAAGGAGAATCCGGAAGCCGGCCAGAGGGCCGGCGCACCCAGTGTGTGTCGAGTCTGCCGACCGTGGCGCTGCTGTTGCTCGTTGCGTGTGTCGGTACACCGCCCGCCGAAGAGCACGATCATTCCCACGAAAGCTGGTCGGTCACGGCTCTCGGGGAGCGGTTCGAGGTCTTCCCCGAGATCGACGCTCTGGCGGAAGGCCACACTGCGATGGCCCACACCCACGTGACGCGCCTGGCCGACTTCGGGCCGGTGGTACAGGGAGCCGTCGAGATCGTTCTCGTCGACGGGTCCGGGGAGCAGGTCTTCCGCGCGGACCAGCCCGCCGCTCCTGGGGTCTTCGACGTCGAGCTGACCCCGCGACGTTCCGGCGAGGCGGACCTGCTGTTCCGGATCGACGACGGGAACGGGGTCGAGGAGATCCCGGGGGGCCGGGTCCTTGTCGGCGGCGCGGACGGCGTGGAAGGCCTCCTGCGCGCGCCGTCGCTCCCCGCCGGGTCCGACGGCGGCGAGTCCGTATCGTTCGGGAAAGAACAGCAGTGGCAGGGCGGCTTCGCGGCCGCCTGGGTGCGGGAGGGCCGCCTGGCCCGGAGCGTCGCCGGCGTCGCCTCCTTCCGCCCGCCGGCGGGCGGCGAGAGCACGATCACCGCGCAGGTGGACGGGGTCGTGCAGCCTCCCGCGGGCGCCGGCTCCTGGCCGTTCGTCGGCCGCCGCGTCGAACGGAACGATCCCCTGTTCCGGGTGGTTCCGCTGGTCGCCTCCGAGCGGAGTCTGGCGACCCTCGAAGGGGAGCTCGAGGCGCTGGCGACGGAGCTGGAGAGCGCGCGGTCGCGAAGCTCGCGGTTGCGCGAACTCCTGGCCCTCGACGCGGTCAGCGAGCGGGAGGTCGAGGAGGCCGGCGTCCGCGCCCGGACGCTTGAGGCGCGGCATCGGGCCGCGGAACGGGACCTCGAGTCGGCCCGTGTCTCCCGCGAAGGCGGGGCCGCGGGCGCCGGCATCTCGCCGCGAGCGCCGTTTTCCGGCCGGATCGCCGCCGTCACGACGACGCCCGGGGCGACGGTCTCCGCCGGGGACGCCCTCGCCCGGCTCGTGCGGACCGACGTGGTGTGGATCGAGGTCGCCCTGCCCCCGCGGGACGCGCGGCGGCTCATGGACGCGGGCCTGCGCGGTCTGGTGCTCGACGATCCGGAGAGCGGGCCGGTGCGGGTCGAAGGCGAGCTCTCCCTCGTTTCGATCTCGCCGGAACTCTCGCCGCGCACCGGCACCGTCACCGTCCTGATCGAGGCCCCGGGCATCGCCGGCGCCGGCTTCGCCCTTGGATCGACCGTCGCGGCGCAAGTGCTGATGGCCGGCGAGGAGAGCGGCATCGTCGTGCCCGCCTCGGCGCTGGTCGACGACGGCGGCGTGCCGGTCGTCTTCCTGCAACTGTCCGGCGAGGACTTCCAGCGGCAGACGGTGACCGTGCTCGGCCGGCAGGGGGACCGGGTGCTGGTGGCCGGCCTGACCCCCGGCCAGCGCCTGGTGACCCGCGGCGGGGACGCCATCCGTCGTTCGTCCCTCATGGCGAGCGGCGAAGCCCACGGCCACGTCCACTGAAGGCGGCGGAGTGGGACCCCTCGAACGACTGCTTCGATTCTCCCTGCGCCACCGGCTGCTGGTCGTGGCGGGGGCCGCGCTCCTCACCGCGGTCGGCGCGGCCTGGATCCTGAACCTGCCGGTCGACATCTTCCCCGACCTCTCGGCGCCCACCGTGACCGTGATCACGGAGGCTCCGGGGATGGCCGCGGAGGAGGTCGAGCTCCTGGTGACCTACGCGGTGGAGTCCGCGATCAACGGATCGCCGGGTGTGCGGCGGCTGCGTTCGATCTCCGCCGACGGGATCTCCGTGGCCTGGGTCGAGTTCGACTGGGGCACCGACATCTACCGCGCCCGCCAGGTCGTCAGCGAGCGGCTGCAGCGGGTCGACCTCCCGGCCCAGGCCGAGAGGCCGGAACTCGGGCCGATCTCCTCGATCATGGGCGAGATCACGTTCATCGCGATGACCACGGCGCCGCTGGAGGAAGGCGGCGTCGACGCCATGGAACTCCGCCGCGTCGCCGAAACCGTCGTGCGCCGCAATCTCCTGTCGATCCCGGGCGTCTCCCAGGTGGTCCCCATCGGCGGCGAACGGCGGCAGCTTCAGGTCACGGTCCGGCCGACCGCTCTGGCCCAGAACGGCCTCCCGCTCGCCGAGGTCCTCGACGCCGTGGCGAAGTCCAGCCGGAGCCTTGCCGCCGGCTTTCACGTGGAGGCCGGCGAAGAACACATCGTCCGCGTCCGCAGCCGCGCCCGCACTCCGGACGAGGTGGCTGCTGCCGTCGTGCGGGTCGACGGCGGCATCCCGCTGCGGGTCGGCGACGTGGCGGAGGTCGAGTGGGGGCCGGCGCCGGCGCGCGGGACCGGTTCCTACCGCAACCGTCCGGCGGTCATCCTGTCCGTGCAGAAGCAGCCTGGCGCGAACACGCTGGACCTGACCCGCGTCATCGACGACACGCTCGCCCGGCTGCAGCCGGTGCTGCCGCGGGGCGTGGTGCTCGAAAGCGAGAATTTCCGCCAGGCGGACTTCATCGAAGTGGCGATCGGCAACGTCGCCGAGGCGCTGCGCGACGGCGCGATCCTGGTCATCGTCATCCTGGCGCTCTTCCTCGGCAGCGTCCGCACCACGTTCATTTCGGCCTTCGCGATCCCGCTCTCCCTGGTCGCCGGGATCCTGGTGATCGCGGCCTTCGGTCTGCAGATCGACACGATGACGCTCGGCGGCCTGTCGATCGCCATCGGCCTGCTGGTGGACGACGCGATCATCGCGATCGAGAACATCTTTCGCCGGATGCGGGACGAGAGCCGCCTGCCGGAGGGCGAGCGCCGGCCGGCCGAGGAGGTAGTCGCGGCCGCGACCCGGGAGGTGCTGAGCCCGATCCTTCTGGCCACGCTGATCGTCGTCCTGGTGTTCGTGCCGATCTTCTTCCTGCCGGGGCTGGAGGGCCGGTTGCTGCGGCCGCTTGGCCTCGCCTTCATCGCCGCGCTCGCCGCCTCCCTGGTGGTGGCGTTGACGGTGACGCCGGTGCTCGCCGTGCTGTTCCTGGGCCGGGAGCGGGCGCTCAGGTCGCGCCCGCCGTGGCTGCTGCGCGCCTTCCAGTGGGCCTACACGCCGACCCTCGACTGGTGCTTCTCGCATCGCTGGGCGGTGCTGTCGTCGTCGGCCCTGCTGGTGGCGGTCGCGGCCGCGCTCCTGCCCGGGCTGGGCCGCAGCTTCCTGCCGGCCTTCAACGAGGGCTCGCTCACCGTGTCGGTGGTCAGTCCGCCCGGGATCCCGCTCGCCGAGAGCGATCGGCTGGGCAGCCGGGTCGAGGAGGTCCTGCTCACCTTCCCGGAGGTCGTCTCGACCAGCCGGCGAACGGGCCGCGCGGAGAAGGACGAGCACGTCCAGGGCGTCAACGCCTCCGAGATGGAGGTCGTGCTGGCGCCGCTCGAAGACGGCCGCTCGAAGGACGAACTGGTCGCCGGGATGCGCCGCGCGGTGGCCGGGATACCGGCGGTCACCGTCTCCTTCGGGCAGCCGATCAGTCACCGCATCGACCACATGATCTCGGGTTCCCGGACCAACCTGGCGGTGAAGGTCGAAGGGCCCGATCTGGCGGTGCTGCGCACACTGGCCGCGCGGATCGAACAGATCCTGGCGGCCGTGACCGGCATCGTCGACCTGTCGAACCAGGAGCAGTCGCCGGTGCCCCAGATGGTCGTCGACTTCGATCGCACGGCGATGGCCCGCTACGGCTTGAGCCTCGCGGACCTCGGCGGGGCCGTGGAGGCGCTGTTTCAGGGCGTCGTCGTCGGCGAGATCGTGGAGGAAGGCCTTGCGTCCGATGTCGCCGTCCGGCTGCCGCCGGGTCTGCGGGCCGAAGCGGACCGGGTCGCGGCCCTGCCGGTCTCGACGCCGGCCGGGGATCTGATTCGACTGGGCGCGGTCGCCGAGGTGCGGCACGCGCTCGGCCCGTCCCTCATCCGCAGGGAGAACGCCCAGCGGGTGGCGATGGTGACCGCCAACGTGGAAGGCGCCGACCTGGTCGGCACGGTGGAGCGCGCCCAGGCTGCGGTCGAGGCCGAGGTCGACCTGCCGGCCGGCTACCTGGTGACCTTCGGCGGGCAGTTCGAGGAGGCCGGCCGCCGCGTCTACACGATGGGCCTGCTGGTCGTGCTGATCCTGGTCGGGATGTACGGGCTGCTCTACCTCGAGTTCGGCAGCCACCGCGACACCCTGGCGATGCTCGTCAACGTGCCGCTGGCCCTGGTCGGCGGCGTTGTCGCGGTGGCGCTGGGCGGCGGCGTCCTGTCGCTGGCGACCGTGGTCGGCTTCGTCACCCTGTTCGGGATCGCGACCCGCAACGGCGTCCTGCTGGTCAGCAACTACCGGCGATTGCTCGGCGAGGGGCTGTCGCTCCAGGCTGCGGTGCGGCGCGGCTCGGAGGAGCGGATGCCGCCCATCCTGATGACCGCGCTGACGGCCGGGCTGGCGCTGGTGCCGCTCGTGCTGGGCGCGGGCGAGCCGGGCAACGAGATCCTGAGTCCGATGGCCCAGGTCATCCTCGGCGGTCTGTTGACGTCGACGTTCCTCAACCTCGTCGTCGTACCGGTGCTTTACGCTAGGCGGGCATGAATGGCCTGACACGCTTCGCCGCCGTCTTCGCCCTTCCCTTGGTCGCGGGTTGCAACGTCGAGATCTCCGTCGACGGCGCCGCCGACGCGGACCTCATCGCCGCCGCCGGCGACGAGTACCTCGACTTCGTCGCCGCCCGCGATCCGTACCTCAAGTTCCGGCGCGGGGAGAAGGTGGAGGACTTCCCGGACTGGACGCTCGAAGCGGCCGAGGCGGACGCGGCCTTCGCCCAGGACCTGCTCGACCGGCTGGCCGGCGTCGACGAGAAGGCGGTCGACCACGAGGACTGGATCTCGCTAAGGCTGCTGCGCTGGAACCTCGGCATGCTGGTCGAGGCGCCCAGGCACTACTGGGCGGACTTCAACATCACGCCCTACGCGGCCGGCGGCTTCAGCCTGAACATCCTCCACCAGGTGCTCGGGGCCGCTCCGGTCGGAACCGACGAGGAGCGCGCGCACTACCTCCATCTGCTCGACGAGTACGCCCAGGGGATCGGGCAACTCGCTGACAAGGTCGCCGGGCAGAAGGAACGCGGCATCTACCTGCCGAAGGCCCAGGTCCCGGCCGTGGTCGGAATGTTCGAGGGCTACCGGAGTCGCCTCCAGGAGTTGTTCGTGCCGGCCGCCGACCGCGCCGGCGACGGGGCCGACGACTTCCTGACCCACGTCCGCGAGGCGGTCGGGACGGGAATCGACGCGCAGTTCGGCCGCCTTGTCGCCGAGCTCGGCGACGACTACCTGGAGGCGGCGCCGGAACAGGTCGGGCTCGGCACGGTGCCCGGCGGCCGCGAGCTCTACGTCCGCCGGGTGCGGATGCACACGACGACGGGCCTCACGCCCGAAGAGATCCACCAACTCGGGCTGGACCAGGTGGCGCAGATCGAAGCGGAGCTGGCCGCGCTGCGGGACGAGATCGGTTTCGAGGCCACGTCCGAAGACACCGCGATGAAGGAGTTCCTCGACCAGGTCCGCGCCGATCCGCGCTTCATCGCGGCGTCGCCCGAGGAGGTCGAGGAGCGGTACATGGGCTACGTCGAGAAGATCGAGCCCCACATCGCCGACTACTTCGACGTGCTGCCGGAGGCGCCCTACGGCGTCCGCCGCCTCGACCCGACGTCAGAAGCGACGATGACCTTCGGCGTCTACCAGCTACCGACCTCCGTCAACCCGCGCGGCGAGTACCGCTACAACGGCTCCGACCTCGAGAACCGGTCCCTGTTCTCGGCCCAGGGACTGATCTACCACGAGCTGATTCCCGGCCATCACTTCCAGCTCGCGCTGGCCAACGAGCGCGAGGACCTGCCCCGCTTCCGCCGCGAGACGATCGGCTACGGTGCCTTCACCGAAGGCTGGGCCGAGTACGCCGCCAACCTCGGCAAGGAGATGGGCGTCTACGAGAACGCGTACGACCTGTACGGCCGCCTGGTCATGGAGATGTTCATCTCCTGCCGCCTGGTGCTCGACACCGGCATGAACCATTTCGGCTGGGACCTGGAGCGTGCCCGCGAGTACATGAGCGCGCGGGTCGTCTACTCCGACGTCGAGGTCGCCACGGAACTCCTGCGCTACTCCGCCGACATCCACGGCCAGGCGCTGGCCTACCGCATCGGCAACCTGGAGATCCTCCGCCTGCGCCGGAAGGCCGAGGAAGCGCTCGGCGACCGATTCGACATCAAGGCCTTCCACGCCGCCGTCATCCGCAGCGGCGCCATGCCGATGGTCGTGCTGGAAGAGCACATCGACTGGTGGATCGAGCGGCAGGGGTAGCCCGGCCGGTCAATCGTCGCCGCGCGAGAGGGTCGCCCAGCCGTCCCGACCGTTGTAGACCGTCCTCGTGACGATCGGCATAGCCACCAGCTTCACGGCTGGTTCTCCGGCCTTCAAGACCAGGTAGCTCAGGCTCTCGCACCCCGTCCGCAAGACATGCCGGTAGCCCTCGTAGCTAGCTTCCAGCTCGTCCGCGTAGTCGCCGATCAGCCTGGAACCGTGAATCAGGAGGTAGCGGCCGGCGTACTTCCGGCGGTACTCCTCGAAGTGTTCTTCGTAGAAGGCTCGCTCTTCCGCGAGTAGCTTCCCGGCCATCGGGATCTCCTGTTCGACTGGCGACAGTGGCGCCGGGTTGGTGAGTTCGAAGAGAATCCCCTCCTGCAGTCGTTCCTACCACACCCGGGGCTTCATCCGCCGTGTTGGCGACGGGCTGCCTTCCGGGGAGTCGGTCGATACAATTCCGCCACTCCTTTCACTTTGCGGGCAGGCCGAATGCGCCGCGGGGACGCACGGCAGCCCGGCAAGATCACCCAGCTCCGGCCCATCCCAAGCCCGCCTTGCCAGTGCCCCTCACCCCCGAACAGCGAGCCCGCGAGAAGATCGACCGCCAGCTCTCGGCGGCAGGCTGGACCGTTCAGGACAACCGCGACATGGACATCCACGCGGACTCCGGCGTGGCCGTTCGGGAGTATCCGCTCAGGTGGAAGGAGGGCGACGAGGCGAAGGGTGGGTTCGCCGACTACCTCTTGTACGCCGACGGAAAGGCGATCGGCGTCGTCGAAGCGAAGCCCGCGGGTCACACACTGCAGGGCGTCATCCTCCAGTCGCGGAAGTACACCGAAGGACTGCACCAGTGGGTGCCTGCCTGGCAACGCCCCCTTCCATTCGCCTACGAATCGACCGGCGAAGTGACCCAGTTCACGAACGGCCTCGACCCGGACCCGCGGAGCCGCGAGATCTTTGCGTTTCACCGCCCGGAGGAGCTGCTTCGGCTCCAGGGCTTGGCACCCGAGCAGCTGCGCGGCATGCTCCGCCGCCTGCCGGAACTGGAGCAAGGCCGGCTCTGGCCCGTGCAGTTCGAGGCGATCCGCAACCTGGAGCGGTCGCTCGCGCATGGCCGGCCGCGCTCCCTCATCCAGATGGCGACCGGCGGCGGCAAGACGTTCACGGCCGTCTCGGCCTGCTACCGCCTGATCAGGCACGCGAAAGCGAAGCGCATCCTGTTTCTCGTCGACCGCAACAACCTCGGACGTCAGACGCTGAACGAGTTCCAGCAGTTCCGGGATCCGTCGTCGGGCTATGCCTTCGCCGAGGAATTCGTGGTCCAGCGCCTGAAGGGCAACACGGTTGCCCCGGCGAGCAAGGTCGTGATCACGACCATTCAGCGGCTCTACTCCATCCTGAAGGGCGAGGCGGAGTACGACCCGGAGAACGAGGAGGAGTCGCTGTTCGAGTCGGGTCGGCCGGCCGGCGCGGAACCCGTGCCGGTGGAGTACGCGCCCGAGCTTCCCATCGAGACGTTCGACTTCGTCGTCATCGACGAGTGCCACCGGTCGATCTACAACGTCTGGCGCCAGGTCGTCGAGTACTTCGACGCGTTCCTGATCGGGCTGACCGCCACGCCGAGCCCGCGGACCATCGGCTTCTTCCACAACAACGTCGTCCAGGACTACTCGCACGCGAAGGCGGTCGCGGACGGAGTCAACGTCGGCTACGAGGTCTACCGGATCAAGACGAAGATCTCCGAGCAGGGCGGCAGCGTCGAGGCCGGGCGCTACCTTCCCCGCCGTGACCGCCGCACCCGCAAGACGACGCTGGCCGAGCTGGAGGACGACCTCACCTACACGGCGAACCAGCTCGACCGCGACGTCGTGGCGCC
>JAAXHG010000152.1 GCA_012270995.1 Vicinamibacteraceae bacterium | reverse complement strand
TCGGCCGCCGGCGCCAAGGACGACCGCCGCGACGCCAGCGTCGAGAGCGCCAGAAACCGCATCCTGAGCCTGCTGCCCATCCTCGAGCAGTACAACGCGCAAATCGACAAGGCCAGGCGCCTGCTCCGGCAAACCCTGAAGCAGGCCAGGGAAAGCAGGACCGAAGACGCCGAACTCCGAGACGCCGCCATCCTCGACTCCATACCCGGAATCGGAGACCACGTACTCGCCACCCTGCTGACCGAAGCCGAACAGGCCATTCGACAACGAGACCACGCCGCCCTGAGATGCCTCGCCGGAGCAGCCCCCGTCACCGTCACGTCGGGCAACAGGAAAACCGTCCGTCAGCGCCGAGCCAGGAACCACAGACTCGCCGACGCCGTCTACCACTGGGCCAGAGTCGCCGTGCAGCGAGACCACGAATCCCGCGCCAGCTACAACCTCGCCCGCAAACGAGGCAAGACCCACGGACACGCACTGCGCATCGTCGGCGACCGCCTCCTCCGAATCGCCTGCGCCATGCTCCGCGACCGCACACTCTTCCAGGCACGGAACGGACAACGAAACCAAGCCGAGGAAGCCGCCGCGCCTACCGCCCACCCGGGAACACCCGCGAAGCCAAACGCCACCGAACGCAGCCACCGCGAACCGAATCCCCGAACCCACCATCAGCCCCGAGCCTCAACCCGACAGCCCGGTGCATCCGCCAACACGAAGTCGCGAAACCCCATCAAAGCGGCCACCGGCTCCCCCCACCCCGCAACGTGAACGCCCAATACCGAACACCGCACAGCGACAACCCCGGGCGATTACCCCACTTGCAAAATGGTGGGGAGTCCCAGTGGGTTACACCTCCTCGACCGCGATCGCCCGCACCCAGGTCGCTTCCAGCCGCTCGACGTTGAGCGGCATGCCGATGTAGAAGGCGCGGTCCTTCTTCAGCTTCTGGACGTTGACGAGCGGGTAGCAGACCGGGATGTTGTTGCCCAGCATGTTCCGGTGCGTCGGCGAGTTGTGGGGCTGCGGCGCCTGGAAGTCCGACTCGAAGCGAACGCCGGGGTAGCCGACCGCCAGCAACTTGATACCGGTGTCGGCGAGCCACTTGCTCGTTTCCGCCGGCAGGGTCGGCTGCTCGGCGTCGCGGAACGGGCTGCCGAGGATGACGATGTCGCCCTTGCGGACGTTGGAGAGGTGCTCGGGGAGGATCGGTTGGCCCACCTTGACGAGTTCGCCTTCGTCGTTCTCCTCCTCGACGGGCTCGAGATGGTCGAGGTAGCAGACCGCCGCCGGGCCGAAGAACGTTTCGAGGGGCATCTCCCACAGGCCGAGGATGCCGTCCGGCAGACCCTCCCAGTGGTCCATGTGGCCCTTGCCGCCCTCGGTGTGCGATCCGCCGCAGTGGCCGCTGACCCGTCCAGGCGGCCAGTAGGAGTCGCCCTCCTTGCCGCCGATCAGGGTGTAGAGCGTGTCGTCGTAGGGCACGCGGCCCTCTTCGAGGATCCACGGCAGTCCGAAGGCGTCCTTGTTCCCCTCCTCGACGGTGCCGTCGAGCCGGGTGATGCGCCCGACCATGCGCGGGCTGAGGTCCACGACGTGGTGGCCTGCGAAGTCAATCATCCTCTGCGGTCTCCAGGTCCGCCGACCACTCGCCGAGAGTGGCCAGTCCGTTCATGCGGGCACGGTGGCGCAGCGCCGCCTGTCCGCTCGATTCGTCGGTCTTGCCGTCCCAGGCCTCGACCGGGGCGCGGCCGATGGCCCGGCCGAACGAGAAGCTGAGCGCCCAGGGCTGCGGGTCGAGCCGGTTCATCGCGTCGAGGTGGGCCGTCGCGTCCAGGTCCGACTGGCCGCCGGACAGGAACCCGATTCCCGGCAGGGCGGGCGGCACGACCCGGCGCAGGCAGCGCAGCGTCTCCCGTGCCACGGTGTCGACGCCGGCCTGTTCGGAAAAGTCGCTGCCCGAGACGACCATGTTTGTCTTCAGCACGATCTCCTCGGGCGTGACGCCGTGCTCGTACAGGGCTTCGAAGGTCCGGTGCAGGAAGCGCTCGGTGACCTCGAACTGGCGCTCGATCGGGTGGTCGCCCCTCATCTCGACTTCGGGTTCGACGATCGGGAGGAGGTCGAACTGGTGCGCGAGCGCCGCGCATTCGGCGACGCTGCGGGCGTTCGAGACGAGCGCGCGCTCGGTGGGAAGGCCCGGGCGCACGCGCGCCGCCACGCGCCACTTGATGAAGGCCACGCCTCGCTCGCGCCAGTCTTCGAGCCGCTTCGCCAGCCCGTCGAGACCGCGGGGCACGTACTCGTGCTCGGAGCCTCCGAGGAACTGCCAGCCGGTGGTCGGCGTGATGCCGAGAAGCAGCCCGCGCTCGGCGATGAGTTCGACCAGCGGCGTGCCGTCGCCGGCCCGCCGATCGAGCACATCGGGGAAGACGATGATGCTGGACAGGTGCTCGCCGAGCCCGGGGGTGCGGCAGATCATCTCCTGGAAGTCGGCCGCCGCGTCCTCGGTTCGCGCGTGGGTCGACTCGCCCCACCAGCCCCGCACGAGGCCCTTGAGCGGCACGTCGGCCGCGAAGATGCCCTTGCCGGGGGCGACCATCCGTTGTGCCGTCGCGGCCAGGGTCGATTCGCCTGTCACGCGCCGCCTCCTGCCGCGCCGCTTCCGGTCGCCGCCAGTTTGCCGCGGTAGAACTCGAGCCCCTCGCGCGCCGCTTCGTCGAGGTCGCGGTCGCGCGTCATGTCGCGCCACACCGCGAGCAGGTTGCCGACGCCGCCCCCCATGTGGACGATCGGCTCCATCACGGTGTCGCGGTCGTAGTCGATCTCGTGCAGCGCGGCGACCACCTCGTCCCAGGGGATGTGACCCTGGCCGGGCGGCCGGCGGTTGTTCTCGCCGATGTGGAAGGTGCCGAGCTGGTCGCCGGCGCGAACGATCGCGTCTCCCAGCGAGTCCTCCTCGATGTTCATGTGGTACGTGTCGAGCATCATCTTCAGGTTCGGGCTGCCGACTTCGTCGAGGAAGCGGAGCGCCTCGTCGCAGGTGTTGACGAGGAAGTGCTCGAAGCGGTTCAGGACCTCGATGTGAAAGGTCACTTCGAGGTCCTCGGCGGTCTTCATCGCCTCGCGCATGGCGTCGACGGCGTGCGCCCAGCAACGCTCCTTGTCGCGGCCGTCGAGGCCCTGGCGCATGACGCCGGTGATCGCTCCGCCGACGTTGGCGCCGCCGCCCCCCGCCATCTGCTGCATCTCGCTCGCCTTCTCGGCGAGGGCGCGCAGGTGCGCGATCCCGCGGCCGCGGTCCTCTTCCGAGTCGGAGTTGATGTCCTGCTTGGGGCCGAGCCCCGCGATGTAGTTGATCCTGAGTCCGTGTTCCGCCGCCGAGGCGACGAAGCGCTTCTTCTGCTCCGGCGTGTACAGGAAGAGCACGTCCTGCGAGAAGGACATGAGGTCGAAGCCGATCGCGGTCGCCCGGGCCATCCTGCGCTCGTACTCCTCGATGTCCTCCATCCACTCGTTGCCCCAGTAGTTGAAGGTGATTCCGATGCGTCCCATGCTCTTTCCTCTCCCGAGCCGCTACGAAGTGGAGGCCATGGCCGTTTGTTTCTTGGCCGGCTGCGCGGCCATCAGGGCCTCGGCCTGGTCCATCGACGGAATGCCCTTGCGGTTCCCCAGCACGGTGCACTGCAGGGCCGCGACGGCCGACGAGAACGAGGCGCAGCGCTCGAGATCCCAGCCCCTGGCGAGTCCCACCAGGTAGGCGCCGTGAAAGGTGTCGCCGGCGCCCGTCGTGTCGACGACGTCGACCTCGTACGCGGGCGTGTGGAACTCCTCGTCGCTCGCCACCGTGTAGCTGCCCCGCGCGCCCTCCGTCTGCACCACCACACTCGGTCCAAGGTCGAGGGCGGCGCGACCAGCCCTCCACACGTCTTTCTCGCCCGTGAGGTTCGGCGCGAAGCCCGAGCCGCAGATCAGGACGTCGGTCTCGGCTGCGAGAGCCCGGGCCGGTTCGAGGACCTTGTGGCTGGTGGCGGCCGCGTCGAGGACGACCGTGCCCCCCGACTCCTTCATCCAGCGGGCCGCGGCGAGCGCCGCGGCGCCATGGCTGCCGTCGAGGTGGAGAATCCGCGCCGACTCGATGTACGGGCGGTCGAGGTCGTCGACGGTGAGGGGCCGGGAGAGGAAGCCACGCCGGAACGAGAACACCCGTTCGCCGGTCGCGGCGTCGACGTAGACGACGACCACGTGGTCTTCCGGACCCTCCCGGGGTACGAGGCGGCTTGTATCTACGCCGGCCCGCCCAAGTGACCGCCGCCGATGCTCGCCGAGATCGTCGTCGCCCACGGTGTCCACGAAGCCGGTGCGAAGCCCGAACGTCGAGGCGACGAAGCAGGCCGTGCCCGCCGGCCCGCCATCGGCGAGTGTGAAGTCGAGGAGTCCCCTCGGATCCTCCCACTTCGGCATCCGGTCGACCCGCAGCACGACATCGACGATGGCGAGGCCCAAGCCTACAACGTCGAGGCGGGTTTCCAAGCTGCGCTCGCGGGGGAAACGCTACCCGGTGCGCTTGGGGCGCGCTTCGATCGAGGGGAACTTGCGTTCGAGGCGCCGGAGTTCCTTCTCGATGCGGGGGCGAGTGTCGGGAGCGGCAAAGGCGAGCAGGCCGACGTAGAAGCCGCACAGGCTCTTCAGCCGGTAGACCTCGTCGTCGAGGATGCCGAAGGCCCACTGGTCGAGGGCGAGTTCCCAGCCGACGTAGAGCTGTGTTTCCAGGAACGGCTGACCGACCGAAGTCTGCAGTTGACCGCTGGCGAGAGCGTCGCCAACCGCCGCGTGAATCAATGCCTTGAGCGAGCTGAGGCGCTTGCCCTCGTCCTGCTGGACCAGCCGTGCCCAGTGGCCGGTGCTGAAGTCGGCCACGATGAGCGGCCGCAGCAGGTCGCCGTTGTCGATCATGTAGCTGAGCAGGCCCTCCATGGCCCTCGCCGCGCGCCGCAACGGATCGCGGGCGGTGCGGGCGTCGGGAGCCGGCTCATCGAGACGCTGCACGGAATCGCGGATCAGCGCCTGCAGGATCTCCTCGCGGGAGCCGAGCAGGTTGTACAGCGTGGTGACGCTCAAACCCGCGCCCCGGGCCAGTTTGCGCATCGAGAGTCCTTCGGGACCCGATTCCTTCAGCAGGGTTCGGGCCGACTCGAGAATGCGCTGCCGGCGCGCCGCCACGTTCGCCTCGCGCCGGCTCATCGGTTCACCGGCCTTGAGGCTCTTGGTTTCGGCGTTCGTCATGGGTTCGCGCGTGATGCCTGAGATGATACGCGTGTCCTGGTGGCTGTTCTAAAGATGTTACATTGTTCCAAGTTTGACTGGGTGCGCTGGCGTCCTCGCCGGCCGACACATCGCCAGTTGACCGAGCAGACAACGGGAGAACGAGAGTGGCCGATATCAACGTAGCCGAACTGGAACCGGTCGGAGAGTTCGGCTCGAAGGCGTGGTGCGAGGCGTGCGCCGAGTACGGCGTGCAGATGCTCGAAGACGGCGATCTACCGGCGGACACCGCGTGGGGATTCACCGAGATCTACACCCACCCGCCGGCGCGGCTGCTCGAGGGCGGACGCGAGATGTCCGCGTACTACCTCATGGTCAAGGACGGCCGGATCACCGGCGGCGACGGCGCCCCCGACGAATGCAAGGCGCTGCCCGGCTTCCACATCGTGATGCCCTGGGCCTCGATCTGCAACCAGTCGCGCACCAAGTACGGCCGCGAGGGTCAGATGCGGCGGTCGGCTCAGGAGAAGGTCATGTTCCAGCAGATCGAGGAGTACGTGGGACGGCCGAATCCCCTCGGGCTGGGCGGCGGTCCCAAGCATGTGTGGCCCCGGGAAGTCGGCATGGCGCTGGGCAAGGGCATGGAGGAAGGCGGCGGCCTGCACAACATCGCCGCGAGCCTGCAGACGTCCTCACCCGAGTTCGCGGACCTGCCCACGACCGACATGGCCGTCCCGGACTTCGAGGCGATGAGCGAGGAGCAGAAGCGGCGCTTCCTAGCGCTCCTCGGCATCTAGGGCGAAGCGCACCGCCGTCCGGTACGTAGCCCCCACCGGTTCGCCGTTCTCCATCGCCGGCCGGAAAACGGCCCGTCTCATCGCCGCGACGGCGTTCTCGGTCAGGCCGTGGGGCAACCGTTCGAGCACCTCGACACCGACGACGCAACCTTCCTCGTCGATGCTGACGCCGAGGCCGACCACGCCCTCGACACCGGCCTGTATCGCTTCGTCGGTGTACCCGTGGGCGACCTGGTAGATCATCTCGCCTGGCCGCCGGCCTGAGTTGGCGAGGGCGCCGGCCTCCC
This sequence comes from Vicinamibacteraceae bacterium, assembly GCA_012270995.1. Lineage (GTDB taxonomy): Bacteria > Acidobacteriota > Thermoanaerobaculia > Multivoradales > Multivoraceae > Multivorans. The sequence continues at coordinate 14,823 of JAAXHG010000152.1, read as the reverse complement.
CTGCCGAACGCCGCGAGTGACAGACCAGGATCCGCGCCCGGTCGGGGATCGGGCCGTCCGGCGAGATCGCCAGGATGCTCCTGGCCTCGGCGACGCCCTCTTCCGAGCGGCCGGAGTCGACCAGGAGCTTGGCGAGGCTGTAGCGCGGCGCAAGGGACGCCTCGTCGTCCATGACCGCGATCACGCGACGGAAGGCGTCCTCGGCGTCGAGCACGTCCTGCCCGGTGCGGTCGGGCTTGTCGAAGAGGGCCACGCCGAGAACGTTCCAGGCCCGCGCCCGCAGGCGGACGTCGTCGGTCAACTCCAAGGCCTGGCGGGCGGCATCGGCCACCGCTTCGAGTTCGGAGCGCTGGTAGTGGGCCGCTGCCCGGGCAAGCCAGCCCTCGGGCGTGTCGGGGAGCGGCGGCGCTTCGGTGACCGCGGCGGGCGCGTCGGCCGTGGCCGGGGCGTTGCCGGCGTCGATGTCGAACGTGACGACGGAGGTCGTGGCGGCGAGATCGTCTCGCACGCCGACCGCCACGCGATGCGGCCCCGGTGCGGTGACGACGTCGACCGCGAAAGGCCAGGAGAGTTGCCGGGCGTCCTCGATCTCCCCCTCCTTGACCAGGACGGGCACGGGATGCTCCGTCACTTCGGAGAAGCGGCCTTCCCCGTCGATCACCTGGACCCACAGGCGGACGTTCGCCTCGTGACCGTCGGCGACCGGGGCCAGGGTCAGCGGGCCGATCGGGATCGCGACCAGTATCCTTGACTGGATGTCCCCGGTGTCGAGCCGGACCTCGCTACCCGGGCCGCGGACCGGCGCGATCCGGACGCCCATCGGGTTGGCGGCTTCTTCCATCGAAAGGGCCGCCAGCGTCAGGTCCGCCATCTCGGCTGAGACGGGCTTGTCGATGTAGCTGTCGCGGTGACGAATCGACAGGCGTCCGCGATGGCGCCGCTTTGCCTCGTCGGTCAGCTCGACCTCGATCCGGTGGGCGTTGCCTCTCTCAATGTGCGTCGCCGAGTAGCCGAGCGAGTAGCGGTTCTGTAGGTCGCTCGCGATGCGGTCGAAGCCCCCCGCGAAGTTCCGCGTGTTGACGATCGCCCGCCCGCCGGTGCGGTCGGCCAGGCGGAGCAGCGGCTCCTCGAGATTGGCGGCGCGCGTGAACTCGATGCTGGTGGAGAAGCGGAGGTCCGCGGTGTTCATGCCGCTGACCCGCGCCCCGGCGGCGGCGACGCTGTGGAAGGTGACGCCGTTGGCGTTGGCGAGGGAGGCGAGTTCGTCGAATCGGCGCGAGAGGTCGTACTGGTAGGCCTCGAGGGAGGCGTTCGCGGCGTCGATGCTCCTCGGGTTTGCGTAGGGCGACACTTCCAGGATGCTCGGGCTGTTCCGCCACCGGCCGCGCGTATCGTTGAATCGCTCCTCGAGCGCCCGGAACAGGTCCTCCGCCGGCCGCATGGGCAGGCCGTTGCTGATGTACAGGATGGCCTTGCGCCCCGGCAGGCCCGCCATCGTCCGGATCGCGTTCTCCACGTTCACGATCGAGGCGTCGACCTCGCTTCTGATCATTGCGGCGAAGTCGCGGACCAGCTCCATGATCGCTCCGTAGCGGGGCGGAACCTCGTTGTCTTCGTTGAGTTCGCGCAGGATGTCCAGGCGCTGCGATTCGATGCGGTCGCGGCTGCCGACGACCCTCGCGACCTCGTGGGTCGCCTCGGCGACGCGCCAGGCCTCGGTGGTGAAGGGGAGCGCGACCTCGAACCTGCCGGCATCGTAGACGGCGAGCATCGCGCGGTCGTACGGGCTGAGCTGGACGCTCAGGAAGTTGCGCAGGAAGGGCAGGAGCCGGTTGCGGTCCGTCGGCGTCAGGTTGTTGTTGTCGATGTAGACCATCAGGCTCAGCCGGTGCTCCGGCGGCGGCGGCTCGGCCGGGACGAAGCGGTTTAGGTCGCTCTCCCGGGGCCGGCGGTCCCGGAACGTGGCTGCTCCCTGTTCCCGCGCGGTCGCGTCCAGGCCGTCGGTGAACTCGTAGAAGTTCGACAGCTCCACCGGGCGGCCGTCCTCCCGCACCTCGAAGTCGTCGGCCGTCAGGCCGGTGACCGGGTTGCCGTCGCGGTCGGTGACCCAGACGTCGACGTTGACGACCCGGACGTCGATCGTCTCGCCGAAGGTCTCGGGCGCGGGCTGGGCGGCGACGCTAGTCGCGCACAGCAGGAAGGCGATTGCGAAGGCCGCAGGACGTTTCATCCACGGCAAAGCGTATCCCCGCGCACCCAGTGGTTCAGTCGTGAAGCGTCACGACGCCCGCGTCGCCATCGACGCTGATCTCCTGCCCCGGCGCCACGCGCTGGGTGATGTTGCCGGTCCCGACCACCGCGGGAATGCCGTACTCACGGGCGACGATCGAGCCGTGGCCGAGGATGCCGCCGATGTCGGTAACGAGACCCGAGGCGTGGGCGAACAGCGGCGTCCAGGCGGGGTTCGTCATCGGGCACACGAGAATGGAGCCGGACCGCATCCGGTCAAACTCGGGCGGCGACTTGATGAGGCTCGCCGGCGCGGTGACGGTGCCGGGACTCACGGGGACGCCGCGCAGCGTGGGGCTGTTCGGATCGTTGCGGGCCTGCGTCTCCTTGAAGGCGATCGACGGATGCTCGCTCGCCTCTTCAGGCACGGTGCCGGGCGGGTGGAGGCGCTTTCGCGCTTCCCGAAGCTCACGCCGTTCGGCGGCGAGCGCTCCGAGTTCGGGCCTGGCTTCACCCCGCGCGCGGTCCTCGATCGCCTCGCGGATCTCCTCCGTGACGCAGAAGTAGACGTCGTCGGGCCTCGTGAACGTGCCGGCGTCGACCAGGCGTCGCCCCAGCTCGGCCGCCAGCGGGCGCAGCACGGGCCAGGCGCTACCGAGGTAGAACATCGTCTCCTCGCGGATGGGGTAGAAGAGGTAGGTAAACCACAGGCGGAAGCGGAACTGCCAGTACTCGAGGCCGTCGAGCAGCTCTTCGATCCGGGAAAGCGCCTCCTCCTTCTTGCGGCGCGCGTCGATGTCGTGCTGCTCCGGGCTGTAGTCGCGGTTGGCGACCATCGTCTTCAGCGTGGCGAAGAACGCGGTCGGATCCTCGCTCTGCGGCGGCTCGACGAAGTCGAGCGTGTAGCCCTGGTGCCCGAAGGTCCGGAGATAGCTGTCGATCGCCTCGAGCGTCGGCCCGCTCGCCGGGTGGTCCTGGAGGGCGGCCATGAGCCGTGAGGCGGGCGTCACCATCACGAGTTCCCACAGGGAGTCGTCGGCCCGGATGCGCTTCGCCACCTCGTAGATCGCGTCGTTCGCTTCCATCGTTTTCGACTTGAAGCCGCTCAGTAAATGGCCGCTCGTGAAGTGGTGGTCGGGCAGCGTCTCGCGCAGGAAGCACTGGAGCTGGTCATCGGTCGACTTGGCGACGCCGAAGGTGTGGCCGGTGTCGTTCGACCAGTAGTCGCCCTCGGCCACGCCGAGGTCATGGATGCCCTTGAGCAGGGTCTCGTCGGACGCCGTGGCCGGATCGACTTCGCGCCATTCGCCGGTGGTCCGGACCAGGCGCGGCATCGTCTCTTCCCGCCACTTCCGGAGCACGCCGTCGTTCCACTGGGTGCGATTGAAGGCGACGTAGGTCGGGTTCCTGCTCTCCGGCATCGTCACCCGCTGCGCCAGCGACTCGCCGAGGTTGGCCGAGGCGGCCCAGACGTCGAAGGCGCGGCCGTCCTCGTCGCTGAGCGCATCCCGAAACAGCTTCAGGTCGTGCTCCGCCATCTCCAGGTTCTCCGCGGGGGACCCCTTGCGCCGCTCCGCCATGGCGCGTTCGGCCGCTTCCAGTTCGTCCTCGGTCGGCTTGCTGATCTCCTTGTTGTCGCCGTCCGGGAAGAGCATTTGCCAGTCGCCGCGCTGGTAGGCGAAGCCGTGCATCGTGACGAAGACCGGGCCGCCGCCGACCATCATGCTCTTGCCCTTGCGGGCCTTCTCGAGACCGATCGTCAGGTAGAGCTCCTCGAACAGCGGGCAGATCGGGTCGGGCATGTTCTCGACGATCTGGCGGCGCGTCAGGATGCGGGCCGGAGGGGTCGGCACCCACTCCACCTCGATCGGCTGCGGCGGCAGGTTCGTGATCGGCCGCGACTGCAGCAGGTAGAGCCTGCCGCCGGAGATCGCCCACTCGATGTCCTGGGGCACGCCTTCGAAGCGTGCCTCGACCTCGGTCCCCAGCTCGACGAGCTCGCGGATGGCCGCCGCCGACAGGGAGGAACTCTCCCGGTCGGCCTCGTCGATCTCCTCGATGCGCGTGCCCTGGTCGCCGTCCTGGACGATCCGCTGCTCCTTGGCGCCGATGATCGTCTCGGTGGCCTCGCCGGTCGCGCGGTCGACCACGTACGTGTCGGGCGTCACCTGGCCGCCGACGACGGCCTCGCCGAGGCCGAAGCTGGCGTTGACGATCGCCTCCGAGCGCTCGCCCGTCGCCGGATTGGCGGTGAACAGGATGCCCGAGATCTCGGAGGGCACCATGATCTGGACGACGACGGCCATCGCCACCTTGCCCTGGTCGATGCCCATCTGGTGGCGGTAGGCGATCGCGCGCGGGGTCCACAGCGAGGCCCAGCAGTCGCGCACCGCAGCGACCACGGCGTCCTCGCCGCGGACGTTGAGGTAGGTGTCCTGCTGGCCGGCGAAGGACGCCTCGGGCAGGTCCTCGGCGTTGGCGGATGAGCGCACCGCGACCGGCGGGTTCTCCGGCTCCAGGCTTCGGTAGGCAGCGGCGATCTCGGCGGCCGCGAGGTCGGAGAGGGCCGGCGCGGCCAGGAGTTCCTGGATCGCCGCCGATGCCCGATCGAAAGAGACGGCGCCGTTCACGAGTTCGGGCTTCGCCAGTTCGACGATCCGCTGCTGCAGACCGTGCGCCGCGACGAAGGACCGGTAGGCGGCCGTGGTGACCTGGAAGCCGCCCGGCACCGCGAAGCCGGCGTTCGCCGCCCGCGCCAGCGAGCGGCCCTTGCCGCCCAGCAGGTCGAGGTCGTCGTCGCGGGTGTCGAGCGGCCGGACGAAGGATGCGGCCGTGTCGGAAACCTGGTCCATCGATCTCAGTTCCAGAAGCGGTCCAGCCGCGTCCAGGACCGGATCGGGATCACCTCGCCGGTGAGCAGGTCCGAGGCCGGCGAGGCCAGGAAGAGGCAGAGGTCGGCGACGTCTTCGGGGTCGGGCGGCCGTTCGAGACGCGGCACGGGCGTGCCGTCCTCCTTCTCGGCAGGCTGGATGACGCCCCATTTGACCATCGCGGGCGTGGCGATCAGCCCGGGCGCCACGCAGTTGACCCGGATGTTGTGCTTCGCCCACTGGAAGGCCAGGTTGTTGCTCAGGCTGATCACGCCCGCCTTGGCCGCCGAGTAGTGGAGCATGCCGGGGTGGCCCTTGGTGCCCGCCACCGACGAGATGTTGATGATGTTGCCGCTCTGCTGCTCGATCATCTGCTTGCCGGCGGCGATGCAGCAGAGCCAGGTGCCGGTCAGGTTCAGGTCGACGATGCGCTGCCACTCGTCGTAGGGCGTGTCCTCGGGCATGCGCGGCGTCGCGCCGCCGCCGGCGTTGTTCACCATGACGTCGAGCCGCCCGAAGGCGCCGACGGTCTCGGCGATCAGCCCATTCACGTCGTCGGGGACGGTAATGTCGCAGCCGACGGCCATGGCGGTGCCGCCGGCCGACTCGATCTCGCCGACGACGCCGTCCAGGTTCTCCTTCTTGCGGGACGCGACGACGACCCTGGCGCCCGCCTCGGCGTAGGCCCTGGCGATGCAGGTGCCGATGCCGCCGGCGCCGCCGGTGACGATGGCCACGCGATCCGTCAGGTCGAGCTTGCTCATTCCTTCACACGTCCAGTCGTGATGCCGCCGCCCGCGCCGTCTCCGGGCGTTCCGGGAACGATGCGCGCCTCGCAGCCGCCGCCGGGCGGGATCAGCCAGTCGCAGCCGGGCGTGTTCCCCGCGCCGTCGTCGTGGCAGGCGAGCAGCGCCGCGTAGTCCGCCTTCAGGCTGCCGGGCCTGCGCGGCGGCATGAACTCGTTGACGTGCATCCGGCCGGCTTCGAACAGCCGGGCGGTCCTGGTCGGCGCCCGGTGGCAGTCGAGACAGGCGTTGCCCTCGATGTGCGGCGTTCTGAGATCCCAGTGCGTCCCGCCCACTACCCAGTAGGGCGTTTCCGGGTCCACCCACTGCGGGAGCACGGGCTCGCTGGGGTCGGACGGCAGCCGGGCGCCGTCGATCCACGGGTCGTGCAGAAAGGGGTTGTTCTGGTGGCACTGCGCGCACTGGACGCCGGGCGGCGGCGGAATCCAGGCCCGGTCGAACTCGTCGGAGTCCGGACCGGGCAGCTTCCCGGCCAGCAGCCCCCGTTCGTCCATGTGAAGGTACTCCCTGGCCTGAACCAGGTCGCCCTTCCCGTCCGGCGATTCGAAGAAGCAGGTGGCGCCTGTCGTCCTGTTGTGGCCGATCATCTGGACGGAGGAGATACCCCTCTCGAAGAGCTCCCGGCCCGCTGAGCGGCAGAACCACGCCCACACGACGTCGTCCAGGGGGCTGCCGTCGGCGGCCTTGCCCTGCACCCTGCCGATCCGCGAGCCGACGTTGCAGTTGCCCTTGAAGTCGGGCGTGTCGCACTGGCGATAACCCGGACTCTCGAACACCTCGACGCCGTCGACGTGGATCGGGATGCGCACGCCCGCGCCGCAGTCGACGGTCGGCGGCACGCCGACGTGCGGGAGGCACATGGCCGCGTACTCGGATGCCGTCTCCGGCATCGTCTGCGCCTTGCCGCCCGGGATACAGGCGTCCTCGGCCGTCGCCGCTCCGGCCGGAACGAGCACCGCGAGAAGCGCGCCCGCGCCGGCCAACCGTGAGATCGCTCGAAGCTCCATCCGGTCCTCCCTCGTTCCGGCCGCCAGTGTACCGAACTTGTAACAGTGTCTCAACTTGGGTTGCACCCCATCGCAGAAACCCACGGCCTGGTGCGCCGCTCAGGAACTTGCCGCGAAAGTGAAACGCTGTATCATGTTTCACGTACTCTTCACAGATACACCAAGGAGGAGAGCATGGACCGCAAGCATCGCGACGGCCGAAGGACTTGGAAGCTCATCCTCCGGGCGTCACTCGCCATGGCGGTACTCGCCCTGCCGGCCGCGGCCCAGGACGGCAGCGTCTCGGGCACGGTCTTCGACCGCGAGGGCGGCGCCCTGCCCGGCGTTACGGTCAGCGTCCAGGACGCCGACGGCGAGGACGCCGGCAGGAGCACGCAGACCGACGCCGCGGGTGCTTTTCGGATCGACGGCGTTGGAGACGGCACCTACACGGTGACGGCGGCGCTCCAGGGCTTCCGGTCGTCGAGCGAAGAGGTCGACGTGTCGGGAGGAGCGGCCTCCGTCGACTTCGTGCTCGGTCTCTCGGTGGTCGAGCAGATCGTCGTCCAGGGTGAGCTGGGCGAGGAGAACGTCCTCCGCCGGCCGATGACCGTCACCGGCTTCAACGAGGGCATGGTCGTCGAGCTCGGGATGAACAACAACAACGACCTCGAAGCGCTCACGCCGGGCCTGCAGATCGGCCACCAGTCGCCCGATTCGGGTCATGGCAACCACCTCTACCTGCGCGGCATCGGCTCGCAGCGCAACCAGGAGTTCTTCCAGGCCACCGCGGTCGCCACCTACGTCGACGGCATCTACACCGACGAGCTCTACGCGCTCGAGCCGGGCAACCTGTTCGACGTCGAGAGCATGAACGTGGCGCGCGGCCCGCAGGGAACGACCGGTGGCCGCGCCGCGATCGCCGGCGCGATCAGCTTCAACACGATCAAGCCGACGGCGCAGTTCGACGTCAACGCCCTGGCCGAGTACACGGATCAGACCTCGCAACGCGGGGACCTCGCCATCGGTGGACCGATCGGCGACAGCAACGTGAGCTGGCGGTTGACGGCCGGAAGCTGGCAGGGCGAAGGCGCACAGCCCAACATCGGCCCCGGCGGCGACTACGACGAGCCGGACAACGTCCACTGGGCGCCGCAGCTCCGCTATCTCGGCGAGACGGTGGACTTCAATGTCCGCTACGCGGGGCGCGAGGACAGCGGCGCGCCCCGCACCTCGGTCGAACTGACCGGCCGCGATGTGACCACGGAGTGCCTGCTGAGCGGCACCGACCCGGAAGGCAACCCGACCTGCCTGTTCCCGAACCCTTTCCTCGGCGCGGCGAACCAGTCGCCGTCGGTCAGGGACTGCGATCTCAGCGATCCGAACCGGCTTATCTGTCCGGGCGACGACCTGCGCAACGTGGTCGACTACAACACGCCCGGCAACGAGGATTCCGAACTGCAGATGGCCGTCGCTGATCTGAACATCCGGCCCAGCAGCGGGATCAGCCTGTCCTACAAGGGCGGTTATCGCGAGACGACGGAGAACGCGCAGACCGACACCGACGGCACCTCGCGCGTCGGCGGTCCCGACGACCCGTTCCTCGACGCGAACGGCTACCCGTTCGCCGACACGATGGTGAACTACTTCCGTTACTCGGAACAGACCTCACACGAGCTGCGGCTGGCGTCGAGTTTCGCGGGCGACTTCCAGTTCGTGCTGGGCGCCTTCCAGCGCGACGGGGACGAGCCCTACGACGCGCGTTTCTTCGACTTCGCCGACCCCGCGTTCAACACGAACACGCTGGCGACCTGCCAGGCGTTGCTGCCGTTCTTCGGGCTGCCCCTGCTCAGCGAACACGGCACCACGTCGGCCCAATCGGGTCTGGGCGTTTGGGCGTGCCCGGGAGAACTGCTCGACTGGTCGAACGCGGGCGCCATCGGCGCGTTCTCCGACGGCAACATGAACGGCCACTGGCTCGACTTCTACGGGCACTCGCGGTTCGAAACCCTGGCCTACTACGGGAACGTGGAGTACCAGCTCGGTAACAGATGGACGCTGTTCGGCGGCATTCGCCACGATCAGGACATCAAGACACATGTCCAGAACGACGTCCGGATCGGCATCAACTTCGGCTTCGGGGTCGACCTGTGGATCTTCCGCAACGCCGCGGTGGAAGGCTTCGAGGGCAAGAACGACGCGGAGTGGAACCAGACCACCTGGAACGCGGGCTTCCAGTACTCGGCCAACCCGGCCAGCATGTGGTACGGCCGGATCTCCAAGGGCGGCCGCCCCGGCGGCTTCGTCGGCTTCGGCAACCTGACCGAGGTGACCTTCGACTCGGAGGAGCTCATCAACTACGAGACCGGGTGGAAGGGCCTGCTTGCCGACAACCGTCTGCAACTGGAGGCCTCCGTCTTCTACAACGACTACGAGGGCTACTGGGTCAACTCCACCCGCCTGCTGCCGGTCGAGCAGCGGATCCCCGGCGAGAGCATCTTCGAAGGCGAGATGAACACGATCGAGGGCAGTTGGATCTCCGGGCTGGAACTCAACGCCGCGTTCCGGGCCACCGACCGCTTCACGATCCGCGGCTGGTACAACTACCTCGATTCCGAGCTCGGAGACTTCGAGACGATCTACTGTTGCGACCCGGCAGCGGAGACCGTGACGCACGAATTCCAAGACCGCGAGGGCAACACCTTCACCCAGGAGATCGCCAGCCTGACCAACTTCGGCGGCAACCGCATGCCGCTGCAGCCGAAGCACAAGTTCTCGCTGACCGCGATCTACGACCTCGGCGACCTCCGTCTCCTGGGCACCGTGGGCCACACGACCGAGAAGAACACCGACGTGAGCAACCTGCCGAAGTACAAGATCCCCGAGTACACCCGCATCGACCTGCGGGCAATCTGGTTCACCCAGATCGAGGGTCTGCAGGTCCACCTGTTCGCCAAGAACGTGCTCGACGAGATCGCGGTGCAGCAGTGGCGGCCGAACGAAGGTTACGGCTTCGGCACCGGCGTGATCCGCGGCTCGCTCACCGACCAGCGGGAGGTCGGCGTGATGGCGAGTTTCCGGCTCGGCGGCCGCAAGACGCTTTACGGTCTTGGCGGAGGAATGGGTCCGTCAGCCGGCGGGAAGTAACGATCCGTGCCAGCCAGGGCTCTGCGCGGTAGAAGACTGGGTGCGCGGGTCTTCTGACCCGCTGCCGCCGAAGGCGGCCAAAGGACTGCGCCGACCGAAGGCCGGCTCCGCTGTGCAGTGCATCCTCCTGCTCGGTTGCCTTCTCGCTGCACCACTTCCGGCCCAGCGGACCGAGGCCTCGGCGGACGACCCGGCCGAACTGATCGCTCGGATCGAGGCGCCGCGCGAGGCGGGGTCGAGCGACGACTCCGGCAAGAGCCTCGCCGAGCTGATGGAGGCGCACGGCATCCCTGCACTCAGCGTCGCCGTCGTCCAGGACTACCGGCTGCACTGGGCCAGGACCTGGGGCGTCGCGGATGAATCGACCGGCACCCCTGCCGACACGGACACCCTCTTCCAGGCCGCATCGATCAGCAAGCCGGTGTCGGCGATGGCCGTGTTGCGGGCAGTGCAGGATGGACTCTTCGACCTGGACGCCGACATCAACTCGATCCTCCGCTCCTGGCAGCTCCGGGACGCCGCGGAACTGCTCGCGGAGACCCCGGTTACGCCGCGGATGCTGCTGAGCATGACGGCCGGTACGACGGTCTCGGGTTTCCCCGGCTACAAGCCGGACGCCGAGCTGCCGACCGTCCCCGAGGTCCTGGGACGGAAGGACGAGGAAACGCCAGCCAACACCGATCCGGTGGTCGTCGGCTGGCAGCCCGGCACCCGCTACGAGTACTCGGGAGGCGGTTCGACCATCCTGCAGCTTGCCGTGAGCGACGCCAAGGCTGAGCCGTTCGACCAGATCCTCCAGGAGACCGTCCTCGACCCGCTGGGCATGACCCGCAGTTGCTTCTGCCAGCCGCTGCCGGAGGCACTCCACGGCAACGCGGCGCGGGCCGGCGGGTCGGCGACCAAACCCGACGAGGACGGTGGGGAGCCCCGCGCGAACTGGCACGTCTACCCGGAGCTCTACGCCGCGGGCCTGTGGACGACGCCGACGGACCTGGCGAAGTTCCTGATCGAGGTCCAGCTCTCCCTGGAAGAACGCTCGAACCGCATCCTCACGACCGAGTTCATCCGCAAGATGGTGACACCCGGAGGCGTGGGCCACTACGCTCTCGGCTTCACCGCCGGCGCCGACACTCCGCACCGCCCCGCGCCGCCCGGCGAAGCGGACCGTTTCTTCGGACACACCGGCGGCAACTGGGGCTTCCGCGGCAACTTCGTCGGATCGCTCGAAGGAGGCAACGGCTATGTCATCCTGGCCAACAGCAGCGAAGCCAACCCGGTCATCTTCGTCGAGCTCCCGACCAGAATCCGCGCCGCCTACGGCTGGAACTAACGCTAATAGCACCGGTGCCCGCTGGGTGCGCGGGTCTGCCATCCGCGCGCCCGATGACGGGCGCACGGACTGGGACGCTGGTGGCGCGGGGGCGCGCCACCAGGGTGCTGACCCGCTGCCGCCGGAGGCGGCCTTCAGACTGCGCCGGCCGTCAGGCCGGCTCCTCTTTCCGGCCGCGGCCCTCCTGGCCGCGGCCTGCGCCGCGCCACCGGCCCCGGACGTGACCTCCGAAACCGAGCAGCTCTTCCAGGCACGCCTCGACGAACTCCGCGCCGAGCTCGGCTTCATCGGCGCCACCGCCGCCTTCGTCCTCGCGGACGGCAGCGAAGGCGTCGCCGCGACCGGCTACGCCGACCCGGACAACGACCTGCCGATGGATCCTGCGAACCGCATGCCCGCCGGCAGCATCGGCAAGACGATCGCCGCGACGACCGCGCTCAGCATGGTGGACGAGGGCCTGCTCGGCCTCGACGACCTGGCGTCGCGCTGGCTCGGCGACGAACCGTGGTGGACTCGCCTTCCGAACCACGAGACGATGACCCTCCGCCACCTGCTCAGCCACTCGAGCGGGCTCACCGACCACGTCTACGACGAAGGCTGGCGCGCCGAGGCCCGGTCGCGCCGCGGTCCGGCTGGCGACCCCGACGCCTGGTTCGAGCCGCGGGATCTGGTCCAGTACGTCCTCGACAAGGAGCCCCTGTTCCCGGCCGGCGAGGGGTACGCCTACACCGACACCGGCTACCTCGTCGCGGGCCTGATCATGGAGGCCGCCTCCGGCGGCGCGTACTACGACGAGGCCAGGCGCCGCGTGCTCGACCGTCACGACCTCCCCCGCACGGTGGAGCAGACCGGCCGCACGTTCCCCGATCTCGCCCCGGGCCACGTCGGCGAGGACAACCCCTTCTCGCTTCCGGCCAGGACCGCCGAGGGCGACGTGATGGCCTTCAGCCCGCAAACCGAGTGGACCGGCGGCGGCTACGTCTCCAACTCACGCGACCTGGCGCGCTGGGCGAAGATCCTCTACGAGGAGCGCGCCCTCGACGGACCGTACCTCGAGGAGATGCTGAACTCCGGCTACCGCGGCGAAGACGCCGGCGCGACCTACGGCCTCGGCGTCTACCGCGCCGAGTCACCACACGGCGAACTCATCGGCCACGGCGGCTGGTTCCCCGGCTGGCGGTCCACGATGTACTACCACCGCGACTCCGGCATCGCCGTCGCCGTCCAGTTCAACCAGAACGAACTCGACTTCCGGGACCAGGTGCGCGACGCCCTGCTGGCGCTCCTGCTGGAACGACATTGACACGCGACGGACTTGCTGGAGTCCCGCACGGCCCCGGCCGAGAGGCCCGGCTCCGCTATCGTGGCGAGCCGTGAATCCCGGTTTCCGCGAGTCGACCGGGCCCCGGCCCGGCACCCGGCCTGGCACCCGGCCTGGCGCCGTGGCCGCGCGTCCGGCGGTGGCGATCCTCGCCGCATTGGGCTGCCTGAGCACGGCCGTCGTGCTTCCGGCCCAGGAAGGCCCGACCCACGCGATCGCGTACTTCGGCGAACCGAAGTACGCCGCCGACGTTCCGCACTTCGACTACGTCAACCCCGACGCCCCGAAGGGCGGCGAGATGCGTACGTGGCTGCCGGGGACGTTCAACAACATCCATCCCTACGCCGACATGGGGCGCACGCCGGCCTGGGCCAACTGGCGGGTCACGGTGATCACCTCCGATCGCCTGATGATGGGGTCGGAGGACGAGCTGTCGACCCTCTACTGCCTGCTCTGCGAGACGGTCGAGGTCGCCGGCGACTACAGCTGGGTGGCCTACACGCTGCGGCCCGAGGCGCGATGGCACGACGGTGTGCCGGTCACGGTGGAGGACGTCGTGTGGACGTTCAAGACGCTGAAGGCGGACGGCCCGGTCAGCTTCAAGGCGGCCTGGCGCCACGTCGAGGGCATCGAGCGGCTCGGTGAGAGCTCCTTCCGCTTCCTCCTCGGCGCCGAGGGAAGAAGCCGCAGGGCGGTGATGGAGGCGTCCGCCTTCCTGCCGATGGCGAAGCACTACTGGCGGGACCGCGACTTCACGGCGACCAGCCTGGAGGGGCCGCTCGGCAACGGCGCCTATCGCGTGAAGGAGGTCGACCCCGGCCGTCGCCTCGTCTTCGAGCGCGTTCCGGACTACTGGGCGAAGGACCTCAACGTCAGGCGCGGCTACCACAACTTCGACCGCATCTCCGTCCTCTACTTCCGGGACATGAAGGCCGGCATACAGGCCCTCAAGGCCCGCGTCGTTGACTACTTTCGCGACCAGGACGAGCGGGAGGTCGCCACCGCCTACGACTTCCCCGAGGTCGGCATGGGGCTCTTCAACAAGGAGACCTACCGGATGAGGATGACCTACGGGATGCACTGGTCGGTCGTCTTCAACACCCGCCGCCCGATCTTCCAGGACATCCGCGTCCGCGAGGCGCTGACCCTGGCCTACAACTTCGACTGGGGCAACCGCGCCCTCCAGTACGGCGCGCTGCGGCGGAACACGACGTTCTTCCTGGGCTCGGAGATGGCGGCGCGCGGCCTGCCGTCAGCCGGGGAGCTGGCGCTGCTCGAGCCGCTGCGGGAGCACGTCCCCGACCGCGTCTTCACGCACGAGTTCACCCTTCCCGAAACCGACGGCTACGGCCGCAACCGGGCGGCGCTGCTGCGGGCGGGAGAGCTGCTCGACGAGGCCGGCTGGGTCCTCCGCGACATGAGGCGCGTCGACGAGGCGACGGGAGAGCCGCTCCGGTTCGAGATCATGGTCATGCTCAGGGAACACGAACGGATGATGGTGCCGTTCGTCGAGAACCTCACGCGCCTCGGCATCGACGCGACCGTCCGCCGGGTGGAGTCGAACATCTTCACGAACCGTGCGCGCCAGTACGACTTCGACATGACGATGCAGAAGATCTACACCCACCCCATCCCGCAGCCGGGCCGTACGCGCAGCTATCTGCACTCCCGGAGCGTCGACCCCCCGAACCTGTGGAACTACGCGGGGATCAGGAACCCGGCGGTGGACGTCCTGGTGGAGAGGGTGATCGCGGCCGAGACGGAGGAGGAGATGAACATCGCCGGCCGGGCGCTCGACCGGGTGCTCCTGTGGAGCTTCTACGTCATTCCCGAGGGTGCCCCCAAAGGCCGCCATCTCCTGTACTGGGACCGCTTCGGCCATCCGCCCCTGGGGCACGAGCACATGAACTGGACCGGCTTCCCGCACCTCTGGTGGTTCGACGCGGAGAAGAGTGCCCGGGTCGACCTGGTTTTGGGCGAGACGCGGTAACGCTAGCAGTGACCCTGGTCGCGGGAACGCCGCGGTCGACACCACCCCCGGGCGGCCCACCAGCGGCCGGTTCCGCCCTGCGGTTCTCGTAGGGCGTGGCCAAGTCGTGGAGCAGGGTCTAGCCCGGATATTTCACCGGCGCCT
>JAAXHG010000056.1 GCA_012270995.1 Vicinamibacteraceae bacterium | reverse complement strand
TGCGGATCGACTGCGCTGAGGGCTCGAACTCGCGGGCTAGATGGTCCGGGCTACGCCCGGACCGGACCAGATCCACCATCTGGCGCCGGTACTCTGCCGGGTACCGGGGTCTTGATCTTGCCATCGTGGGCGCCTCCTCCTCCAAGGATGAAGTGTCCACGAAACCGGGGCAAGCTCATACATTTCAGGGAAGTTGGACTGACGAAAAAGTACTTGGTTCTCGGTGTTCTGGCGGCTGGTATCGGCTGGCGCGCATGGCTTGGCGAGTGGGCGTTGATCGGCTGGGGATTGCTGGGCGGAGTGTGTCTCTGTGTCGTTCTGGCGATGTGGTCTCCCACGCACGGTTAGCCAAGAAGCTAATCGGCCAATCGCACCCTAAGCGCGGCGTCCGCTCGATCCTTCCCGCTCCCGGCGCAAGGCCGCAGCGCTGTTCGAGCGGCTGCTGACGGCAGGCAACTGCCCGCTACGACTGAGCCTGAACGGAGGGTAACTTGGGAGTGACGCCGGGCAGACGTGGCGGGGTGTGTTTCAGGTCTGCTGATCGGAGCGAAGCGGAGATCAGCACCGTAGACCAGCGGTAGCGCGGGACCGCGAGGCCGCATTCGAGTTGGCTGGAGCGCGCCTGGTCCGGTGCGTTCCATGCCTCGAGGGGCGAGACAGGATGGTCGTCACGCGACGTTTCTTCGCCGCCTCTGCCGCTGGAACAGGGGACGCTAAGGTGTTTCCATGACCACCTCCAGGCTGATCCAGTTCGTTGTCGCTCCCGGCGTTCTTCTGGCCATTGCCTGTACGCCGACCGAAACCGCTCCCACCGCCCTGTTCCCCGCACCCGAGGGCTACATCACCGGTGTCGTCCATGGCGTCCAGGGCCCCGAAGCCGGCGTCTGGGTGATCGCCGAGACGGAAGATCTGCCGACGAAGTTCGTGAAGATCGTCGTCACCGACGACGACGGCCGGTTCATGCTGCCGGAACTGCCCGACGCGAGCTATGCGGTCTGGGTTCGGGGCTACGGCCTGGTCGACTCGGAGCCGCTCGAGATGAGGCCCACCGCCGACCCGGTCACGCTCCAGGCAACCACCGCCGCGGCTCCGGAGGAAGCCGCGAAGGTCTATCCCGGCGACTACTGGCTGTCCCTGATGGCGCCGCCGGACGAGAGCCTCTTCCCCGGCACCGGCGACGACGGCAACGGCATGGGGACCCGGATGCTCTCCCAGGCCCACTGGCTCGACTCGCTGAAGTCGGACTGCAACTTCTGCCACCAGCTCGGAAGCCGCCAGACCCGCACCGTCGATCACG
This sequence comes from Vicinamibacteraceae bacterium, assembly GCA_012270995.1. GTDB lineage: Bacteria > Acidobacteriota > Thermoanaerobaculia > Multivoradales > Multivoraceae > Multivorans. The sequence continues at coordinate 29,149 of JAAXHG010000056.1, read as the reverse complement.
TGTTCGAGGCCAAGCCGGAGCTCAAGACGCACAAGGAAGCCTGGGAGTGGCGGCTGGGTACCGGAGTGCGCGGCAACCAGATGTACAACGTGCTCCGGATCCAGGGCATGGACGCGTCGCTCGACGTCTACGCCGACTGGACGGAGCGCATCGCGGCGGGAGAGCTGCCGCCGGCGCCGCCGCGGCCGCAGGGGATCGAGCGCAACCTCGTGCTCACCCTCTGGGATGTCGGCAGCGACAAGACGTTCATGCACGATCTCGTGTCGACCGACAAGAACAGCCCCGGGGTCAACGCCGGCGGCCCCATTTACGCGGCGAGTTCGGGCCACGGCCAACTCGTCGTGCTGGACCCCGTCCAGAACATCAGCTACGCCCGGAACATCCCCACCCGGGAACCGCGAAGCGTGGTCCCGTCCCGCTTCCCGCCGCCGATGCGGCCCTCCTTCTTCTGGGGCGACGAGCACATCTGGGGCAATCCGCCCTACAACCCGGCCGACCCGCACAACCCGATGATCGACAGCAAGGGCCGCGTCTGGTTGACCTCCAAGATCCGCGGCGCGCGCCGTCCGCCGGCCTGGTGCAGCGACCCGGAGAACAGGTACGCCGCCTGGTGGACACCGCGGTCCGGCGGCCGTCATGCCTCCTTCTTCGACCCGGTGAGCCAGAAGTTCACGCTGATCGAGACCTGCTTCTCGACTCACCACCTGCAGTTCGACAACGACGCCAGCGAGACCGTGTACTTCAACGGCGGCGGCGCCGGCTTCTCCTGGGTCGACACGAAGGTCTTCGACGAGACCGGCGACGAGCAGCAGGCCGTCGGCTGGTGCCCACTGGTCGTCGACACGAACGGCGACGGCGCGATCACGAAGCCGTGGAACGTCGCGGTTGCCTCGGCGGGCGGCTACACCTACCGGGTCGATGCCGTCAGAGCCCAGGAGGAACGGGCCGCGGCGGGCGAGGCCGAGACGACGCCGGAGCCCGACCCGAGATACGATACGCAGCTCTCCTACGGCCTTTACTCGGTGATTCCAAGCCCGGTCGACGACTCGTTGTGGGGCGCCTCCCAGACCTATCCCGGCTACATCATCCGCCTGATGCGCGGCGAAGACCCGCCGACGAGTTGCCGGTCGCAGATCTTCCGCGTCCCGGAACCGGGCTTCGACCCGCGCGGCATCGACATCGCCAGCGACGGGGTGGTGTGGACGGCGCTGGCGGGAAGCAGCCACCTGGCGAGCCTGGACGTCCGCAAGTGCGAGCCGCGGGACGAACCGGACAGCCCGGACGGCAGCCAGTGCCCCGAGGGCTGGACCCTGCATCGGACCGAAGGCCCCACGATGAAGGGCTCGGACGTGCCGGCGGACTTCCACTACTACAACTGGGTCGATCAGCACGACGTCGGCGGCTTCGGCGAGAACACCCCGATCGCCACCGGATCGAACTCGGACAGCCTGCTGGTCCTCGACCCGGGCACCGGCCAGTGGACCACGCTGCGCGTCCCCTATCCCCTCGGATTCTTCTCCCGCGGCCTCGACGGCCGCATCGACGATCCGGACGCCGGCTGGAAGGGCCGCGCCCTCTGGGCCAACTACGGCACGAACTACATCTGGCACACCGAGGGTGGCAAGGGCACCCGCGGCAAGTTCGTCAAGTTCCAGATCCGGCCGCATCCGCTGGCGCGCTAGAGCAGTAGCGGCGCCGGAGAACTTACCGTCACTGCTCCGATCCGGTTGACCGCGGTCGCGCCGGAATGACAGAGTATGTCGCAAGTGAGATACGGAGGGCTCAGATGACGACGCAGACCTCGATGCTGCACGTCCGGATGGACACCGCGATGAAGCAGGAAGCTACGGCGGCGCTCGCGGCGATGGGACTGACGGCTTCGCAGGCCGTGCGGCTACTGTTCCACCGCATCGCCGTAGATCAGGCTTTCCCACTCGAGCTCAAGGTGCCGAACGCGCGGACCCGGGAGGCCATGGCCGAAGTGGACGAGATGGTGAAGAAGCGCAGCGCGCGGTTCGCCAGCGCGGACGAGGCGTTCGCTGAGCTTGAAGAAGCAGGCGGCCAGTAGACGCGCCAAGCTGCCGCGGCGAGTCGACTACGCCCGGCAGTTTCTCAAGGACTGGAAGCGGCTCTCGCGCTCGGACCGCTACGACATGAACCGGCTCAAGGCGGTCATGCTCCTCCTGATTGCCAACGATGCCCCGCTCGGTTCCGAACGGAGGGACCATGCGCTCAAGGGCTCATGGGCGCCTTACCGGGAATGTCACATCGGCGGCGACTTCCTTCTGATCTATCGCATCGACGACACGGACCGCCGGAGCGGGTCGATCTACTTCGCCCGGGCCGGCACGCATGCGGAGTTGTTCGAATGACCACTGGCAAGAGCATTCCCAAGCTGGCGTTCACGCGCCGGGGTCTCCTTGCTTTGCTGGCAGCGGTGGTTTCCCTGCCGAGGCGGATCGGGCGGGCCGAGGCTCGGCAGGAGCGGCGAGACGCGGTTTCTGGCACCCGGGTCGATCGGTGGCATCGGACCAACGACCGGGTCTGGCTCGGCGAGCGGTTCTGGGCCAATCCGATGGAGGACTGGTGGGTTGTAGATGGGGCTGCCGAAGTGCAGACCTCCGGCGGCGACCGCAACGTCCATGTGATCACCCATCGACTGACCGGCGAGCGGGGGCGGTTCCGGATGTCGATGCATTGCCGGCGGATGGAAGCGGGGGATCGAGACGGCGGCGCGGGGTTCCGGCTCGGTGTTCGGAACCTGATCGACGACCATCGCAGCAACTGCTTCGCGCGTGACGTAGGCGTCGACGCCGGGTTGATCGGCAGCCGGCTGGTGCTGGGCGTGACGAGTAGGGAGATCGACGTCGGTCAGAGAATCGACACCGAAGGAGTGCTCCTGGTTCTCGACGGTGTGGTCGGGAGCAGGAACTGCGCCCTCATGCTGACCGTTCTCGCGTCCGACGGAACCGAACTCGGCATGACGATGGACACCATGCCCGCCCCGGACATCGTCGGTAACGTCGCCATCGTCAGCAACTTCGACCGGGAGATTCCGAAGGGCGAGGGCGCCCGTTATCGGTTCAGCGAGTGGACGGTGGACGGGGATGCCTTCGAGGTCAACGAGGACCATCAGTTCGGGCCGATCCTGTGGTCGATGTACTCGATGAGCGACTCCCGCGGCGACGAGGGGTTCGTCGTCAAGCTGACGGCGTTGCTGCCTCCGCTGGGTGCGGAAGACGACCGGCGGGTCGAGCTGCGAACGGAGCACGACGGGGAGTGGCGATCCCACGGTTTCGCCGAACTCGATCCGGACGCCTGGACGGCGACGTTCCGCCTGTCCAACTGGAACGAGCGCGTGGCGGCGCCCTTCCGGGTCGTCTACCGCGAACAGCACACGGACAACGGCGAGACGAAGCACGAGTGGCGGGGCACGATCCGGGCCAATCCCGCCGGCCGGCCGCTGCGGCTGGCGGGACTCACCTGCCAGAACGACTACTCGTTTCCCTACGCCCCGGTCGCGGATCACGTCCTGGCCCGCGACCCCGATCTGCTCTTCTTTTCCGGCGACCAGCTCTACGAGAACCACGGCGGCTACGGCCTGATCCGGGAGCCCGCCGGGCCCGCGATCCTCAACTACCTGCGCAAGTACTACATGTTCGGCTGGGCGTTCAGGGAAACCATGCGGGACCGGCCAACGTCATGTATTCCGGATGACCACGACGTGTTCCAGGGCAACATCTGGGGCGAGGGCGGCAAGGCGATGGACACCGGCCGGGGCACCTCCTCGCTCGGCGGCTACCGGGAGCCGGCGCGGATGGTCAACGTCGTCCATCGCACGAATGCCTCCCACCACCCGGACCCCTTCGACCCGGCGACGGTGGAGCAGGACATCAGCGTCTACTACGGCGACATGGTCTACGGCGGCGTGGGGTTCGCGATCCTCGCCGACCGGCAGTTCAAGAGCGGACCGGAGCACGTGGACACCGGCCCCGGCCGGGCCGACCACGTGCTGGACGAAAGCGTCGACCCCTCGGCGCTCGACCAGCCCGGCCTCGCCCTGCTCGGCGAGCGACAGGAAGCCTTCCTGGAACAGTGGGCCGACGACTGGCGCGGCCACACGATGAAGGTGCTGCTCAGCCAGACGGTGTTCGCGGGCGTCGCGACGCATCACGGCGGCCACGACGACTACCTGATCGCGGATCTCGACTGCGGCGGCTGGCCGCAGACGCCGCGCAACCGGCTGGTCCGCATCCTGCGCAAGGCGAAGTGCCTGCACGTCTGCGGCGACCAGCACTTGCCGTCCCTCGTCCAGTACGGCGCCGACGCGCAGCGCGACGGCTCCTGGGCCTTCTGCACGCCGGCGATCAGCGCCGGCTACCCGCGCTGGTGGCGGCCCGACGAGGTCGGCACGCCGCACCGGAACCGGCCCCGGCACGGCCTGGCGCACACGGGCGAGTTCCTCGATCCGCTGGGCAACCGGGTCTACGTCTACGCCATCGGCAATCCGGAGGTCGGCGCCGCGTCCGACCCTTACCGGCGGGCGCACCAGAAGAGCAGCGGCTTCGGCCTGGTCACGATCGACACGGAGGCGAAGACCTACCGGATCGAGGCGTTCCGGTTCCTGAGCACCGCCGGCAGCGAGGACGCCCAGTTCCCCGGCTGGCCGGTGACCATGCACCAGGACGAGAACGCGGGCGAAAACCGGATCGGCTGAGGCATGCGACTACTCTCGCGCGGCACGGCGCGCATGCGCCTGGCGATCTGCCTGCTCGCCACCGGTCTCCTTCCGGCTCAAGCCGTCGAGGCGCGCCAGGACGCCGGCCCCCCGCCCGGCTCGCCGGCGCCGCTGACGGAGCCGCTGGACCTTCCCTCCTCCTTGGACGGTCCGCCTCCTCCCGTGCCGCCGGCTGTCGTGTCTCGCGACGACTCGGGCCAGGCTACGGTACGAGCGGTCCGCCTCACCACGCCGCTCCGGATCGATGGCCGGCTCGACGAGGCCCTCTACGACGCCGTGCCGCCGATTTCGGACTTCCTTCAGGTCGAACCGCGGCCGGGGGAGCCGGCCACCGACAGGACGGATGTCTGGATCACGTTCGACGAAACCACGGTCTTCGTGTCGCTCCGCTGCTGGCAGGACGCCGACCGGATCGCCGCCAACGACATGCGGCGCGACGCATGGAGCCAGGACGACTACGTCGACATCCTCCTCGACACCTTCCATGACGGCCGAAACGCCGTCATCTTCACCGTCTATGCTTCGGGCGGCCGCTTCGACGCCCAGATCACCGACGAGAGCCAGATGAACGTGGACTGGAATCCGGTCTGGGATCTCAGGGCGGGCAGGTTCGAAGACGGTTGGACGGTGGAAGCCGCGATCCCGTTCCGATCGCTCCGGTATCATCCCGGCCCCACCCAGATCTGGGGCGTCAACCTGCAGCGCTACACGCAGTGGAAGAACGAGAGTTCGACCCTGACCCGTATCCCGGAAGCGTTCGGCGAGATGGGCGTCATGCAGGTGTCGCTGGCGGCAACCCTGGTCGGACTGGAAGCCCCGCCGGCCTCGAGAAACCTCGAGCTCAAGCCCTACCTGGTCGCCGACATGGTCAGCGACCGGCTGGCGACTCCGGAGATCTCGGACGAAGTGGACGCCGATCTCGGTATCGACATCAAGTACGGACTCAGCCAGAACCTCACGGCCGACTTCACCTTCAACACCGACTTCGCCCAGGTCGAAAACGACCAGCAGCAGGTCGACCTGACGCGCTTCAGTCTGTTCTTTCCCGAGAAGCGCGACTTCTTCCTCGAGAACCAGGGGACCTTCGCCTTCGGCGGGGCCGGCGGCGGCGGATTCGGGGGAGGGTTCGATACGCCGTCCCTGTTCTACAGCCGGCGCATCGGCCTGCACCGGGGACGCGCGGTGCCCATCGAGGCCGGCGCCCGTCTGACCGGAAGGACGGGCCGTTACACGCTCGGGCTGCTGAACATCCAGTCGGACGACGAACCGTTGTCCGGCGCGGTCGCGACCAACTTCGGCGTGATGCGGCTCAAGCGGGACATCCTGCGCCGGAGCAGCGTCGGCGTCATCTACACCCGCCGCTCCGTCGACCAGACCGGCGCCGGGCGCAACGAGGCCTACGGCGCCGACGGGACGTTCGCCTTCTTCGACCACCTCACGTTCAACACCTACTGGGCCGAAACGAGCACTCCCGGGCTCACGGACGATGACGCCAGCTATCGCCTGCGGATGGACTTCAACGGCGACCGCTACGGAGTCCGGCTGGAGAGACTGCGGGTAGGCGACAACTTCAACCCCGGCATCGGCTTCGTCCGCCGCCACGACATGCGCCGTTCCTACGGCCTGTTCCGGTTCAGCCCTCGACCGGCCGACAGCAAGCTGGTGCGCAAGTACTCGTGGTCCGGCTCGATGGCCTACATCGAGAACGGCGCCGGCCTGGTGGAGACGCGGGAGGCCGAGGGCGAACTCGAGATCGAGTTCCACAATGGGGATGAGTTCGGACTGACGTACGTGCGGAGCTACGAGTTTCTCCCGCATCCATTCCCCATCGCTTCCGACATCACGCTCGGCGTCGGCGGTTACGACTTCGACTACGTGCAGGTCGAGTATCAACTCGGCCAGCAGCGGCGGATCTCTGGCGAGTTCTTCCTCGAGGTTGGCGACTTCTACAGCGGCCGCAAGACGTCCTTCGGCTGGGGCTGGGGACGTGTGAGTCTGAGCTCGCGGTTCCTGCTCGAACCCAGCATCTCGTTCAACCGCGTGGAGCTGCCGCAAGGCGACTTCGATGTGGAGCTCGTCGACCTGCGCGCCATCTACACGATGAACCCGCGCATGTTCGTGACCGCGCTGTTTCAGTACGACTCCGAGAGCCGGGGACTGGCGGCGAACGTGCGGCTCCGCTGGGAGTACACGCCCGGCAGCGAGCTGTTCGTCGTCTACAACGAACAGCGCGACACGCTGACGGAGGGCTTCCCGGGCCTCAACAACCGGGCCCTGATCGTCAAGGTCACCCGCCTGTTCCGGCTGTAGCTACCGCGATATCAGCACCGTCAGCAGATGCGGCCCCGTCCTCGACGGGTGGTGCATCAGGACGTCCTGCCTGCCGTCCCGGTTGAGGTCGGCCAGCCAGGTGTACTCCTCGTCCTCCGGCACCGGGAGCGCGATCCGCTGGGGCTTCTTCGCGAGCAACCCCGGACCCGGGACGCCGAGATGGACATGCAGCATCTTCCGGTTCCTGGCGATCAGGAGGTCGGAGCGTCCATCTCCGTTCACGTCTCCCATCCGGACCGCCGGCCAGAACGTCCTCTCGCCGCTCTTCCTGGGCGACCGGGGCCGGATCGCGCGTACCGCGTTCGGGCGGAGGCCGTAGCGGCCGTCCTCCATGCGGAACATCTCGAGATCGAACGAACCGGCGCCGGTCAGAATCGACATGACGAGCACCCGGATGGCCGAGAAGACCGTCGGCTCGAAGGCGGTCACCAGTACGTCGACCTGGCCGTCGCGGTCGAAGTCGTGGCGGGCGATTCCAGCGATGATGCCCTCGGACTCGACGACGGCACCCGGTTCGGGTGAGAACTCCACGTTTCCACGAGGCCCCGGAGCACCGAAGTACACCTCGTAGGAGGAGTGCATCTTCCACAGGCTCGACCCCTTGAGCGCGAACACGACGAGGTCCGCCACGCCGTCACCGTTCATGTCGGTCAGCGCGTGCAGCACCCTGCCGGTGCTCTCGCCTTCCGGCATGTGGTCCATGCGCCGGCGGCGGATTCCCTCCGGCGCGGCCAGCGTGGCGATCTGGTCGGAGTCGAAGGAGACCCCGGTCGAGAACGTCTCGGCCTCGGGTCGGTACAGCCCGCTCTCGTCCTGGAGATGGACGACGAAGTGGTCCTCGTTCCAGAACGCGAGATCGTCGCGGCCGTCCAGGTCGTAGTCCATCTGGTGGATGCGGCCGCCCTCGTCCCAGGGGGTGTAGCGGTACCCATCGGCCCCGTAGACGCGGTCCAGGCCGGTAGAGGGGCCGATCGTCAGCGGTTCCTGGAACGAGCCCCCGCTCGCCTGAATGAACACGTGGAATCCATGCCCGTGCGGCATCGCCAGGTCGTCGTGACCGTCCCCATTCAGGTCGCGGCCGATGTCCACGTGGAGAACCTCGCGTCTCGGCGACACCTTGAAGTCGGAGGTCACGGCGACGAGTTCCCGTTCCTCCCCGGACGCCGGATCGAACCAGGTCAGCCGGCCGTTCCCGTACACGACCAGACGGTCTCGGCCGTCGATGTTCGCGATGTCCACGAACGACACCTCGCGCCGGAGCGACGACTCGACCGCCGGCGACCAGTCGCCGTCTAGAAAGCTGAAGACGCGCAGCCGGCGCACTCCCTCGACGTCCACCTCCAGGACGGCGATATCCGCTACCGCACGTCCGAGCAGGAACCCGGCAAGGACGGTCTGGCGCTCGGCCGTGCCGAGAGCGACCTCGTAGCGTGCCGGGACGTACGCCCCTACCGTTTCTGAACCGGAGTGAGCGGCAAAGGGCATCATGCACCCGGACAGGCAGACCCGGAGCGCCAGCATGGCGATCCGGCTCCGTGAACTGTGCTTTCCGCTGCCGGCCGTCAGTCCTTTTCTCATGACGTTCAATCCCTCCTCAGGATGTTGACCTCGTCAACATACACACTGTTGTCGACAATGTCAACACCCGCCCGGAGATCGTCCGCCCTCTTGCCATAATCCTTCGCATGGCCGAGCGGGAACAGACCTACCACCACGGCGACCTTCGAGCGGCGCTGGTCGAGGAAGCCGCGGCCATGATCTCGGAGGGCGGCGCCACCAGCGTGACGATGCGCGCGATCGGCGGCCGCCTCGGCGTATCGAGGGCCGCTCCCTACCGTCACTTCCCGGACAAGACGGCACTGCTGGTGGCGGTCGCGGTCGAGGGGTTCCGGCGTCTCAACCAACGTCTACGGGGCGACGGCACCGGCACACCGGGATCGAGCGTCGAGCGGCTCCGGCACATGGGAGAACAGTACGTCCGCTTCGCCCTCGAGAACCCGGCGCATTACCGGCTGATGTACGGCCGGGAGGCGCTGGCGCGCCAGGACCACCCGGAGCTGCGGCAGGCGGCCGGCGCCCTGCTGGAGCACCTGGTCGATGTGATCCGCGTCCACCAGCAGCGCGGCGAGATCGAGCGAAAGGCCCCACGTTCACAGGCCTACGTGGCCTGGAGCGCAGTGCACGGGCTGGCGTCGCTCCTGATCGAGCGGCAGATCGACCCGAACGTCGACGTGGACGCACTGATCCGCCAGACCACGCAGACACTGCTGCACGGGATGCGCGGCTAGCTAGCAGCGTTCGCAGCCGTCAGGCTGCGCTGACGCGCAGGGAACAGCGTGTTGTTCCATACAAGCTAGGCGGCCGCCTGTGGCGTCGCGACCCGGGGATCGTTGACGCCCATGCCATCCACCAACTGGTGGAAGCGCGGTTCATCACGCAGGCAGTCGAAGGCCGGATGCACCTTGGTCCAGAGCACGGCCCCGAACTTCGCACGGAGTGCAGTCTCCAGGCAGTTCAATGCAGCTTCCTTGTCGCCGAGCCAGGCATAGAGCATCGCCAGGGCGGCAGATCGATCCTCCCCGTTGCTCGTACGCTTCAACTGCCAGTCCACCATCCAGCGGAGGACGCCCGGCTCCCCATCCTTGGCGTAGACCCTCCCGATCGCCTCCGCTTCTTCGTGGCGGCCCGTGTTCCGCAAGTGCAACTGACGCTCCCGGACCGCCTCGTCCGTTCGACCCAGAGCGCTGTAGCAGGCCGCCAGCAGCGACCGCACGATGGGATACTCGCCTTCCAGGGCAAGTGTGTGACGAGCCTGCTCGACGCCCTCTTCGAAACGTCGCCTGTAGTAGAGGATCTGGCACAACCCCTGGGCGAATACGGGGGCCAGGGGATCCAGGTCGACGGCAACTCTGATCTGACGCTCCGCTTCCTCGACACGGCCGACTGGCGAGAGGAAGTGGTTCCCGTAGGAGTAGTGGGCCATTGAGTTTCCCGGATCGAGCTCCAAAGCCCGCAGGAACGCCCGCTGCGATGCCGCCCAGTCCCATCGAAACACCGCGCTCAAGAGACCCTGGGCCCGATACGCGAGCACGCTCGAGTCGTTGAGCTCCAGCGCCCGCTGGACCGCGGCTTCCGCCTTGGCCACCGTCTCCGCTACCGGCAGGTAGCCGTACACGGCCAGGTTGACGTAGCACACCGCGAGTTGGGCATGGCCGCGCGCGAAACCCGGCTCCAGCTCAATCGCCCGCTCCAGGAAGCCGATCGCCTGCTGGAGCCGGCGGCCGGTCTGCTGATTGGCGCAGTACCGGGCCTCCAGGTAGAGCCGGTAAACCTCCTGGTTGTCCGTGTAGCGCGGCACGAAGGGACCGGGATGCGGATCCAGGAGCTTGGTGCGCACCCGCCCGACGATCGCTTCAGCGATGTCCTCCTGGATGTCGAAGACATCGCCAAGCTCCCGGTCGTAGTGCTCGGACCAGAGCTGCGTGCCGTCCGAGGTCCGGATCAGTTGCGCGGAGATGCGGAGGCGCTCACCAGCCTGGCGCAGGCTACCTTCGAGAATCGACGAGACGCCCAGGCTCTCACCGACGCCGGAAGCGCCGCAATCACGCAGACGACGGTCGAACGACGACGTTCGGCCGACAACCCGCAGGCCCTCGACGGCCGCAAGAGCGTCGATGATTTCCTCCGCTACGCCGTCGCAGAAGAAGTCCTGCTCCGGATCGGGCGTCATGTTGGTGAAAGGCCTGACGGCGATCGACCCTTCGAGAGTGGCTTCGACGGGAGCAGTGAACCGGTAGCCCCGGCCGGGAACCGTGACGACGTACTGGGTCTCCTTGTCCTGCCCCAAGACCTTCCGCAGTACGGAGAGATTGTGCATCAGATTGCTCTCGTCGACCGCGGCGTCCGGCCAAACGATCGCCATCAGCTCCTCCTTGTGCAGGAGCCGGTCACTGTTCTCGACGAGTGCCCGCAGCGTGTCGAAGATCTTCGGACGAATGGCCACCTTCTGGCCGTTCTTGAGCAACTGCCGCTGACCGACATCGAGCAGATAGGGCCCGAAGGTGTACGAGCGGCGATCAGGCAGGGAAGGCATCGACGACGGCCGATCTTAGCGTCCATTTGAAAACCTGTGCGTCAACGCCGCTTGGGAAGCGCGAAGACGTACAGGTTGCCGCCCCGGGCGCGGGCGGCGCCCTCGGGTGTGTGCCTGAGGCTTCCCGGCCCGGTCGATATGGCCACGTACTGGCGGCCGTCGACGGCGTAGGAGATCGGGTAGCCCATGGCGGGAGCGCCCAGGTTGACGTCCCACAGCACCTCGCCGGTCTCGTGGTCGAAGGCGCGGAAGCCCCCGCTCGAATCGCCGCCGAAGATCAGGCCGCCGCCGGTCGCGACCACCGAGTAGGTCGCTCCCTCGGTTTCGAACAACCACTTCGTCTCGCCGGTTACGGCCGAAATCGCGTACACCGTGCCGAGGTACTCCTCGCCGGGCGCCTGGATGTGGTCCGCGGCCAGGTTGTAGATCGCGACCTGCTGTTCGAACGCCTGCGCCCGCGGACTGTTCGTGTCGCCGGTCACCAGCATCCGCGCGCACATGTTGCGCAGCGGGTAGTACATCGTCCGGGTCAGCGGGCTGTACGAGCCGGCTTCCCAGTCCTTGCCGCCGATCCAGGTCGGGCACACGAGCATCTCCTGATCCAGCTCCGTGAAGATGATCTCGGTGTTCTCGACCGCCCGCCCCGTCGTCTCGTCAATGTCGACGACGACGTTCTGCGGCACGGTTGGCCGCGCCCACAGGAACTCGCCGGTCTCGCGGTCCAGCGTGTAGACGAAGCCGGTCTTGCCGGGGATGCCCGTCATCAGCTTGCGGGTCTCGCCCGGTTCGAGGCCCTCCCGGATCCAGCGCACGGCCTCCGGGTCGGGCGACACCGGAAGGTCGACGAGGAGGCGTTCGAACGGATGGTCCAGGTCCCAGTGATCGTTCAGATGCTGGAAGTACCAGCGGATCTCGCCCGTATCGGCCTCAAGCGCAAGGGTCGAATTGTGGTACAGGTGCGTCAACTCCGTGCCGCCGAGCATGAACTTCGGCGCCGGAGAAGTGACGGCGGTGCCGAAGTAGATGAGCTCGAGCTCCGGATCATAGCTGGGCACCATCCAGGTGCCGACGTGGTGCCGCTTCTCGAACGGAACGTCGCCCCAGGTCTCGTCGCCGGGTTCGCCGGGCGCCGGCATCGTGCGCGTCCGCCAGAGTTCCTCTCCCGTCAGCGCGTCGAGCGCGATCATGATGCAGGACTCCGGCCCGCCCCAGGGCCGGCAGCTCCTTCCCGACACGACGCGGCCGTCCGCGACGATCGGGCCCGCACTGTGGGTGGCGGGATTGACCTGCCAGTCGAGGATCTGCGTCTCCCAGACCAGCTCTCCGGTCTCGGCGTCCAGGGCGAAGGCATGGTTGTCGTCGCTGTTGTTCAGGATCAGCCGGTCGTAGATCGCGATGTTCCGGTTGTTCTTCGCGTTGAAGCCGACCTGAGCGTAGAGACCCTCGGGCTGGTCGCGCGTGTAGCGCCAGATGAAGTCGCCGGTCGTCGAATCGACCGCCTCGATCGTGTCCTCGTACGAAGGAACGTAGAGCACTCCGTCGTAGGCCAGCGGCGTGATCTCGGAGGTTCCAACGGCGATCTCCCGCGACCAGACCAGACCCAGCCGGTGGACGTTCTCGCGATCGATCTGGTCGAGCGGGCTGTAGCCCCAACTGTCCAGCGTGCGACGGAACATCAGCCACTCCGACGCCGGCGGGTTCTGCAGCATCTCGTCCGTCACACGTATGAAACTCGACGCTTCGGGCTGGGCGGACAGGGTGGAGTTCCCCGCAACGCCCAAGGTAAGCGTCACAACCACCACCCCTCGCCCGAACTGGCGACCACTCTTCACCGCGGCGCCTCCGTTCCTCGCTGTATTGCGAACCAAGGCCGGCACTGTAGCAACGCAGCAGACCACGAGAGTGCATACGCGGTCGGCTCAGCAGCCTGCCAGGTGACATGATCGACCGATCCCATGCAGCTCGAAGTCGAGGGAGCGACGCTCTACGTGGAAGTCGCGGGCGACCATGAAACGCCGCCCGAACCTGCCATCCAGCCGCGATCTGGTCGCCATGGCGGCCGACGCGGAACTCGTCGTGATGGAGAACGTCGGCCACGGCTCGGTGCTCCAGCGCCCGGACCTCGCCACCGCGATCTTCACGGACTTCGTCGCGCCGAACACATAGGAGCATCCGACATGAGGCAGCACGATACCGCCGGGGCCGGGGAGTCGAGCCGCCGCGACTTTCTGAGCCGGAGTGCCAGTTTCGCGGCGCTGGCGGCCTCGGCCGGCTTCGCGGGCGCCGTTTCACCGGCCGCCGCCGGCTGGCCAGGCCAGGAAGAGGGCGGATCGGATCGGATCACGATTCGATCGGTCGACGCCTACCCCGTCTTCATCAACCAGCGCTCCGAGGGCCTTCTCGATCCGCCGGTCTTCGACGGCGACGACGACCCACGCCGCTGGCGCTACGGAGGACCCTTCGAGCAGCTTCCCTCGGCGATCATCGCGATCGTCAAGACGGACGCCGGCATCACCGGCTTCGGCATGGGCGCCGGGGGCAGCGCCGCGGTCGAGATCATCGACGGCCATCTCAGGCACCTCCTGGCCGGCACGAACCCGCTCAACGTCGATCAGCTCTGGGACCAGATGTACAGTTCGGCCGTGCTCTACGGTCGGCGCGGCATCTTCGCGATGGCGCTCTCCGCCGTCGACACGGCACTCTGGGACATCAAGGGCAAGCACGCCGGCAGGTCGGTCCACGCGCTGCTCGGCGGCAAGCCGGACGACCGGGTCGCCGTGTACCAGACCCACGGCGACATCGCCGCCGGCAAGGCGCTCGGCATCCGCCACTTCAAGCGCATCCTGCCGATCGGTCCCCACAGCACGGAGGCCGAGACCGAGCGGTACATCGAGGACGTCCTCACCGCCCGCGAGGCGATGGGGCCCGAGGGCAACCTGATGACGGACTGCGTCTCGCGCAACGGCACCGTCGACTGGGCGGTCGGCGTCGCCGAACGGCTCCGTCCGGCGAACCTCTACTTCATGGAGGAGCTGCTGTCGCCGGACAACGTCTTCGGCTATGCCGAGCTGGTCGAGAAGATCGGCGGCGGCGGACCCGGCTGGACGAAGGTCGCCTGCGGGGAGCACGAGTACACGGAGCACGGCTTCGAGGTCCTGGTGCGGCTCGGATCGGCCGAAGTCCTGCAGCCGGACATCACGTGGTGCGGCGGCCTCACGGCGGCGAAACGCATCGCCGACCTGGTCGAAGCGGCGGGCCTGGAGCTCATTCCCCACCGTGGCGGCAGCCTCTGGGGGCTCCCCATTTCGCTGACTGCCCCGAGCTGCACGATGGCGGAGAGCTTCGCCACCGGTTCAGCGATCCTCGACGGAATGCAGGCGCCGTTCGAGGACGGCGACTTCCTGGCGCCCAGTGAACCGGGTTTCGGCACCGCGCTGACCGAGGAGATGGTCCTCGACCACCGCCTCACACGGTGAAGTAGCATCCCCGCCTTCCGCATGAAGTCGTTGACGCGCCTCGCCTGCTCGCTGGCCGCGATGTCGTTCCTGGGCGCCGGCCTCGACGCTCAGCAAACCGACTTCGTGCCGGTCACCCAGGAGATGCTGAACGACCCGGAACCGGGTCAGTGGCTGCACTGGCGCGGCACCCAGAACGCCTGGGGCTACAGCCCGCTGGACCAGATCACGACCGCGAACGTCGGCCAGCTTCAACTGGTCTGGGCGTGGGCCACGGACGACACCGGCCCGCAGGAAACCGCGCCGCTGATCCACAACGGGGTCATGTATCTGCCGAATCCGGGCGCCGTGGTGCAGGCCCTCGACGCCGCCACCGGGGACCTGCTCTGGGAGTACCGGCCCGAGCCGGTGGGCGACGGCTCGGGCGCCTTCGGTCGCGGCGTCCAGAAGAACATCGCCATCTTCGGCGACCGCATTTTCGGCGCCAGCCCCCGGGCGACGATCTTCGCGCTGGACGCCCGTGACGGGAAGCTGATCTGGGAGACGCAGACCGCCGACCCGGCTCTCGGCTACCGCTACACCGCCGGCCCGATCGTTGCCGACGGCACGCTGGTCACCGGCATCACCGGCTGCGGCCGCTACAAGGACGACGTCTGCTTCATCACCGGCCACGATCCGGACACCGGCGAGGAGATCTGGCGGACCTCAACGGTCGCGCGGCCCGGCGAGCCGGGCGGAGATACCTGGGGCGACCTGCCGCTCCGCTTCCGTGCCGGCAGCGACGCCTGGATCGCCGGCAGCTACGACCCGGAACTCAGGATCGTCTACTGGGCCACCTCCCAGGCCAAGCCGTGGGCCCGTTCGGTCCGCGGCACGGACGGCGACGCGCTGTACACGAACTCGAGCCTCGCGCTCGACCCCGACACCGGCGAGCTGCTCTGGTACTACCAGTACCTGCCCGGCGAGACCCACGACATGGACGAGGTCTTCGAGACCCTCCTCATCGACGTCGACGGCCGCAAGAAGCTCTACAAGATGGGCAAGCTCGGCATCCTGTGGGAGCTCGATCGGGAGACCGGAGAGTTCCTCGACGCCATCGATGTCGGCTACCAGAACCTCGTCGACGTCGACCGCGAGACGGGCGAGGTGACCTATCGCCCGGAGCTGATTCCAGAGATCGGCGTCGAGATCAACATGTGCCCGAGCACCTCCGGGTTCAAGAGCTGGCGCGCCATGTCCTACGACCCGAACACGGGCGCCCTCTACATCCCGATGACGATGAACTGCGAGCTGGCCACCTTCGGCCCCGTCGAGCGCGTCCTCGGCGGCGGCGGCGCCGGCCCGGTACGCCGCATCAACACGATGCATCCCTACTCGGGAGGCAACCTCGGCGAGCTGATGGTGATCGACGTCAGGGAGGGGGACATCATGTGGCGGCACCGGACGTTGTCGCCGATCAACACAGCCGCGCTGGCCACCGGGGGCGGAGTCGTGTTCGCGGGTGACTACGACCGTTACGCGTACGCCTACGAGGCGCGGACCGGCCGCATCCTCTGGCAGACGCGGCTGCCCACATCCGCCCAGGGCTTCCCCGTGACCTACCTCGCCGGCGGCCGCCAGTACGTGGCGGTCCCGGTCGGAACGGGCGGCGCCAGTTGGGCGACGATGGTGCCGCGCGACCTCATTCCCCACGTCCGCCGCCCGACCAACGGCAACTCGATCCACGTGTTCGCGCTGCCGGCCGATCTGCCGGCTGCAAGCGGGCGCACCCGGACGGCGGCGACCGACCGCGACGCCGCCGGAGCGGCCGAGGCCTCCCTGACCGTCTGGGACGGCGTCTACGCCACCGAGCAGGCGGAGCGGGGCGCCGCCCCATACCTCGAGAACTGCGCCACCTGCCACGGCGAGGACCTCGGCGGCGGCAGCAACTCCCCGGGCCTGGTCGGCGTCAGCTTCCAGTTCCTGTGGGGAGGCAAGACCCTGCACGAGCTGTTCGAGGCGATCCGGACCACCATGCCGACCGACAATCCGGCCAGCCTGCCGCGCGAGACCTACCTCGACATCCTGACCTACATGATGCAGGTGAACCAGTTTCCGGCCGGCGACGGGGAGCTCGACGCCGAGGCGTTGGGCAACATCCTGATCACCGACAAGCCCGGCGCGTAGCTGGCCACGGCTCGACCGCAGGCCAACCGCCGCTTCGAGTAGCTCTATTCCTGGTCGTCTCCGACCGTTACGGACGTCTCGACCATCGTGAAGGCGGTGAGCGGCGTATCTGCCGGGATCTCCGCCGCCGACCCTCGGCGCAGCAGGCCGAAACCGCCCGTCAAGTAGGTCAGCGCTACAGTCGATCCCACCTTGTTCGCGCCCGTGCTGCCGAAGTTCGTGTCCAACGGAATCGAACTTCCGTCTGCCGCCAGCACGGTCTTCAAATCCAGGTCGAGAACTCCCTTTCGCCCGGCCATTCGCCCGCGCTTGGCTTGGCGAACTTCGACGATCACGGGCGCCCCGCCCTCAATGACGGTCTTTCCGTTGATCACGACAGGATCCAGTACGACCCCGCGAAGCAGGTCGCCCTCGCCCACTATCCGCTTGCCCTGCTTGCGAGCCTTCTTCTTGTTGGGAGAAGTCGTCAACGTCTGGTCGAAAGCGAACGTCACCGGCGTGCCGGCCTCCACCTCCAGCGTCTCCGCTTCAAGGCCGCTTCCGCCTACCACGACGACGACGACCGCGATGCACCATTGCCTCAACGTCATCTCCATCCTCCCTTTTTCGCCCTCGTAAAGAACCACCCCCAAAGAGACAGCCGGCCTTGCTGCCGGCGGCCAGTGCCGCTCAATCACCCAAGCACCCGGTCCAAGGCGGTCGCAACCGCCAATAGCACTCCTACTCTACCGAGAATCCGCCACGTGAGACGAAGTTCCACGGCAGCAGGGTCCGCCATCGTCGCCACGCCCTCGGCCTGAGCCGGCGCCAGACCGGATTCCTGCGACTCGCGAGCCGTGGCCAACGTGTCGAACGTACCGGTCACCATGGGTCGAGACGCTCGGCGGCGGCGCTGCCTTCAGCTTGCTAATTCTAATGGGTGCGAGAGCCTGAGATCAGGAAGTCAGCCAGATCATCAAGCCGGAACGCCCAGAACAGAACGAGACCCTCATCCTGGGCTGTAGCCAAATTCGACGGATTGAACACACCGCTGAGAACCGCAGCCGCCACGATCTGCCGCCTGCCGAAGTCGGACCGCCAGGACCGAGCCTTGCCGACGGCTTCGTGGTTCACGCGCTTGAAGGAGTTCACGGCGCTGTTGGACACCTTGCACTCGATCGCCAGGACCCGCTGATCGTAAAGCCGGACGACGATGTCCGCCTTCGTTCCGCCGAGCTTGCATTCGCCGCGAAAGCGACCCGGGGCCGGGGCGTCCACGAGAGTCTCGATGTCGGGTCGGGAACCGTCTTCGATGAACGCGCAGGAGCGCAGGACATCCTTCACCGCCTCTTCCTGAAGTTTGCTGGCGCCGCGGCGGGCGGTGGAGACCTTCTGTGCCGCCACCATCGCCGAGGACGCGACAACTGCCCGTTCGACTTCGTCGGTGGTGGCTGCTCGACTCTCGGCAATCCAGGGGAAGCGATGAGGATCCACCAGGCGCAGAACGATGTCTGCAACGCGACGGGCGTTCTCGGGGGTGGCCTTCAGGGCGGTGGCCGAGAGCTTTGTCTTGGCGAGGGTCCTCAGGTCGTCATCGGACACGGGTGGCGCCGCGAGATAGCGGAGAGCGGTCCGCGCGTCGCCGGCGCTGAGGATCTCGGCCAGCGTGTCCGCTGAGTCCTCTCCACGGGCGAGAGCTGGCAGGTGATCGACCAAGTCGCGAAAGACGCCGCAGAAGTGCTCGAAGAACTCGGAGTACTGGTTCAGCGACTCCTTGAGCCGCTCTTCGCGGAACACGGACGTGGCCTCTTCGGTGTCTCGTTCGAGTTCGGCGAGGGTCCACCGCCGAGGTTCGCTCATTCGAGGTCTTCCGGCCTCGGAATCAGGAGCCGCTCAACCTCCCTGGGTTCGAACTTGGTCAGGCCTTCCGCGTAGGTCCGCCCCTGTTCGGTGCCGACGTTGCGGTTCAGCCATTTCGTGAGGCCGGTCAACTGCGCGTCGGACAAGCCCTTCCGTGGGTAGAGGCCGTGAGCTACGTTGATGTGCCGGGCGCCGCAGAGATTCCGCACGAAAGCCGGAGGCCGACGCGCCATGTAGGTGCAGAGAATCGGCGCGGGCGCACGGAGACCTACCGTCCACCAAGGCCGGCGGTGGCTGGCGATGTACGATTTGTGGGCGCCCCGCTCCTTTGCCCAGAGGAGAAACTCGTCGACGAGGCTGCGATCCGAACGCCCCAGGCTGTCGAGCTCGCGCGGCAGGTCCACGACTCGCCGCAAGTGCTCCGCTGACGAGAGGGCGTCGCCGGCCGAGAAGAGCTCCCGCGCTCGCGTGATGGATGGGAACAGGACATGGGCCGGAAGCTGTCCGTCGTGCTTTCCGGCGATCCAGACGCCGTTGGCGCCGGTCACCTGACCACGGTGGACCCGGCAAATCTCCCCGAGTTCGATGGCGCCGCCAGTTCTCCGGTCGCATGGCCTGATGATCGTTGACCAGCGCTGGGTCTTTCGGAGGGTGGACCAAGGGACCGAGCGGCGCGCTCGCAGCCCGTCCAACTGGTCCGGGCCTTCGATCATCCGTACCGCAAGCGTGGATCCCTGGTGGCCTGCCTCCCAACAAGTGATGGCCGCCGACGTGAGTGCGTCGGGGAAGGGCGCCGCGGTCGGCGAAAGGAGATGGAGAGCGAGACCGCCCAAGCCGTCGCCGAGCGCCTGCCGAAGCACGGAGCCGTAGTTCACGTCCAGCCACTCGGCAGCGGTGATGTACGCGCCATAGTCCCCGGGGCGCGCGAGCGCCAGGCTCTTGAGGAAGAAGTGGATATGAAGTCCCGCCAGCTTGCTTGCGCGCAGGCCGTGCTTCGCGGCGGTGTCGACGAGCCAGTTCTTGCGGTCCGCGTGGATCCGATGATGACGAACATAGGGCGGGTTGCCGATGAACGCGGTCACTCCGTCGATCGGCGGCAGGGACAGGTCGCGGTAGTCGGTCTCCTCGATCGTCAAACGACCCGAAACGCCCAGAACCTCCGCGTTGGCCTGGAGAATCAGAGCCGCGAGCGGGTCCGTCTCGGCCGCGACCAGCGAAGCCTTCGGGAACCGGCGCGCCGCCGCGAGGATGAAGCGCCCGGAGCCGGCGCCCGGATCGACGACGCGCGCCGGCGTCTTGTGCCTCGCGGCCCACTCAAGCATGTGATGGACGATCGCGGGCGGCGTGTAAGTCGCGCCCTGGTTGCGCCGCTCCCGTGGCGTACGGATTCTGCAGAAGGCCTCGCCGAGAGGGTCGCCGCCCGCCCGAATCTTGTCCCGGAGCGTCACCGCGAGTTCGTGCCTGGGCCTCGCGGCCATTCGTTTTCCACTAACGGCCAACTCCGCCGCTACGACACCGAGTTCCCGCTCCGTGACGAGAGACTCGGCGACATTCGTCGGCCGTATCGCGGAGACGCTCACAACCACTGAGCCTAACTGCTACGGACTGCGCCTGCCGGTGTCCTTCTCACATGGTATTGCGAACTGCGGCGAATCGTATTACGCTCCGGTGCATGCATGCACTCTCCGTCAAGCTGCCGACCGAGCTACACGCTGCCCTGGCAAGCGAAGCGCAGCGACGCAACATCACGCGGTCCGCTCTCTTGCGAGAGATCGTCGGGGAAGCGCTCGACCGCCTCCCGACGCCGGCGACGCCGAGTTGCGCCGAACTGGCTGGCGATCTGATCGGCGCCGTTCGGAGCGGCCGCCGCGACCTGGCGACGAATCCCGATCTTCTCGAGCAGGCTGTCGTCTCGGACGCTCGACGTGCCGCCGACCGTCGTCGCTGATACCGGTCCGATCGTCGCGCTGCTCGACGCGGATGAGGCCCATCACGACTGGGCCCGGGAACAGTTCCAAGCGCTCGCGGCGCCACTGCTCACCTGTGAAGCAGTGCTCTCCGAAGCCTCCTTTCTCCTGGCGCGCGCCGGCGAGGATCCGAGCCTGCCGGTGACGCTCGTCGAACGGGGTGTACTGAAAGCCACCCGAGTACTCGTGGCGCCAGAGGACGTTCTCGCCGTGGGCCGCCTGATCCGCCGCTACCGCAATGTGCCGATGTCCCTCGCCGACGCCTGCCTGGTGCGGATCGTCGAACGCTCGGATCAAGCTTCCGTGCTGACCCTCGACTCCGACTTCCGGATCTACCGGCAGGGCAACCGCCGCGTGATTCCTGCGCTCACTCCTTCGTAGCTCCGTCGAAGTCGGGCACGGTCTCGACCAGATGGGCCAGACTGCCGAAACGAAACGTCTTCGACGTCACGGGAACCAGCCTCACAGCGCGTTTGCCCCTGCGGGCGATGATCACCTCGTCGCCCGGTTCGGCGGCGACGATGAGCTTCGACAGTGGCGACTTGGCTTCGCGCACGTTGACGAGCATCGCTGTTCCTCCTGGCCGCCAGCCCCCAACCAGAGGCCCAAACGAGTCTATTCGTCGACAGCTACCGGAGTCGCCTCCGCCAGCTGTTGGGGGCAACTGAAAATGTCCCATTCGTGGCAACCGAAAACGGCACAGTGGCGACTTGCCGCCGGGGTTTCGTCGATCGATGCTGTTGGCATCGCCAACGGTCATGGAGCGACGGACGGATGCATGGATGGGAGACGCGGATGTTGCTGAGGCACTACCTGGAGGCGGGTGTCTCGAAGGCGGAGCTGGCGCGTCGTTTCGGCGTCAGCCGGCGGACGATCCACAGGTGGGTCGAGTCGGGTCAGTTGGACCGGGAGTTGTCGTCGGGCCCGTCGGTGTACTCGCCGCGTCCGCGTGTGATGCACAAGCTGGATCCGTACAAGGCGTTGATCGAGTTGCGGCTGGCGGAGTTTCCGAAGCTGTCGGCGCAGCGCCTGTTCGACGAGGTTCGGGCGGCGGGCTACGAGGGTTCATACAGCCGGGTGAGGGATCATGTGCGCGAGGTTCGTCCGCGTGAGCCCCAAGAGCCGGTGGTTCGGTTCGAGACGCCGGCGGGTCATCAGGGCCAGGTGGACTTCGGCAAGTTCAAGCTGCCCTGGGGTAGTCGCCACGCGCTGCTGTTGGTGCTGGGCTACTCGCGGCTTCTGTGGCTTCGCTTCTACCGCCGGCAGACGATGCAGGTCCTCTTCGAGGGGCTTGAGGCCGCGTTCGAGCGCTTCGGCGGCGTGCCGCGGGAGCTGTTGTTCGACCAGATGCGTTCGGTGGTGGTGTCGGACGATCGCACCTCGGGCGGTGGACTGGTGTTGAACGCGGAGTTTCGGCGCTTCGCGGCCCACTGGGGATCGCGCCTCGGTCCTGCCGGCCATACCGGGCCAAGACCAAGGGGAAGGTGGAGCGTCCGATCCGTTACGTGCGGGAGAGCTTCTTCTACGGGCGGACGTTCATCAACGACGCGGACCTGAACGAGCAGGCGGAGCGTTGGGTCGAGGGCACGGCCAACGTTCGCCTTCACGGCACGACGGACGAGCGGCCCGTGGATCGGTTCGAGAGGGACGAGCGTCAGGCGCTTCACCCCCTGGCGCTTGTGCCGTACCGCCGTCTGGGCAGCCAGCTGTCGGCGGAGCCGTCGCGTCCCGTACTGGCGACCACGGTGCAGGTGCAGCGTCGGCCGCTGCGGGAGTACTCGGAGGCGGTCAGTTGAAGGCGCTGGCCGGGGACCGGCGTGCACGTCTGAGGGCGATGCTGGCGAACCTGAAGATGCCCGGCGCGCTGGAGGCGGTCGACGGCATCCTGGCTCAGGCGGACAGCGGCGCGGTGACCGCGGGCGAGGCGATCGAGAAGCTGCTCAGCGCCCAGATCGTGCTGCGCAACAACCGCCGTCTGCAGACGGCGATGCGGTCATCGCGGCTGCCGGCGGTCAAGACGCTCGATCAGTTCGACTTCAGCTTTCAGCCGAGCATCAAGCGCGAGCAGATCGAGAGCCTCCACGAGCTCGGCTTTCTGGAGCGCGCCGAGAACGTGATCCTGCTGGGACCCCCGGGCGTGGGCAAGACCCACCTGGCGATCAGTCTGGCGATCGCCGCCGCGGAGTCCGGGCGCCGCGTCTACTACGGCACGCTGGCGGCCCTGATCGAGTCGCTGACCGAAGCCAAGGCCGCCGGCAACCTCTCGCGGCGGCTCCGGGTGCTCACCCATCCCGCCCTGCTGGTCGTTGACGAGATCGGCTACCTGCCGGTAAGCCAGGACGGCGCCGTGCTCTTCTTCCAGTTGATCAACGCCCGCCACGAGCGTGCCTCCACGGTGCTGACGTCCAACAATGGCTTCGCGGAGTGGGGTGGCGTGCTCGGCGACGAGATCATGGCGGCGGCGCTCATCGACCGCCTGCTGCATCACTGCCACATCGTCAACATCCGGGGCAACAGCTACCGGATGAGAGCGCACCGGGACCTGCTCCGGAGCAGGCGCCAGGAACGCCGCGAGGAGCCTGCATCGTGATCCGCCGCCAACCCCCGGTCTCGTCCCGCGTCCGGTGTCGGCCTCCGGTCGCTCCGCTCCCTCCGGCCGACACCGGAGACCTACCCCCCTACTTCGGGGCCTCCAACACGGCCTACACCGACCCCGACCAAGTGGGACATTTTCAGTTGCCAGAAGTGGGACATTTTCGGTTGCCATTGACAGCCAGCAACTCCAGCGCGCTCTGCAACGACGAATCGGCGTAGCCGCCGAACGAGCCCGCGTACAGCCCGAGTCGGACGACCACCATCTCGCGCGACGGCACGATGATCGTGCTCTGGCCGCCGGCGCCCTGCATGCTGAACGCGCTGTTCGGCAGTGAGGGATAGCGCTTGCTGCCGCCGCGCGGCGGGTTGTTGAGCCAGAAGGAGCCTCCGTAGATCGGACGGCCGTCAGCGACCCAGGCCGGCGCCGGGGTGCTGACGAACTCGACGAAGCCCTCGGGCAGCACGCGCTCACCGGTCGGTGCAACGCCGTCGTGCAGGTAGAGCTGGCCCAGACGCGCCCAGGTGCGGCCGGACCCGAAGCCGTAGCCATTGAGCAGGAAGTTGCCGTAGGGGTCCGCCTCGGCGACGAAGCGCCGGACGCCGATCCGGTCGAAGAGGTGCTTCTGGGGGAATTGGTGGTAGTTCTCACCCCGGCCCTCGACCGCCAGGCGCACCAGGTGGTTGGTCAGGATCGGGTCGCAGTTCCGGTAGCGGCCGATCGTGTTCGGCGGCCACTGCGGCGGCCGTTCGGTGGCCCAGAGGTGGGAGTTCACCGTACCGGTGTAGAGGTAGAGGTGGTCCGGGTAGCCCATGGCCGCCTCGTTGTACTCCGGGTCGCCGGCGTTCACGCAGCGCAGGCCGCTCGACATGCGGAGGATGTCCTGGATGCGGATCGTGCCGCGCACGTCGTCCGGTTCCTCGCGCCAGGAGTCGACCGGCGCCAGCTGGGCGACAGTGTACGCCCCCTGCTCGATGAGCACGCCCATCAGGGTCGCCGACAGGCTCTTGTTCATCGACCAGCTCTCGAGCGGCGTGTCCTTGTCGATCCCCTCGCGGTAGCGCTCAGCGATGAGCCGGCTCCGGTGGAGCACGACGAAGGCCAGGGTCATCGCGTCCGGCTCGAAGGCGGCCTCGACCGCCGCCACGAGCTTCTCCGCGTCCACGTCGTCCGGGAGCGGCTCGTCGGGCAGCGCGTCGCCCATCGGCCAGGGGGCGCTCTCATCCAGCGTGCTAGTGACCGGAACCGTCTCGTAGAACGGCGCGTCCTCCCCCTTCGGCAGAGCGACGCAGCCCTGGTCGCCATGGAGCACCGCGGTCCGTGTCACGCCGGTGTCCGTCCTGATGTGGACTTGCCCGTTCTCTCGGTCGAGGACCCGTCCCGGCAGCCGGTCGCGGTGCCGGTGACGGGAGGTGAAGCCGCCGATCCAGGTCTGGGCGCCCTCGAAGTCGAGCCCGGTCAGGAAGACCGCCGAGCACAGGACCTTGGCAAAGCCGGCGGCCTCGTGCTCGATGAAGTCTCCCGGCGGCGGCACGCGGACGGTGTCGAGCTCGTGTTCCTGCCCACGCGCGATCAGGCTCTCGGTCAGCGTCGGTTCCTGACCGGCGGCCGGTGGCAGGTTCCCGCCGGCATCGGCGCAGCCGGCGAGGAGCGCGATGAGGAGAACTGCCAGCACTCCAGACCGGCGCTCCGCGCCAGATGCCGGAAACGCGGGCCAGAAGGCCCGCGCCACGGCCGGCGCACCCAGTTTCGGAGTTTCTGCCACGCCGTCTCCTACTCCGGCCGGTACCAGATCGGGGAGGTCCAGGCCATCTCCTGGATCGTCTCGGGGTAGGAACCGTCCGAGCACACGGCGGGACGGTCTTCCGCGGCGAGGCGCCGGCAGTCGTGCCAACTCCAGCGCAAGCTGGGGTTCTCGACCACCCGGAGATAGTAGTAGGCGTGCTGGCCGGCATCGAACGTCTCGTCGCGGTAGACGGTGCAGAGGCTGTCGTGGCCGTCGCCGCTTCGCTCGCCCGTGGCCGGGTCGACGCTCGCTCCGTTGTCGGGCGATCCCGCGATCGGGATGACCTGGGTGCGTCCCGTCCCGCCTTTGTCGATCCAGCCCTTGACGAGCTGGAGCTGCTGCAGGAGCCCCGCGCCGTCCGCAGGGTCCCGGGCGGCGAAGGCGAGGAAGGTCGGCGCGGCGCCGTCGCCGGCCTCCGGCAGGTCGCCGCCCATCGGCACGCCGCCGGCGTAGGCCTGCTCGAGCAGATCGGCCTGGTCGCACAGGTTCCCGGCATAGCCCCAGCCGCCGAAGAACCGCGGCCGGATCCGCGGACCCGAGGTGCCGAACACTTCGCGGCGTTCCATCGCCTCGAAGATCGCGTCGCGGGAGTTCTCGACCGCCCAGACACCGGCCAGACCGCCGGGATTGCCGTCGATGCCGCTGGTCAAGAGACCCGGCTGAAGGCGCTCCCCGGGCGTCGCCTCCACGGAAACCGCGCCGCGCCAGTCCTCTTCCGCCACGGCCCCCGGCGTCGCCGTGTGCGTGTCCGTCGACGCGATGATGCCGAGCCTGACCGGATTGAGCCCGGTCTCCATCTCTTCCTCCAGGCCGACGACGAGCGCCGAGCGAACGAAGTCCGTCTTGTCGACGCAGCCGGCCCCGAGCATGCCCTGGTTGCCGTTCTCACCCTCGGGGCACTCCTCGGTCCGCAAGGTGGTCTCGCCCGAAAGAAGGGACTGGACCGTCTCTTCGCGGCCCAGCACCCGCACCGCCTCCACGTCGCACAGCTCGTCCGGCTCGGCAAACACGGAGGACAGCCCGTTGATGCACTCGGACCCGCCCTTGTGCTGAAAGATCTCGACGATCGGCTCCCGCTCCAGCCGCTTCGCCGCGTACCCGCGGCGCGCTTCCAGCGTTCCGTCCAGGCCCCGGTACGGCGCCATCCGGCCGTTCGCCAGATTGCTGTTGTGCGGGATCGTCAGGTAGTCGCAGCCGGGGCGCGCCGACCCGTCGCCGCAGACCTCGTCGAGCCGCTGCCAGAGCAGGCTGTCCGTCGGGGCGTCGATGTACGAGACCGGCAGCTCCGGCACATCCGCGCTCCGGAAGACGACGTTGCGGTGGTAGTTGGAGATCCCCGGCGTGCCGGTGTACTCGTAGCCCACGAACGTGGTGAAGCTGCACGCCTCCGTCCGGTCGTACGCGTCCTCCGCCGCTTCGATGATCTCCTGCCAGGGGCTCATCGCCCATTCCCGGCAGAGCGCCCCGTCCTCGCCGCACAGCTCCTCGGTCCTGCTCGGTGTCTCGGTCGTAGTGACGGCGCCGAGCATCTGCATCCCCACGCGCTGGTCCGAACGGAACGTCGTGCAGAACTCCGAGCCGTAGCGCGGCGACTCCGGATCCCGGCACAGGCGGCGTTCGCCCAGAAACTCGCCGTGGTCGGTGACCGCAACGAAGTCGAGCGGACGGTCGATCGTGATGCTCCCTTCCGGGCTGCCGCCCTCGCCGATGGGCCAGAACGGGATCGCCTCGCCCTTCGCGAACCGGTAGGCGTCCGCCGGCGTCGCGCCGGTGCTGTTGGCCGCCGCGTCGAACGAGAAGCTGGTGTGGACGTGGAGGTCGCCGAACAGCGCCTGGCGGAGCGGCGTGGCGTCGAGGCAGCCGGGCCGGTCCTCGGTGCGCCTGACGGCGGCGCCGGAGACGTTCCCGTCCCCGCCTCCGTCCTCGCCCGACGCCGCGCAGGCGGGAACGGCGAACACGAGCAAGGGCAACAGGAGGCGCATCGAATCGGATCTCATTCAGTCTCTCCAGGTCTGCGGATGCGGTGAACCGACCGCCCTAGGTCGGCGCCCGACGCTATCGCCCTCTATAGTGACTTCAACTCACTTCAAAGGAGAACGAAGATGAAGCCTTCACTGCCGGCGGTCTCCGCCGTGGCCTTCGCCTCCCTCGCCGCCAGCATCGCGGCCCAGCCCACCCTGAGCGACGACGTGCGCTCGAGGTGGGAAACCTCCTGCATGATCCGCCACGACAAGTTCGACTACGTGCTGCCGGGCGCCATGCGGCGCAACGACATCGACATGTGGATCGTGACCGACCGGGGCCGCGGCACCCAGCCGATGACGCGCGACTTCGGCATCTCGACCGTCAACGGCCAGAGCTTCTTCATCTTCATCGACCGCGGCGGCGACCGCATCGAACGGATCCAGCTCGGCCGCGAGAACGATCTGGCCGCGGAATGCGGCGCCTACGACCGGTTCGGACGGCTCGAAGAGCTGCGGTCGATCGTCGAGGAGCGCGATCCTCAGACCATCGGTCTCAACTACCTCGCGGTTCCCTACAGAGCCGAAGGCCTCCACGTCGCGGACGGACTCACGCACACGGACTTCAAGTTCCTCATGAGCGAACTGGGCGAGAAGTACGCGGCCCGCTTCACCTCGGCCCAGCACCTCATCGCCGACTTTCGCGGAGAGCGGGTCGCCAGCGAGATCGTCGAGTTCGCCAAGGTCGGCGACCTCACCCGGCGGCTCCTGGAGCGGGCGCTGTCCAACGAGGTCATCACCCCGGGCAAGACGACGCACAACGACGTCGCCCGCTGGCTGGAGCAGAAGCTGCACGACCACGACCTGCTGCGCGGCTGGTTTCCGACCGTCTACACCCACCTCCCGGACGGCGGCGAGATCGGCGGCACCGAGCGGGTGATCCAGCGCGGCGATGTCCTGCAGATCGACTGGGGCACCGGCCGGAACCACTTCTCGACCGACATCAAGCGTTTCGCCTACGTCCTGCGCGAAGGCGAGACCGAGCCGCCCGCCGGCGTGCTGAACACGTTCGCCGAATCGAAGAAGGTGCAGGAGATCATCCGCAAGCACGTCCGCTCGGGCCGCACCGGCCGCGAGCAGCTCGACGAGCTGAAGCAGATCATCCGGGACGTCGGCTACGTCTACACCGAGCTGGAAGTGGCCGCCCAGGACGCCCCCGGCATCGAGGTCAACGTCGGCATGCACGGTGCCGGCAACATCGGCCACGAGATGGCCGCGAGTCTGTTCGAGATCTACCCGGAACGCACGAAGTACGTCGTCCGCCCCAACTCGATCATCTCTCTCGAGTACATCGTCTTCATGCCGGCCGAGGAATGGGACGGCAACAAGATCCCGATCAACGTCGAGGAGAACGCGTTGATCACCGAACGCGGCATCGAGTGGCTGCATCCGCCGCAGGCGCGGGTGTTGGTGATTCGATGAGGCGTCGGCGAGCGGCGACACCCGCCGGTCCCGGGGTCCGAGGGGGGAGGCTCCCATCGGCCGTTCGCGCTCTACAGGAAGATGAGAAGTTGGCGCTCACTCCACTGCGCTCGCTCCGGTCAGGCGTCAGCTAGCGTCACGGCGACGAGCGTCGCTCGCTCCGAGTCCGCTGGGAGCCTCTCCCCTCGGACCCCAGACCGGCTGGACGCCGTCGGACGGTCGCTCGGCCTCACTCAAACTCGCACAAGATCGGAAGGTGGTCGCTGAGTCGCGGCTTTCGGTCGAACACCTCCTCCCGACTCGGCACTCGAGCCTGCGTCAAGCGCTCCAGCATGGGCGCATTCACGTAGCAGTAGTCGAGCTGGTGCCTGACGCTCCCCCCGGAGTGCTGAAAAGTCGGTACAGGACCGAAGTGACAGTGCTTCAGACAGTCAGCTAGTCCCAAGGAATTCAGGCGTTTGCCAATCCTCCAGTTGCCTCTGTCCCGCGGCTTGTCGAACAGCACAGAACTGTTGAAGTCCCCGGCGACAATCCAGTTCGTATCTCGGGAGATAGCCGAAGAGCGAAGGAGGGCCCACAAGATCTCCGTGAACCAAAGTTCGGGATTCTCCGGCAGCTTGATGCCGGAGACATCGACATCGGCATACTGGTCCCGCGGAACGAAAAAGGCTGGCGAGTGAACCGAGACAACACGGAATCGCTCTCCTGACTTCAGCACTGCTGTCCCACAAACTTCAG
>JAAXHG010000024.1 GCA_012270995.1 Vicinamibacteraceae bacterium | reverse complement strand
GATCCGCGGCCGCAGTAGGACATCGGTGTAATTTGCGGGCTAGCAGCCCGTGGTAGAAGTGCGCGTCGCACCGAGAGCGGTCAGGCGCCCGTCCAGCAAGGCGCGACGAGGAAGCATATCGGGCCATATTCGACCGAGGAGCAACGATGCTGGGCGGGATGCATGTCCGCTCGAATGCAGCGCGACTTCTGCCACGGGCTGCTAGATAAGGTCACGCCTACGATGACGATGGGTGGAGGACCGTATGCGCGCAGGATGAGCTTCGGCGGTCTGTCGGGGCCGCACGCGCGCGACCTGCTGCTGCTCGTTGGGGTGCTGTTCGTCACCTTCTCGATGCAGTTCCTGCAAGGGCTGGCCATCGTGCCGGAGCTGATGCGGCTGTCGAGCTCCGTGTGGGAGCGGGGGATGATCTGGCAGCTCCTGACGTACCCGGCGGCAGGCTGGGGCGGGCCGTCGATCTGGTTCCTGTTGGAACTCCTGATCTTCTACATGTTCGCGAACGACCTTCGCTGGGCTCTTGGCCGCCACCGGTTCTGGAACCTGCTGTGGATGTCGGCCGGCGCGGCTGCCGTCGTGGCCTGTCTGGTGCAGATTCTGGTCGGCTCTGGCGGCAACGCCTTCGTGCTGATGCAGGGCCAGCGAATGCTGCTGGCGATCGTCATCGCGGCTTTCGCGCTGGTCCGCGGCAATGCGACGATCATGCTGTTCTTCGTCCTGCCGATCCGGGCGAAGTGGTTCATCTGGATCGAGATCGCCTTCGCCTGGGTGGGCTTCCTGGCGACCACGGACCTGGCCGGGTTCCTGGGCATCTGCGCCGCGATCGGTGCGGTGTTCGCGTTGCTGCGGCCCGGACGCACCAGGGGCCTGATGCGCGAGATGCGCCTCCGCTACGAGCGCTGGACCGTGCAGCAGAAGCTGAACCGGGGCCGCCGCCGCTTCCGCGTCGTTCCGGGCGGCAAGAAGCCGAAGGACGATGACCGCGTCCACCGCGGTCCGTGGGTCAACTGAAGGCGGCTCTCGTCCTCCGCTTCATCAACCGGAAAGCCAGCAGGATCGCGAGGGCGGCCAGCACGTAGTGCCACCAGATCGGTTGTTCGGGCAGGGCGATCTGCTCGACCCGGGCGCTGCCCAGGGCCAGCGCGTTGTGGAGGCCGTGCCAGGCCATGGCGGGGAAGATCGAGCCGGACCGGACGACGGTGACGACCAGGAAGACACCCAGCAGCGAGGTCGGCGGAATGCGGAACAGGTCGACGTGGAAGAAGCCGAAGGCGATGCCGGCCACCAGGACGAGTTGAACGGTGGTCAGGCGGTTCTTCAGGCCGTGGAGCAGGACGCCGCGAAAGGCGATCTCCTCGAAGAGAGCGGGCATCAGGGAGAAGAAGATGAGCATCTGCCAGAGCGGCAGGCCGGCCCCCATGTTCTCGGCCATCGCCTCGATCCAGGCCTCCGGGATGGGCATGGCCAGGCTCGCGAGCCGGACGATGCCGTCGGCCAGCACCAGACCGGCGGGAGCGCCGATCAGGACGCCGAGCCATGCTCCGGGTGGCGGCACCCGCAGTGACAGCGTCTCCCGCACGGGCAGCCGGTAGCGGCTGATCATCAGCCAGGCCGCGGCACCGAAGAGGGCCATGTTGATCGAGATCAGCAGGCGGCTGTCGATGCCGCCCCCGATGTTCAGTTGCCAGACCAGGAGCAGCGCCCAGAGAACGGCGAACCAACGCGCCACGCGGCGCGGGAAGAGCGCCGGTCCGCCGGCGAGGTCGGCGGCGTCGAGTTCGCTGGCGGTGATCAGCTTCTCGGCCGAAAGCGTGCGCAGGGAAGCGCGGGCGAGCAGTGCGGCGGCGCCGCCCGTGACCGCCCAGGCGGCGGCGAGGAGCGGCCAGTCGTAGTCGCCTGTCAGGATCTCCCTTGCCGCGACGCCGAGGTTCGCGATCGGCAACAGGACGATCGCGCTGCGCAGCTCGACGCCCGGCAGCACGGGAATCGCCGCCACGGCCATGGCGACGAGCATCACCGGCGCGAACAGCAACTGGGCTTCCTTGTACGTCTTCGACCGACCGGAGACCAGCAGCAGGCTGCTCGAGAGGAGCACGGCCGCCGGCACGTAGAGCAGGAGCAGCAGCAGGCCGGCGCCGACCGGAATGGCCAGTTTCAGGCCGGCGGGCGCCGCGATCAGGTCGAGCTGCATCCAGACGACGATGTTCACGATGTTGAGCACGCTGGTGGCGAAGGCGACGGCGAGGATCGACAGGTTCTTCGCGGTGACGATCTCGACCCGGCTCGCGGCCGTCGTCAGCAGGGTTTCGAGCGTGCCGCGTTCCTTCTCGCCGGCGAGCGCGTCCGTGGCCACGATCGAGCCGCCCGCGAGCATCATCATCACGATGATCGCGGTCAGGAGGCGTCCCAGCAGCAGCCCGGACGTCTGTTCCTCGCTGGCGGTCTCGATCCGCTGGAGCGGCAGCAGGTCGGCCGGCGCCGACGCGAAGCCGGCGGCCGCGAGCCGTTGTTCGCGGAGTTCCGTTCGGGTGCGTTCGAGCGCCCGCCTGAGAAAACCCTCGGCGGAGTCCGAGGCATCGAGATCCGCGCGGTACGAGAGGACGATTCGCGGTGCGCTCCGGCCGGCGTTCCCGACCGTCTCCCGGTCCACTTCCTCGCCCGGGAGATCTTCGCCGCCGGCCTCCCAGGCCACGTGAACGTGGAGTCGCTCTTCGTCGAGCGCGGCCGCGACATCGTCGGGGGCTTCGACCCGCTCGAACCGAACCGCCGGACCGTCCGTCGGTTCGGCGTTGTCGGCCCGGCCGTCGTCGCCGATGACGGCCATAGCCCGTTCGAGCCACATCCGCGCGTCGGCGGCCTCCGCGGCGCCGGCGTCTGGGTCGGCCACGGCGTACCTGTAGGTGCGGCTCTCGATCCGTTCCTGCCGGCGCTCCGTGGTCAGCGAGGTCAGGAACCACATCAGCGGCCACAGGACGAGCGGCAGGGCGACCGCGAACACGAGCACCCGCGGATTGCGCGCAAGCTGGCGCAGGTCGTTGATGACCAGCGCGGTGACGGTCCGGCGGTTCATCGCGACCCCGCCCTATGCCGTCGTGTCGTTGCCGGTGACGTAGTGGACGAAGATGTCCTCGAGGTAGTGCTGGGAGGTCGCGGCTCGGAGCCCCTCGAGGTCGTCGCAGGCGCGGATCCGCCCCTTGTCGATGATCGCGATCCGGTCGCACAGGCGCTCGGCCTCGCTCATGATGTGGGTCGAGAACAGGATCGCCTTGCCGTCCTCGCGCAGTTCCTGGATCGCCTTCTGCAGGTCGAGGGCGTTCAGCACGTCGAGTCCGACGGTCGGCTCGTCGAAGATGAGCACCGGCGGATCGTGAACGACCGTGCGCGCGATCGACACCTTCTGCTTCATGCCGCTCGAGAGCTTCTCGATGCGCGCGCCGGCGTAGTCGCCGAGGCCGAACCGTTCGATCATCTCCTCGACCCGGCTCCTCGTCCGCTCGGCAGGGTACTTGTTGACGCGGGCGAAGAGGGTCAGGGTCTCGCGGGCGGTCAGCCGCGGGTAGAGCGCGGTGCTCGCGGAGTAGAAGCCGAGATTGCGGCGCACCTCGACCGGGTCGGAGACGACGTCGTGTCCAAGCACGCGGGCGGTTCCGGCCGTCGGCTGCAGCACGGTCGAGATCATCCTGAGCGTCGTCGTCTTGCCGGCGCCGTTGGCGCCGAGCAGGCCGAAGATCTCGGAGCCGCGGCACTCGAAGTTCACCTCCTGGACCGCCTTCACCTCGCCCCGGGACTGATCGAAGAAGTTCTTGGACAGGCTCTGGACCTCGACCTGGACTGTGCTCACGCTTTACCTCCCGCCGGTCGCCACTGCTGGCGCAGGAACTGGAACAGGTTGCCCTCGAAGGAGCCGGTGGCGATCTCCTCGACGCGCAGGATGCGCGAGGCGAGCCACAGGCAGGCCGCGATGGCGGCGGCGTTCGCCAGGACGGTGATGCCGAGCTGCAGCCAGAGGACGTTGCCGGCGATCGCCTGGCGGAGCAGCAGCACCACGTTGACGACCGGAATGCCGGCCAGCGCCGGCGTGAACTCCATGCTCGGGTCGTTCAGCACCACGACCGGGAAGATGACCAGCAGGATCACCGGCGTGACCATGGACTGACCTTCCTTGAAGGTGCGGGCGAACGCGGCGAGGATCATCATCGCGGCGGCGATCAGGGCCCCCAGCAGGACGGCGGTCAGGAAAAGGACCGGCAGCGAAGTAAGGGGCAGCTCGAAGGCGAAGCCGCTTCCGCCTCCCCCTCCCATGCGGGCAAGGAGCGGCCCGAGGAAGGAGCGGAAGGAGACGACCATGGCGGCCGCGTTGAGGGCGCCGGCGACAAGGCCCATCGTGGCCACGTAGAGGTACTTCGCGGTGACGATGTGAATGCGCCGGGTGGCGAGCGTGCTCGTGGTCTCCCAGGTGTTTCGCTCGCGCTCGCCCGCGGTCGAGTCGATGGCCGGGTAGACGCAGCCGTTCGCGATCATGATGACGAAGAAGAGCGGGATCATCATCCCCATCAGGAACTGGCCCATCTGGCGGCCGGTGGCGAGGTTGTTCGAGCGCACGTCGAAGACCTGCCACTCGGCGCCGGCGAGGCCGTGCTCGTCGGCGATCCGGTCCAGCCAGGCCGATCGTTCCGCCGAGAGCGCCCGTTCGAGTCGCCCGCGGGCGGTCTGCGACTGGTCGCTCGAGCCGTTGCTCAGCAGCGAGACCTCGGCGTTGCCCGGAGGGTCGACGGTGGTTTCGAAGATCAGGGCGGCGTCGAGTTCGCCGGCCAGCAGGCGGTCTTCGACCTCCTCGCGGTAGGCGGCGGCAGCGCTGCCCGGCGGCGCGTCGACCTCCGTGATCTCGATCTGCCCGTCGTCCTCCTCGAGCCCTTCGAGCAGGGCCTGGTGCTCCGCCGGCAGACCCGCGATCTCGACCCGCGAGGCGAAGCTCTCGAAGCGCGCCGTCACGAAGAGGATGCCCGAGAACATGACCCACATCATCAGCGGGTACATCAGCAGCGGAATCAGGATTCCGTTGATCAGAACGGCCCGCTCCCGCAGCGCGGCGCGGAGTTCGCTCAGGTAGAGCAGGCGAATGGCGGTCCAGTCCATGGGGAGGGCCGGGGCGGTCGGAGTATAGGAGGAGCCGAAGGCCTGGTGTCTTCTACGGTGGGAGCGTGGCGTGGTTTCCTGGGGCTTCCGCTGAGCCGCTTCGCGGCCCCGGAATGCCGGCGAGAGCGCCGGCGCACCCAGTGCCTCAGGCCCGCTGCGCGACTTCCCAGGCCAGCCCGGCGGTCCGCGGCACCGACTCGCCGACTTCCTTCGCGTGGGCGCTGGCGGCGGTGCCGTCGCGCACCCTGCCGGCGATGCCCTGGGCGATGCCGGCGCTGCGGAAGAGGTTGTAGGCGAGGTAGAAGTTCCAGTGCGCGATGCCGTCGCGGCCGGTCCGGCGACAGTAGGCGTCGCGGTAACTCTCCAGCGTCGGTATCCCGATCGCCTCCAGGTCGCGGCCCTTGAGGCCGCCCTTGTCCTTCGGGATCTCCCACTGCATCGTGTGGTAGCTGAAGTCGGCCAGCGGATGGCCGAGGGTGCCCAGTTCCCAGTCGAGGATCGCGATCACCTCGGCCCGTTCCGGGTGCAGGATCATGTTGTCGAGCCGGA
Organism: Vicinamibacteraceae bacterium; assembly: GCA_012270995.1. Classification (GTDB taxonomy): domain Bacteria; phylum Acidobacteriota; class Thermoanaerobaculia; order Multivoradales; family Multivoraceae; genus Multivorans. The sequence goes on along the minus strand of JAAXHG010000024.1, from coordinate 47,445 downwards.
AGTCGCCGTGGACGATGGTCGTTTCGTCGCCGTCCGGGATGTTCGCTGGCAGCCACTCGATCAGCGCGTTCATGGCCGGGATGTCCCGGGTCTCCGAGGCCAGGTACTGCTTCGTCCAGCGGTGGATCTGGCGTGCGAAGTAGTTCCCCGGCTTGCCGTAGGTCGACAGCCCGACCGCCTCGTAGTCGACCTGGTGCAGCTTCGCCAGGGTCCGGTTCATCGCGTCGTAGATCGCGAACCGCTCGGCCGACTCCATGCCCGGCAGCAGCGCCTCCCAGAGGATCCGGCCCTTCACGTGCTCCATGACGAAGAACATCGTGCCGACGACCGACTCGTCGGTGCAAAGGCAGTAGGTGCGCGGCACCGGCACGCCCGTGTCGCGGAGGGCGGTCATCACCCGGTACTCGCGGTCCACGGCGTGCGCGGAGGGCAGCAGCTTGCCCGGCGGCTTGCGGCGCAGCACGTAACTCTTGCCGCCGGCCTCGAGCAGGTACGTGGGGCAGGACTGGCCGCCCTTGAACTGCTGGACCTTGAGGTCGCCCGAGAAGCCCTCTACGTGCTCTTCGAGGTAGCGCTGCAGCGGCGCCAGGTCGAAGCTGAGGCGTTCCGCGACCTCCCTGGTCCCCGAGAACTTCTCCTGGCGGCTTTGGGTGTCGGGGTCCGTCATGCGGCCGCCGATCTTAGCGCCACCGGTTGTGCGGGTTGGCGCCGCGCTGCGGAACAAAGCGACGTTGGGTGGGGTTGTTCCCGAGCGAACGGATCGCGAGGGAGGTCGCGTGCGCGAGTCGGGACAGCGTTGGCTTCGACGGAGGAGAAGGCCTCGTAGCACTGGAGGCTCGGCGCGGGCTTTCCTCGGGCTTGCGTTGCTGCTCTTGTCGGCCGCGGCGGGCGCCTCGCCGCAGCGGATCGTTGACGCCGGTCTCGTGGTCGTCGTCCGCACGGCGGGGGGCGGAGTGGCGAACGGCGTCGTCGTGGGGCCGAATGAGGTCGCTACGAGTTGCAGTGTGCTAGCTGGAGCCGTGTCGATCACGGTGCACGAAGCCTGGAAGCAGCCTGTCGCCCGGCCCGCCCCGGGTGTTGCGGCGGCAGTCGCGGCGCGCGACGAGCAGGGGCGGGCTTGTCTCCTCTTCCTGGAGGAGCCGTTCTGGCGTTCGCCCCCGGTGGCGTTCGCCCCGGTTGTCCCCTCGGGTTCGACGGTCTCCGGTTACAGGCCGCATCAGCAGATCTTCACCGTTAGCGTGGCCGAGGGAGATGTCCTGACCGTGCGTCGCGGACTCCTGGGGACGCCGTCGAATCCAGTGGATGGCAAGGCGGTATCGACGCTCGCCTCCCGTCCAGATCCGCGACCTGAGGCCAACCGTTCTGCGCTTCCGCTGAGCCGAGCGGGCACCGCTGTGTTCGACGAACATGGCCGGCTGGTGGCCATGATTGCCCTTGAGCGGCCTAGGGATGACGGAAACGACGAGGACCAGGGAGAGGCGCCTGAGAGGCCGGTCTCGGTACCTGCTCGCGACATCGCGAAGCTACTGGAGTTCTCGGCCGAATGGCGGGGTTGTCTGGTTTCGCCCACCCCGGCCTGCGTGCTGGCCGAAGTGGAGAGGGCCGCGATAGGCAACGTATGGGCCGTGGGAAGAGTGGCAGCCGTCGCGAGGGACCTGGGCGCTCACGAGGGCGCTCGGGCTTTCCTGCGCGAATCTCTGGATGTGATGCTGGCCCGTGGTCGCGTCGCTCCGAACGAACTGCACCACGCGGCCTTGGATTTGATCGAAGCGGGTGACGAAGCGGCGGCCCTGCGTGCGTTGGAGCTTTCGAAGGCAGCGGCTGATCAGGAGTGGAGCGATGACGTGTTCCGGCGACTCGACTTCTTCGAGCGCCTCGCGGCGTCCATGGTGAAGGCCGGCACGGCCGAGGCGGCCGCCGACCAGGCGGCGGAGGCTCTGGTTCTTGTGAACGACGGCAGGGGCGGCGATCGAGCACTGCGTGCGGCCGTGATGGTGCAGTTCAGCGCGGGTCAGGTGGCGGCGGCCCTGAGTACGGTCCGGATGATCGGGGATCCGGATGTGCGCGACTTCGCCTTGAGCAGCTTGAGCCGGTCGTTGGTGGATGCGGGAGATCTGGATGCCGCACTGTGGAGCGCGGACGAGATCGCAGAGCCCGGGTACCGAGCTGCCGTAAGGGCGGGTGTCGTAGAGGCTCTCGCCAGTCGTGGTGAAGCCGGAAGGGCCATCCGGGTCGCGGGCGAGAGCACCGATCCGGAAGCCAGACTTCACTTGCTGTCACCGGTAGTCACGGCGCTTGTCGAAGCAGGTGACTTCGAGGCGGCGCTGCAAGTCGCCCAACAGTCTGACGATTCGTGGGGGCGCGTATCGTTGCTGCGGTCAGTCGCTGCTTCTCAAGCCAAGGCGGGCGAACTCGGGGCAGCTTTGACAACGACGGAACTCCTGCGGCACGCGCATGCCCGGGCTCCCGACTACTACATCGGCCTCAACTCATGCGAAACGAAGGCCTACTGCGCGGCTGTCGTTTCCGTTGCTGGAGTCATGGCCCGCGCTGGCGACGTCGCGGCAGCCCGCGCGATCGTCGGCCGGTTGGAGTCGCCTCATGATCGGCTGCTCGCTCTGGCGGGAGTCGCCGCCCTTGAAGAAGCCCGAGGCGACTCCGGGGTTCGGGCTGCACTGTCGAAGCTGGCCGAGTCGGTCAGGTTGGACGACGCGAGAGACCTGGAGGACGTGGCCGTGGCGCGGGCCGCGGCAGGCGACCGCGCAGGAGCCGAGCGCACCCTTCAGTGGATCGCCGCCGCTCCCTGGGGTCCCCGAGGGATCGCCGCCGAGATCGACGATCCGGCCCTGAGCGCGCTCAAGACGGACGGCGCTCTGGCGAGAATCGCGAGGGCGGAAGCAGCTGCGGGGAATCTCGGTGGCGCGCTTCAGACCGCGAGTCGTGTCGGCCACGGTTTCCGGCGCTTGTCTCTCCTTCGCACCGTGGCCGAGGGTCTGGCCGCCGCCGGCGACCCTGGAGGAGCGCAGGCGACGTTCGCCGAAGCCGTTGACCTGTTCGAGCGTCTGAACGACGCGAAGATGCGCCCGTGTTGCGCAGGGACGCATCCGCTGGTGTGGACGCTCGAAGCGATGATGCACTCGCAAGCCACGGCCGGTCTGGGCGAGGAGGCGCTTGAGACGCTTGGCAGGCTGGAACTCCGCGAGGGAAGGGGCTTCTCGCTACACAGGATCGTTCACGCGGCTTCGAGCCGCGGGGAGTTCGGGCTCGCGCTCCGAGCGCAGAGTGTGATGAGCAGCCACTCGCGAGTAGAGGCGCTCGGCTACATCGCCAGGGGACTCGCGGGGTTGCCTCCGGGCGATCTGCCGCAGAGGATCGACTAGCGCCAGCGCCGAGAGACGCTACTCGGCCGGCAGGTACACCTCGCCGCCGGCCTCGCGGAACTCCCCGGCCTTCTCCTTGAGCCCGGCCTCCAGGGCTTCGGCGTCCTCGATTCCCTTCTCCGCGGCGTAGTCGCGGATCTGCTGGGTGATCTCCATCGAGCAGAACTTGGGGCCGCACATGGAGCAGAAGTGCGCGACCTTGGCGCCCTCCTGGGGCAGGGTCTCGTCGTGGAAGGCGCGGGCGCGTTCCGGGTCGAGCGAGAGGTTGAACTGGTCCTCCCAGCGGAACTCGAAGCGGGCCTTGGAGACCGCGTTGTCGCGGGCCTGGGCGCCGGGGTGACCCTTGGCCAGGTCGGCGGCGTGCGCGGCGATCTTGTAGGTGATCACGCCTTCGCGGACGTCCTCGCGGTTGGGCAGGCCGAGGTGTTCCTTGGGCGTGACGTAACAGAGCATTGCCGTGCCGAACCAGCCGATCATCGCGGCGCCGATGCCGGAGGTGATGTGGTCGTAGCCGGGGGCGATGTCGGTGGTCAGCGGCCCGAGGGTGTAGAACGGCGCCTCGTCGCACCACTCGAGCTGCTTGTCCATGTTCTCCTTGATCATGTGCATCGGCACGTGACCGGGACCTTCGTTCATCACCTGGACATCGAACTCCCAGGCGCGACGGGTCAGCTCGCCCTGCGTCCTGAGCTCGGCGAACTGGGCCTCGTCGTTCGCGTCCTCGATCGAGCCGGGCCGGAGCCCGTCGCCGATCGAGAAGGAGACGTCGTAGGCGGCCATGATCTCGCAGATGTCGTCCCAGTGCGTGTAGAGGAAGCTCTCCTGGTGGTGGGAGAGGCACCACTTGGCCATGATCGAGCCGCCGCGGCTGACGATGCCGGTGCGCCGCTTCGCCGTCAGCGGCACGTAGCGCAGCAGCACGCCGGCGTGGATCGTGAAGTAGTCGACCCCCTGTTCCGCCTGCTCGATCAGGGTGTCGCGGAACATCTCCCAGGTCAGCTCCTCGGGCCGGCCGTCGACCTTCTCGAGGGCCTGGTAGATCGGCACCGTGCCGATGGGCACGGGTGAGTTGCGGAGGATCCACTCGCGGGTTTCGTGGATGTTGCGGCCGGTGGAGAGATCCATCACCGTGTCGGCGCCCCAGCGGATCGCCCACACCATCTTCTCGACCTCCTCCTCGATGGACGAGGTGACGGCCGAGTTGCCGATGTTCGCGTTCACCTTGACCAGGAAGTTCCGGCCGATCGCCATCGGTTCGAGTTCGGGATGGTTGATGTTGGCGGGGATGATCGCGCGGCCGCGGGCGACCTCGGCGCGCACGAACTCCGGCGTGATCGTCCGCGGGATCGCGGCGCCGAAGCTCTCGCCGGCGTGCTGGGCCGCGATCTCGCCGACGATCTGCTCGCGGCGCTGGTTCTCGCGGATGGCGATGAACTCCATCTCCGGCGTGATCTCGCCGTGCTTGGCGTAGTGCATCTGGGTCACGCGGCTGCCGGCTCGGGCGCGTAGCGGCCGGCGCCCGGCGACGAAGCGGACGTGGTCGAGCCGGGGGTTCGCGGCCCGCTCGCGTCCGTAGCTGGAGGAGACGTGGTCCAGTTCCTCGACGTCGCCACGCGCCTGGATCCAGGATCGGCGGATCGGCTCCAGGCCGCGACGGACGTCGATCTCCACGGCCGGGTCCGTGTACGGCCCCGATGTGTCGTAGACGCCGACCGGCGGATTGTGCTCCTTCGGTCCCAGCGCGGTCAGGCCGCTCGCGGCCGACGGGCCCGCGCCGGCGGTCGTTGGCGACTGGCTGATCTCGCGCACCGGCACGCGGATCGACGGATCCGAGCCTTCGACGTAGACCTTGCGGGAGTTGGGGAGGGGCTCGCGGCTCAGCAGTGGCGCCGCGGTCTGCGGGATTCGGTCGGCGATCGTCATGGCTGCATTCCCTACGTCGGTGTCAACCGTTTCAGGTTCGAAGGCTCCCGTGCACAGGCCCGTCGGCCAGCACGATCTCAGGCTGTCGTCTCAGCCGCACCCAGCGTGCGGGCCACGATAGCAGCCCTCGCCTTGCTCGCGTAGAAGGACAGCAGCCTCGGGGCGCTGTCGGATCCCCTCGTCGGGCCGACCGCGATCGCCTACAGCGACGGTTGCGCTTTGCGCGGGTCCGGCAGGCGACGCAAGGCGGCCGCCGGCGAATAGAATCCAGGCGCCTCGCTTCGCATCGAGATGGACATGGATCCCACAAACAGGCTCAGGGCGGACCCGGCCCGCCAGGATGTCGACCCGGCCGAGACGGCCGAGTGGCTCGAGGCCCTCGACGCGGTGATGGAGCGCGAAGGGCCGGAGCGCGCGCACTTTCTGCTCGAAACCCTGGTGGACAAGGCGCGCAGGTCGGGCGCTTACCTGCCCTACAAGGCGACCACGGCCTACCTGAACACGATCCCGGTGCAGGCGCAGGAGCCGTTGCCGGGCGACGCGGACATCGAGTGGCGGATCCGCAGCATCGTCCGCTGGAACGCGATGGCGATGGTGGTCCGCGCGAACCACGACTACGAGGGGCTGGGCGGGCACATCGCGTCCTTCGCCTCCGCCGCCACTCTCTACGACGTCGGCTTCAACCACTTCTTCCACGCCCCGTCGGAGCAGCACGGCGGCGATCTGGTCATGGTCCAGGGGCACTCTTCGCCGGGCATCTACGCGCGCGCCTTTCTGGAGGGCCGACTGAGCGAGGAGGAACTGCTCCGGTTCCGGCGCGAGGCGCGGCCGGGCGGCCTCTCGTCGTATCCGCACCCCTGGCTGATGCCGGGTTTCTGGCAGTACCCGACCGTGTCCATGGGTCTCGGACCCTTGATGGCGATCTTCCAGGCCCGGTTCATGAAATACCTGCACGACCGCGGTCTGGTCGACACGGAGGGCCGCAAGGTGTGGGCCTTCATGGGCGACGGCGAGATGGACGAGCCGGAGTCACTGGGATCCATCTCACTGGCCTCGCGGGAGAACCTCGACAACCTGATCTTCGTCGTCAACTGCAACCTGCAGCGTCTGGACGGTCCGGTCCGGGGCAACGGCAAGATCATCCAGGAGCTCGAGGCGGTGTTCCGTGGCGCGGGCTGGAACGTGATCAAGCTGGTCTGGGGCTCGTACTGGGATCCGCTGCTCGCGCGTGATCGTCACGGGCTGCTGCGGCAACGCATGGAGGAGGCGGTCGACGGCGAGTACCAGGCCTACAAGGCGAGCCAGGACGGCGGCTTCGTGCGCGAGCACTTCTTCGGCAAGTACCCGGAGCTCAAGGCGATGGTCGCCCATCTCACCGACGAGGACATCTGGCGGCTCAACCGGGGCGGACACGATCCGCACAAGATCTACGCGGCCTACGCGGCGGCGATGAAGCACACCGGGCAGCCGACGGTCATCCTGGCCAAGACGGTCAAGGGCTACGGCATGGGCGAGGCCGGCGAGGGGATGAACATCACCCACCAGCAGAAGAAGATGGGGCTGCGGGCGCTGATGGGCTTCCGCGACCGCCTCGACATCCCGGTTTCGGACGAGGAACTGGAGGAGACTCCGTTCTACCGGCCGCCGGACGACAGCCCCGAAATCCGCTACATGAAGGAACGGCGCGAGGCCCTGGGCGGCTACCTGCCGGCCCGGACGGGTGGGGCGACGCCGCTCGACGTGCCGGACCTGGACGCGTTTGACGCCCTGCTGCGGTCGAGCCGGGGGCGCCGGTTCTCGACCACGATGGCGTTCGTGCGGCTGCTGACCCTGCTCACCAGGGACCCTGCGATCCGCAACCGGCTGGTGCCGATCGTCGCCGATGAGGCGCGCACCTTCGGCATGGAGGGGATGTTCCGGCAGCTCGGCATCTACGCCCCCACCGGCCAGCTCTACGAACCGGTCGACGCGCACAAGATCGCGCCCTACAGGGAGGCCCGTGACGGACAGATCCTCCAGGAGGGGATCAACGAGGCCGGCGCGCTCTGCTCTTGGATGGCGGCGGGAACCTCGGCCGCCAACCACGGGTTCCACATGATCCCGTTCTTCATCTTCTACTCGATGTTCGGGTTCCAGCGGGTCGGCGACCTGATCTGGGCGGCGGCCGACATGCAGGCGCGGGGCTTTCTGATCGGCGGCACGTCGGGACGGACGACGCTCAACGGCGAAGGGCTGCAGCACCAGGACGGCCACAGTCATCTCGCCGCCTCGACGGTGCCGAACTGCGTCTCGTACGACCCGACCTACGCCTACGAACTGGCGGTGATCCTCCAGGACGGCCTGCGTCGGATGTACGCCGAGGAGGAGGCGGTCTTCTACTACCTGACGACGCTCAACGAGAACTACGAGCACCCGAGGATGCCGGCCGGCGCCGAGGAGGGCATCCGGCGGGGGCTGTACCGGATCCGTCCCGGTTCGCGGCGCCGGAAGCGCGCCACGCTGCTCGGCTCGGGCGCGATTCTCCGCGAGGCCGAGGCCGCGGCCGAGATGCTGGAGGAAGACTGGAAGGTGTCCGCGGAGGTCTGGTCGGCGACCAGCTTCAACGAGCTGCGTCGCGACGGCATCGAGGTCGAGCGCTGGAACCGGCTGCATCCGGGTGGGGAGAAGAGAGTGTCCTATGTACGCCAGTGCCTGACCGGACGCGGCGGCGTGACGGTCGCGGCGAGCGACTACATGAAGGTCTACACGGACCAGATCCGCGCCTTCGTCCCGGGCCCCTACCGCACGCTGGGCACCGACGGCTTCGGCCGCAGTGACACCCGCGAGCAGTTGCGGGCCTTCTTCGAGGTCGACCGTCGGCACATCGCGGTCGCGGCGCTGGCCTCGCTGGCCGAGAACGGAGAAATCGAGTCTGCGGCGCCGGCGAAGGCGATCGCCGCCTACGGCATCGACCCGAACGCACCGAACCCGGCGACCGCGTGAGCGAGACCCTCTCCGTCGTCGTTCCCGACATCGGCGACTTCGATTCCGTCGATGTCGTCGAGGTCCTCGTTGGCGTTGGCGACGAGGTCTCGATCGATCAGTCCCTGATTACGCTCGAGAGCGACAAGGCGTCGATGGAGGTGCCGTCGCCGGCGGCCGGCCGCGTCGTCGAGATCGCGGTCGAACTCGGCGGCCAAGTCGGCGAGGGCGATCTGATCCTGACGATCGAGTTGGTCGATGCGTCCGCGGTCGCTCCGGCGGAGGAGGCAGGGGCCGAGGACGCGGCCATGCCGACGCCGTCACCACAGCGTCGCCCGTCGGAGCCGCCGACCCGGCCGGCCGGTCCGATATCCCAACGTCCAGCGCGGCACGGCCGCCGACCGCCGCCCCCCGCAGCAGCCGGGCCGGCGACGACTTCGGCCCCGCCGCACGCCAGCCCAGCGGTGCGAAGGTTCGCCCGCCTGCTCGGCGTCGACCTCACGAGAGTGTCCGGCAGCGGCGCCAAGGGCCGGATTCTGCGCGAGGACGTGGAGGCCTTCGTCAAGGAGGTCATGACGGGCCGGGGACGGGCGGCGGGCGCGGGCATCCCGCCGGTTCCTGAGGTCGACTTCTCGAAGTTCGGCCCGGTCGAGTCGAAGCCGCTCAGCCGCATCCGCAAGCTCTCGGCGGCGAGCCTCCACCGGAGTTGGCTCAACGTCCCGCACGTGACCCAGCACGACGAGGCCGACATCACGAACCTCGAGGCGTTCCGCCGGGGGCGCCTTGGCGAGGCGCGCGAACGCGGTGTCCGGCTCACCCTGCTCGCCTTCCTGATGAAGGCGGTGGCGGCTTCGCTCGCCGAGTTCCCGGAGATGAACTCGTCCCTCGCGCCCGATGGAGAGTCGCTGATCCTCAAGCGGTACTTCCACCTGGGCGTGGCGGTCGACACGCCGGACGGTCTGGTCGTGCCGGTAGTCCGTGACGTCGACCGGAAGAGCGTCTACGAACTGGCGGGCGAACTGGGCGAAGTCAGCGGCCGCGCGCGGGAGCGGAAGCTGCGGCCGGCCGACATCCAGGGCGCCACCTTCACGATTTCGAGCCTTGGAGGCATCGGCGGCACTGCCTTCACGCCAATCGTCAACGCGCCGGAGGTCGGCATCCTGGGCGTCTCGCGCGCCGGGCGGCGGCCGGTCTACATCGGCGCCGGCCTCGCGCCGCGGCTCATGCTGCCAGTCTCGTTGTCGTACGACCACCGGGTGATCGACGGCGCCTACGCGGTGCGCTTCACATCCCACCTGTGTTCGGTGCTCGCCGACTTCCGTCGGGTCGTGCTTTGACCGAACCGATCCGCATCGTCGTACCCGACATCGGCGACTTCGACTCGGTCGACGTGGTCGAGGTGCTCGTGTCGCCGGGCGAGCACGTCGACGTCGATGCGGGTCTGATCACGCTCGAGAGCGACAAGGCGTCGATGGAGGTGCCGTCGACGCACAGCGGCGTCGTGCTGGAAGTCGCCGTCTCGATCGGTGACAAGGTGGGGGAGGGGGATCTGATCGTCGTTCTCGACGCCGAGGACGAGTCGCACCCGGACCATCGCGTCGAGCGCCCGCGGCATCCGCATGCGCCGCCGCCGGGGTCCGCGAGGAGCGCAGTCGACGGGCTCGGAGCGGGGTCGGCCGCGCGGGACGTGCAGAGAGAGCCGGCGCCGCCTCAGGCGGCCGCGGCGTCGGCGGTGCCCGCCGTCGCGGTGCCGCGTAATGTCGACGCCGAGGTTCTCGTTCTTGGCGCCGGCCCCGGTGGCTACACGGCGGCCTTCCGCGCCGCCGACCTGGGCCGTCAGGTGGTGCTCGTCGAGCCGCACGCCAACCTGGGCGGCGTCTGCCTGAACGTCGGCTGCATTCCGTCCAAGGCCCTGCTGCACGCCACTCGCGTGATCGACGAGGCGGCTGGGTTCGCGGCCCACGGCATCGACTTCGGCGAGCCGGCCATCGACCGCGACAAGCTCGGGGGCTGGAAGAGCGAGGTCGTGGGGCGGCTGACCGGAGGTCTGGCCCAGCTTGCCGCGCGACGCAAGGTCGATGTCGTGCGCGGGCACGGCCGCTTCACCGGTCCCCACGAAGTCGAGATCGAGGACGCCGACGGCGGCCGGCGCACCCTGATTTTCGGCCAGGCGATCGTCGCGGTCGGCTCGCGTCCGGCGATGATCCCGGGTCTGCCCGCCGGCGATCCGCGGGTCTGGGACTCGACCGACGCCCTGGAACTCGATCCCGACTTCGAGCCCGGCGGCCGCCTGCTGGTCATCGGCGGCGGCATCATCGGCCTGGAGATGGCGACGGTCTACGCCGCCCTCGCCTACCGGGTCACCGTCGTCGAGCTGCTGCCGGAACTGCTCACCGGCGTCGACCGGGACCTGGTCCGGCCGCTTCAGCGACGCCTGGCGAAACGCCTGGAGAACATCCACGTGGACACGCGGGTGACCACCGTCAGGGCGCGGAAGAACGGTCTCATGGTGTCGATGGAGGGCGAGAAAGCGCCCGGCTCCGCGCTGTTCGGGCGGGTTCTCGTGGCGGTCGGCCGGCGGCCGAACAGCGACCGCTTCGGCGCGGAGGCCGCCGGTGTTCAAGTCGACGGGCAGGGCTTCGTGCCGGTCGACGACCAGCAGCGCACGAACGTGCCGCACATCTTCGCGATCGGCGACCTGGTGCCCGGACCGATGCTCGCGCACAAGGCGACCCACGAGGGCAAGGTGGCGGCCGAGGTGGCGGCGGGGGAGAAGAGCGGCTTCGAAGCGCGAGTCATTCCGTCGGTCGCCTACACCGACCCGGAGGTGGCCTGGGTCGGCCTGACCGAGACCGAGGCGCGGGAGAACGGCACCGCTTACGAGAAGGGGACCTTCCCGTGGGGCGCCTCCGGTCGCGCCCTGACGCTGGGGAGGTCCGAAGGTCTGACCAAGCTCCTGTTCGATCCTGGTACCGGCCGCGTGGTCGGCGCCGGCATCGTCGGCGTCAACGCCGGCGACCTGATCGCCGAGGCGGCCCTGGCGATCGAGATGAATGCCGACGCCGCCGACCTGGCGCTGACCGTCCACCCGCACCCGACCCTCTCCGAGACGGTCGCTTTCGCCGCCGAGGCGTACGAGGGGACGATCACCGATCTCTACCTGCCGCGGCGCGGCCAGCGGTGACGCCGCCGTCGACGTGAGCCGCCTCGACAAGTGGCTGCAGGTGTCGCGGATGTTCCGCGCGCGCTCCAGGGCGACCGCGGCCTGCGCCGCCGGCCGCGTCACGGTCAACGGCCAGCAGGCGAAGGCGCACCGCCAACTCAAGGTCGGCGACCGGATCGAGTTCAGGATCCGCGACTGGAAGCGGGTCCTCGTCGTACGCGAACTGAGAGACAAACCGCTGCCCAAGGCGGAGGCGCCGCGGCTCTACGAGGATCTGAGTCCGCCCAAGCCGGCGCCGCGGAAGCGCGATCCCTTCCTGGTTCCGGAGCCGGCGCGGAGACGCCGTGGCGCCGGTCGTCCGACCAAGCGGGACCGCCGGCTGATCGATCGTCTGCGCTGACGGGCCGGCGCGCTACAGTTCCCGCACCATGCCCTCCAGATCGTTGCTTCCCCGCTACGCAGCGGGTCTCATCGTCGTCAGCGTCCTGGTCGCGTTCGCGGCCGCCTGCACCGGTCCGCTGCCGGAGCGTTCCACCGGTTCCTCGGGACCGGCCTACGACCCGGCCAGGGATCCGCTCGTCAACCCGCCGACGCTGACCGAGCCCTACCCGTTCGACCGGCCGGAGGTCGTGGCCCGCGACGACACCCTGGTCCGCTACATGCTCGGCGATCCGCGCACGCTGAACCCGATCTTCGCCATCTTCTGGGAGGACTACTACCTCTCGGGCGCGCTGTTCCAGTCCCTGACGACCCGCAACGCGGACATGACGACGGTGTGGAACCGGACCGTGGTCGAGGAGGGCGTGATCGCGGACGACTGGAAGAGCGCCCGGGTGCGCATCCGGCCGGGGCTGACCTGGCACGACGGCAAGCCGTGGACGATGCACGACCTGAAGTTCACGTACGACATGGTGGCGTCGGACGACGTGCCGGCGGCGATGTACAAGCACGACGTGGCCCAGGTCGAGCGGATCGACGTCACCTCTGACCTGACGGTCGAGTTCCACTTCAAGGACGCCCTGGTGACGAACATGCTGGCGATGCGGGTGCCGCCGATTCCACGCCACGTCTGGAACAACCCGGAAGAGCTCGCGAACGATCCGACGATGCGGAGCAGCGAGTACTTCAACCACTACGCCCGCGAGGAAGTCATCGGTTCCGGGCCGTACAGGTTCGCGTCCTGGACCCTGACCGACCGGATCGTCGTCGAGCGTTGGGACGAGTTCCCGGACGCCGCGCGGATCGCGCCGTTCAAGCGGGTGATCTATCGCCCCCAGAGCGATCGCAACCTCGGTCTGCTGCTGTTCAAGAAGGGCGAGCTCGACGAGTACTGGTTCACGCCGCAGCAGTTCGCCACCCAGAGCAACGACGAGGAGTTCGAGCGGGTCGGCGTCAAGGGCTGGGCGCCGGCGCGACGGATTTCACGGATCGGCTGGAACCAGGACGGCAGCAACCCGTTCTTCACCGATGTCCGCGTGCGGCGGGCGATGACCCACGCCTACGACCAGAAGCGCGTGATCCGCGACGTCGCCTACGGCGTCTACCTGGAGACCGACCAGCTCTGGGACAAGGACCACATGGGCTACAACCCGGACGTGCCCAAGTACCCGTTCGACTTGGAGCGCGCCGGCGAGCTGCTGGACGAGGCCGGCTGGCTGCCCGACCCGGACGACGGCTGGCGCTACAAGGAGGTCGACGGCGAACGGGTCAAGTTCTCGTTCGAACTGGAGATCGCCCAGACCTTTGCCGACGCGGTGAAGATGGCGGACATCTACCGCGAGGACCTGCGCAGCATCGGCGTCGAACTGACGCTCCGCATGTTCGAGAACGCGACCCACGAGCAGCATCTGCTGGAGCACGAGTTCCAGGCCCACGCGGACGCCGACGAGGTGACGACCGATCCGGACCAGTGGACAATCCGGCTCCACTCGACGAGTTACGACAACGCCCGCAACTACGTCGGCTACAAGAGCGACCGGGTGGACGATCTGCTCGAGCGCGGCCGGCGCGAGTTCGACCCCGAGGCCCGCGCCGCGATCTACCGCGAACTGGCCTATGTCGTCGCCGAGGATCAGCCGTTCACGATGATGTGGAACTACTCCGAGATCCGCGCCTTCAGCAAGCGCCTGCGCGGCGTCGAGTTCGCGCCCTCCGGCGTCTTCCTGTTCCAGCCGACTCCGCCGCCCGGCAGCGACTGGTGGACAAGCCCCGGCTGGTGGACGCACCGCGACGACGTCGCCGCGTACGCTTCCGGCGGCTAACGTCCCGCGGCGAGGCGTCGTCGATTACACCCCACTGAGCCGGACGTCACTCTGCTGGAGCCTCGTTAGCCCGTTCCTCGTCCGTCCGCGCGTACTCCAGCATGTTGAGCAGGCTGTAGTTGCCTTCGTGGCAAGCGTACTCGAAGATCGCCTGATCCGACTTCTTCATCTCGATGCGGGCGCTCCAGGGCCGCTCGAACGACGCCGGATCGTCTATCGTGTACTCGTAGACCAGGGTGTCGTCGTCGAACCGGGTGAAGCGTTCGGTCACTACGGCCAGATGCATGTTGCTGCCCGAGCCCGGGAAGTTGACCCGGGGATCGAAGTTCCGGGTCTCGATGACCAGGGTCTCGCCGTCCCAATAGCCGCGCGAATCGCCCTGAAACTGGCGCACGTGCTCCGGCAGCCGAGGCCGGTCGTCGAGCGGGACGATCCGGGTGTCGTGGACCATCTCGTTGAGCAGCGCCACGGTATCGGGCGTGACCACGATGAGCACGTTGTTGTTGTAGGCGCCCGGGTTGATCGGCGGTCCCGCGTTGAAGCCGATCAGGCAGCGCTCCCAGAGGCTGCGGTCCTCGGGGCCGGCCGGCGGACGGGCGCGACGGTCGCGGACTTCCTGGAGAAGGCGCCGGGCATCTTCCGTCATGGGCGGGATGCGGCCGTTCGGCGGATCGAAGATCAGCGACGTGCGGCGTGACCCTTGCACGTTGCGTCCGTAGTCGAGCCAGTCGGGCGCGTGGACCGTGGGCCTGTCCTCCTGCCTCTGGGCCAGCCGCTCGATCGCCAGGCGTTCGAACTGCGCCGCCTCCTCGACGCTGAGATACTCCTTGTCGGCGTGCTCGGAAGGGCGCTCAAGCGGCGTCGCGGTGGCGAAGTCCCACAGCCCGGCGATGTCGCCGGGCGGGCGCCAGTTCGAGCCGGCCTGGGCATGGAGAGGTGGGCCGGCCGATGCCGCCGCCAGGAACAACACCGCCGTCGCGAAGAAACTGCTCAGTCCGTTCGTGAGGTACACCATGACTCATGTTAGCGCTTGTTCGGACTCCGTCAACTCTGTCCCTGCAGGCCGTGCAGGCCGTGCAGGTCGATGTAGGCTACGCCGTCCATGGCGCAGCCCCTTACTCTCGTTATCGGCAACAAGAACTACTCGTCCTGGTCGCTGCGACCGTGGGCCCTGATGACCGAACTCGGCATCCCGTTCGTGGAGCGGATGCTCAAGTTCGACTCGGAGGATTGGGAGGCGCACATCGACCGCCTGTCTCCTACCCGCCTCGTGCCGGTGCTCTGGGAAGGCGAACCGGGCGGCGGCTTCGCCACCTTCGATACCTCGGCGATCGTCGAGCGGTTGAACGACCTCCATCCCGCGCGCGGAATCTGGCCATCCGACGGCCGGGCCCGGGCCCGCGCCCGGTCGCTGGTCGCGAACTTCCACTCCGGCTACCCGGCGCTGCGCTCGGCGATGCCGATGAACATCCGCTCGCGCCATCCGGGCAAGGGCCAGTCGCCGGAGGTCATGGCCGACATCGAAGGGCTGACCCGCCTCTGGCGCGATACCCGTGCCGAGTACGGCGCCCACAGCCCTTACCTCTTCGGCAACTTCTCGGCCGCCGACGCCTACTTCCTGCCGGTGGCCTCACGGTTCGCGACCTACGAGCCGCCACTGCCGGCGGAGGCCCAGGACTACTGCCGCGCCCTGCTCGACACGATGGCGATGCGACGGTGGAGCACGGCGGCCCGGCTGGAGACGGAGTTCGTGGCCATGGACGAACCCTATGCCGATCCCCCGGGAGTGGAGGGAAAGACGGGCCAAGCGGTGCGTCAGGCGCCCCCGCCGGCGATCACGTCCACCTGGTCCCGCGGCGCGTAGAAGTACGACCCCGGCCGGAAGTCGTAGCCGAGGTCGCCGAGCAGGCGGCGCTGCCGCGGCGTGCAGCGCTCCAGGACTTCGGGCGTGGGCTCCGGGTCGTAGGTGCGCAGGAACAACTGGCAGTAGTTGTAGAGGATCGTCTTGCGTGCGCGTGGCGACGCGTTGACGGACGGACCGTGCCAGAGCGAGTGCGGGAAGAGGATGCAGTCGCCGGCCTTGCCCTTGAGCTGGACCGCGCCCGGCGTCTGCGGTCCCGGGGCCGGGTAGGGGCGGTCGGGGAACGGGCGCATGTGGCTGCCGGGGAAGACGGTGAAGTTGCCGCTGTCGTCGTCGGTGATGTCGGAGAGCAGATACATCCCCTTGATCGCCAGCGGCAGGCTGGTTTCGGTGACCCGGATGCGGCGGAGCGCCTCGCCGCCGTCGGTGTGGGTGTAGCCGGGCCAGCGCGGGTTCGAGGGTCGGACGATCGCCTGGGTCATGCTGAGCACGACGTAGGGGCCCATGATGTCCGTGATCAGGTCGAAGACGGGGGACGCGTCCATCAGGTCGAGGAACGCCTGGTCGTAGTGGAGCAGGACCCGGCGGTCCATGAAGCCCTCAGGATCGCGGTCCACGGCGTGGTCGAGCCAGGCGTAGTGGCCCAGCGGTCCGTCGGGGCTCGGCTCCCAGCCGGGAAGCTGGCGGACGCGGTCGAGTTCGGCGTCGAAGAACGCGACCTGGTCCGGTGACAGCGCCTGTTCGACGCGGATGTAGCCGTCGATCGCCCAGCGTTCGCGTTGGGCCAGCGTCAGTTTCTGCATGGCGAGATCTCCTGCCGTGGGCCGGTTGGCGGTTCCGGCCCGCTTCCCTTGTGTCGGTCGTGCCGCTTGAGGATATGCGCCCGCGTCCGCGGCCGTCACCGATCGGCTTCCGACGCGTCCCGGTCCCGCGCCGCGGCCTCCTCGGCGTTCCGTGCACGTTCCTCTGCGCCCGGATGGCTGGAGGACCACGCCGGCAGGCCGGAAGCGCTGGATCCCCCCTTCAGGCGCTCGAGGATGGCGCCGAGACGGGTCGGCGGTATGCCGGCCCTTCCCAGGTAGTCGAAAGCGAAGCGATCGGCGTCGCGCTCGAAGTCGCGCGAGTAACTCATGGCGAGCAGTTGGTCGGGTCCGAGGATGGAGAGCGCCGCTACTGAAACGTCACCGGTGAAAGCGGTCCAGACCACGAGCATGGAGGACGTCTGGGCCAAGCGTCGCATGACGTGGCGGCCGGCTACGTGTCCGACCTCGTGGGCGAGAACCGCGATGATCTCCTCGTCGTGTTCGGCCAGTTCGACCAGCTCGTCCGTGATGATGACCGTCCCTCCCGGCAGGGCGAAGGCGTTCGCGCCGAGTGGTCTGCCCGAGTAGAAGAGAAGGTCCGTGCCCGCGACTCCTGCGTCTTCCGTTATCTCGGTGAAGGCGGCCAGCAGCTCGTTGCGGCGGTTGCCTTCGAGTCGGGAAGGCTCGACGAAGTCGAGCTGCTCCAACAAGGTCAGCAGGTTCTGGCCGATGACCGCTTCCACCTGGGGCGGCGTGGCCGCGACGACGACGCCAGCCACCATCGGCGCACCCCACTGCGTGAACGAGTACAGGATCGCCGCACTGACCGCCAGCGCCGCGGCGGCTCCGCGCCAGGTGCTGTCGAGCCGGTGGAGCAGGCGTTCGAAGCGCCGGCCGGGCGGAAGAGGGCCGCATTCGGCGCGGGCCCGAAGCGCGTCCAGGGCGTCGTTGTCGCGCACCTCGCAGACGGCGCCGTCGGGCAGCAGGAGGTGGCGAGGCGTGTCGGCGACGCGGTTGGGAATCCGGACCTCCGAGAGGTCGTGAACCCGTCGCGACTCGATGCCGTCGATGGCGACGACGATGTTCCGCTCAGTCGTGATCGTCAAGGTGGCTTCGCGGTGCGCCGAAGTCCGCCCGTCGTAGAAGCGGCAGGGAACGGTGGTCATATGCCGATCTCCAGACCGAACTCTCCGGCGGCTTCGGCGCCCGCGGCGCCCAGGCGTTGCGTGTCGCCGGCTTCCACCGTGACCTCGCCGACGGCCTGCATGACCAGGAACTGATCCACGACATAGCGCAGCACGCGGATCCGCGCGAAGGGCGCGAACAGGCCGAACGTGCCCACGATCGCGACCGTGTTGCTCAGGTAGAGCCAGAGCATGGTTCCAAACGAGAGGTTGAGGATGAAGTCGCTGTTTCCGAGTTGCGTGTTGCTCCATCGATAGCTGAGCAGGCGCGTGCGGATGTAGACCACGGAGAACAGGGTCGCCGAGAACGCGAACACCAGCGGCAGGTAGACCGCCGCCGGCGAAGGCTCGGCGGGTCCGGTGCTCAAGGTGCTGATGACGGAGATGCAAGTCAGGAAGAACAGGAACACGCCCACGACCCAGACCGTGATGTAGACGCCGTAGTAGGGCCCGGGTTCACCGTTGAAGCGGAACGGCTTGTTGCCGAGGCGGGACTCGTCGATCAGGTAGCGATCGCGGCCGAAGATCCGGAACGGCCAGGCCAGCCCGAAGGTCACGACCGAGGCGACCCACGTCAACGGGTACCAGACCGCCGCGTCCCAGTACTTGCCCCGGAAGTCGAAGGCGATGCCGCAGTATCTGGAGTTGCGTAGCTGGAAGGTCCGGGCCTTGACCACGACCCAGGGCACGAGCGGCATCAGGACGGCCAGCGCCGCGTAGTAGTACCAGAGCGAGAACAGGTTGGCGAACCACAGGATCGTCGCCACGATGGCGACCAGGATCCGGCCTCTCAGGATGGCCACCGGGTTCGCGGTGTAGTCGAAGGACGTCTCACCGAGCCAGACGTGTCCGTAGAGATAGCGCCGCGCCCGCACCTTCGCCCAGGCCGAGTAGATGCCGAGGGTCAGGAGCGTCAGGGCAACATTGACGATCCAGATGCGGAAGTACTCCCAGCCGTTGGCGGTGAAGCGGAGTCTCCGAGCTTGGGAATCGCAGCCGTGGTCGTCTTCGCGCAGCTCGCCGGCGAGTCCGCCGATCTCGCCGCGCTGATCGAGGAGATCACCCAGGGACATGGAATCCGGATCGTCGCCGCCGGCGCCGTGGTGGCCGGACCGCTCGTGGACCGCGTCGTGTCCTGGTTCGTTCGTCATGAGTCGGTTGAGGCGAATGCAGGGCCGATGTCTTCGCGCCCAGAGCTTCGGTCCGCCACCCTACTAGGTCCGATCCGAGACGTCGCCGGCGAGTCTGCCGCCGATGTTGGCCGTGACCTCGGCGAGAGCTCTAACCTCTTTCTTTTCAGTGGTTGCATGAAACTGCGGAGTCGATATGCTGGTTTCGCGGGTACTGCCCGCGACCCTCTTGGCGAGCTCTGTTCGGGTATCATGCCCGCACGGATTTCGGGCAGCGAGCCGGCTTGGCGGTCACCGGCGGGCCTCGCGGCGGACGGCCAGCGGAGGATGAGATGAAGGGATCTGCACCGATCGGCTCAAGAGCTCGCGCGGGAACGGGGCGCGGCGTACCGAACAGGCGGCGAGGGGATCGAGTCCGGGCGTGTCTCGCCCTGTTGGCGTTTGCCTTGGCGGCGGGGCCGGTCCCGGCTCAGGAAGCGGAGGAGGCCAGCGAACTCGACCGTGTGCTGGCCATGCACTACGAGGCCCGGGGCGGTCTCGAGAAGCTGCGCTCGATTCAGAGTGTGAGGGCTGCGGGGACGATGTCGGTGCAGGGCATGGAGGCTCCGTTCACGATTCTTCTGCGCCGGCCGAACCAGAGTCGCGTGGAGGGCGACTTCGGCGGCATGGCCCTCATCCAGGCGTTCGACGGCCAGCAGGCGTGGGGACAGCAACCCGGTCAGGCCAAGCCGGCCATCGTCGAAGGAGAACTGGCGGCGGCGCAGGCGGCCGAAGCCGCGCTGAGCAGCCCCTGGTTCGAGTACACGGAGCTGGGCTACCAGGTTGAACTCGCCGGCCGGGAGGAGATCGAGAGCGGCGAAGCCTGGAAGCTCGTGGTCACCGCGCCCGGCGGCGTGACGCATCAGGTCTTCGTCGGCGCGGACGACGGGCTCGAGAAGAAGAGGATCTACCCGGCGGACTTCGGCTTCGGCCTGGAGGAGGCGACGGTTCGCTTCGAGGACTACCGGGAGGTCGACGGCCTGATGCTGGCGCACCGGCAGATCATGGGCAGCGCGATGGGCGAGATGCCCCTGACTCTTGCCTCCTTCGAGATCAACCCGGAGATCGACCCCGACATCTTCTTCATGCCGGGTCAGATGGCCGACGCCTCCCTCGGCCTGGACGATGTGGTGTCTCGGTACCGGAACTCGCGCGGGGCTTCGGCGGCCGAGGTGCAGACGCTCCGCGCCGCCGGCACCGTCGTCATGCTGGGCTTCGAAGTGCCGATGAAGGTGGCCTTCGCGCGCCCCGAGTCGTTCCGCGTCGACATCGACATGCAGGGCCTGCCGATGATCATCGCCTACGACGGGGAGACGGCGTGGAACGTGTCGCCGATGACGGGCGCCATCGACCCGACGCCGCTGCCGCGGGAGGCGATCGGAGCGCTGGGGATCCTCTCCGACTTCATTTGGGGGAGGCTCGCCGACAGCGAGGAGGCCGGCGTCGACGTGTCGCTGGCGGGGATCGAGAAGGTCGAGCGCGACGAGGCCTACCGGCTGGATCTTGTGACCGGGGACGGCGAGGCGCGCTCTCTCTACCTCGGCGGCGAGGACTTCCTGGAGCGCCGGATCGTCTTCAACGGATCGTTCCTGGGTTCGACGGGCGAGATCGAAGTGACGATCGGCGACTACACGGACGCGGGGGGTTTGATGGTGCCGGGGAAGATCCGGATCGCGGTGGAGGGCCTGGTCGTCACCGAGTTGAGGATCCAGGAAGCTGAAGCCGGCGCGGAGATCGACCCCGCTTCGTTTACCATGCCCGCTCCCGCCGACCCGGAGACGCCGGGTCCGGCTCTGTAGGAGCTTGCGCATGCCGACCACGCCTTCCGATCCCACAAGCAGGGCATTCGACGCTCTTCTTCGACGTGGCGGCGCCCTGGTCGCCTGGTCCGCGGCCCTCCTCCTCGCGGCTTCGATGGCGGCAGCCGCGTCGAACGGCGACGCCGCCGAGCCGGTGGAGGATCCGGCGCTGGCGGAGACGATCGTCGTCACCGCGGCCCGGGCCGAGCAGGAACTCGGGCAGGTGACGTCGAGCGTCTCCGTCGTCACCGGCGACGAACTCCGCGCCAGCGCGGCCGTGACCCTGGACGACACGTTGCGCCGGGTGCCGGGGTTCAGCCTCTTCCGGCGCAACAGCTCGATGGTCGCGCACCCGACCAGCCAGGGCGTTTCGCTGCGCGGCATCGGCCCCAGCGGCGTCAGCCGCACGCTGGTGTTGCTCGACGGGTTGCCCCTGAACGACCCCTTCGGCGGCTGGATCTACTGGGGCCGCGTGGGACGCGAGAGCCTGGACCGGATCGAGGTGGTACGCGGCGGCGGTTCGAGTCTGTGGGGCAACTCGGCCCTGGGCGGGGTCATCCATCTCGTCACGTCGCAGCCCGAATCGGGTAGCTCGTTGCGGCTGTCGGCACTGGCGGGAGACCGAGGCGTGGTTTCCGGCGACGGCTGGTTCGGGCAGGGGTTCGAGCGAGCGTCGTTGACCCTGTCGGCGAGGAGCTTCGAGATGGACGGCTACCCGGTGTTGCGCCAAGATCAGCGCGGCCCGATCGACGTCGACGCGTTCTCCGAGCAGACCAGCGTCGGCGGCCGGCTGGCCTTCACTCCCAGCGATTCGGTACAGATCGCCATCGGCGGCGACAACCTCTCCGAGGACCGCGGAAACGGCACGCCGCTGACCGGCAACGACACGGAGTTGACCTCGTTCCGGTTGAGCGCTGACATTGTAAGCGGGCGCGGCGACACCTGGACAGTGCGCGGCTTCACCCACGAGCAGGAGTTCGCCAGTCGGTTCAGCGCGCAGCAGGTCGACCGTTCCTCGGAGCGGCCGGCCCTGGATCAGTGGCTGGTCGACTCGGAGGCTGCGGGCTTTGGCGTCCAGTGGGAAGGCGAGGTGGGCTCCGGCCTGTGGGTCGCCGGCGCCGAATCGCGCGGCGTCGATGGCGCGACGAACGAGGACTTCTTCTACACCACGCAGTTCAACCGGCGCCGGATGGCGGGCGGCGACCAGGCGATCACGGGCGCCTACGTCCAGCGCCGGGCCGACTTCGGCGATCGCCTGACCCTGGAACTCGGCGCCCGCATCGACCGCTGGGATACCGACTCGGGCAGCCGCCTGGAGACGAACAAGGCCGACGGCTCGATCCGCCGCAGCGACGCCTTCGACGACCGGAGCGAGACGGCCGCGTCGCCGCGGATCGGCTTCCTCTACGCCCTCGACTTCGGCTGGAGCCTCCGCGGCTCGGTCTACGGTGCGTTCCGGGCACCGACCGTCAACGAGCTGTACCGGCCGTTCCGGGTCGGCAACGACATCACGGAAGCGAACGAGACGCTCGAGCCCGAACGGCTCAGTGGCGTCGAGTTCGGCGCCGTGCGCTACCAAGGGGGCTCGCGGCTGTCGCTCAACGCCTTCATCAACCGGGTCGAGAACCCGATCGCCAACGTCACCCTGGCGGCGATCCCGAGCGGCCGCTTCTTCCGGCCCTGCGGTTTCGTGCCCGGCGGCGGCTCCTGCCGCCAGCGGCTGAACCTGGACCGCACACGGATCCAGGGCCTCGAGGCCGAACTCCGCCAGCGGCTCGGCGATGTCTGGCGGTTGGACCTGTCCTACCTCTACAGCAACGCCGAAGTGGATGGCGCCGCCGACTTCCCGGAACTCGAGGGCCGGCGGCTGGCGCAGACTCCCGAGCAGTCGGCGAGCCTCGGCCTCGAGTACTCGAACCCCGACGTGCTCCAGGCCAGACTCGGGGTGCGTTTCGTCGGCTCGCAGTTCGAGGACGATCTGAACACCCGGCCGCTCTCGAGCTTCGCCGTCGTCGATCTGAGCGCCGCCCGCGCCCTGAGTGGCCGCTGGCAGGTCTTCGCCGGCCTCGAGAACCTCCTCGACGAGGAAGTGCAGGTCGGCATCTCGGGGACCGGCCTGGTCACGGTCGGCGCGCCGCGCATGGTGCACCTGGGGGTGCGCCACATCCTGAGTCCCTGATCCCGAAGGGAGCCCATGGCCCGAGTCACCGCTGAAACGCTCTCCCGCAAGCAGCGGGAGATCTCGGTCTCGGAGTTCTTCGCCAAGAACCGGCACCTGCTCGGCTTCGACTCGTTGCGCAAGGCCCTTCTGACCACCGTCAAGGAGGCGGTGGACAACTCGCTCGACGCGTGCGAGGAGGCCGGCATCCTGCCCGAGATCCGGGTCGAACTCGAGGCGGCCAAGGGGGCGAACCGGTACCTCGTGCGGGTCACGGACAACGGTCCCGGCATCGTGCCGGAACAGGCGCCGAAGATCTTCGGTCAACTCCTGTACGGATCGAAGTTCCACAGCCTGAAGCAGAGCCGGGGACAGCAGGGAATCGGCATCTCGGCGGCGGCGATGTACGGGCAGTTGACGACCGGCAAGCCGGTGACGGTGGAGTCGCGCACGGGGCCGGACGCTCCGGCCTACGCGATGCAGGTCGTGATCGATACGAACACGAACAAGCCGAAGGCGATCGGTCGCCGGAACCTGCCCGACTGGCGCCTCGACCACGGCACGCTGGTCGAGGTGGAACTCGAGGCGAAGTACCTCAAGGGCCGCCAGTCGGTCGAGGAGTTCCTGCACCAGGTTGCGGTCGCGAACCCGCACGTGACGCTGCACTACCGGAGCCCGAACGGCGAAACCGCCTCCTGGGCTCGTACCGTGGAGCGGAACCCGACGGCTCCGCGGGAGATCAAGCCGCATCCTCACGGCGTCGAACTTGGCGTGCTGATGAAGATGCTGCAGTCGACGCCGCACAAGACGGTCACTCAGTTCCTGTCGCGGGACTTCAGCCGCATCTCGCCGCAGCTCGCGGGCGGTCTGGCGAAGCGGGCCGGCATCAAGGCGAAGGCGCGGCCGAACACCGTCGCCCGGCAGGCCGCCGACGCGCTCTACAAGGCGATCAACGACTCGAAGACCCGCCTCCGACCGCCCTCGACCGACTGCCTGTCGCCGATCGGCGTCCAGGAGCTTCTCGCAGGCCTGACCCGGGGCGTCCGGGCGGAGTTCTACGGCGTCGAGACGCGAAAGCCGGCCGTCTACCGGGGCAACCCGTTCCAGGTCGAGGTCGGCCTGGCCTGGGGCGGCGATCTGGCCGGCGACGAGCTGGCCAAGGTGCTGCGCTTCGCCAACCGGGTTCCGCTCCAGTACTACGCCGGCTCCTGCTGCATCACGAAGGCGGTGATGGACGTCTCCTGGCGCACCTACGGCCTGACCCAGTCTCGGGGGGCGCTGCCCTCGGGTCCGCTGATCGTGCTCGTGCATCTCGCCTCGGTATGGGTGCCGTTCAGTTCCGAGAGCAAGGTCGCGGTCGCCGACTACGACGAGATCCGAAAGGAGATCAAGCTCGCCGTCCAGACCTGCGGCCGCCGGCTCGGCCAGTACGTCAAGCGCAAGGCGCGGGCCAGGAGCGAGGCACGGCGCCGCGAGGTGTTCAACCTCTACATCGAGGAGGTGGTCAGCTCGGTCGAGGCGATCACCGGCAAGGAGCAGAAGCTGTTCCGCGAGCGGCTGCTGGCGATCAGCCGGCGCAAGACGGAGCTGGCGGGAATGCTTGAGGAGGCGAAGGGCCCGGCCGGCGAGGACTTGGAGGCCTGCGAGAACGTGCTGGTCGTCGATCCGGACGCGGAACCGCCGGCGCCGGAAACGGCCGTGGCGCCGCCGGTGAACGGAGAGGACGAGCCGCCGGAGGATGAGGCGTCGGGCGAGGCTCTGCCCGCGGAGGGTCTGGAACCGCTCGGCGACCTGCCGCCGCCGCCGCCCGCGGAACCCGAGCAGGATCGCGGGTCGCAGTTGGAGCTGGTGTGACGCCTGGAGATCGTTGACGTGGCGGATCCGGGTAACGGAGCGAAAGCGAAGAACGGCGGGGCCCCGGCTGCCGACGAGGCGGCGCCACGATTCAAGGTGCCCGCTCGTCTGGATACCCGGGGCAAGATCGAGTACCTGGCGAAACGGACGTTGGCGATGGCCCGCGGGGAGGTCGACCCCTACGTCGACATCCCGTCGCGCACGCTCTCGAACGTCGCCTTCTCGAAGCGCAGGAAGATCATCGAGATGGGCGACGCGACCCAGCGCCGGTCGCTGTTCAACCTGAACCAGGCGCGTAAGTACATGCAGACGCTGCTGATCGCGCGGGGCTGCTGCCAGCTCCTGGACGAGCAGAAGACGACGAGCATCCGCGACCTCTACTACATGAGCAAGCACACCCTGGCCGACGGCAAGGAGAACACCTTTGAGGGCCAGGAGGAATCGGACCCGATCATCGAGGACCTGGAGGTCACCCTCGGCTCGCTGCGCGAGGAGCTGCACCTGTTCGCGGCCAAGCGGGGCTCCGTCGTCGGCCCGCTGACCCTGGTCGACGCCGGCGACGTGATCGACCTCTCCCGGATGGGGTCGGGCGGCTGGTCGGTGCCCGGCATCGTCGAACCGGAGACGATCCGCTTCGTCGGCCACGGAGCGAAGTTCATCCTGTTGGTGGAGAAGGAGGCGGTCTGGGCGCGTCTCAACGAGGACAAGTTCTGGAAGCGCCACAACTGCATTCTCGTCACCGGGCAGGGACAGCCGCCGCGGGGCGTGCGGCGTCTCCTCTACCGCATGACCCACGAACTGGATCTGCCGCTCTACGTCTTCGTCGACAACGACCCCTGGGGTTACTACATCCACTCCGTCGTCAAGCAGGGCTCCATCGGCCTCGCCTTCGAATCGAAGCGGATGGCGGTTCCCAAGGCCCGTTTCATCGGTCTTTCCAGCTTCGATCCCGCCGCCTACGACCTCTCCGAAGACGTCAGCATCCGCCTGAACGACCAGGACCGCTCCCGCGCGAAGGAGATCCTGAACTACGAGTGGTTCAAGGCGAAGGCCTGGCAGAAAGAGATCACGAACATGCTCCGCGCCGGCGTCAAGTGGGAACTCGAGGCCCTCTCCAGCAAGGGACTCTCCTTCGTCACCGAGGTGTTCCTGCCGAAGAAGATCGCCGACCGCGACTGGTTGTAGCCCGGCCACCGGATGCGCCGGCGGCGGTGCGCCGGCCCGCTGGCCGGCCTTGAGCGCGACGCCGCGAAGCGGCGAGCCCGAACCTCTTGGCTTCGACTGCACCCGCTCTACCACTCCCCCAGCTCGACCTCCGGCGTCTCCGGCAGCTCTTCCGCCAGCAGCCAGCGTGCGAAGAGAACGCCCTCGTTGTAGCCGGCGGTGCTGATCCAGTTCTTCGGCGCCTCGCGGTGGCTCAGATAGACGACGTAGCTGCCGTCCGGCTCGGGCACGGCGGTGTGCTTGTTGACGCACACCGGGAAACCCTCGTAGTTCATCGACTGCATCAGGTAGTTCCACGTCTGGAGGCCCCAGTAGCAGGCCTCCGGTGATCGGAAACGCACCTTCAGGTACTCGTGCTCCCGCAGCCGGAAGCGGCAGAAGCAGTAGATGTTGTCGACGGTTCCCCAGCCGCCCTGCTCCGGGTCGAACTCCCAGGGCTCGCAGAACTCGTTGAACGGCAGATGGACCGGCAGCGGCGCGATCCAGGTCGTGCACATGAAGAACATCGCCATGCTGCGGATGCGCCGCGCCAGCTCGGCGTCGTCGAGCGGCGGCGCGGGCGGCTGCGGCGAAGCGTTCTCGATGCTGAGGATGCTCTCTTTCGACGACGCGCGGTCGAGGAAGTACTCGCGCGTGAAGAGCGACACCGAGTCGGGCTCGATCCGGAACTCGTTCGGACCCTTTGGATCGAGCGTCAGCTTGATCTCGAACGACCCGTCGTCCTCGAACGCGATGTCGCGGTGGTTGACGTTGAGCGTCACCCGGTCCGCCAGTTCGCCGTTGGGATCGCCGCCATAGAGGCAGAAGCTCAGGTAGCAACTGCCGAAACGCCGCCCGCGGATGACGTACTCCTGGTCTCCCCGGACCTGGGAGAAGTAGTAGACCGAGTCCACGTTGTCGCCGTAGAGCTTGCGGGTCCCGTCGGTGAGCCGCACAAGCCGGGGCCGCAGGGGGTCGTTGTGGAGGTAGAAGTCGACGGTTATCTGCATCAGGTGGAACAGGTGCTGGTAGCCGTCCACGTGGCCCTGGTGGTCGAGCTCCTTTTCGGGGTCGAGGAACGTCTGCTCGGCGCTGCGGATCACGTCCAGGAACTCGTGCAGCGCCTGCCGGCTCTCGAAGTCGCCGTCGCTCATCGCTTTGTCTCCAGGAAGTTGAGGTAGTGGGCGTACTCGTTCTCGATCTCGGCCCGTGTCGTGCCCATCTGGTCCAGCGAGTACTCGTGGACGCCGTGCTTTCCTCGGCGCTCCTCCTGCAGGAATCGCTCCATGCGACGCCGGTCCTCCGACCGGAGGTCCCAGCCGAAGCGGGCGTAGATCGCGTCCACGACCGACATCTGGTCCTTGACGAAGTCGTCGAAGAAGATGTCGACCATCTGTTTCTCCCGGTCGAGCTCCCGGCGGTCGTGCAGGAACCGGGCGAAGTAGTCGGCCCAGGTCAGGAGTTGCTCGCGCGCGGTTCGCGGCGTGTCCTCGTGGTCCGAGTAGAACGACCGCATCGACGAGATCAGGCTGCCGACCGACGGCACGACATCGACCGGGTGACGGTGGGTCACGATGACCCGGGCATCGGGATAGACCTCGAAGAGAGCCCGCAGCCGCATCAGGTGGACGGGCGACTTCATCAGCCAGCGTTGGACCGGAACGCCTCCCGACTGCAGGAACTGGAGGAAGCGCCGGTGCCAGCGCAGGTTCCGCGCCTGGTCGGCCTTCGCGAACCAGTCGAGGTACTCCGGCAGCCAGGCCATGGCGACGTACTGGAAGCTCGCGAAGTTGAGCGCCGTGACGCCGACGCATTCCTGCGGCGAGTCGGCGGTCATGTAGTGCTTGCGGCGGAAGTCGGGCACGAGCCGGAAGATCTGGTCGAACTCCTTGCGCACAGTCTCGATCCGCTCGTTGTCCCGGTAGTCGTCCGGATTCGGCGCCGGGTGAGGCAGGAGGCACTCCCAGGACAGCGGCGCCCGGTGGTTTCGGTCCAGGTGCAGCAGGGCGTGGAGGATCGTCGTCCCGCTCCGCGGCATGCCGACGATGAAGACCGGCGCGCGGACCTCTTCGTCGCCGATCTCGGGGTGTTCCGAGAGCGCTCGCTCGACTTGGGAGCGCGAGTCGGCCGAACGCTGCACCGTGCCGCGCGCGGCCAGCCGCCCGAACGTGCTCAGCCGCGCGTGCATCTCGAGCCCGTGCACGAGGCGCTCGACCCCCTCCAGGAACATCGGGTCGCGCACCTCGAACCCGCTGGCCCGACGCGCGTTCTCCAGAATCCGCTCGGGTGTCAGCCTGAAGGGCGTCAGTCCGCAGCGGCCGGCAACCGCTCCGACACGGTTGACGGCCCTGAGCGCGACCGGCTGCCGGATCCGGATCGACGGGTTCGCCAAGCTCAGGTCAGCTTCTTCAGCTTCGCGGCAATCGACATGTCGCCCTTGACCTTGATCTTGCCCGAGGCGACGGCCATGAACGGCTTGATCTCCTTGCGCTGCAGCTTGCCGAACGTGTCGAGCGACATCCGCACCGTGCAGTCGGTCTCGACCTCCTGGCCCGACACCTTCGAGACGACGTTCCTCTCCTCCGTCCCGTCGATCAGCATCTGCTCGTTGTCCAGCAGGAACAGCAGCCTCTTCCCAAGGGGATCGATGCCCCCCGCCTTGACCGCCATGTCGGCAACGAACTCATCGATCATCATCACAAGCCCCTGGTCGTGGAACCCGCGAACCCTAACCCAGGTTGGACGCCGTTGAAGGCACGCAGAAGCGGCGAAACGGCTGGCCGGAATTCAGGCGCTGATGGCGAACGGAGCCATCTGTCGCTTTCCGGCGCGACCCAGTGGCCCGAATGGCTCAGGCGGGAGGGACGCGACCCGTGGTAGCTTCCGGCGTTGCGATAGCTCCTGCGCAGCGGCGCCCGACGTCGGGTCGCCGCTGAATACAAGAGCCGGTTCAAAGGTGCGGGGTAGCTCCCCGTGCTCGGCGAATAGGCGGAATCCACTCGCGCTGCTGCGCATGGCTATCGCAGGCCCGACTCCAATTCGGGAGTCGTGCCGACCGACAGGAGCGATAGCCATGTTGAACGTTCGTTCTGGTAGAGCCCTGCTCTCCGGACTGCTGCTGGCGGCGGGTATCGCCGCAACAAGCCCCGACGCCTTCGCGCAGCCCGACGCGAGGTACGTCTCCCATGCCGGGCCCTGCTCGCGGACGTCGGCTTGCCTGCAGAACGACTGGTTCGACGTGAGCCTCAGGTTCTACGATCCGGGTGCGGACGTCTGGAAGAGCGCGGGCTTTGCCGAAGTGGACGTGGGGCACGAGTCGGCGCTTATCTACTTCTTCTCCGCGACCAACCTCGAGATGCTCGTCAAGGTCCTGGACGGAAACGAGGTGAACGGCCGGTTCTGGGTGTTCGCGGCCGCCGCCACGGACCTTGGATTCCAGCTCAAGGTACGCGATACCGAGACGGGCTGGACCAACGAGTATCACAATCCGCCAGGAAACAGGCCGCTCGCCGTCACCGATACCTACGCGTTCGTACATGACGGGAGGCAGCCTCCGGCCGATCCCGATCCCGATCCCGATCCCGATCCGGATCCGGACCCGGGCCCTGAACCTGACGGGCCGGATTTGGTCGTGTCGAGTGTGTCCGTAACCGACGCCAGTCTCGATCTCGACCAGGAGTTCACGTTCTACGCCACGGTGGCAAACGGCGGAGGCCGTCCTTCCGCATCCACCACGCTTCGGTACTACTCTTCGGGCGACGCGACCATTGACAGGTCCGACCGCCTTGTTTCGAGTGATACCGTGGTGGCCCTCCCGGCCTTGGACACGAGTACCAAGGCGATTCGGCTGATCGCACCCTCAAGCGCTGGTACCTTCTACCTCGGTGCCTGTGTTGACCCCGTAGTGGGAGAGTCCAAGACCGAGAACAACTGCTCCACCGGCGTCCGCGTGGACGTATCGGCTCCCTCACCTCCCTCACTGACAGGCACATGGTCCGGAACGATGACCAGCAACGTTCTCGGTACCGGAACCATAAATGCGACCATACGCCAGTCGGGCAACAGCCTCGACGGCTCTGTCCAGTTCTCTTACCCGGGGCAACCCTCCATCTCAGCGAGTCTCTTGGGTGAAGTGACAGGAAATGCGTTCTCCATTCTGATGAGGCCTGCTCAACCTGGTTTGTGCGACACGCGTGCGACAGGGACCTTCGGCTCCAACCGCGTCCATGGTCAATGGAACGTGGTCGACTGCACGGTCGATCAACATGGCACTTTCGACCTGACTCGGCAATGACACGATCCCGCCGACGAGATGGTGCTCGAAACCGCCATCAACGGCGGGGCCGACGGCTTGGTGACGTTCAACCGGAAGGACTTCGGCTCGGCGCCCGAACGCTTCGGCATCGCGCTGCTGACGCCACAAGAGGCGCTGAGGAGACTGTCGTCATGAAGAAACAGCTGAGCACCTATCCGTTGCGGCTGCCTGCGTCGTTGAAAGCCGCGGTGACCGAGATCAGCCGGGCCGACGGCACGAGCATCAACCAGTTCGTGACGACCGCGGTGGCCGAGAAGATCTCGGCGATGCGGACCGCCGAGTTCTTCACGGAGCGGGCCTCTCGGGCCGACATCGAAGCGGCGCGGCGCGTGTTGCGCAGATCAGGCGGGCAGGCGCCAGAGCCCGAAGACGGGCTGGGAGAATAGGCGAACCGATCGTCGCGCCGGCCTGCCGGCCGGCGTCTGCAACTGATGCCCTACCGCGCTACGCGTTCGCTCCGAGGAAACGCCTTCAGCACCTCCCGCGTCATGTCCCAGCGGTCGAAGCCCTGGCGGCCCCAATCGAGGCCGCGGCGGACGATGACGAGGTCGTGGGAGGGGACGATGACGACGTACTGGCCGCGGTTGCCGGCGGTGGAGTAGGCGTCCCTGGGGACGTCCTTGCGTTCGTCGGGGACGAGCCAGAACTGGCCGCCGTAGAAGTTGCCGCGGTTGGCTGTCGAGGGGGCCGGGGTGCGGACGAAGTCGATCCACTCCTCGGAGATGAGGCGTTTGCCGTTCCAGACGCCGTTCTGGAGATAGAGAAGACCGAAGCGGGCGAGGTCGCGGGCGCTGGTGTAGACCTGACTGCTGAGGATGAAGTCGCCGAAGCGGTCGGTGCCGAGCAGGGTGTTCCGCATGCCGATTCGGTCGAGCAGGCGCTTGCGCGGGAACTCGTGGTACTTCTTCTCTCTGTCGAGGGTGCGCTTCATCGCATAGACGGCGAGCAGGGTGTCGTAGTTCTCGTAGTCCCAGTTGGCGCCCGGCTCGCGGATCAGGGCGCGGAGCCTGGCGCCTTCGACGGAGCTGGCGCCGGCCCAGTAGGACAGGCCGGAGCCGACGGCGTACTCCTGTCCGCCGTTGTCCACCGTCTGCAGGCCGCTCGACATGTTGAGGGCGTGACGGAGGGTGATCGCGGAACGCGGGTCGGTCTCCGCCGCGGCGGCTTCCTTGGGCAGGAAGTCGAAGCCGAGCGGCTCGTCGAGCGACAGCTTGCCGTTGTCGACCAGCATGCCGATCAGCGTCGAGGCGATGCTCTTCGCCGTCGACCAGGTGCGCGTCCGGGTCGTCATGTCGACGCCGTTGGCGTAGCGCTCGTGGACGATCTTGCCGCGATGGACGACGAGCAGGCTCAGCGTGACTTGCTGCGGCGACTCGCGATCGAAGGCCCAGTCGGAGGCGGCCTGGAGCGCGGCAGCGTCGACTTCAGGCGTCAGTGAGATCGGACCGGTCCTGTCGCCGTCGGGCCAGGGAATCTTCGCCGCGTCGCCGGCCGGTGGCGGCATCTCGATGGCCGGCAGGCTCTCGATGTCGTCCAGCGTCTGGTCGGGCGCCAGGACGACGCAGCCGATTCCCTCGCGGAAGGCGGCCCGCATCTTCGGCACGCCGTGGCCCGAGCCGATCGTCACCGCCTTGCGTTCCCAATCGACCTCGTAGTCGCCGCCGTCCGCGGTTCCGACGGGTTCCGGCAGATAGGCCAGTTCCTGCGCGAAGACCTGCTCGAGGGTCCGGTTCGAGGTGAACAGCCCATTGCACATGAAGATCGCCTGCTGGCCCAGGCGGACCATCAGCCGCTGCGGCTGCCAGTAGTCGTAGGCCTCTTCCTGCTGGGCAACGGCGGGCAGAGCAGTCAGCAGGATGGAGGCGGCCAGAGCGGGACACCACGACTTCATGGGTTGCGATCCTCCTTCAGCTCAAAGTAGCAGCACCGTCGCGGGCGCCCAGCCAGTACAGGTTCTGCCTGCCCCCGGGTCCGTCGGAACAGTAGGGAGCGACTTCGGCCAACGGGAGACGACAGGCGAGACGGTCGAGTTCCGGCTCGTCGGTGTGGTGGCAGTAGCGGCGGGCTTGAGAGTCGGCCGGCCCCCAGCGCAGCAGGTGATCTCCGGGCTCGAGTTCCGCCGGGTCGACGCCGGCTTCCGAGGCCCAGTCGAGCCGGCGGCGCTCGAAGCCGGGGTCGTCCGCGAACTGCCAGCAGGTGAGGGCGAGGAGGCCGCCGGGCGCCACGGCGGATGCGGCGCGTTCGAGGGTGCGGCGTCGCGTGTCGAAGCCCGGGATGTGGTGGAGGACGCCGAAGAGGGTGACGAGGTCGTAGGTCGCTTCGTCGAGGGTGCAGTTCTCGATGTCGTTGACCTCGAAGCGGATGTGGTCAAGGCCGGCGCGGGCCGCTCGGGCGTGGTCGATCAGCTCGCTGCTGAGGTCGATGCCGTGGTAGACGAACGGCCGGTCTTGCCGAAGTTGGGAGTTGTGCTCCAGGAACAGGGCGAAACGGCCATTGCCGCAGCCGAGGTCGAGGACCCGCAAGGGACGGTTCGTGGTTTGGGCCGCGGTTTCGACGACCCGACGCCAGCCCGGCCAACCGCCCGGGTGGCGGGTGCGGTCGAAGTCGGCGGCGTGGCGGCTGTAGAAGTCGCGGTTGATCCGGCGGAGGGCTGCTTGGGTTGGCGTGTCCATGGGGAAGCCGGATCGGCCCGGATGCCGGCCAGAGGGCCGTCGCACCGGCAGTGGGCGCTACGATGTGCCCAGGCTGAGCCCGCCGTCGACTGCGAGCAGGGCTCCCGTGATCCAGTCGTTCGCCGGGTCGCAGAGGAAGACGACCGCGCGCGCGACGTCGTCCGGCTCGCCGACGCGGCCCATCGGCACCTCGTCGCCGAAGCCTTCGAGGAAGGCGGCGGCCTCGTCCGGCGGCATGATCGTCTCGAAGATCGGGGTACGCACGACGCCGGGAAGCACCGCGTTGACCCGAATGCGGTCGCCGGCGAGTTCGGCCGCAAGGCTGCGGGTCAGCGCGTCGACGCCGGCCTTCGCGGCCGTGTAGACGGAGCAGTTGGCGAGCGGCGATTGTGTGAGCGACGACGAGATGTTGACGATCGAGGCGTCGCCGCGACCCGCGCGGAGATGGGGGATCGTGGCCCGGGTCGCGAACAGCACGCCCTTCAGGTCGACATCGATGACGAGGTCGACCGGGTCGGGTTCGGTTTCGTCGCTCTCGGCCGCGAGCGGACCGGCGCGGTAGACGCCGGCGCAGTTGACGAGGATGTCCAGCCCTCCGAGTTCGCGTGCCGCTTCGTCCACGAGCTCCCGCGCGCCTCCCGCGGTCGAGATGTCGCCGGCGACGGCGACGGCGCGAAGGCCGAGCGCGCGCAGGTCGGCGGCGGCCGTTTCAACCACCTCCCGGCGGCGGCCGCCGAGGGCGATGCCGCATCCGCCCCGGGCAAGGGCACGGCCGATCGCCAGTCCGACGCCGCTGCCGCCGCCCGTGATCAAGGCCGCCCGCGCCTCGAACGGTGTCCCGGTGCCCGTCTCGCTGGCTGTGGTCGTCATCGCCTCGTCGCCCGCAAGCGCCTGGTGCCGCCGTAGTAGGTTCCCGTCATGGCGGCGACAATAGCCCCGAAGCGTTTCTCCTTCGAGCCCGAAGAACACGCGGCGGAGCTGGACGCGATTATTGGCGCCATCGAGAGCGCGTCACGCTTCGAGGCGCGTGATCTCGACGATCTGCTGCGCCGCCACCCGAAGAACGGCAGGGGCTTCTTCTCGAAGAGCGAGCTGATCCGCGGCTATCGCGCGCTTCGGCCCGATTCGGCGGGCGAGCAGACCTTCGTCGACCGGGTGCGGATGAAGCCGGTCCGAACGCGGAGCGGCGTGGCGCCGGTGACCGTGCTGACCAAGCCCTTCCCGTGCCCGGGCCGGTGCATCTTCTGCCCGAGCGACGTGCGGATGCCGAAGAGCTACCTGTCGTCCGAGCCCGGCGCCCAGCGGGCCGCCGAACACCAGTTCGATCCCTACCGCCAGACCCTCTCCCGCCTCCGCTCCTACCGCCACACCGGGCATCCGGTCGACAAGGTGGAGTTGATCGTCCTCGGCGGCACCTGGTCGAGCTATCCGGAGGGCTACCAGGTCTGGTTCATACTGCGCTGTCTCCAGGCGATGAACGAGTTCGTCGACGTGTCGTCCAAGCCGGCGGTGGATCCGTTGCTGACCTTCGCTCCCGCGGTGGACTTTCGGCACCTCGAGGAGACGGTGCGGGGTGCGGAGGTCGGCCCGTCGGATGCGGCAGCGAGCCGCAGCTACAACCAGGTCGTTTCCGACTGGACCGCCGCCCATCCGCGAGCGGCGGCCGAGGCGCGCGAGCAGAACGCGGACTGGGCCGACCTGCTGGCGGCGCAGCGGAAGAACGAGACCTCGCCGGTCCGCTGCATCGGGCTGTCGCTCGAGACCCGGCCCGACCGGCTCGACGCGGCGGAGGCGCTGCGTATGCGGCGGCTCGGGGCGACCAAGGTCCAGATCGGCATCCAGAGCATGGACGACGAGGTGCTGGCCCTCAATGGCCGCGGCCACGACACGGCACGGTCGCGGCGCGCCGTGCGCCTTCTGCGCCAGGCCGGGTTCAAGATCCAGGCGCACTGGATGCCGAATCTCCACGGTTCCACGCCGGCCAGGGACAGGGAGGACTTCGACCGGCTGTTCGCGGATCCCGACGTACGTCCGGACGAGCTCAAGGTCTATCCGTGCTCCTTGATCGAGAGTGCCGAACTGATGGCGTACCACCGGCGCGGCGAGTGGCTTCCGTACGAGACGGACGAGCTGCTCGACGTCCTGGTTTACGGTCTGGGCGGCGCGCCACGCTACTGCCGCCTCAGCAGGGTGATCCGCGACATTCCCGGCACGGACATCGTCACCGGCAACCGCACGACGAACCTGCGTCAGGTGGCCGAAGCCGAAGCGTCGGCCCGCGGGATCCGCTGCCGGGACATCCGCGCCCGCGAGGTCGGCGGCCGCCCGGTCGATCCGCGCCGGCTTCGCCTGCGCCGCACGGACTACGGGGCGTCGGGCGGCCGGGAGACCTTCCTCGAGTTCGTGACCGCGAATGACAGGATCGCGGGGTTCCTGCGGCTTCGCCTGCCCGGGCAGCCCGCCACGGACGACATCTCGCTCCCGGAGCTGGCGAACAGGGCGATCATCCGCGAGGTGCACGTCTACGGAGCGGTCGTCGGCCTGGGCGAGCGGGAGGAGGGACGGTCGCAGCACGTCGGCCTCGGCCGGCGCCTGATCGCCGAGGCGCTGGACATCGCGGCCGGCGCCGGGTTTGGTCAGGTGGCCGTCATCTCCTCGGTCGGCACCCGCGAGTACTACCGCCGGCTCGGCTTCGAGGACGGCGAGCTGTACCAGCACCGGTCGGCGCGGGAGCCGCTGGAGACTCCGACGTGAGCGCGCTCACGACCGACCTCTACCAGTTGACGATGGCCCAGGGGTACTGGCGGCACGGCCGCCACCTGGACCGGGCCAGCTTCTACCTGTCCATTCGCCACACTCCGTTCGACGGCGGCTTCGCCGTCGCGGCGGGCCTCGAGCAGGTCGTGGATTTCCTGGTCGATCTTCGTTTCGAGCCCGAGGACCTCGAGTACCTGCGAAGCCTTGCCGGAAGCGACGGCAGGCCCCTGTTCGCCCCTGACTTCCTTGCGGCGCTGCCGACGCTCGACCTCTCCGTCTCGCTGGCCGCCGTCCCGGAGGGCACGGCCGTCTTCGCGCGAGAACCGCTACTCCGGATCGCGGCGCCGCTGCTGGTCGGCCAGTTGATCGAGACGCCCGTCCTCAACATCTTCAACTTCCAGACGCTGGTGGCGACGAAGGCTGCCAGGCTTTGCCACATCGCCGCGCCGGGCCAGCCGGTGCTGGAGTTCGGTCTGCGCCGGGCGCAGGGCTTCGACGGCGGTTTGAGCGCCAGCCGCGCCGCCTACGTCGGCGGCTGCTTCGCGACCTCGAATGTCGAGGCGGGACAGCGCTTCGGCATTCCGGTGCGCGGTACTCACGCGCATAGTTGGGTCCAGGCCTTCGACTCGGAGCGTGAAGCGTTCGACGCGTTCGCGGAGACGATGCCGAACAACTGCGTCCTCCTGGTCGATACCTACGACGTGGAGCGGGGGATCGAGAACGCGATCGCCACCGCGCGGGTGCTCGAGCGCCGCGGGCAGCGGCTGCTCGGCATCCGTCTCGACTCGGGCGACCTGCTGCTGCAGAGCCGCGCGGCACGGCGGCGGCTCAACGAGGCGGGGCTCGAGGACGTCGCGATCGTCGTCAGCGACAACCTGGACGAGAAGAAGATCCTGGCGTTGCGGCGGGCCGGCGCGGCGATCGACATCTGGGGCGTGGGCACCGCGCTGGTCACGGCGGCGGGCGCGGGCGCGCTGGGAGGCGTGTACAAGCTGTCGGCGATCCGGCGGAGCGGCGAGCAGGCGTGGCGACCTGTGTTCAAGTTCGGCGCCGGGGTCGGCAAGGCCTCCCTGCCGGGACGCTTGCAGGTGCGGCGCTACCGCGATGCCGCCGGCGGCCTGGAGCGAGACGTGATTCATGCGCTCGACGAGGGCGGGGAGGCCTCGGGCCTGGACGATCCGGGGGGCCAGAATCTGCTCGTGCCGGTGCTGGAGGACGGCCGGCTGATCGAGCCGCTGCCGTCGCTCGACGCCGCTCGCGAGACGGCGGGGCGCGAGGTGGCTTCACTGCCGCCGGCGCTGCAGGACCTCGAGGCACACGGGCCGGCGCCGGTCGAGGTCACGGCGAGTCTGATGGAGCAGTGCGACCGGCTGGCGGCCTCGCACGCGCCGCCCGCCCGCTCGGCCTGAACCTCCGGAAACCGGCGCTTCGGAGGCCGGTCGTTCATAATCCCGCATGGCCGCAAGGTTAGACAGGTCAGCAGTTCGGCGTTTCGACGACCTCTACGAGCATGGCTTTGCCCGGGTTGCGGCGTGCCTGCCGCAGGTCGAGATCGCCGATCCGGCGACGAACCTGGAGCGCACTCTCGACCTGGCCCGGAGCGCGGACCGCGACGGCGCCGTCGCCGCCGTCTTCCCCGAACTCAACCTGAGCGGCTACTCGCTGGACGATCTGTTCCACCAGTCTGCGGTGCTCGATGGATCGCGCGCGGCGCTGCTGGCCCTGGCGGAGGCCTCCCGGGAACTGCGCCCGGTGCTGATCGTCGGCTTGCCGCTTCAGGCCGACGGCGCCGTCTTCAACGTCGCCGCCGTGGTGCATGGCGGCCGCGTTGCCGGTGTCGTGCCCAAGGTCTACCTGCCGAACTACCGCGAGTACTACGAGAAGCGCTACTTCGCAGCCGCCGAGTCGCGGCGGTCGGACTTCGTTTCCCTGGGTGACGAGGACGTGCCTTTCGGCGAGGATCTGCTGTTCGATGTGGGTCCCGTTCCGGGTTTCCGCTTCCACGTCGAGATCTGTGAGGACCTGTGGTCGCCGCTGCCGCCGAGCACCCGGGGCGCCATGGCGGGAGCAACCGTGCTCTTCAACCTGTCGGCGAGCAACGTGACGATCGGCAAGGCGGAGTACCGGCGGCTCCTGTGCGCGTCGCAGTCGGGTCGGTCGATCGCTGCTTACGTCTACGCCGGAGCGGGCGCCGGGGAGTCGACGACCGACCTCGCTTGGGACAGCCACGGCCTGATCTGTGAGAACGGGGAGCGGCTGGCCGAGTCCGAGCGCTTCAGCCAGGAGCCCCAGACGATCGCCGCCGACATCGACCTCGAGCGGCTCTCGCAGGAGCGGCTCCGCATGTCGACGTTCCGGGACGCGGTGCGTCGGGAGTCCTTTGCCGGCGAGTTCCGGCAGGTAGCGGTGACGGTGGAGCGGCCATCAGCCCTCGTGGCGCTACGGCGGGAGATCCCGCGCTTGCCCTACGTGCCGGCGGACAGTGCGGAGCGGGACGAGCGCTGCGCTGAGGCCTTCGACATTCAGGTCTCCGGGCTGGTTCAGCGGCTGCGGGCCACCGGTCTCGAGAAGGTGGTCATCGGCGTCTCGGGCGGACTCGACTCGAGCCACGCCCTCATCGTCTGCGTACGGGCGTTCGCTCGACTCGGGCTGCCGGCGTCGAACATCCTCGCCTATACGCTGCCGGGCTTCGGCACTTCGACACGAACCTACGAGAACGCGAACCGGCTGATGGAGTCGCTCGGCGTCACCGCGTCCGAGATCGACATCCGGTCGCCGAGCGAAGAGATGCTGAAGGCGATCGACCACCCGTACGGGCGTGGCGAGCGCGGCGATGGCGTCTACGACTCCACCTTCGAGAACGTCCAGGCCGGCGAGCGCACCGCCCACCTGTTCCGGCTCGCGAACCTCCACCGGGGTCTGGTGATCGGCACCGGCGATCTCTCGGAACTGGCGCTGGGCTGGTGCACCTACGGCGTGGGCGACCAGATGGCCCACTACAGCGTGAACTCCTCCGTGCCGAAGACCCTGATCCAGCACCTGATCCGCTGGGAGGTCGAGCGCGGCGAGTTCGGCGCCGCCGCCAGCGAGACGCTGCAGTCGATCGTCGACACGGAGATCTCGCCGGAGCTGGTGCCGCCGGAGGAGGGCGGGGAGGACGGCAAGGGCGAGCCGGCGCAGTCGACCGAGGAAGCGATCGGGCCGTTCGAACTCCAGGACTTCCACCTCTACTACCTGAGCCGCTACGGCTACCGACCGAGCCGGGTCGCCTATCTGGCCCACCAGGCCTGGGGCGACCGGAACCGGGGCGCCTGGCTGGACACGATTCCCGAAGCCGAGCGCGGTGAGTACTCGCTGGCCGAGATCAAGCACTGGCTGGAGATCTTCCTGGTCCGGTTCTTCGGCACCAGCCAGTTCAAGCGGTCGGCGCTGCCGAACGGGCCCAAGGTGGGATCGGGCGGGTCGCTGTCGCCACGCGGCGACTGGCGCGCCCCATCGGACGGCGGTCCCGCGGTCTGGGTGGAGGAGCTGCGGCGCAACGTGCCGTGAAGGTGCCCGCGCTGACAAAGTCCCCGTGTCGGTGCGCCGGCCTTCCGGCCGGCCTCCGGATTCAGCTCCAATCGGACGCGTCGTCCTCCGAACTCGCGATGTGGACGCCGGCGGCCTTGTAGCGCTTGAGGGCCGCCTCGAACTCATCTGTGAAGTCGGCTACGAATTCGCCAGGACGCTCCGGGTCGGGTACGGCGACTGGCGACATGCAGTCGGCGAGCAGGTGCAATCGGCCCGCCGGAACATCGTGAGACGCCATCTCGATCAATAGCTCATCGACCGTGCTACGCACGCAGTGGCTGCCGGCCTGACCCGCCAGGATCACTGCGTCGGCGACCAGTAGCTGGTCGAGCAGCGCCTGGTTGCGCTCCGCCAGGGGTTGACCGTCGTGTCGGACAAGGACCTCGGGCGATAGCACTGAGTAGTTCTCCGTCAGCGCGTCGGATCCCTTGATCTCTATCGGTGTCTGCGCTCGCCGGGCGTAGGCGAAGAAGAGGCGCGCTTCCTGAACCGCGCCGACGATGGTTTGGCCCCGGCTGCCCAGCAGGCAGTGGGGGGGCCACAGGTAGAGCCGGTAACGCCCCGTCGCCTCGAGTTTGCGGCAGTAGTCCTCGGCCTGGCGGCGCAGCCACTCCGGGCTGCCGTCGCCGAACCAGCCGGCCAAGTCCGGATTGGGGACCGCGGCGCCTGCGGAGACCTGCTCGGCGGTCACTTCTCGGTAGGGATCGAGCGGGCGGCCCGCGGCGTCGGCCCAGAACGAAGAGAAGAAGATCTGGTAGGGCAGGTGGCTGTCGAGGCTGCTGACGATCTCGGTGAGGTTGCCGAGGTTGCGGTAGATGAAACGCACCAGACGCTCCGTGTCGTCGACCGCGCCCCGCCGGGAACGGCCGCCGACGAAGAGCGTGCCCTCGGGCAGGCAGAAGTCGCGCTGTTCGTCGACCAGGAGCAGCAGCCGGCGCACGTCATCCGAGGCTGCTCCCGGGAGATCATGGCGACGGCGCCAGTCTTCGGCCGCGCATGCGACCCGGGTCGCATCGGGGTCGTGAGACCATCCATCGCTTCGTTCCCGGGCGGTGCTTTCCTCGAAGCTCTGCGGTAGCGGCAGGAGGGTCATTGCGTGAAGGACGCTGCCAGCGGGCGGCGCCGCTTGTCAAGAGAAGCAAGGCGACTGGTTCTCGAACTGCTGCTACTCTCGCGCCCTTCCCTGAAACGGCCACAAACGGTCCCCCAAAGCGAACAGGAGCAGGCAAGTGAGCTACGAGTTTCTCCAGGTCGAGAAGAACGACCACGTCTGGGAAGTGACCCTCAACCGGCCGGAGCGCATGAACGCGATCCACCCGCCGACGAGCCAGGAGCTCGACTCGGTGTTCAACGACTTCGCGGCCGACGATGACGCTTGGGTGGCGATCCTCACCGGCGCCGGCGACCGCGCGTTCTCGGCCGGCAACGACCTGAAGTACCAGGCCGAGCACGGCAGCAAGGTCGTGCGTGCCGGGATGAAGGGCGTGCGAGGCGGTTTCGGCGGCATCACGGCCCGCTTCGACCTGCACAAGCCGATGATCGCGGCGGTCAACGGCTTCGCCCTCGGCGGCGGCTTCGAGCTGGTGTTGGCCTGCGACATCATCATCACCTCCGAGAAGGCGACCTTCGGACTGCCCGAGCCCCGGGTCGGCCTGATGGCGGGAGCCTTGGGCGTTCACCGACTGCCGCGGCAGATTCCCTACCACCAGGCGATGGGCATGCTGCTGACCGGCCGCCACATCACGCCGCAGGAGGCGAAGGAACTGGGAATCGTCAACGAGGTCTGCGCTCACGACGAGTTGCTCGACCGGGCCCGGGCCTGGGCGGCGCAGATCCTGGAGTGCGCGCCGCTATCGGTGCGCGCCAGCAAGGAAGCCGCGAACAAGGGTCTCGGCATGGCGCTCGAGCAGGCAGCGGGTTCCATCTTCCCGTGGACGGCGCAGATGAACCAGTCGGAGGACCTGATCGAGGGTCCGAGGGCGTTCTCTGAGAAGCGACCGCCGAACTGGAAGGGTCGCTAGGCCGCAAGGGCGCCCGGTCCGTGGAGATCGAAGGCAAGATCGCCGTTGTCACCGGCTCGTCCTCGGGTGTTGGCGAGGCGACGGCCGAACTGCTGGCTAGCTTGGGCGCGTCGGTGGTCGCCAACTACCACAGCGGCGCCGAAGCCGCGGAGCGGATCGTGGACGGCATTCGGGAGTGTGGCGGCAAGGCCATCGCGGTCCAGGCCGACGTGCGGAAGGACGCCGACTGCCGGCGTCTTATCGCATCAGCCGTCGAAGCCTTCGGCGCGCTCCACGTCCTCGTCAACAACGCGGGGATGACCCACTTCATCGCGCACGACGACCTGGAAGGCGTGACGGACGAGGTCTGGGACGACATTCTCGGCGCCAACCTGCGCGGCGTCTTCAACTGCACGCGGGCGGCCGCGCCGCACATGAAGGCGGCGGGCGAGGGCGCCGTGGTCAACGTCGCCTCGGTGGCCGGAATCGGCGGCGGCGGCAGTTGCATCCCCTATGCCGCGTCGAAAGCCGCGGTCATCGTGATGACGAAGTCGCTGGCGCGCGTGCTCGGCCCCGAGATCCGGGTCAACACGATCGCCCCGGGCTTCATCGAGGGCCGCTGGCTGCGCGGCGGGCTCGGCGACGAGACCTACGAGGAGGCTCTGCAGCACGTGAGCGCGGGCGCGCCGCTCAGGGGCGTCGCGACTCCCGAGACCTGCGCCGACGCGATCGTCGCCCTGATCGAGCGCAACGTGTTCGTCACCGGCCATACGGTGACGGTGGACGGCGGCTGGAGCCTCTGAGCGGGCGTTCCGCCGCTATTTCGCCCGCAGCGTCTCCCGCTGCACCATCAGAGCCTCGATCCGTTCACGGTCGACCTCGACGCCGAGGCCGGGGTCGTCCGGCACGTCGACCCAGCCGTCGCCGTCCATCGTCCACTCCGGCGACACGATGTCTCGCGCCCAGTACCGGTTGCTGGGGCTCACGTCGCCGGGGATCGTGAAGTTCGGCAGCGAAGCCAGGGCGACGTTGTAGGCACGGCCGATGCCGCTCTCCAGCATGCCGCCGCACCAGACCGGGATGTCGTTCACCTCGCAGAGGTCGTGGATGGCCTTTGACGCCGTGAACCCGGCGACGCGGCCCGGCTTGATGTTGACGATCCGACCGG
The DNA here is from genome assembly GCA_012270995.1 of Vicinamibacteraceae bacterium. Taxonomy (GTDB): domain Bacteria; phylum Acidobacteriota; class Thermoanaerobaculia; order Multivoradales; family Multivoraceae; genus Multivorans. Next base: position 5,244 of record JAAXHG010000024.1, on the reverse strand, counting down.
CTCGGAGCCGGACCATGTCCTCGGCGCGGGCGATGTTCGTGATCGATTCGTCGAGGCAGATCGGGGTGCGCATACGTCTCTGTAGTTCTGCGTGGCGGGCCACGTCGTCCCAGGCCAGGGGTTGCTCGACCATCACCAGGTCGAGGTCGTCGAGTTGGACGAGGTGGTCCGTGTCGTCGAGGGTGTACGCGTTGTTCGCGTCGGCCATGAGTGGCGCGTCCGGGCCGAGTCGCTCGCGGACGGCGTGCAGGTAGTCGAGATCCTGGCCGGGCTTGATCTTCAGCTTGATCTTCCTGTAGCCCTCGGCCAGCGCCTTCTCGGCCTTGTCGGCGAGTTCCTCGGGCGAACTCTGGATGCCGATCGAAATGCCGGTGCCGATCCGCTTCCTCGTGCCGCCGAGCACCGCCGAGAGACTCTGGCCTCCCTTCGTCGCAGCCAGCGTCCAGGCCCCCATCTCGATCGCTGCCTGGGCCATCTCGTGGCCGCGGAGGTCCTCGGCAAGAGCCTCGGCTACGTCGCCGGGCGTCTCGAAGCGCCGGCCCAGCACGCGGGGCGCCAGCCACTCGCGAATCGCCAGGGTCGCCGTGTCGATGCTCTCGGGAGAGTAGTTCGGGAAGTCGCCGGCGACGCACTCGGACCACGCCCTCGCGCCGTCGGCGTCGACCAGCTCCAGCAGCAGGATGCGGCGGGTCGTCGTGACGCCGGAGGAGATGCGGAACGGTTCGACCAGGGGCAGGCGGATCTCACGCAGGGTGATCGAGTCGATCTGAAGGCTCATCGCGCCCGCGTTCCTTCGAGCTTCTCGAGCCGGTAGTAGTAGCGCCGGTTCGCAACACTGGGTGCGCCGGCGCCCCCGCCGGCATCCGCGGCGCCGGGTGCGCCGGCGTCCCCGCCAGCCGCCGTGGCACCGGGTGCGCCGGCGTCCCCGCCGGCCGCCGTGGCACTGGGTGCGCCGGCCTTCTGGCCAGCATCCGGCTCTGGTCCGACAACTTGCCAGGTGAACCCGGTCACCGCGTAGCCGTTACCGAGGTGTTCCTGAAACTGCGTCCGGGTGCGCCGCCGCCAGGCGGCGGCGTCCTCCGGCGAGGAGCGCAGGATCGAGCCGATGTTTGGCGGCACCTCGACCCAGGCGGTGTCCACCGGCGACTCGTCGACGGGGAAGGGAGGTGTGCCCCGGGTCAGTCCGGCCGCCGGGCCGCCTTCCATCAGGCCCGCGACGTGCTCGCTCCCGATCGGCCAGGCGACGATGAAGCGGTCCGTACCCAGTCCACTGTGCAGGATGCTGCCCGTGTCCTCGCCGTACATGTCCTCGACGTACTCGACCGGCAGCGCGCCGAGACGGTTCAGGTTGAGGTTCGCGTTCCGGGCGACCAGGGGGTCGTAGGTCCAGTACACCGTCTCGACGTCGAGTTCCAGCAGGAGCTCCCGCTGGAACGCCTTGAGCTCGCGGCCCAGCCCGAGGCCGCGGGCGTCCCGTGTCACCGCCAGCATGTGGGACCAGTGGGCCCGCTGCCCGAACCGGAAGCCGCTCATGCCGTAAATGAAGCCCAGCATCCGGCCGGCCTCGTCGTAGGCACCGGCGACCACGCCGCCCATCTTCTGGGAGATCTTCAGCATCGGCGGCGGTACCGCGTCGTCGAAGCTGTCGCCCCAGGTCCGCCGCTGGAGATGGACGATCGCCGCGTAGTCCTCCTCGGAACTCGCGTTCCGGAGCTCGATGCCGGAGGCCAGCCGTTTGCGCATGGTGGGCGATCGTACAGCGGCGCAAGGCACAGGGGGGCGAGCGCCATGCGTTCCCGAGTCTCGGAGATGTGCGGGTCAACGAGGTCCAGACCGCCGACTTGGTAGTGGATCCTAGTGCTGCTGCCGCGACGTCAGCGGCCGACCGGGCAGAGGCTCCGCCAGAGGATCACCGGCGTCGTGGCGTGGAGCGTGGCGGTTAGCGGGCGGACGACCCGATCAGCACTCTCGCGGCGGTGTTGCCTGCGGGCCGTAGACAGCGGAAGCACCGCCAGTACTTGCCGGCCGAGGGCCTGCGCGAGGTTTTAGTGAAGGTCCCTCTCTCCAGTGCGGCGCTTGTGGTCCTAGAGCGGGCCGATGGCCTGGGTGGGGCCGGGGTCGAGGTCTCGTCTTCCCGGCATCCGGAGGAAGACGGTCGGGGCGGCGGTGTTTGGTCGGCTGCTGAACGACCTCAGGATCGACTGCAGCCCGCACGGGTTCCTCAACTCCTTCCGGTCCTAGGAGCTTGCTGAAAAGGCTCTTCCGGGTTGATGGTGGATATGGCGTAGGGTCTCGGGATGCGCGACACAGACTTGTACGGTCGGATTCTGGGTATCGAGAGCCCTTGGGAGGTGACGGGCGTCGAGCTGCGGCTTGAGTCCGGGGAGGTGGAGGTGTTCGTGGCCCGGGGCGGCGGCGAGTCGTACCGTTGTCCCGAGTGCGGCGAACATAGCAACGAAAGCCCGCGCCCCTTTCTCTGGACGGCCAAGCCCAATGACATCTTGACAAGATCAATCGCTGTAAACTCATGGCAGAGACGGGACACTAGGGACCGAGATGCTGAACCGGCGGATCGACGGCCGGACCGCCGCCCTGGTGCCTCCGGCGCCGCCGCCGGTGGAGTGACCGATGGGGACCGAGATCGAACGCCGGATGGCGTTCACCTTGCGCGAGCTCACCGCGCACTCCGAGCAGCTGGTCGCGCGCTCCGAAGCCTTGGCCGAGCAGCACGCGAAGGAGCGGCGGCAGTGGGCCGCGGAGCGCGAAGCCTTGGCCACCTCCGTCGAGGAGCTCAAGACCAGCGTCGGCATCTTGCTGGCCGAGTACGAGAAGTTCGCGGCGTCCTACGCGCAGCTCGAAGCCGACATGAACGCAATCGTCCGGGCGTTGCGCGGACGGTGAGCCGGTTGCGGCGGGCCGCCCGTGGCCGCAGCCATGAGATCGAGTGGAGCCGATAGCCCCTCTGAGGCTCTCAGCGGCCCGGGAGCGCGTCGAAGGCCTGAAAACGACCCCCCCGTAGGCCCTTCGATTCCGGAAACGGCCCTTCCCGGGCCGCTCAGGGCGTCTCCAGCGCCGCGCAGCGGCTCTCCCGGGTTGCACGGGTCTCGTTTCGCCCGAAACTATGTCCGACAATTGGAGTTATCGGACGAACAGGACGGAAGGGGAGACCGGACAATGACTCAGACACTCGCCAAGCTCGACACGAACGGAACGGCGCTCACGCGGCAGGACGCGCAACGCATCGCCGACTACGCCGCCGCCGACGGTACGCTGGTCGGCCTCAGGGACGCCGCACTAGTCCGGGTCGCCAGCGACGCGCTGCTACGGGTCTCCGAAGTCGCCGCCGTGCGAGTCGAGGATGTCGAGACCGCCGAGGATGGAAGCGGCAGGCTCACGGTACGCCGCTCGAAGACGGACCAGGACGGCAAGGGCGCAACGCTCTACCTCGGCGCGCCGACGATGCTGGCGGTACGGAAGTGGCGGGCAGCCGGCAACGTCGCCGAGGGTCCGCTGTTCCGCCGGGTCTGGGGCCGCTCGAACACCGTCGGCGCGGACGCGCTCACGGGCCGCACCGTGCGCCGAGTGCTCCGGCGGCGGGCGGAAGCCGCCGGGGTCGAGGGCCGCATCTCCGGTCACTCGGCGCGGGTCGGGTCCGCGCAGGACCTCGCCGCCGCCGGAGAGGAGCTAACCGAGTTGATGAACGCCGGGCGGTGGCAGTCGCCGGCCATGCCGGCCCACTACGCGCAGGGACAGTTGGCAGGACGCGGCGCGGTCGCCAGACTCCGCTACGGGGCGGGCGAGCGAGCGGCTATTTGAGGAGGGGCAGGACGATGTCCTGCGGCCAAGTGACCTTGATTGGGGAAGAACCGCGCCGAGGTGCTTCCACGACCAGCTCGGCGTGGTCGAACCGGAACTCGATCCTGAGGCGGTCGTCGGTGTAGTGCACCAGAGAACGCAACTCCGGTGCCTCGGTGCCAGCCGCCTGAATCGTTCGCCACATCGGCTCCTCCCCCAAGGGTAGAAGTGCGTAACCTCCGCTATGGAATGGGGTTTCGTCGACGGTGACGACGGCAAAAAGATCGTCACCTACAGACTGGATCAACCCGTCCTCCAAGCCAGTCTCGCCCAACGCACTGAAGATCGGCTTGGCCGACGTGACGGGGAGTGCCCGTGAATCCAGAAGCAGACGGTTGGTTCTGGCGTCGATCAACTCGACCCAGAAGTCACCGAGCCCCCCCCAAGGGGGCAGCGGGAGCACGCCGTCAACATGTGCATAGTGGTAACGAGCTACCAGAGTTTCACCGTACCAGGTCTCGATCGGGTAGCCCTCGTCGTTCGTGACCACTTGGACGATCCGACCCAAAGCGTCCTGCGAGGCCACCGCCCGAAGCGGTGGGGAGTGACCTCCTTCTTCAGGACGCTCAAGAGTCGCGGTTTCCGTGTAGTGATCGTAACGCACCCCCCCACGACTATCCGAGAGCCGGAGCCAGCTCTCATCCAAGCGCACTGACTCGACCTCGATCTCCTGGTGGAGCAGCCGGAAGGTTGTCAGCGTAACGCCGTCGGCGCTCTCCTTCCAGTGATGTCCCCAAGGATGACCAGAATCCAGAGGGGTCTCGTCGGCAGGGTGCGACTGACCTCGACGCAGGTTCTGAGACGTTATGGGTGGTGGCGGCAAGCGGGAAAGGAAGTCGTCCTTCTTCTCCCGGCTCATATTGCGTGCGCGAGCAAAGAGACTCTTGCCCCCATCAGGCAAGGGTCGGACATAGGCGAAGTGCTCCGTCAAGCGTCTGCCGTCCCGATAGCGGGTCTCCTTTCTCACCATGTCGCCGTCGTCGTCAAGAAACCTGTCCGATATAAACGGGATAGTGCCGTGCCCGCCCGGCGACAGAAAGCGCTCGACCAGAACGCCATCTTCGTCGCGGAACCTGACGGTGGTGCCGTACTCGCTACTGTGGATGGTCTCGACCTCCGACTGGCCTGACAGCGGTCTCGCCGGCAAGAGCACGGCACCAGCAACGATGGGGCCGGCCAGAGCCATAGTGATCCGTCTCGACATTTGATGTCCTCCTTTTACGGACATGCGGCCATAACCGCCGCATGAAAAGGTCCTGCACCCCCGAAATTACTGTGCTTTTTGCCAGCTATGTGCAGCATCTCGTGAAGCACCGCATCGGCTCTCTTAGCACTTGTGGTCGAATAGAACAGAGAACATGTATGGCTCTTCCGGGTTGATGGTGGAGA
>JAAXHG010000179.1 GCA_012270995.1 Vicinamibacteraceae bacterium | reverse complement strand
GGCTCATCTCAGGATTGGATTACGCTCCGGGAGCCGGGTGGGTGCTTCCGGTGGCAAAGTGGGCCCTCGTATAGGCTTTGTCGCGTGTCTGCGACGCCTTCAGACCGGCGCGGGCGGCTGCGGGAGCGCATTGATCGTTGGCTCGAATGGACCCAGCGCTCGCTGCCGACGCTGATCGGCGTCGGCCTGATCGTGGTGCTTCTGCTTCTGGCCCGGGCCGGCGCCGACAACTACTCGGGCCTTGCCGAGCTGGCCGAGCGCGAGGCGGAGCTCGAGATCGAGCTCGAGGAGGCGAGGCAGCGCGTAGAGAGCCTGAAGGGCAGGGTCGCGCTGCTTCAGGACGATCCAGTCGTGCTGGAACGTCTCGCGCGCGAGGAGCTGGGTCTGGTGAGACCGGGCGACACGGTCGTCGTTCTGCCGCGCACGGACGACTGATCCGGTTCTGACCGAGGGTGTCCGCGTGGCGTGAACTCCGCCGCCGCATTCGTCGCGGCGGGGACTACCGCGAACTGGCTGCGGCCGAGCGCGCGGTGGTCGTCGGTCTGCCGGTACGCGCGGCCTCGGTGGTGTTCGAGCTGCTGGCTGAGGACCGGGCCGCGGCCCAGCTCGTCGTCGTTCCGAGCGAGAGCGAGGTCCTTGCCTGGACGGATGGGGCTCGGTTGCTCGGGCATGGGGAGGGGGAGCGCGTCGTCCCCTTTCCGTCCCCGGCGCTGACGCCGTACCAGCAGGCGGAAGCCTCGCTGCAGGTGCGCGCCCAGGAGAGCGTCGCCTACGACCTCCTGCTCCGCACCCCGCGCGTCACCGTCGTCTGCACGCCGCGGACCCTGTTTCATCGCCTCGCGGAACCTGAGGCGTTCCTCCAGTCGGTCGTGGACCTTCGGGTGGGTGAGGATGTGGTGCTGGAGGGACTCCTGACCCACCTGGTCTCCCGCGGCTATCGCCGCGCCGACCTGGTGGCGGCGGTAGGGGCCGTGGCGCAGCGGGGCGGTGTCTTCGACCTCTTCGCTCCCGGCGAGCCGAGGCCGGCGCGACTCGACCTGTTCGGCGACACGATCGAGAGCATCCACCGTTTCGATGCCTCGACGCAGCGCTCCGAGGAGGCAGTCGAGTCGTTGCGCGTCCGGCCGTTGACGCCGTTCGCGGCCGCGCCGGAACAAGCCGCCGAGCTGGCCCTGGCTCTGCTGGAAGAGCGAGGAGACGATCTCGCCGAGTCGGCCCGCACCCAACTGGAGGAAATGGTGGAGGGGGAGCCCTTCGCGGGCTGGGAGAAGTACCTCCCTCTGCTGCAGCCGAGCGCGAGTCTCGGTGAGGTGATGGAGACGGCCACGGTGATCGTGGTCGAACTCGACCGGGTACGCCGGGAGATCGAGCAGCACGCCGAGATGCTGTGGGACGAGTACGCGAGACGGTCCGACGACGGGGACATCGCCGCGGAACCGGAACGGCTGACCGTGCCCAGCACGCAGGTGCTCGATCTCGTCGAGGACGCGGCCGTTCGGGTCGGGGGCGTTCTGGACGAACCCGCGCGACGGCGAACGCGGGTCGACTTCGGGGCGGTCGAGACGGACGTGCTGATCGATCAGCTTCCCCGTTTCCCGCGCGAAGTTGAGACCGCGGCGGCGCGCGGCGACGACCTCTGGCTGGTGGCGCGCGCCGGACGGCACGAGTCGCTCCGCCGGACGCTCGGCAGCCGCGAGATCGACTGGGATGGAGGCGGCGTACGGCTGGTCGACGGTGAACTGGGCCGGGGTTTCCGGCTTCCGGCTGCCCGGCTGGTGTTGTTCGGCGAGGGACAGCTCTTCCGGCGTAGGGCGCGAGCTCCGCGTCGCCGCCGCCGGATGGGGCCCTTCGTGTCGGGGCTCGGGGACCTGCGGGTGGGTGAGTTCGTGGTTCACGAAGATCACGGCATCGGGCAGTTCCTGGGGCTGCGAACGCTTGAAGGTCCACCCGACGACGGTCCCGAGGTGGAGGGCTACGCACCGCGCAGGCAGTCGCGGGCGATCGAGGTCATGGAGCTCCTCTACTCGTCAGGCCGTACGTTGCTCCTGCCTCTGACTCGCCTGGACGAGATCGAGCGCTACAGCGGCATCGAGGGTCTGGCCCCACGCCTCGACCAGTTGGGCGGGAGCAGCTGGGCGAAGAAGAAGGGCCGGATCCGGCGCAGCCTCAAGGCGATCGCCACCGATCTGTTGAAGCTGTATGCCGAGCGCCGGCTGGCGCGGGCGGTGCCAATGAACGAGGACAGCGACCGCCAGCTCCAGTTCGAGAGCGCCTTCAGCTACGAGGAGACGCCGGATCAACTGGAGTCGATCCGCACGATCAAGGAGGATCTGGGTCGCGAACGGCCGATGGACCGGCTTCTGTGCGGCGACGTGGGCTTCGGCAAGACGGAAGTCGCGATGCGGGCGGCGTTCAAGGCGGTCGACAACGGCCTGCAGGTCGCCGTGCTGGCGCCGACGACCATCCTCGCCGACCAGCACCTGCGCGTCTTTCGGAGGCGCTTCCAGGGGTTCGGCGTCGAGATCGAGATGGTGTCCCGGTTCCGTTCGGCTGCCCGGGTCCGGGAGATCCGGGACCGGTTGGCGGCAGGCGAGATCCACATCCTGATCGGTACGCACCGGCTGCTGAGCCGGGATATCGATCTGCCGTGCCTGGGTCTGGTGATCATCGACGAGGAGCAGCGCTTCGGCGTCGCCCAGAAAGAACGGCTGCGGGAACTGAAGCGGAACGTCCACGTGCTGGCGATGTCGGCGACGCCGGTGCCGCGTACCCTGCAGTTGTCCTTGGCGGGCGTCAGGGACCTTTCCCTGATCGAGTCGCCGCCGCGGGATCGGATGGCCGTCGAGACGCGGGTACTCCCGTTCTCGGGCGATCTGGTCCGCGAGGCGATCGAGTTCGAGGTCGAGCGCGGCGGCCAGGTGTTCTACGTCTACAACCGGGTCGAGGACATCGAGGGCATGCTCCGCTATCTGCGCGAACTCGTGCCCGGGCTTCGGATCACGGTCGGCCATGGGCAGATGGACGAGGCCGAACTGAGCCGGCGGATGAGAGCCTTCACGTCGGGAGAAGTCGACCTGCTGCTGGCGACGACGATCATCGAGAACGGAATCGACATCCCCAACGTGAACACGATGCTCGTGCACCGCGCGGATCGCTTCGGCCTGGCCCAGCTCTACCAGTTGCGCGGCCGCGTAGGACGCAGCGATCAGTTGGGCTACTGCTACCTTCTGGCGCCGCCCGACACGGAGCTCTCGGAGGAGGCGCGCAAGCGGCTCGTCGCGATCAGGGAGTTCACCGAGCTGGGGGCGGGGTTCCGGATCGCGGCCCGCGATCTGGAGATTCGAGGCGCCGGCAACCTGCTCGGGGCGGAGCAGAGCGGCCACATCGCGGAAGTGGGAATCGAGACCTACATGAAGATGCTGGAACAGACGATCGCGGAACTCCGGGGCGAAGCGCCGGCGGAGACGCCGTCGGCGTCGATCAGCCTGCCCTCGACGATGTCGATACCGGAGGACTACATCGGGGAGATCTCGCTGCGGCTCGAGATCTACCGGCGTTTGGCGGACGCCGACGAGGAGCCGGACACGCTGCTTGCCGAGCTCCGCGACCGTTTCGGACCTCCGCCCGAGGCGGTCCACGCCCTGGTTCGCGGCGCGGAACTGAAGCGGGTTGCGGAATCGCTCGGTGTCCAGTCGATCGCGCACCGCAAGGAGCGTCTGACGATCCGGCTGCGTCGCGACGCGAAGGTGGATGTCGACGGACTGATCCGCTTCGTATCCGAGCGGGAGGGAGCCGCCTTCACGCCGGACGGCGTTCTGACGCTTGGCGGGATACCGGGCCCGCAGGCGCTCGAGGTCACGCTGCAGCTCCTCCAGTTGCTGTCGGGTGAGCCGCTGTCCGGCCTTGCTGCCTCGGAGACGGTCCATTGACTGGCCGGTGGGAACCGCCCCGCGTACGAGGACTCTGCGCCGGTCTCCTGGTCGCGTTCTCGCTGGGTTGCGGCGGCGGGTTGCCCGAGGGAGTCGTGGTGCGAATCGGCGACCGGGACTTTCGCTACGAGGACTTTCGAGGCTACGTGGAGGAGTCGCTGGGCGAGGACGCCTCCCGTTTCGGCAGCGCGGTGCTCTCCAGGCTCTTCGAGCGCTTCGTGGACGACCAGCTCCTCGTCCGGCTTGCCCGGGACCGGGGGCTCGTGGACGGGCAGGCGACGGCCCAGGAGGCGGCAATCCGGCTGCTCCAGGCGTCCCCGGTGGAGGTGTCGCGGCCGGAGATCGAACGCTACTACGAGCAACATCAAGGCGACTTCGCCCGGCCGCCGCGGGTGCGCCTGCGTCAGATCCTCGTCCAGGATCGGGCCGCCGCCGAACTGGCGTTGGCGGAACTCGATGCGGGCGTCGACTTCGGCGAACTGGCGCGTCTTCGCTCCATTGGACCCAGCGCGTCCGTCGGCGGTCTTCAGGGCGAGCTGTCGCGGGAGGACCTGCCCCCTGCGCTCGCGGACGTGGTCTTCGAGCTCGGCGAAGGGGAGTGGAGCGAGTTGCTCGAGGCCGACTACGGCTTTCGCATTTTCGAGGTCGAGCGGGTCCTGCCGGAAGAGACGCTGACGCTCGCGGAGGCGGCGCCAGGGATCATCGCGCTGCTGGAGGAGGCGCACAGCGAAGAAGTCGTGCGGGCCGCCGCCGCGGAGGCCCGGCAGGAGTACAATCTGCGGGTCGCTGTGGAGCGGTTGCCCTTCGAGTACCGCGGCGTCTTCGCGGATCCGGTTGCCCCGGAATGAGGTAGGACGGGACCCAAGACGTCTACGGGTTCATGAGGGCCTCGGGGCAAACGGGGCGTCGAGGGCGGATTCGATTCGCGCCGCGTGGCGAGCGTCCACATTGTCGGCGACGCAGCTCAAGTCAACGGCGGGACAACGTTCCCGGTCGAAGATGAGGAACTTGGCCATAGCCCCGCATCGAAACTGTCCAAAGAACCGGGACCACCTCAGGTGGAGGTCGTGCTCCTCGGAAGGCAAGCTGTTTGTGCTCTTCCTGCTGGATCAGGACGCGCACATCCTAAGACGGCTGAGTCGACTCGGGCTCGTGCTCGAGCATCTTCAGTACGTGCAGACCGCCTCGCGCGGAGACACCTTCCGCCACCTCCACCGGCTTGCAGGTCTCAGGCAACGGCATCTAGCTCCGATGCGAAGGTCGCCCGGACTAACCCAGCTGGCGTCAACGGCAGTTACGCCCTCGCCAGGATCTTCCGCTACCTCCGTGGCGACTTCCCGACATGAGCCGGGTCCACGCCAACGCCGCCAGTGGAGTCATCCGGTCCGCCGCAACGACGCCTTCGACAACCACCACCTCTTCGAACCCGGCCCGCTCAGGAATCCGAAACGCTTCTCGTTGTCGCGATCGAAGCGGCGCAGGTCCTCGTCCGCCAAGTTAACCCGAGGTGCGACTTCGCGCTGGGAGCACGGCGTTCGATCGCTTCCGCCTGTGGATTCGACCCTGAAGTCCTCTTCCCTCGTGCCATGCTCCGTCAAAGCCTGGCGGAACTGCGCTTCGTTCTCGATCCCAAACTGTTCCAACGTCGCCTGAAGCTGTCCGCCGACGTCCCTAGTGTCGATGACAACGGCCACTTGGTCCGCCCGGGACTGGAGGAGAAGTTCCTCGAACCAGGACCTTCATCATTTGGCGCCCGGCGTCCTCGACCCACTCCTGCTCTTGCTGATCCGTGACTCTGACCGTGTCGTGGATTTCGCCGATTCGCATGGGAGAGGCCTGTTGGTAGTCGTAGAGGGTCGCGGTCCGGTCATTGACCCGGAGCACGATGTGTTTCTCGGGCCGGGCTCGGATTGGCCAGCAGCAAGGGGAAGGGCCGGGAAGGGCGGCCGCCGAACCGGCGTTGGCGGAACTTGAGGGGGCCTCGACTTCGGCGAACTGGCCCGTCTGCGCTCCATCGGTCAGCTCGTCCTTCGGCGGTCTTCGGGGCGAACTCTCGCGGGAGGACCTTCCCCCTGCGCTCGCCGATGTCGTCTTCGAACTCGGTGAAGGAGAATGGAGCGAGTTGCTCAAGGCCGACTACAGGCTTCCGCATCTTCCCAGGCGGAGCGCGTCTCCCGCAAGGAGTGCTGACGCTCGCGGGGGCGGCGCCAAGGGTCAGGGCGCTGCTGGAGGAGGCGTAGCGACGAACTCCTGCGGGGCCGCCGCTGCTGAGGTCCGGTGGGAGTACAATCTGGGGGTCGCGGTGGAGCCGTTGTCCTTCGAGTACTACGGCGTATGCGCGGATCCGGACGCCCCAGAATGAGGTAGGAACGATGACTCGACAGAGCCTAGGGCTGCGTATGGCTGCGGTGGTGACACTGCTGGTGCTCGCGAAGTTCCCCGCGGTTGGGCAGTCCTCACCCGGTTCGGAGAATCGCGTCGTACTGCGGGTCAACGACCGCATCGCGACCCTCTACGATTATGAGAGGGCCGTCAGCGACGAGATCCGGGCTTTGCAGGCTGTACCCGCTCCGAGCGAGCAGGAACGGCAGGAGCGGATCGCCGACGCAGGCCGCTTCGTCATGAAGAGGTTGTTCGACGAACTGCTTCTCTTGTCCCGCGCCGACCAACTCGCGGTGACGATCGACGAGAGCGATGTCGAGGAGCAGATCAAGGCGACGTGGGAACAGTTCGGGATCGAGAACGAAGAACAGTTTCGCCAGGCTCTGGCGCAATCAGGGATGCGGGAGGAGGACTTCCGGGCGCGGAGGCGAAAGGAATTGCGCATGAACGTCGTCTTCGGTCGTGAGGTGGCGGGGCGCGTCGTGATCGAAGACGAAGACCTGCGACGGTTCTACCGGGAGAACGAGGAGCGTTTCCGCGTTCCGGAGCGGGCTCGCTTCGAGGAGGTCGTGGTCCTGGAGGCCACGGTTCCGGCCGACCGCATGGCGCCGCTGGCCGCGCTGGCGCGTACTCGCTTGATGTCGGGTAGTACGGCCGCGGAAGTGGCGGAGGGGCTGGGCGAAGGTGTGACGGACGTCGATGTCGGGTGGGTTACGCCCGGCGACCTGGCGCCAGCTCTCGATGCGGTTGCCTGGGATCTCGAAGTGGACGGCGTCGCCGACGCGATCGCAGCGCGCGGTGGCCTTCACGTACTGAAGATGCTCGAACGAGTGCCCGCCTCGGTTCGGCCGTTCGAGGAAGTGCGCGCCGCGATCGAGCGGGAAGAGCGAAGCCGCCTCTTTGCTGAGGAACGCGACCTCTATCTCAAGGAACTTGCGGAGGCCGCCTACATCGTCGAGCGGCTGCCCGAGGGCGCCGAGGGGTATCGCCCCGTCGAGGCGCCCTCGCTCGACGCCGATGCGTTGGGGCTGCTCGCTCCGTTCGGGCCGGGCGCGCAGGACGCGGAAGCGGACGATTCGCCCGGCGAAGCCGGCGAAGCCGGCGAGGCGGCCGACGAGACCGACGGCCGGCCCTGAACCGTCCGCTGGCGGCCTCGAAGCGGGGCATGCGGCCAACACGCGGTACGTCCGGTCGTTTGCCGTGTGTTGCCGATCGGTGGAGCAAAGTGGTTGGAAGTAGACAGAAATGGGAAAAAGGTAGTAGTATCGCGCGTCTGAGCGTCAGTTTGTGGGCCTTGCGCCCACCTGGCCCTTATGGGCGTGAGCGATGTTTCGAGGGCATGCAGAAGCCAAGATCGACGCGAAGGGGCGGCTGAAGGTCCCAAGCGTCTTTCTCCGTCCCCTGCAAGAGCGGTACGGCTCGGACATCTTCACCACGTCGCTCCGCGGCGACTGTGCCTGGATCTATCCGCTGCGGAACTGGGAACAGGTGGAACGGCGGCTGGCCGGTCTGGCGTCCACGCACCGGTTGCGGCGGAAGTTCGAGGCCAGGGTCAGCTACTACGGTCAGCAGAGCCGGCTCGACGCGCAGGGCCGATTGATCGTTCCCAGTCGGCTCCGGGAACGTGCCGGGATCGAGGGCGGAGTCGTCGTCTTCGGCAAGTCGGACCGTCTGGAGGTCTGGAACCTCGAACGGATGGAGAGCGAGCTCGAGGCGGACCCGTTCACCGACGAGGATCAGGACGAACTCACGGAGGACCTCGAAGCTCTCGAGGAGCCTCGAGGCGCGGACGGCTGACGATGTGGGCGCCGAACCCCGAACCGCTATCCACCAGCCGGTCCTGGTCAGTGAGGCCCTGCGCTTCCTCGCTCCGGAACTGGGCGGCTGGTTCGTCGACTGCACGGTCGGCCTGGGCGGCCACGCGGCGGAACTCCTCGGACGCTTTCCGGGCGCGCGGGTGCTCGGCATCGACCGCGACGGGGAAGCCCTCGCCCATGCCCGGCGAAGGCTGCGCGAGTTCGGAGCGCGAGCCGTCCTGGTGCACGGCGACTTTCACTCCATCGACGAGATCGTCGCTGAGGCGGGTACCGGAAAACCGGCGGGAATCCTCGCCGATCTGGGCGTTTCGTCGCTGCAACTCGACCAGCCGGAGCGCGGCTTCAGTTTCCGGCGCTCCGGCCCGCTCGACATGCGCATGGATCAATCCACTCGATCGGCAACGAGGACTGCGAGGGACATCGTGAATCTGGAATCCCAGAGCGTGTTGGAGACCGTGCTCCGCGACTACGGCGAGGAGCGTCAAGCCCGCAAGATCGCCCGGGCGATGGTCGAGCGTCGTCGCCGCCGGCCGATCGAGACCACCGACGAGCTGCGCGAGCTGGTTCACGAGACGGTTGGATCGTCGCGGACGAGGCGGGGCCGCGCCGCGCGCGGAAGCCGGTCGATCGATGCCGCGACCCGGACGTTCCAGGCGCTTCGGATCGCGGTCAACGAGGAGTTGTCCGGATTGGGACCGGCCCTCGAACGGGCGGTGAACCTGCTCGAGCGGGACGGCCGGCTGGTGGTCATCTCGTACCACAGCCTGGAAGACCGGATCGTCAAGCACCGGCTCCGCGCCAGCGCTCTGGGCGAGGTCGATCCCGTCACGGGGCGCCCGCGCGCCGAGACACGGCTGATCGAACTGATGACCAGGAAGCCGGTCCGGCCGCAGCCGAGCGAAGTGCAGTACAACCCGCGGTCGCGGTCGGCCCGGTTGCGCGCGGCCCGGAAGCTGTAGCGGCACGGAGGAGACCCGGGAGCTGTGAAGACCGGCTACAGCGTCAGCAAGGAGATTGCGAATCCCTTCCTCGTGCGCCAGCGGGACCCGGGCCGGCTTCGCGGCCTGTGGCGGCTGATTGCCATCGTCCTGCCGTTCGCCGCCGCGGTGTTCGCGTACACCTGGGTACACGAACAGGGCCTGGAGGCCGGCTATCGGATCGAGGAACTCGAACGACACCTCGAGGACGTGCTCCAGGAAGAACGGCTTCTCGAGCTGGAAGCCACGCGGCTCACCCGTCCCGAGCGGCTGTCGGCGGTGGCCGAACAACTCGGGATGGCGCCGCCGAAGCTGGACCAGATGATCTTCCTGAGCTCGGAGAGTGCGTCCCTGGTTGAGGCCGGCGCCGGCTCGGAGGCGGCGCAGTGAACGCGTTGGGACGACGCGCTCGGGGCATGAGACGCCGCTACGTCGGAAGGTTGACGATCCTGGTCGTGGTTGCCGGCCTATGGATGGGTGCGATCGGTTGGAAGCTCTTCGACCTTCAGATCCGCGGCGCCGACCGCTACCGCGAGCAAGCCGCGCGGCAGCAGCGCAGCGAAGTCGTTCTGAACCCCAACCGGGGGACGATCTACGACGCGCGCGGCCGGACCATGGCGGTGTCGGTCGAGACGCGGACGCTCTACGCCGAAACCGCCAAGGTGGACGATCCGGCGGCGCTTGCGGCAACCATCGCCCCCCTGGTCGGCCGCACCGAGGAACGGATCGAGGCGTTGCTGCAGAAGCCCGGGCATGTGCCCCTGGCGCGGAAACTCGACCGCGACCTGGCGAAGGGCATCGATCTGTCGGCCTTTCCGGGCCTTTACTTCCTTGCCGAGAGCAAGCGCGAGTACCCGATGGGCTCGCTGATGGCGCACGTGCTCGGCTTCGTCGGTACGGACCGAAGCCTTGCGGGGATCGAACTCCGATACGACGACGAGGTCGCCGGCGAGTCGGTCAGGAGGCACGTGCTCCGGGACGGTCAGCAGCGTCTGGTCGTCGTCGCCGGTTCCCTGGGCGAACCGAAACCCGGGGCGGACCTCCACCTGACCATCGACGCGACGATCCAGCATCTGGCGGAGCGGGCCCTGCGGGAGACGATCGAGTGGTCGGAGGCGAAGGCCGGCAATGTCGTGATTCTCGCGCCGGAGGATTCGGCGGTGCTGGCGATGGCCTCCTATCCGGCCTTCGACCCGAACCGCTTCGGCGACTTCGGTCCCGACGAGCGCCGGAACCGGGTGCTGCAGGACTCGTACGAACCGGGCTCGACCTTCAAGACGATCGCCGCGGCCGGAGCCTTCGAGCGGCAGGTGGTTCATGCCGACCAGATCATCGACTGCGGCAACGGGTCGATTCGCGTCGGCAAGGCGAGGATCAAGGATCACAAGCCCTTTCCCGAACTGCCTTTCCGCACCGCGATCGCCAAGTCGAGCAACGTCTGCGCGATCAAGGCGGGACTGCTGGCGGGCGAGCAGACGATGCGGGAGCTCGTGTCCGACTTCGGGTTCGGCGCCGCGACCGGAATCGACGTTGGTGGAGAGCACCCGGGGATCGTGCCGCGGCGAGTCTGGGACCGTGAGACGACCGCCTACGCTTCGTTCGGCCATGGGCTCGCGGTGACGCCGCTGCAGCTTGCGAACGCGTACGCGGCGATCGCTAACGGCGGCGTGTGGAACCAGCCCTACATCGTGAGAGCGCTGGAGCGTGAGGGCGAAGTCGTCGACCTGCGCCCGACGGACCGCAGACGGCGCGTGATCTCCAAGTCGACCGCGTATCGGGTCGTCCGGCTGCTCGAGGAAGTCGTCGTCAGCGGCACCGGCAGGAAAGCCGCCATTGCCGGTTACCGGGTCGCCGGCAAGACGGGAACGGCGGAGAAGTCCGACTCGGGCGGCTACTCGGAAACCGGCCGCGTCGCCGGTTTCGTGGGCATCGCTCCCGCCCGGGCGCCCCGGCTGGTCTGTCTGGTCATGATCGACGAGCCGACGGTCGCCACCGGTGGCGGCGAGGTCGCCGCGCCGGCCTTCCAGCGCATCGTCAGCGAAGCGCTGTTCTACCTCGGTGCGCCGCCTTCCAGTCAGCCGATGGGCTGGAGCCAGCCGGTGTGGCTGCGCCCGGCCGAGCCGGAGGAAGTCGAGGAAGTCAAGGTCGCGAACGCGGCGGGCGAGGAGAAGGCGGAGCAGGAGGAGACGGGGACGGAAGGCGAGCAGTGGGCGGCAAAGGCCTCGAGCTGATGAGACTCGGCGACGCGATCGCCGACGTGCCCCTGAGGTCACCGCTGGGCATTGCCGCCGCCGACACCGAAGTCACCGGCGTGCAGCACGACTCCCGGCGCGTTGAAAGCGGCGACCTCTTCGTTGCCTGGCGAGGCGACATGCACGACGGACGCCTTTTCGCTCCGGACGCGGTCGCGCGGGGCGCCACGGCGGTGCTTGCGTTCGGCCCGGCCCCGGCCCCGGCCCCGGTACCGTGGCTGGAAGTCGACGATCCGCGCGCCAGCATGGGGCGCGTGGCCGCGAGGCTCTACGGTCACCCGGAACGCGAGCTCCTGACCGTCGGTGTTACCGGTACGAACGGCAAGAGCACGACCGCGCAGTTGATCGGCACCTGTCTGACGCGGTCGGGCCGTTCCGCGGCGGTGGTCGGAACTCTCGGACGCACGGTTCATCTACCGGGTGGAGCGCCGTCGGCCTTCGAGCCGCTGAGCCAGACGGCGGAGGACCGCACGACGCCGGAGAGCAGCGACCTGTTCCGGATGTTGCGCCGGGCCGTGGACCTGGGCGCCCGGTCGGCGGCGATCGAGGTGTCGTCCCACGCCCTCGACCAGGGCCGCATGAACGGCATGAGCTTCGATGCGGCGGTGTTCACGAACCTGACCAGGGACCACCTGGACTACCACCCGTCGTTCGAGGCGTACTTCGCGGCCAAGAGCCGTCTGTTCTCCCTGCTCCGCCGCCGGGGTACGGCGGTGCTCAACATCGACGACGGGCACGGCCGCCGGCTTGCACGCAGGATCGGGAGCGGCGGCCGGATCGTGCGCTTCAGCGCGGCCGGACATAGGCAGGCGGACGTGCGCGTGGTTCGCGCCGACCTCGATCTTGCCGGGATTCGCGCCGAGGTGGAGACGCCGGCGGGGCGCATCGCGCTGAACAGTCCGCTCCTGGGCCGGTTCAACCTCGAGAACCTCACCGCGGCGGTCGCAGCGGCGCAGGCTCTCGGCGTCGCCGCCGATGCCATTCGTGGCGCGGTAGCCGACCAGGCGCCCCTGTCGGGACGGCTGGAGCCCGTGGATCGCGGCCAGGGGTTCCCGGTTCTGGTCGACTACGCCCACACGGACGGCGGCCTGCGCGCGGCCCTAGCGGCGCTGCGGGAACTGAGCGACCGGCGGATTGCGGTCGTGTTCGGCTGCGGCGGCGACCGTGACCGCGGCAAACGGGAGCTGATGGGACGCGCGGCGGGAGAACTCGCGGATCTCGCGATCGTCACGGACGACAACCCGCGTAGCGAGGATCCCGGGTTCATTCATGCCGCGATCGTCGCCGGCCTCGAGGCCGTCCGCGGCTGTGCCTGGAAAGTGGTCGGGGACCGGCGCCAGGCGATTCGCCGCGCGATATCGGTCGCGGCGGCCGAACCGGGGTGGACGGTCCTGATCGCGGGCAAGGGGCACGAGGCGACACAGACGTTTCGCAACACGACGGTGCCCTTCCGTGACCGGGACGAGGCGGAAGCGGCGCTCGACGCAATGAACCGGGAGCGGGGCGGTGAGACGGCCCCTTGCTGATGCGGTCAGGATCATGAACGGCTGCCTGATCGGAGAAGTTGAACCCGGCGCCGGCTACCGGGGCGCGGCGATCGACTCGCGGCGAGTGGAGGGCGGCGAACTGTTCTTCGCCCTGCCGGGAGAGCGGACCGACGGCCACCGCTTCGTCGCCGATGCCCTGGCGGCGGGCGCCGCGGCCTCGGTGGTGGCGACGTCGGTCGACCGGGCGGGCGGCCCCCAGATCCGCGTGGAGGACGTCACGGCTGCGCTCCACGATCTGACCCGTGACCATCGGCGGCGACTCAAGGCCCGGGTCGCGTCGGTCACCGGCTCGGCGGGGAAGACGACGACGAAGGACCTGCTGGCACTGCTCCTGGGTGAATGCTGGCGGGTTCACAAGAGTCCGGGCAACCTGAACAACCTCCTTGGTTTTCCGCTCACGCTGCTTGCCGTGGACGAGGACTGCGAGTGGCTGGTGGCGGAGATGGGGATGTCGGTGCCCGGCGAACTGGCCGCGGTCAGCCGGCTCGGCCGGCCGGCCGTGGCGGTGTTCACGAACATCCGGCCGGCGCACCTCGCCGGCTTCGAGCAGGAGGGTGAGGCGGCCGCGGACGTGGAGGCGATTGCCCGGGCCAAGGCCGAACTGCTCGAGGGACTTGCCAGCGACGGCATGATCGTCGCGAACGCGGGCAATCCGCACGTCGTGGGCCTGGTGGAGCGATACGTCGGGGAAGGTCCCGCGAGCGGACGCGCCGCCGGCATGGAGCGGGTCGTCTGGTACGACGTGGAGCCGGCCGCCGGCACGACTCCGGTTGCCGAGGCCACGGCGCGTGACCTCGAACCACTGCAGGGGGAGCCCGGAACGCGCTTCCTGCTCGAGTGGCGCGGCGCCGAAGCACCCGTCGAACTGCCACTGCACGGCCGGGTCAACGTCGAGAACTTCCTCGCCGCCGCGGCCTGCGCCCTGCGCCTCGGCGTGCCGATCGAGCGTGTGGCGGCGGCCGCGCGACGAGCGGCTTGCGCGGCCGGCCGCGGCGAGGTCGTGTCGCTGCCCTCCGGCGCGACCCTGGTGGACGACTCGTACAACTCGAATCCGGAAGCGGCCGAGCTTGCCCTTCAGGCCGCGCGCCTGCTCGCCGGCGAGCGCCATGTGGCGATCCTGGGGGAGATGCTCGAACTCGGGAGGGCGGAACGCCGCTACCACCGGGAACTGGGCAGCGCCGCCGCCGGCCTGGGATTCGACCTGGTCGTGGGCGTCGGCGACTTGACGACGGAACTCGTGGCGGCCGCGGCAGAGGGCGGCACGGCAACCGTCTGGTTCGAGGACTCCCGGTCCGCGAGCGCCGGTACGCCGAGCCTGATCAGAAGCGGCGACGTCGTGCTCGTCAAGGGTTCGCGCGGCTCGGCCCTCGAGCACGTCGTCGGGGCGCTGCGGCGGGAAGAGGCGAACTGATGCTGCTCGACCTGCTGCTGCCGCTCGGCGAGAGGATGGCGCCCTTCAACGTCGTCCAGTACATCACCTTCCGCTGCGCCTGCGCGGCGCTCACGGGCGTGGTGCTGAGCCTGATGCTGGGCCCCGGTTTCATCCGGGCCGCGCGGCGTTTCTCGATCGCACAGGAGATCCGCGAGGAAGGCCCGGAGCGGCACAAGAGCAAGGCCGGTACGCCGACCATGGGCGGGTTGCTCATCCTCACCGCGGTGATCGTGCCGACTCTCCTGTGGGCCGACCTTTCGAACATCTACGTCTGGCTTGCGGTCGGCACGACGATCGGGCTCGGCGCCGTCGGCTTCGCCGACGACCTGCTCAAGGTCAGGCGGCGCCACAACAAGGGTCTGAGCATGAAGGTGAAGTTCGGCCTGCAGCTCGCCGTGGGCGTGGCGCTCGGCGCCGGCCTGGTCGGCCTGACGCCGCTCGACACGAACCTGAGCTTCCCGTTCTTCAAGACCCTTCTGCTCGAACTCGGGCCGGTCTACATTCCCTTCGTCGCCCTCCTGATCGCGGGCTCCTCGAACGCGGTGAACCTCACCGACGGCCTCGACGGCCTGGCGATCGGCGCCGCCCTGGTGGCCGCCGCCACCTACGCGATCTTTGCCTACATCGCGGGCAACTCGGTCGCCGCCGGCTACCTGCAGGTGTCCTACGTCCCCGGGGCGGGCGAGGTCGCGATCATCTGCGCCGCCCTGGTCGGGGCCAGCCTCGGCTTCCTGTGGTTCAACGCCCATCCGGCGCAGGTGTTCATGGGCGACGTCGGTTCACTCGCGATCGGCGGCACGATCGGAGCGGTTGCCGTGCTCTCGAAGCAGGAACTGCTGCTGGTGCTGGTCGGCGGGCTGTTCGTACTGGAGGCGCTCTCGGTGATCGTCCAGGTGGCGTCCTTCAAGATGACGGGGCGCCGGGTCCTGCGCATGGCCCCGATCCATCATCACTTCGAACTCCGCGGCTGGAGCGAGAACCAGGTGATCGTCCGGTTCTGGATTCTCGCGGTGCTGTTCGCCTTTCTCGGGCTTTCGACCCTGAAGTTGAGGTAACTGTCTTGGTCGAGGCGAACACCAGCAGGTCTCCGATCCCGGCGCCGCCGGTCCTTGGCTGGCGGAGTGCGCTGGTTTATGGGCTGGGCCTGTCGGGCGTGGCGGCGGCGCGGGCGTTGAGCGACCGCGGTATCCGGGTGATGGCCGTCGACGGCCGTCGGGCTGCCGGTCTGGGATCCGCGGCGAGGGAACTCCTGCGAACCGGACGGGTCGAGACGTTGCTGGACGAGGAGGACGACCTCCCGGCCGCCGTCGACGCCGTCGTCCTGAGCCCCGGCGTGCCGCCCGACCGGCCGTTGCTCAAGAGCGCCCGGTTGGCGAAGACGCCGATTCTGGCCGAGGTGGAGCTCGCCTACCGGCTGCTGGAAGCACCGGCCGCGCCCCTCGTCGTGGCGATCACCGGCAGCAACGGCAAGAGCACGACGACCGCGCTGACCGGCGCCCTGCTGGAAGCGGCCGGCTACCCGGTCGAGGTATGCGGCAACATCGGCACGCCGCTCTGTGCATGCGTCGACGGACCGCCGGGGCGTGTCTTCGTCGTCGAACTTTCGAGCTTCCAGCTCGAAGCGGTGGACCGCTTCCGTCCCCGCGCGGCGGCGCTCCTGAACATCAGCCCCGACCACTTGGACCGCTACCCCAGCGTGGCCGAGTACGCGGCCGCGAAGGCACGCATCTTCCGTAACCAGACACCCGGCGACGTCGCCGTGGTGAACGGAGACGATTCCGCGGCGCGCCTGCTCGGGAGCTCCCGCGTAGGGGCGCCGGCCCGGGTCAGGCGGCGTTTCTTCTCACGTCTGCGGCAGGTCGAGGACGGCTGCTACCTCGACCGCGACCGCGTGATCGAGGTGGGGCCGGACATCCGGCGGGAGCTGTTCCGGCTCGACGACCTGGCGCTCGATGGGCTGCACAACGTCGAGAACGCGATGGCGGCCGCGCTGCTCGCATCCGCCGTCGGCGCGGATCCGGGCGGGTTCGTTCCAGGTCTGCGGGGATTCGGGGGTTTGCCGCACCGGATGCGCCTGGTCGCGACGTTGGGCGGCGTCCGCTACTACAACGATTCGAAGGCGACCAACCCCGCGGCGTCCACACAGGCGCTGGCCGGCTTCGGCGACGGCTCCGTTCACCTGATCCTGGGCGGTCGCGCCAAGGGAGAGGGCGCCGACTTCGCCGAGCTGGCGGCGGCGGCAGCCACCAAGGCCGCCGCGGTCTACCTGATCGGGGAGGCGGCGGACGCGATCGAATCCATGCTTCTCGCCGACACGGCCCGTTGCCGCTGCGGTTCGCTCGAACGGGCGGTCGAGGCAGCGTCCGCCGCGGCGAGCCGCGGGCATAGCGTGTTGCTCTCGCCGGCCTGCGCCAGCTTCGATCAGTTCGAGGACTTCGCCGACCGCGGCCGCCAGTTCGAGCGTCAGGTCGGAGCGATGGCGGCCGCTCGGGGAGGCGACGGCGATGGCTAAGAAGCTCGCCATCGACAAGGTGCTCTTCACCGTCGTCGTCCTGCTCGTGGTGGGAGGGCTGGTCATGGTCTATTCGGCCAACCCGCCGGACCCCGACGGGGGCTTCAAGCGGCAGTTCGTCACCCAGTTGGCGGCGGCGATCGTCGGCCTGGTGTCGATGCTGGTCCTCATGAGCATCGACTACCGGCGGTGGGCCAGGCCCTGGTTGGTGTATCTGGGGCTCGGCGTCTCGCTCGGGCTGCTCGGCATCGTGTTGACCGCGCCCCCGATCAACGGCAGCAGCCGGTGGTTGTCCCTTGGGCCTCTGACGTTCCAGCCGTCGGAACTCGCCAAGGTCGCGGTCATCTTCTTTCTCGCGTACCAGATCCACCGCTGTCCCGAGGGAGTCAGTCAGCCCCGGGTCCTGGCGCCGTGCGGGGTTGGGGTCGGCCTCGTGACCCTGCTCGTGCTGCAGGCCCCGGACTTCGGCAGCGCGGCGCTCATCCTCGGGATCTCCGCGATCATGCTGTTTCTCGCGGGTCTGTCCTGGCGCTGGATCGTGCCCGGAATGCTCGTGTTCCCGACTCTCCTGGGGCTCTTCATCTGGTCGGAGCCGTACCGCGTGGAACGGGTCATGGGCTTCCTCTCACCGGAGGCCGATCCCTCCGGAAGTGGCTTCCAGGTGCTGCAGTCGAAGATCGCGATCGGCTCCGGCGGCATGGTCGGCCAGGGCTTGGGCGAGAGTGCTCAGAAGCTCTACTTCCTGCCGCTCGCGACGTCGGACTTCATCTTCTCGATCATCAGCGAGGAGCTGGGATTGATCGGCGCCGCGGCGGTGCTGGCCGCCTTCGTCGTTCTCGCCTGGCGAGGCTACCTGGCCGGCCATCGCGCGCCGGACGCCTTCGGCCGGTTCCTCGCCTGGGGGCTGACATCGGCCCTCGTGATCCAGGCGCTCGTCAACATCAGCGTCACCGTCGGACTGGTGCCGGTCACCGGTACGCCTCTGCCGTTCCTGTCGCACGGCGGGTCCTCCCTCGTCATGACCCTGGTCGCCTGCGGCCTGCTGCTGAGCGTCTCGGAGCATGGATGAGCGCGCGCACTCACCGCCCTTCGGTGGTGTTCTCCGGTGGTGGGACCGGTGGGCACGTGTTCCCCGGTCTGGCGGTGGCGGAGGAACTCGGGAGCCTCGGTTGGCGCACGGCCTGGATCGGCCGGGGACGGAGCCTGGAGGAACGCCTGGTCGGGGCGGCCGGTCTCGAGTTCAGAGCGCTGCCGGCGCGGGCGTTCGTGGACCGCGGCCCGGCGGAGCGATTCATGGCGATCGGTGTTCTGGCGGCGTCCACGCTTCGTGCCGCCGTGCTGCTGCGCCGGCTTCAGGCGGCGGCGGTGTTCGCCACCGGGGGTTACGCCTGCGCTCCGACCGCTCTGGGTGCCCGGCTGTGCGGGTCGGGCCTGTACCTGCTCGAACCGAACGCGCAGTCCGGAGCGGCGAACCGGTTCCTGTCGCGGTTCGCCACGGAGGCGGGTACTGCCTTCGAATCCGCCGCGAAGCAGTTGGCGTGCGAGGCGCGGCTGGTCGGCGTGCCGGTGCGCAGGGCCTTTGGCCGGGTCGGCGAACCGCCGCTTCTGGGCGACCGCACGCGGGTGCTCGTGCTTGGCGGCAGCCAGGGTTCCGAGGCTCTGAACCGGCGCCTTCCGGGGCTGTTCGCCCGGGCCGCCCGGAAGACGGCCATCGAGGTGACGCACCAGGCGGGCCCTTCCCTGGTCGGCGACACGCGCGACCGCTACCGAACTCTCGAGACGCCGGCGCTTCAGGCAACGGTCGAGGGGTTCATCGAGGACACCGCGGCCGCGATGGCGGCTCACGACCTGATCGTCTCGCGGGCCGGGGCCGTGACGGTGGCGGAAGTAGCCGCGGCCGGCCGGCCGGCGGTCTACGTTCCGCTGCCCCTGGCCGCGGGGCACCAGCGTGGCAACGCGCGGGCGATGGTCGCTGCGGGGGCTGCGATCCTCGTCGAACAGGACGATCTGGGGGCCGAGGCGGCCGCCGAGCGTTGCGGCGAACTGATCGCGGATCGCGATCGGCTTGCGGCCATGGCCCGGTCGGCGCGAGCTCACGGCGGTGGCGACGCCGCGCGCGCGGTAGCGGAGCGGGTATGCGCGATCGCGGACGCTTCCATGGCCGGGAGGTCCCGCTGATGCCGCTGTTCCTGCGTACCGCGGACCTTGAGCGGATTCACTTCGTGGGCATCGGCGGAGCCGGCATGAGCGGCATCGCGGAGATCCTCCTCAACTACGACCTCAGGATCAGCGGTTCCGACCTGGAGGCGAGCGAGACGACGGATCGTCTCGCGGAGCTCGGCGCGACCGTCTTCGTCGGCCACTCGGCGGAGAACGTGGAACAGGCCGACCTCGTCGTCGTCTCCTCGGCCGTACCCGACGCCAACGAGGAGGTGGTCGCGGCGCGCCGGCGGGGTGTCCCGATCGTTCGCAGAGCCCAGATGCTGGCCGAGCTGATGCGGCTCAAGTACGGCATCGCCGTCGCGGGCACCCACGGCAAGACGACGACGACATCGCTCATCGGCAGCGTCCTGACCGACGCGGGACTCGATCCCACCGTCGTCGTCGGCGGTCGGCTCCGCGTGTCCGGCACGGGAGCGCGCCACGGCAGGAGCGACTACCTGGTTGCCGAGGCGGACGAGTACGACCGCAGCTTCCTCGATCTGGCGCCGGTGATCGCCGTGATCACGAACATCGACATCGACCATCTCGACACGTACCGCGACCTGGCCGACATCAAGGATGCCTTCGTCCGCTTTGCCGGCCGGGTCCCCTTCTTCGGCCAGATCATCGCCTGCGTCGACGACGAGAACGTGCGGGATTTGCTCCCCCGCCTCGCGGACAGACGCATCGTCACCTACGGCTTCGATTCGCGCGCGGATCTGAGGGCCCGCGACGCGGAGCCGACTGCCTCGGGCGTCCGGTTCGACGTCGTGGATTCGGCCGCGGGCCGCCTGGGCGCCCTCGAGCTGCCGATGCCCGGTCGACACAACGTCCTGAACGCGCTGGCGGCGGTGTTGGCGGCCCGCGCCACGGGAGTCGACTTCGAGACCGCGGCCGGCGTCCTGTCCGGCTTCTCGGGCGTGCACCGGCGTTTCGAGCGGATAGGCAGTTGGCGGGGAGCAACCGTGGTCGACGACTACGCGCATCACCCGACCGAGGTCGAGGCAACCCTGTGCGCCGCGCGGGAGGTCCTGGATACGGCTCCGCGGGACGGTCGGCGGCCCCGGATCCACGCTGTGTTCCAGCCCCACCTGTTCAGCCGTACGCGGGACCTGGCGGACGCCTTCGGCCGTGCCCTGTTGCTGGCGGACAACGCCCTGGTCACCGACATCTACGCGTCGCGCGAAGAGCCGCTGGCCGGCGTGAGTGGAGGGCTCGTCGTCGCGGCGGCAGCCGCCGGCGGCCATCCCAGCGTCGGAGAATGCGGTCCCTGGCGAGGGGCGCCTGAGCGCCTCCGTGGGGTGGTCCGTCCGGGAGACATGATCCTCACACTCGGCGCCGGGGACATCTATCGCCTGGCCCGCCTGCTCGTTGCGGACGGGGAGACCGGAAGATGAGCCGGGGCGGGAGGAGGGGAACTCCGCTCGCGGGGCGCCGGCCCGTTCGCCGCCGCCGCCCGCGGCCGGTCGCCTGGCTGGCGGTCGGGGCGGGAAAGGTCCTCCTGGGCGTGGCCCCTGTCGTGGGAGTGGGCGTGTGGTTGGCCACGGCGCCCGTGTTCGACCTGAAGGCCGGGATCGGCGTCGAGACCGGGGCGCGCGTGTCCGAGGAGTGGGTGCGGGACCGGCTCGCCGCCCTCGTGGGCCGCAACCTCCCGATGCTCTCCATGGAACGCGCCGCGGCTCGGCTCGAGCATGAGTGGGTGCGCGAGGCGAGGCTGGTCAAGCGGCTGCCGAACGAACTCGATGTCGAGATTGTGGAACACGAGCCTGCGGCCGTGTTCGAGTCCGGAAACCGGGCGTGGGTCATCGACCGGGACGGCCGGGTGATCGTGGGATGCGAGAGCGCCGCGGATCTCTGCGAGAGCAGCCTGGTCCGGGTGTCGGTTCCGCACGCGCTTCTCGGAGAGCGTGTCGGGGAGGGCCCCGTCCGGAGCCAGGGTGTTTCCGGACCCGCTTCGAGAGATGTTTCCCGCGCGGCGCTGGCGCGGACGTTGAAGCGGACCGTAGGTGTCGTGCGAGAGGTGAAGTCGTTTGACTGGGGCCGCGAGGTGTTTGCGGTTGGAGTTCTGAGCGACGACGACTATCTGCTCGAGCGCCGCGGTCGGCCGGCGACCGTACTGGTGCGCGGGAGTGACCTGACGGCAAAGGGCTCGGTGTTCCAGCTGCTGCAGGCGGCGATCCGCGAACACAGCGATCCCGAGGTCGTCGATCTCCGGTTCAGGGACCGGATTGTCCTGTCGACGGGGACGCCGGGCGGCGGCCTCGCCCCCGCCGACGCCGTAAGTGCAGGGGTAGATCCCTCTTAGCAGGGGAGGACTAGACGATGCCGAAAACGGACACGCGCCTGGTAGCCATCGATGTCGGCTCGGCGAAGGTCGGTGTGCTGATCGTAGAGCGCGCCGAGATCGAAGGAGAGCAGGGCCTCAAGGTCGTGGGCGTCGGCAAGGCGCCCAACCGCGGCACGCTCAAGGGGCACATCGTGAACATCGACGCGACGGTCAAGTCGCTTCGCCGGGCTACCGAGGAGGCCGAGACCATGGCCGGGACCGAAATCTCCCGTGCCTTCGTCGGTGTCGGCGGCAGCGACCTCCGTTCGGCGAACAGCCACGGCACCGCCTACGTCGACAACGGCGACCGGGGGATCTCGCGCGCGGACATCGACCTGGTTCTGAACGCCGCCCGGGACGTTCCGCTTCCTCCCGACCGCGAGATCCTGCACGCGATCCCGCAGGAGTTCGCGGTCGACGATCACGGCGGCATCGCGGATCCCCAGGGCATGCTGGGAAGCCGGCTCGAGGCCAAGGTTCACCTGGTCATGGGTCACGCACCCAGGACCAGGACGCTGGTCCGTTGCCTGAACCAAGCGGGCGTGGAGGCGGCGGAGGTCGTGTTCGAGCCGCTGGCCACGGCGGAGGCCGTCCTGCTTCCCGACGAACGCGAACTCGGCGTTCTGATGCTGGAGATCGGTTCCGGCACCTGCGGATTCGCCTTCTACCATCAGTCGGAGGTCCAGCACAGCGGAGTCCTTCCGTTCGGCGCCAGCCACTTCACGGCCGACCTGGCTTCCGTTCTGCGCACGTCGTTCGCGGGCGCCGAGACGCTGAAGCTCCGCCACGGCTGCTGCCTCCCCGGCTTGGTCGACGGCGGCGAGGGAGTGAACGTGCCGACGGTGGGCGGAGGCGCCAGCCGGACGATCGCGCGGGCCAAGCTCGCCGAGATTCTGCAGGCGCGTGCCGAGGAGATGCTCCATCTCGTTCAGGTCGAGATGGAGAAAGCGGGCTGCGCCGAGCAGCTCCGGGGTGGGGTCGTTCTCACCGGCGGCGGTTCGAAGCTGGCCGGTCTGCCGGAACTGGCGCAGCAGTTCTTCTCGAGCGACGCCCGCTACGGCGTACCGCTCGGTCTCACCAGCGAGATCGAGGGCCTTACCGATCCGACATGGGCCACGGCCGCCGGTCTGGTGCGTTACGCGATTGCCGCGGAGCAGGCCCGTTTGCCGCTCGTACGCCAGGGCTCCGTTCGCGGAGTGCGCGGCGTGATGGGCAGCCTGCGCCAGATGTTCAACGATCTTCTGTGATCTTGAGTTACCGAACCGGAGGGTTCAAAGGAGAGAGCCATGATTCTGATGGAAGAGCAGCAGCCTGACGCGATGGAGCCGCCCCTCGACGAGGCGGCTGTCTCCGAGCAGAACTTCGGTCCGGCCAAGATCAAGGTCGTCGGTATCGGCGGCGGCGGCGGCAACGCCGTCAACCGGATGGTCGCCAGCAAGCTGAGCGGCATCGAGTTCATCGCCGCCAACACCGACCTGCAGGCGCTGCGCCGATGCGAGGCGGAGACGAAGCTGCAGTTTGGCCAGAAGATCACGCGCGGCCTGGGTGCGGGCGCCGATCCGGACATTGGTCGCAACTCCGCGCTGGAGGACACGGACAAGATTCTGGACGTGCTGAACGGCGCCGACATGGTCTTCCTGGCGGCCGGGCTCGGCGGCGGAACCGGTACGGGCGCGGTGCCCATCATCGGTTCGTTGTCGGCCGAGGTCGGAGCCCTGACCGTGGCCGTGGTCACCAAGCCCTTCGCGTTCGAGGGTCGGCGGCGGATGCTGATCGCGGAGCGTGGTCTCGAAGAGCTGCACAAGGCCGTCGACACGGTCATCGCGATCCCGAACGAGCGGCTCCTCAGCTTCGTCGATCGCGGTACGACGCTTTCCGAGGCGTTCCTCACGGCCGACGACGTCCTGCGCCAGTCGGTTCAGGGCATCAGCGACCTCATCACGATGCCCGGCGAGGTGAACGCGGACTTCGCGGACGTGCGGGCCATCATGTGCGGCCAGGGGATCGCCGTGATGGGCACGGGTCAGGCGTCGGGAGAGAACCGGGCGCTCGAGGCGGCCCAACGAGCCGTGTCGTCGCCCCTGCTCGAGGACGCGTCCATCGAGGGCGCCGGAGGCTGCCTGATCAACATCACGGGCGGCAAGTCGCTGACCCTGCACGAGGTGGCCGAGGCGGCCCGCATGGTTACCGAGGCGGTGGATCCGAACGCGAACATCATCTCCGGCCTGGTGGTCGACGAGACGATGGACGAGGAGATGAAGGTCACCGTGATCGCGACCGGCTTCGCCGAGAGTCGCCAGCCGCGGCCGGTGAATTCGGAAGCGATGCCCGAGGCGGATCAGGCCGCGGAACCGGCCGAAGGCCTGGCCGCCGCCGAGACGGCGGAGGCGGCTTCGGAGCGCAGCGCGGCCGGGGACGCCGACTCCGACGATTCCGGCTTCCGGGACCGCTTGCTCGCCGAGCGCCACGAGATCGATCCGGGCGGCTACGGACCGAATTGGAGAAACGTCGACGACTACGACATCCCGACCGTTCTGCGCAAGCAGATGGACTGAGCGCCGTTTACATCCGCTCGGGCAGGGGCACGCCGAGAATCGCGGCGAGCGCTTCGAGGGAACGCACGAAGATCTGCGTCGCGGCGAGACGCGCGTCGCGGAGGTCGGTGTCTTGCTCGTGCAGGATGGGATGACGGTGGTAGATGGCGTGGAACTTCTGCGCAAGGTCCACCGCGTGGCGGGCGATCAGGGAGAGTTCCAGCGTGGCCGCGGCGCGCTCGACCGTGTCCTGACACTGCGAGGCGACGAGCACCAGGTCCCAGAGGTCGTCGGGCCAGGCCTCGGCCGGGAGTTCGGTGGCTCGGCTGGGGCCGACTTCGCGCGGCAATCCCTCCTCCATCAGTCGACGGCGGATGTTGCGCGCGCGCACGATGGAGTACTGGAGATAGGGGCCTGACTCGCCTTCGAACGAAGTCGCCTCATCGATGTCGAAGGCGATCACCCGCGTCGTGGTGGCCCGCGCCATGAAGAACCGCAGCGCCGCGGTCGCGATCTGACGCGCCAGAAGCTCGGCGTCCGGGTCGTCCGCGCCGGCGGGGTCGGAGTCGCCGCGGCGAACCGCGATCTCGGCACGGCTCTTCGCTTCGAGCTGGTCGAGCAGGTCGTCCGCCTTGACGCCGATGCCCTTGCGCCCCGACATCTCCAGCCTGGCGTCGCCGCGAAAGCCGAGTTGCTCCGCGGTCCGGGCGGACAGGGCGACCATCTCGTAGGCGAAGTGGACGCTCGCGTCGGCCTGGCGCGTGTGGCCGAGCGCCGCCACGCCGGCGCGCACGATCCGCTGCAGGTAGGCCTGACGGGCGTCGATCACGTTGATCACCCGCGCGCCGGCGCCGAACGCCGGTGCCTGTTCGCGGTCTGGGCCGTCTCCCGCGCCGGGCGGCGCGGTTTCCCACAACGGCCCGTTGCCGCGGCGGGCGTACTCGAAGTCGCGGCCGAGCAGACCGAACTTCCAGAGCTGGTACGCGATGTCCTTGCCGACGTATGTCACGGTGCCGTCGGACCGCACGATCACCTTGTCCGGATCTTCCAGACCCTGGAACTCCTCGCTGCCTCGAAGCGGCATGACCCAGCAGCCGGCGTTCTTTCCGGTCTCCTCGAACGTCACCGCGCCGCTCTCCTTGAGCTGCTCGAAGGCGGCGACGAAGAAGTCCAGGCGCAGGATCTCGCTCTCGCGGGTGAGGAGGTCGTAGTCGACGTCGATCCGGTGCATCGTGGCCAGGTGCCGGCCGACGATTCGCCGGGCGACCAGACGGCCGGCTTCCGCCCTTCGGCCGCGGCCCGTTTCCAGGGCGTGCAGGGTACGCCGGCGGAGTTCGAGCCGTTCGGGATCCGCCTCGTACCAGTGGCCCACCTCGCTGTAGACGTCCCAGCAGGTGTAGTCGAACGGCTCGGGAAGAGCGTCGAGGTCGGCTACGGAGCAGTCGCGGAGATCGAGGAAGCCGACGACCACGTCGGCGACCTGGACCCCGGTGTCGTCGATGTAGTTCTGGACCTCGGTCGTGTGGCCGAGGCTGCGGAGCGCGCGCGCCAGCACGTCTCCGAGGACCGCATTGCGCAGGTGGCCGATGTGCGCCGCCTTGTTCGGATTGATGTTCGTGTGTTCGACGATGACCTTGGCGAGGGGGTCGACGCTGGACGAAGGCGCCACGGGAGCCGCGTCGAGCATGGCGGCGGCGAATCTGGTCCGGTCGAGGTGGAAGTTGACGTAGCCCGGGCCTTCGACCGTGACGCGGTCAAAGCCGGACGGCGGATCGATGGCCTCGACCAGGCGCTCCGCGGTCGCGCGCGGCGCCTGCCGGAGTTCGCGTGCGAGGTGCAGGGCACAGGGACTCGCGAGGTCGCCCAGCCGCCGCTGGGGCGGCACTTCGATCGTCGGATCATGATCGAGTTCGAAGACGTCGGAAAGGGCGCGCCGCAGCACGCCGGCGACCAGGGACTTTGCGCGCTGCAGCATCGGCGTGAGCCTAGGGGCTTAGGCTATGGAACGCAACGGAACAGAACGGCCTCCGGTAGCATGCTCGGCAATCCAGGAGCGCCGTGAACGAGAACCGCCATCGTCCCGTCCGTTCGGTCCGACTCCCGCCGGAACTCGCTAGCGGGTTGGCGCCATGACGAGTCCCAAGCGGCCGCTGCCGCCGACCGCGCCGGCGTCGCTGACGGCTCGCCGCGTGCTGGTGCTGGCGCCTCACTACGACGACGAGGTTCTGGGCTGCGGCGGCCTGATCCTGCAGTTAGCGGCGGGCGGCGCCCAGGTCGTGTGTGCGTTCATGAGTGACGGTTCGGGCGGCGTCGAGGGACCACCGGAGGGGTCCACGGAAGACGAGTACGCCGAACGGCGGAGGGCCGAAGCGGATGCGGCCGCGAGGGTGCTCGGCATCGGCAGCGTAGAGCATCCGGGCTCGTTTCTTGGTCTGCGAGACGGCGCCCTGGTTTCGTCCCTTGACCGTTTGACGGGGAGCATCGAGGAGTTGCTCGAGCAGCACAAGCCGGACCTGTTGCTGGTTCCCTCGCCGCTCGAAGCGACGTCCGATCACCAGGCGACGTTTCGGGCGCTGCACGAGGCGCTGATCAGTCGCCGGCGGCAACGAACCGAAGGGGGCGAGGAGCTGGCCAGCCAGGACGACGACTCGGCGTCCGGCGACCTGACGCTGCGGGTTGTCTGCTACGAGGTGAACCACCCGTTCTATCCCGACCTGCTCGTGGACGTGACCGCCGAGATGGAGACGATCGCGGACGCCATGTCCCGTTACGCCAGCCAGTTGGAACGGCACGACTACATCGCGGCCTGCCGGGGCCTGCGCCGTTACCGGTCGCTCAGCCTGCCGGATTCCTGCCGCTATGCCGAGGGCTACTGCCAGTTGAAGGCCAGCGACTTCACGACCCGGAGTCCGGCGCAGCTCATCGCATACCTGGGCGGGGCGCCGTCGCTGGTCGAGGTCACGTCGCCCCGTCGCGTGTCGATTGTGGTCAGGACCTACAACCGGCCGCGGCGGCTGGCGGAGGCGCTGGACAGCCTGGCCAGAAGCACCTATCGCAACGTCGAACTGGTCCTGGTGAACGACGGCGGCCGGCCCCCGGAGGTGGCGGAGGACTTTCCGTTCGACGTGCGTCGCGTCGACTTCGAGGACAACCGGGGTCGGTCGGCCGCGGCGCAAGCCGGTGTGGAGGCTGCCACCGGCGACTGCGTCGGATTCCTGGATGACGATGACCTGTTGGCGCCGGAACACCTGGAGAGCTTGACCGCGATGCTCTGCGATGGTGTCGATGTCGCCTACAGCGATGCGGCGGTCGTTCGCTACGTACCGAGTACGAACGGTTGGAGGGAGAGCAGCCGGCGCCTCCCGTACAGCCGGGACTTCGATCGGGCGATCCTTCTCCTCGACAACTACATTCCATTCCACACGGTGCTGATGACCAGGGAGGCACTGGAGCGAGCCGGCCCGTTCGATCCTCAGTTGCCGATCTTCGAGGACTGGGACCTGCTGATTCGCCTGTCCCGCTCATCGAGCTTCGTCCACCTGCCGCGGACGACGTGCGAGTACCGCCACTTCCTGGACGGTGCGGCGGACGGCCCCTCCGGAGGTCATGCACTCGGTGGAGCGGCCTCCGAGCGCCCCGACTTCGAGACGCTCAAGGCGAAGGTCCTGAGCAAGCACGCGGCCGCTCTCGGCCCGGATGCGCTGGCGCGCGCGGTAACTCGAATGCGCCGTCAGGCGGTCCTGGCCGGCGAGGCTGCTCGCGCCCAGATTCGGGAGCGCCAGCGCGACCTGGCGGAACGCGGTGCCGAGATCGAGCGTTTGCGGGCTCGCGAGCGGGAGTTGGAATCGTCGCATTCGCGACGCGGCGCCGAGATCGAGCGTCTGCAGATTCGCGAGCGGGACTTGCAGGCCGAGGTTGACGCGATGAAAGCGACGAGAGCATGGCGATTGCACGAACGCCTGCAATCGCTGCGCGGCTCCGATGGTTGACGACCGGTCCGTTCGGGTAGGAATGAGGGCGCGAGGAGGCAGCCGTTGACGCGTGTGGGCCTGGTGTGCAGCGAGGCTCTAGGCGAACGAGCGGCCGGCATCGGGATCCGCTACCTGGAGATGGCGCGCCGCCTTCCCGGATTCGGATTCGACGTCGTCCTTGTGTCTCCCTGGCGTTCCGGGGAGGCGCCCGATGTCGAGAGCGGTTCGGCGGAAGTGCGTCGGTTCGATTCCGCGCCGCTGTCGGTCCTGCTGGGGGACTGCGATGCAGCCGTTGCCCAAGGACAGTTGGCGAACAACGTCCTTCATGAGCTACCCGATCTGCCTACGGCGGTTGATCTCTACGATCCGTTCCTGATCGAGAACCTGACCCACTTCGACACCCTGGGTCTCGACCCCTACCGGAACGACCACCGCACGTGGGTTCATCAACTGTCTCGCGGCGACTTCTTCCTCTGCTCGTCACCCGAGCAGCGGGCCTACTACCTGGGCTTCCTGACCGCCCTGGGCAGAGTGAATCCGCGCCGTTACCGCGATGATCCGGAGTACTCCGGTCTCATCGTCGAAGCGCCTTTCGGCGTGCCGGAGCCGTTGCCCGACTACCGGCCGTTGCTGCCGTCCCGCGCACCGGGCGAGCGGCGCCTGTTGTTCGGCGGCTTGTACGACTGGTATGACCCCGAGCCTCTGCTCGAGGCGCTCGCCTCGTTGTCCCAGCCGGCCGCGCGCCTGCTGTTCGTTCGGCAGCCCCCTGGAGCGGAAGCGCCGCAGCGGCTGCTGGCGGAGATAGAGGCGCGGAGTCGACGCCAGGGGTCCGACCGGATCGGCTTCCTCGAGTGGGTGCCGTTCGAACGGCGCTACGATCTCCTGCGGGACGTGGACGCACTCGCGGCCTGCCATCGACCCGGACTGGAAACGGACCTGTCGCTGCGCACCCGGTTTGTGGACGCACTTGCGGTCGGCTGTCCGGTGCTGACCACGGAGGGCGGCACGGTGCCGCGCCTGCTGAGGGAGTGGGACGCCGGCTTGGTCGTCCCCTGCGGTGACGTGGCGGGGCTGAGAGCCGGTCTGGCGGAGCTCGTTGCAGGTGGTGCGGAGGTCGAGGCGCGAGCTCGACGTGGTCGGGAACAGGCTCTTGCGACCTTCTCCTGGGAGCGAAGTCTGGCGCCCCTGGTGACTTTCCTGGAGTCTCCTCGTGTTGATCCCACGAAGGAAGAGTTCGCGTTCAGGCCGGAAACGGCGGCCCCCCCGGACGAACTGGGCTTCCGGTTGCGGCGCTGGTTTCGAAGACAATTTGCGGGCGCGTAGAAGGCGGGAAGTGATGAGTGTGTCTGCGGGTCGTCGGACGGCCATCGACAGCGTCGACGTGCTGGTTGTGAGCTGGAATGGCCGTCGCCATCTGGAGACCCTGCTGCCGGTCCTCGAGACCCAGCAGGTACCTGGCGCCACCGTGAAGGTCAGACTGTTCGACAACGGATCCAGCGACGACACGGTCGCCTGGGTGCGATCCGCGCACCCGGGGGTGGACGTGGTGGCGCATCCGGGCAACATCGGCTTCAGTGCCGCGAACAACCGGCTGGCGGCGAGGAGCAGCGCGAGCGCGCTGGTGCTGGTCAACAACGACACCCGACCGCGGGCGGACTGGCTCGCCGAACTGGTCGCGGCCTTGCGGCAGGCGCCGCCCGACGTGGCCGCGCTTTCCGGCTGCATCGTCGACTGGGATGGTCGCCGACTGGACTTCGGCCGAGGCGTGATGACCTTCGACGGTCACGCGTTTCAGCTCGACTATCACCGACCGATGACAGACATCGAGCTGCCGGAAGAAGGCGCCGAGTTGCTGTTCCCCTGCGGCGGCAACATGATCGTTCGTCGCGACGCCTTTCTCTCGGCGGGGGGTTTCGACGAGACGTACTTTGCGTACCTTGAAGACGTCGATCTCGGCTGGCGGTTCTGGTCCGCCGGAGAACGGGTCGCGTCGGCGCCGCGGGCAGTCGTCCACCATCGCTCGATGGCCACGAGCGAGTTGCTGGGGAACGCGAACCGTGGCCTGCTGTTGGAGCGCAACGCCTATCTGACCGCGTTCAAGAACTACGATACGGAGCTGTGGCCGCAACTGATGCCGGTCGTGCAGATGACGCTGATCGCCCGGGTCCAGCACATGCTGGCCCACCGGAATCCTCACGGTCGGGAGTTGGCCGTCGACCCGTACGGCGACTTGGTGGACGGGTACGGAGGCAGGGTCGGGGTCGTTGGCGGCACCGCCGGTGCCGGTGCGGGGGGACGCCCGGTCGCCGGCTCCCGGACGCGTCACGCCTGGGAGCAGCTACGGGAGGTGGTCGCGCTGCGCACCAGGCTCAGACGCTTCCTGCGACCGCACGACGGAGTTCCCGCCGGCGTGCCTGCGATCGTCGACGAGCAGACCCTGGCGCAGGTGCGTGCGCTCTCGTCGATCGTCCGCGGTCTGGACGCCGCGGCGGAAAGCCGGCGTGTCATCCAGGCCAAACGCCGGCGGCCGGACGGGGAGATTCTCGAGCGTTTCCCGCTCTACGTCGTACCGACCTACCCGGGCGACGAGGAGCTGTTCCGGAGCGCGGGCTTCGGGTCGATGTGGCCGGAAGGACTCGGATGGGTCCGCCGCAGCCTGGAGCAGGTCATGGAGGTGGCACGTTGAGCGGAGCGCCGGCCTGGACGGTCGTCATCCCCACCTTCAACCGGCTCGAGGCGCTGGGGGAGGTGCTCGAGGCGCTGGACAGGCAGGAGGGGCCGCGCTTCGAGGTCCTCGTGGTGAACGACGGGAGCACCGACGGCACTGCCGCCTGGTTGGACGAGCGGGTTGCCGAGCGCGAAGACGCCGCGCCCCGGTTGCGCGTGATCCACCAGCGGAAGCAGGGGCCGGCCGTAGCGCGGAATCGGGGGGTGGCGGCGGGGCGGGGGCGATGGGTGGCCTTTCTTGGTGACGACACCGTCCCCTCGCCAGGATGGTTGGCCGCGCACGACCGGGTCCAGAACGGGGACCTCGCGTGCTCCGTTCGCGCCGAAGGCGGCTGCGTCGGAGTGATCGGCCGCACGGACTGGCACCGGCGCATGCGCCGTACACCCTTCCTCGACTACATCAACGAGCAGGGACTGCAGTTCGGCTTCGCCCTGATCGAGGACGAAAACAACGTACCGTTCAACTTCTTCTACACGTCCAACCTCTCCGTCGACCGGGACGCGATGGCGGCCGAGCCCTTCGACCCGGCGTTTCCTTTCGCGGCCTGGGAGGATGTAGAGGCGGGCTACCGGCTCGCCGCGAAGGGTTTGCGGCTGCTCTACCGGCCGGCGGCGCACGTCGCGCACGACCATCCGACGGATCTGGCGCGGTTCGCGGAGCGCCAGTACCGCTCGGGATACTCGGCGGTCGTCTTCTACCGGCGCCACGAACGGCTCGGGCACTTCCTGGGGATGCAGAACGGCAGGCCCCCTTCGGCGGGTGGAGCCGGGGAGCGAACTCTGCTGTGGGCGCAGGAGCGGCTGGCGCGCGCGTTGCAGAGAATGCCGGTCAGGTTGCCCCGGCTTTGGGAGAAGACGATGCGACATCACTATCTGGAAGGACTGAGGAACGGCTGGTCCGATGGCGTCGGCCTGGACCGGGGAGGCACATCATGAGAGGACCGGAGCGCTTCGGGCTGATCCGGCGGGTGTCGGCGCCGGCCCTTGCGGCGTTGCTTGGCCTCGCGCTGGCCGGCGGCGCGGAGGCGGCCCCGGGGGCGCCTGGCGGCGTGACCGCCGTCGCCCGCGCGGCAGCCGTGTCGACGCCGATCGCGGCGGTTGCCGGCGACCGGGGCGAGTCCCGTGAAGGTACCCGCGACGGGCGGCGAACCCGGACGCGGGTCGTCTACCGGCCTTACTACGGTTCGTTCGGCTGGTACGGCGGCTACGGTTCCTTCTGGCCGTACTACTCGCCCTACGCCTTCGGGCCGTACGGTCTCTATGGCTGGGGCCCACGGGCGGTCGGCTACGCCGCGCCGAACGCGGGCGCGCTGGACATCAACACGAGACCCAAGAAGGCCTCGGTCTACCTCGACGGCGAACTGATCGGCCGCGTCGACTCGTTCGACGGCTTCCCCCGTTATCTCTGGCTGCGTGAGGGCAGCTACCGTCTGGCGATCTTCATGGATGGCCATGAGACCCTGGAACGGAAGATCCGCATCCGCCCCGGTGTCGTGATCAAGATCGGCCAGGACCTCGTGCCGGGTACCGCTGTTCGGCCGCAGCCCCCTGCGCCCAAGCCGGCCGCGCCCGAGCCGGTGGCGCAACGGACCGCGGCCTCCGGCGAGTCTTGGAGGGTCGAGAACCGCGGCCAGCCGATCAGGCAGGACCAGAGGACCGAGCCCGCGCGTCTGTTGGTCGAGGTGGAGCCCTCCGATGCCGTCGTGTATCTCGACGGGCGGCTACTGGGAAGCGGCGCTCAACTCGCGAATCTCCATTCGCCGCTGATCGTCGACCCGGGCGCCCACCGTCTGGAGGTGACTAGGCCGGGTTACGCGACCGCGGTGCGCGAGTTCGAGGCCGCCAGGGGCGAAGACGTGTCGCTGCGCATCGAACTCCGGCAGGAGTGACGGCGCGCGGGCCGCCGGTCGCGTGGGGCGCGCCGTCCGTTTGGACATAGAGAAGTTGCCATGCTACGATGACTTATC
Organism: Vicinamibacteraceae bacterium; assembly: GCA_012270995.1. GTDB lineage: Bacteria > Acidobacteriota > Thermoanaerobaculia > Multivoradales > Multivoraceae > Multivorans. Next base: position 21,547 of record JAAXHG010000179.1, on the reverse strand, counting down.
GTGGCCCAGGAAATCGTGAGCCTTGCGCAGGCGCCGGCCGGTGCGCCGGCATGGCCCGCGGCGCGCACCGTCCCGCCGCTTAGAGTCCTGATTCCCTCGCCGCTCGGCTCCCTGGGTCTGGAGTTCATGGGCCGGCTGGTGACGCGCCTGGTCATCGATCCGGCGGATACGGAGAAAGAGCTGTTCCCCTCGCTCGGCGCGGTGAAGACGACCGACTTCATCGACGAGGCGTTGGGCCGGCTGTCGGAGTACTTTGCCGGCGCGCGGCGCAACCTGGATCTGCCCTACGATCTCGACCGGATCGGCCTGGACGCCCTTTCGTGCCGGATCTTCCGGGAGACGGCGCGGATCCCCTACGGTCTGACGCGCACCTACCGCAACGTGGCGACGTCATCGGGCCGGACGGGGGCCTATCGACTGATCCGGTCGAAACTGATGGCGAACCCGTTGCCGATCCTCGTTCCCTGCCACCGTGTCGTGCCGCGCCGGAGCGGTCCGGGTTCCTACATCGGCGGCACGGAGCGCAAGGCTCAGCTACTCGCCCTGGAGCGGGCCAACAGGGCCGGCTAGCGCCGCCCTCGCATCCTCCCAGATCGCTTCCAGAGCCTGATCGAAACCGCGCCGGGGGCGCCAGCCCAGGGCGCGGAGACGGCTTGCGTCACCGCACAGGACGGGCACGTCGGCGGGCCGCAGCCGGTCCGGATCCTCGAGTACCTCGGTCGTCACACCGCTGATCTCGATGAGTCGACCAAGCGCCGCGGCCAATTCGATCGCTTCGCCGCGGGCGATGTTGTAGGCGCTGCCCGGTTCGCCGCGCTCAACGAGGACGGCATACGCATCGGCGCCGTCGTCGACGTGGACGAAATCGCGGCGCGAAGTCAGGTTGCCGACCCGCAGCACCGGTTCCTTGCGCCCGGCCTCGATCTCCGCGAGTTGCGACGCGAAGGAAGGCAAGGCGAACTGCGCGCTCTGGCCGGGGCCGATCAGGTTGAAGGAGCGGACCGCGATGGCGCCCCCGTCGAGCGTTAGCCGTTCGACGAGAGCCTTGGTCATCGCATAAGGGGACCGCGGGCGGAGCGGCCTGTCCTCACCGGTGGGGAGTTCGGTCTCGGGCACTCTTCCGTAGACCTCGGCGCTCGACGCGACGATCAGCCGGCACGGCTCGGGAAGCGTTCGCGCCGCCGCCGCCACGAACTCGGTGCCCTCCACGTTGACCCGGTAGTAGTCGTCGATTCGCCGCCAGGAGGCGCCGACGTCGGAAAGTCCGGCGAGATGCACCACGGCGTCCGGCGCATGTTCCCCAAGGATCTGTTCCACCGCTCCACGGTCGCGGATGTCGAGTTCCGCCCAGTCACATCTCGCGGCTGGCGGGGTGACGGTCCGGGGGTCGAGTGGGGCAGTGCCGGGGCCATGGCAGGCGACGACGGTGGCGCCGCCTTCGAGTAACAGGGGAACGAGGCGCCGGCCGACGAAGCCTTCGGCGCCGGTGACGAGAACGCGGGTCACGACCCGACCCTGCCTTGCCGCAGGCGCTCGAAGTAGTCGGCCAGACCGGGCCGCCAGGGCTCGATGCCGCGACTCGCCAGGGTTTCGAAACGCGAAGTATCCAGGACGGAGTACGCCGGCCGCACCGCCGGCCGGGTCAGTTCGGAGGACGGGATCGGCGTGATGGGAACGCTCAGTCCCAGGGCGTCGGCAATGGCGAGGGCGAAACCGTGCCAGGACACAGCCGGCGCGTTGCAGTAGTGGACGATGCCGGAGGCGCCGACGGAGACGAGATCGACAAGCGCCCTGGCCAGGTAGGGGGCGTACGTGGGGCAGCCGACCTGATTGGACACCACGCGCGCCGGCGCGCCCTCGCCGATGCGCGAAGCGATCGCCGAGACGAAGTTCCTGCCCTCGGGGCCGAATACCCAGCTCGTGCGGACGACGAGACCGCCGGCGTCAAGAACGCCGGGCTCGCCGTGGAGCTTCGAACGGCCGTACGCGGTCCGCGGCGAGGTGGGGTCCCCCTCGCGGTAGGGACGGTGGCCGAGGCCGTCGAACACGTAGTCGGTCGAGACGTGGATCATGCGGCAGTTGGAGGGCAGGGCCGCCGCCAGCCGACCGGGCGCTCTGCCGTTGACCTCCATCGCCCGATCCAGGTCGCTTTCGCAGCCGTCGACATCCGTGTACGCCGCGCAGTTGTAGATGGCGCGGGCTCCGAACTCCGCGGCGAGCGCGGCGGTCCCGGCGGTATCGCGGAGATCCGCTCGACCGCGGTCGGCGGCGAGCACTTCCATGCCGCGCCGCCGGAGTTCAGAGGCGACCTCCCGTCCAAGCTGGCCCGCTGCGCCCAGTACGACCGCCCTGGGAGCGGCGCCGGTGGCCCTGGTCACAGCGTCTCGCTCTGGCCGCCGGTGATGTCGAAGAAGGAGCCGACGCTCTTGAGCGTCACCAGGAGCCTGTACTGCGTGTCCTGGCGCAGGAGCGTGCGGAAGTTCGCGACCTCCAGGCGGAGCCCGAAGCAACAGCCCCGGTAGTCGACGACATGGCGCTGAATCTGGATGAGTTGCTGCTGGATGTCGTAACTCACCATGGTGTTCAGGTTCAGCTTGCTCGGGATCAGCTCGAGGCCGGCCGAAACCTGGACGTGGTGGCGGCGGGTCGTGTCCAGTTCGGGGTTGCGTCGCACCGCCCAGCGAAGACCGAGCGAACTCGAGTCGCCGATGCCAAGACTCGCCGAGATTCCGGTTCGGGAGAATTGCGAGTACAGGGTGTCGTAGAGCGCGTCGAAGCGGAGGCCCGTGCGCCGGGACGGATTGAACCGCAGCAGGGCGCCGACCGGACCGTTCTGGCTGGTAAGGCTGCGATCCTGCGAGCGCAGCAGCGGCTTGTCGGTGTCGAGCGAAAGATCCCGGAAGATCTCCAGCGAGAGGATCTCGAAGGCGCCGCCTTCTTCCGGGTCCGCGGGCTTCGCGAGCAGACGGTTGAAGAGGCTGAACCGGGCGGCGTTGCGTCCACGCAGGTTGTCGATCTCGTCGAACAGGGGAATCCGGAATCGATCGTCGAAGTCGTGGAAGTAGCCATAGACGATGCGCGGCTCGATCACGTGCTTCAGCCGCGAGAAGCGCCCGCCCTCCTTGAGGTCGAAGATGCGCGAGAACCCGGGGCCGATGATCTCGGCGCCAGCGGTGGAGACGAGACGCAACAGGTCCTCGCCCCGAAAATCCGTGTCGGACATGGCGGCCTGGCGTTCTTGGGCGCTCATCAGGCTGTCGCCGTACCAGGTCAGGTGACCGCCAGCGGTGAGCGACAGCGAAAGCCAGGTCGTCACCGGTATCGGCACGCTGAGCTCCGGCACCAGGTTGGCGCGCGCGTAGCGACCTGTCTGTCGGGCCGAGCGGTTGGTGTCGAGGTAGTGGAGGGAGCTCTTCAACTGGAGGTAGAGCGGCGCGTTTCCGAGCTGTGTGGAGCGCAGCTTGTACTCGATCTCGGGCAACTGGCGTAGCTGGACCGTGCGCTCGGCCGAGATGAACGTCTTGCGCTGGTCGAGCTGGACGTTGACGGACTGGTTGCCCCAGTTCCGGGTGACGAAGGCGGTCGAGTAGAGCTGGCGCCTGCTGTTGCGGTCGACACGGCGTTCGAAGTCGCGGAAGAACTCGAAGTCGGATACGTCCTCCGCGCGAACTACGCCGCGGAATCCCCCCGGCAGTTGGTCCGACTGGTGGTTCCAGCGAATCCGCCAGCGTCTCTCGTCCCGCTCCGTATCGTCGATCAGGTAGCCGTCGAAGGTGCCGTCCGTCCCCTCGCTGGGCCGGTACCGGAACTCGGTTCCCAGGCCCCAGAAGGGCCGGCTGGAGAAGGCGTTCGTGGCGCCGACGGGGGCGCCGGCGTAGAGGTCGACGTTGAAGGTGGCGTCGTAGCTTCTGTTGATCGCCCAGAAGTACGCGATGCCGAGGGAAGGACCGCGACGCGTGGAGAACCCCGGCTTCGGCGTCAGGAAGCCGCTGACCCTGGAGCTCTCGACCGGCCACAGCATGTAGGGCAGGTAGATGAGCGGCGCCCTCTTGGCCCGGAAAGAGAGTCCGCGAGCCTTCGCGTAGCCGTTCGCGTTCACGTTGACTTCCCTGGTGCGGAAGCTCCAGTCCGGAGTCTCGCCGTCCTCGACCTCGCAGGCCGTGAACTGGGCATCGAGGATCGTGAAGCGGTCTTCACCGTGCTTGTGGATTGCGGCGCCGCTGAAGAAGAAGTCCGCGCCGATGTTGCCCTCGACGTCGAAGACCGAGGCGGTTTCCGCGGCCAGATCGAGATCGAGGCGCGATCCCCGGAGGACCTCGTCGCTGCGACTCAAGGTGACGTCCCCTTCGGCCCGGAGCGTCTCGTTGTCGTGGTCGTAGACGGCGCGATCCCCCGAGGCTCGGTAGTCCCGGAACCGGAACGAGAAGCCGTCGGACAGGCTGCGCAGGTTCGACTCTCCGGGTTCGAACCGGATCCGGCCGGCCCAACCCTCGACCGTGCCGGCGCCGGACTCGTCCTCGACCTCAAAGGTGAACGTCGTGGCGCCGGCAGGTGGAGGCGGCCCTTCGGGTGCGGCGGCTGCGTCCCCCGACGCATCGGGCTCTTCGATGGCCGACTCCTCGGCGGCCGGGTCCTCGTCGCCCCCGCGTTCCTGTTCTTCCGAAGGTGTTCGCTTGTCGTCCGGTTCCCGCGCGGCCGCTATGGATGTGGCCAGCAACAGAGCCAGAGCCAGAGCCAGAGTGGCGGCCATGCGACCGAAGTCAGCGACAGACATCTCGACGGTGTCCGATCTTCAGGGCGACGGCGGTGCGGCTGATCTGGACTTCATTGGTCGCCATCGAGCCCCAACTCGCCGTGTACGTCGGTCAAGGGGCGCGTGGGCTCGATGCTAGCAATCGCTATGCCACAGGGGCTTCGCCGCCCGAGGGCTGCCCGCGGCAGTTGACAGTCCTGCTGGCCCGTTTCAGAGTGGCGGCGCTGTGCGCTTCCTGGGCATCGACCTCGGCGCGAAGAGAGTCGGCGTCGCCGTCGGCGATTCGAGGGTCGGCGTAGCGGTGCCGCACACGACGCTCCGCCGCACCGGGGACCGGCAGCTGATCGCCGAACTCAAGGCGCTGGCGTTGGAGACGGATACGGAGGTGCTCGTCGTCGGCGAGCCCCGCCGGCTGGACGGTTCCTTCGGGTCTGCCGCCGAGCGGGCGCGTGCGTTCGCGGAGAGGCTGGGCAGGGCCTGCGAACGGCCCGTGAGGACGGTGAACGAGTCGTTGACGTCCGTCGAAGCGGAGCGCCGGCTCCGTGCGGCCGGCGTCGATCCCCGCAAGCATCCGGAACGAGTCGACGCCACGGCCGCCCAGATCATCCTGCAGGAAGCACTGGACCGGGAGGCGGGATGACCTCCGTCCCGGCTCGCCGCCGACGGCGTCTGCTCCTTTGGTCGGCCGCGGCGCTAGGCGTTGCGGCGGTCGCGGTGGCGGCAACCTGCACCGGCCTGGTGGCATGGGCCGAACGGGAACTCGACCGGCCGCGGGGTTCGGACGTCGTGGAGTTGGTGATCGAGCGCGGCGCGCCCCTGGCCTCGATCCTCGACCAGTTGTCCGCGGCGGGGGTCATCGGCGATCCGCTGCTGGCGCGTCTCTACCTCGACTACCGGCGTCCCGAGGACGTGTTGCAGGCCGGCGAGTACCGCTTCGAGCAGCCGATGAGCACGGTGGAGGCGCTCGACCGGGTGATCCGTGGCGAGGTCGTGACCTATCCGGTGACGGTGGTCGAGGGTCTGACCCTGCGGGAAACGGCGGAGCGCCTGGTCTCGGAGGGCTTCGGAGAGCTGGACGCGTTCGTTGCGGCGATGTCCTCTCCCGCCCTGATCGCGGACCTCGACCCGGAGGCGGAGTCGCTCGAGGGCTACCTCTTCCCCGACACCTACGCGTTCGCGGCGGGCACGGGCGAACAGGAGATCGTGGAGGCCATGGTCCGCAACTTCCGCCGACGGGTGGAGAACCACCTGACCCCGGCTTCCAGGCGGGGACTCGATGTCCGCTCCCTCGTGACCCTGGCCAGCATCGTCGAGAAGGAGGCGGGCGCTCTGTCCGAGCGGCCCGTCGTAGCGGCCGTCTTCCACAACCGTCTCGACCGCGGCATCGCCCTCTACGCCGATCCGACGATCATCTACGCGCTGAAGATGGCCGGCGCCTGGGACGGCAACCTGCGTCGCCGTGACCTCGAGCTCGACTCGCCCTACAACACGTACGTCCATCCCGGCCTGCCCCCCGGCCCGATCTGCTCCCCGGGCGAGCATAGTCTGCGGGCCGCGGCGGCGCCTGCCGACGTCCCTTACCTCTACTTCGTCAGCCGCAACGACGGCACCCACGTCTTCGCCGAGACCCTCGCCGAGCACAACCGCAACGTCGCCCGTTGGCAAATCCGCTACTGGCGGGAGCGGCGCGCAGCGGGGCGCTGAGCCGGGCAGAGCGCACTCGGCCGGGCCGCTGAGTCACGTCCGCTTCTCGTGCCGGTGCGCCGGCCTACTGGCCGGCATCCAACGAGAGCGGTCCTCAGGGCTTCCGTAGCTGACCCACCGTGCTGCGGCGCCTCAGCCGCCGGTCTCACGTAGCGTCACCATGTCGATGTCCAGCCCGAGTCGCTGCAGCTCGAACAACGAGGATCCTCGCAGGTCGTACGGGCGAAGGGCCAGATCGAACGGAAACAGGCCCGGATGGCGAAGAGCGTCGTCGATCGGGAGCGGGCGCCGTGCGTAGTGGAGAAAGCCCTCCAATACGAGCTTCGAGGCATCGCCACTCAGCGCAATGGGTGCCGAAGCGGCCTGATACACGCCGCGCATGCCGGTGTCCCGCAGGGCCTTCCAGGCGACCATGGATCGAACGATTCTCTGCGCCGCGCGATCCACCGTTGAACGGTCCCCCCACTCCCGCCGCATTCGACCCAACAGATGGGCGAGGGTGAGGTTGCTCTGCAGGGACAGCATTTGCCCCACGTGGCAGGCGACGTCCCCGAAGAAGGGGTAGACCGCCATGAGCACGCTCCAGTGCATGGCCAGACGCTCGCGAGGCGAAAGCGAGGGGAGGACGTCGATGGCGCGCCCTCGGAACGCCATCAGCTTCTCGGGAGTCAAGACCCATGCCCCGACCAGAACGCCCACTGTCTTGTGGCGGGCGGTGCCGGGCTTCCGCGTGCCGCCGACTCGGTCCCGCAGAAGGTCGAAGAGCCGGTCGCGAACCGTCGCCTCGTCGGCGCCGGCTGCTGCCTGCGCGGCCGCCGCGTCGAGCCACTCGAGCTCAAGGCGGCGGTCCAGACCGATTCTGCGACCGCTGTTCATTGGCCCGCCCGCCGGATCTTGACGAAGGGGACGATCACCTCTTCCAGCGCGATCCCGCCGTGTCCCACGGCGTACCGGCCCTCTCTCAGGAACGCCCGTCGTCCCGGGGCGAGCAGCGGAAAGAAGCCGTTTGGCAGGCCGGTCCGCGCGGGCCACTCGATGGCGGCCGGGAAGCTGGCGGCGGGGGTTGGGGAATCGCACGCATCGTCCGCACGAGTAGGACGCCTCGAAAGCGGCCATCATCGCGGCGAACGAGTCCTTGCTGTTCGGCGCCTCGTCGGCCGGCGGGAACCGGTAGGCGACTCCGAGTTGGTCCAGCCGCTCCTCGATGTGGCGGCAGACCACGTCGCGGAGACTCATCGTGGTGGACCCGATCTCGGCTCGAAGAACCTGGAAGCGTCCGGCGATGGCCGCGGCCTCCGCCGCGACGGCCTCGTTCGTGGCGGCGGCCGCGAGGTCGGGATGTTCGGCCACCGCCGAGATGAGCGCCATCAGGTGGGACTTGCCGGTGCCGTAGTTGCCGACGATCAGCAGGCCCTTGTGCTCGGCGGGCCGGTCGATCCGGAGATGGGGGAACACGAGCCCGGTCAGTTGCTCCGCCATCCGTTCGGAGATCACGAACGTCTCCACGAGGCGCCTTGCGTCGTCGGCCTTGTCGGCCTGCCGGAGCTGAGCATCCACGTTGGCTAAGCTCCATGCCCGATGCACCTGCCGACCTTGAACGCCATCCTGAACGCCGCGGCGGCGACGCTGCTGGTCATTGGCTACGTGCTGATCCGCCGCGGCAACCGCGAGCGGCACAAGCAGGTCATGCTAACGGCGCTCGGGTGCTCGGCGGCCTTCCTCGCCTCGTACCTCTACTACCACTACCAGGTCGGTTCGGTTCACTTCGAGGGCGAAGGGACCGTGCGGACCGTCTATCTCGGCATCCTCCTTACCCATACGGTGCTCGCCGCGGCGGTGCCGCCGCTGGCGTTGATCACGGTCTATCTGGGGCTCCGCGGCCGGTACGATCGGCATCGGGGGATCGCGCGCGTCACTCTGCCGATCTGGCTCTACGTTTCGGTGACCGGGGTCGTTGTGTACTGGATGCTGTATCGCATGTCGTGGTGAGGCCGCGGGGACTCGGATCGCGGATCCGCCGGCTGCTGCTGGTTGCGGCCTGCCTCGTGCCGGCGCCGGTCGCCGCCCAGGACGCAGGCTGGCGGCTCTCCGAGTGGACCGACACGGAGCGGGAGTTCTTTCTGGACGGGCCCCAGTTCCTGCTGGCGCCGGCGGAGCTGCAGCGGGTCCAGGACCTGGCTCCGGCGTCCCGGCGCGAGTACATCGAGACGTTCCTGGGCCGCGGCAAGGTGGCCGAAGGCGTCGAGCGGCGTCGCGAGCGGATCCGCCAGTCGGGCGTGCCGTTCTTCGACGTGAGGGCGCGGTTGCTGTTCCTGCATGGGGAACCGGACCACATCGAGCCGATCGATTGCGATCAGACCTTCCGGCCGCTCCAGATCTGGCGCTACGGTCCGGAGGAGGGCGAGCACGACAACCTGGTCGTCTTCCAGCCGAAGGCGAACGAGGCGTTCCGCCTCTGGCTGCCGGAGGACTCGAAGCGGGTGCTCTACATGCCCGAGATGGAGTACTGGCTCGAGCAGTATGAAGAACTCAGGGGCCTTATCCGGGCCCGCCGCTTCGACCTCCAGGTCTGCAACGAGGCCAGGCGCGTCGACGAGACGACCGGAGTCAACGGTCTGTTCGGTTTTCGGCGCCAGCGTCCAACCACCGAGCGCCTTGAAGCCTGGTTGGGACCGCCGCCGGATCTCGATGTCTGGGCGGAACAGGCCGCCCTGGACCGGGTCCCGACCTCACCCGAACTGGAGCTGGAAGAGCCGATCGTCACCTTCCCGACTCAGCGCGGTCAGCGCATCCTGACGCGCATCCTGCTGTCGCTGCCGCCCGGGGCCTCGTTCTCTCCCTTCGTTGACGACGCTGGCGGGGAGCAGGTGCGGATCAACGTGGAGGGTGTCGTTGAGCGGCCGGGCCGTGTGTTCGACGTCTTCAAGGTGCGCTTCCTCTCCGGCGCGCCGCCGCCGGACCGCTCTTTGGCGCTGCCGGTGGAGCGGTTGCTGCGCCCGGGGTCGACCGTGCTGGTGCGTCTCCTGGCGCGGGACGAGATCGGCGGAGCGTCGGCGTTCGCGGCGGTGCCGGTCGAGGTTCCACTGGCGCCGCAAACGGAGCCGGCGGATCCCGAGGAGAAGCGGCGGCTGGTGATGGCGGCGGAGCAACTGGCGGCGGACGCGCCGCAGGCGCGGGGGGCCGAAAGCGGCGTGGTCCTGGTGCCGCCCGAGAGCGACATCGTGCTCAACCTCTGGCGCGCGGAGACACTGGTGACGGGAGAGGAGATCGTGGCCATGCGGTTCCTGGTCGACGACGTGCTCCAGGTGACCCGTCGCCGGCCGCCGTTCAGCGCCGAGGTGCGGCTGGCGAAGTACCCGCTCGAGCAGGCGGTTCGGGTCGAGGGTCTGGACGCGGCCGGCGAGATCGTCGCCGCGGACGAGCTGGTGCTCAACCAGCAGAGGGGCGAGTTGCGGGTCCAGATCAACGAGCCGCGCCGCGGCGTTCGGGTGTCGGGGAAGGTGGATGCGGCGGCCTCGGTCGTCGTGCCGGAAGAGCGCCTGGTTCAGGAGGTCGAGTTTCGGATCGGCGAAGAGGTCCGGGCGGTTCTCCGGCGTCCTCCGTGGCGTGCCGAAGTCGACGTGCCGGCCGCGTCCGGCGAGCAGGAACTCGTCTACCTGACTGTTGCCGCGACCCTCGACGACGGCAGCCGCGCCGAGGACGTGCGTTTTCTCAACGCGCCGGAGTTCACCGACACGGTGGACGTCGATCTCGTCGAGCTCTACACGACGGTCGTGGACGGCGCGAATCGTCCCGTGACGAGCCTGGAGGAGGCGGACTTCACCGTGCTGGAGGACGGACGCCGGCAGAAACTCTCGAAGTTCGAGCTGGTCGAGGATCTGCCGTTGACCCTGGGTGTCGTGATCGACGCTTCCGGTTCGATGGAAACCTCCCTGGGCGAGGCGCGCCGCACGGCTTCGCAGTTCCTGGCCAACCTGATCACGCCGAAGGACCGCAGCTTCGCCGTGGCGTTCGCGTCCCGTCCCGCCTTGCTGATGGGCCGGACTTCGGACGTCAGCGCCGTGGCGGGAGCCATCGAGAACCTGCGCGCGGTCGGCAACACGGCGTTGCACGACGCGCTGATCATGAGTCTGTACTACTTCCGGGGAGTCAGAGGTCGCCGGGCCCTGGTTCTGCTCTCGGACGGGGAAGACACGTCGAGCACGGTCGCGTTCAAGGACGTCGAGGACTACGCTCGCCGCTCGGCGGTGGCGATCTACACGATCGGGCTCGGCGTCGGCCGTACTCAGATGATCCTGCGCAACAAGCTGAACGACCTGGCCCGGGTCACCGGCGGGCAGTCGTTCTTCATCTCCAGGGCCGAGGATCTGGCGCCGGTCTACGACGAGATCGAGCGCGAGCTGCGGTCGCAGTACCTGCTCGCCTACACGTCGAACCAGTCGGGAGGCGGGGAGGAGTACCGCGAGGTCGAGGTGAAGGTCAAGGGCCGCCACAAGGTGCGCACGATCAGCGGCTACTACCCGTGAGGACCGGACCCGCGGCCGCCGTCTTGGCGTTCCTGCCCGGACTCGTCACTGGCCCGGCCCCGGCCCAGGACGAAACCGAAGCCCGCGTCGTGTCCTTCCAGCGGCTCAACCGCGTCTACGAGAGCCTGATCGACGATTTGACGCCGGTGCGGATCGGTCCGGCCGAGGTCCTGCTGCGCTCTCCGGAGCACGCCCTGACCGTGAACCGCCACGAGGCGACGCTCCGTCCGGGCGACGACGGCGTGTTCGAGACCGCGCTCGAACTGGAGGTGGCGGGGTCCGGGCGCATTGATGCGGAGATTGTGATCGGCAGCCTGGAGAGTCGGCTGAGCCAGGAGCTGACCGTGCCCCGGCAGACCCTGCACCTTGAGGGCGCGATCAGGTTGCGGCGGTCCAGCGAGGGTTACTGGATCACGACGGTGCGGATGCCCGAGGCGGCCCGGGTGAGGATCGAGAGCGAACTGGGAACCCAGCTCTTCAGTGTTTGCCGGCAGATGGCCCTGGTGCTGGTCGCCCTGGACTGCGACGCGATCGAACGCGCCGTCACCCTGATCCGGGCGCCGCTGCCGGCAGCCGGGGGTGAGTACCTGATCGCGTTCGAAGACGTCACGCGGGAAGAACGCGAGGCGTTCGATCGTTTCCTGCTGGAGCATCCGGAACGCTGAGCGATCGGTGGGGCGGCACGCCCGCGCGAAGCGGCCCGGAAGACCCCGATTCCGGTAGGATCCGGCCGCTCGGCCGCTCCCGGCCGACCCAGGAGTTGAACCCATGGCTACCCGTCGGATGATCTCGCGTCTCTACTACTTCACGATCGAGGATGAAGGCATCCTGGCCGAGTCCTTCGCCGGTCTCGACTCGGAGACGTTCGCGATCGCGTACAAGGTGGAGGACACGGACGATGTCTTCGTGATGACCAGTGAAACCCGGGACGCGCTCGACCGGGCGGACGTGCCGTACAACCTGCTCGCCGAGGAGGACGGTTCGCGGGTGGCCCTGTACCACTCGCCGTTGTCCCGGGAGGAGTTGTCGGACTTCGAGGAGCCGCTCAAGGCGCTGGCGCTGGCCTATCGGGCGATCGCGATGGCCTGCGTCGGCGTCAACGGCGAATCCGACCTGGGCTTCGACCTGAGCGAGGGGATGCGGAACTACACCTACTTCACCGCGCCCGCCGGCCACACCTTCATCTGGCGGCTGTTCACCCGCCGCGACGAGGCACGGCAGTTCCTGGACAAGCTGACGATCGGCGACAAGAACGCTCTCGAGTGGGCCGACTCGATTCCCATGGAATCGATGGTCGAACTGACCGGCTTCCACTGAGCCCTTGCCAGGTTCCGAACTTCCGGCCGGCACGTACACCGTCTCCCAGTTCGCCTGGGAGATGAAAGGTCTGCTCGGGGACACCTATCCGTCGGTGTGGATCGCCGGCGAAGTCCAGAGACTGCGAACGGCCGCCCGGGGCCAGATCTACTTCGAGCTGGTCGAGAAAGGGCGGGGAGACCGGGTCCAAGCCAAGCTGGACTGCGTCATCTGGGCAGAAGACCGGCCGAGGGTCGAGGCCGTACTGCGAGAGGCCGGCGTGGAACTCTCGGAGGGCGTCGTCCTGCGCTGCGCCGGCCGGCCCGACTTCTGGCCCGGCGGGGGCCGTTTCCAGTTCGTCGTCGCGAACGTCGACCCTCTCTTCTCGCTCGGCGCGCTCGAGCGGAGACGCCGCGAGACGCTACAAGCGCTGCAGGCGGCCGGGTTGCTCGAAGTGAACAAGCGCCTGCCGCTGGCGCCCGCGCCGCTCGATATCGGTCTGGTGACCTCGGAAGGGAGCGCCGCGTACCACGACTTCCTCCACACCCTGGAGCAGTCCGGGTTCGGCTTTCGCGTGGTCCTGGTCCACGCGGCCGTCCAGGGCGCCGCGGCCGAGGCGGAGATCGGCCGTGCCTTCGAGTTGCTGAAGGCGTTCGCGCGGGACGGAAACCGCCTCGATGCGATCGCTCTGATCCGCGGCGGCGGATCGCGGACCGACCTGGCGACGTTCGACAGCCGGCGGGTGGCGCGTGCCGTCGCCGAGGCGCCGGTGCCCGTGATCTGCGGTGTCGGGCACCAGATCGACGTTTCGATCTCGGATCTGGTCGCGCATACGACCTGCAAGACGCCCACGGAAGCGGCGGAGCTCCTCGTCGGCCGCGTCGGCGGTGCCGCGTACGGCGTCGAGGAGACGGCCCGCGCGCTCACCCGGCAGGCGCGCGATGTCTTGAGGTCGGCCGAGAACCGCGTTTCGCAGGTCACGTATCGATTCGCGTCGCCGAGCCGCGCGCTTCTTGTGACCCGAGCTGCTCACTGCCGTGCGCTGGAGCGCGATCTGGCCTGGTCGGCGAAACGGACGCTGGCCGACGCCGAGAGGCTGGAGCGGGAACGCCGGACGCGTCTCCTGCGGGGCGCCTTCCTCCCCGTGCGGCGGGCGGCGCGGCAGATGGAGGCCCACAAGCGCCTCTGCGATCAACTCTCGCCGGAGCGGACCCTTGCGCGCGGTTTCAGCCTGACGCGGCGGGCGGACGGGGGATTGGTGCGAAGCGCCGACGACGTGGCGCCGGGCGTCGAACTGCGAACCCGCGTCCGGAGCGGCACGATTCGCAGTAGGGTGCTCGCGATGGCGGAACAATCGCGCCAGAAGGACCTGCTGAGCACGGAGAAGCGGACATGACCGTGCGGGGCGGCGTCGCCGACGGCGAGCTCAGCTTCACCCAGGCGATGGAGGAGCTCGAGGGCGTGCTCCGGCGGATCGAGGGCGACGAGATCGACATTGATCAGCTCGGCAGGGAGTTGGGGCGAGCCGCCGAGCTGCTCGAGATCTGCCGCAAGAAGATCCGTCGCGCAGAGGTCGAGGTCCAGCAGATCGTGGAGACGATCGAGGAAGAATCGGCGGACTCGGGCGGCCCGGAGACCGATCCCGATGCGGCCTCCGGCGTGGAGTCGGCCGGCGGTCAGGACGACGACGAGATTCCCTTCTGATGTTCGAACGCCAGCAGACAGGCTCCGTCGTGTGTCCGGGCTGCGGCCGGTTGGTGGGCGTTCAGGATGAGCGCTGCTGGAACTGCGGCCGCGCCCGCCCGAGCCTCTTCGGTTTCTCCCGGCTGCTTCAGCGAATCGGCAACGAAGCGGCGTTCTCGACGGTCGTGATCGGCCTCTGCGTCGTGATCTTCGTGATCGAGCTGGCGATGGCGCCGGGCGGGATCGGCACCCGTTCGCTGTTCGGCTTCCTCTCGCCCGACTTCGAAGTCGGCATCCGTCTCGGAGCGAGCGGCGCGCCGATCGTCTTCGAGTTGGGCCGCTGGTGGACGATCCTGAGCGCCGGCTGGCTTCACGGCAGCCTGTTGCACATCGGCTTCAACATGTACTGGGTGTATCAGCTCGGTCCGGCGATGGCTCGACTCTACGGAACCGGGCGGGCGGCGATCATCTACCTGGTCTCGTCCGCGCTGGGCTTCCTGGTCACGAGCGCCCTGCCGATCTTCACTCCCTGGTTGCCGTTGACGCATCGCGGCGTGACCCTGGGAGCTTCGGCGGCGGTCTTCGGTTGGCTGGGGGCGCTGCTCTGCTACTCGCGCCGGACCGGCAGCCGCATGTTCCTGAGGCAGGTGCTGGGCATGGCCATCCCGCTGGTCCTGTTCGGGCTGCTGATCCCGGGGATCGACAACTGGGCGCATCTGGGCGGTCTGGCGGGCGGCTACGGGATGGCGCGTCTCTACCGGCCGGACAAACCGGAGACGCCCTCCGAAGTGCTGGTGGCGATCGTGCTGCTCGCCGTCTCGGTTCTCGCCGTCCCCTTCTCGTTCCTCTCCTGGCACTGAGTACGCCGAACCGGGTGGCGCGATCAGCGCCACCCGTGAACCTGTCCGTGCGCCCGCCATCGGGCGTACGGATGGCGCCCCCGTGCGATTAATCGTGCGCCGTTGTGGTGTATTATTCGTCGCCTTGTGATTCGGGCTGCAATCGCCGGGGCGTCCGGCTACAGTGGAGCGGAACTGGTCCGGTGGCTCTCTGGCCACGGGCAGGTGAAGCTCGGTGCGCTTGCGGCGGGGCGTAGCGCAGGCCGGGCGATGGAAGCCGTCTTCCCGCACCTGGGCGGCGTGGCGGAGGGTGACCTCGCCCCGACCGATTGGGACGCGTTGGGTTCCGGCGCCGATGTCGTGTTCCTGGCCCTGCCCCACGGCGAGGCGCTGGCGGCCGTGTCCGGGCTCCTTCAGGGGGGCGCCCGGGTGATCGATCTCGGCGCCGACTTCCGGCTCCGCGACCCAGCCGCCTACGGGCGCTGGTACGGCGCGGAGCACACGGCGACCGATCTGCTGTCGGAGGCTGCCTACGGTCTCGTCGAGTGGCATCGAGACACGGTGGCGGGAGCGCGGCTGGTCGCCATTCCCGGCTGCTATCCGACCGCCTCGGCCCTCGCCCTCAAGCCGTTGCTCGAGCACTTCGGCGACCGGGTCAGCGGTGCGATCGTCATCGACGCGAAGTCCGGCGTCTCGGGCGCCGGCAGGACCCCACGCGACGGCTACCAGTACGCGGAACTGAACGAGAACTTCAAGCCCTACGGTTCGGGAGCTCATCGCCACCAGCCCGAGATCGAGCAGGAGCTGGCGGCCGGAGGCCGCGGCGCGAGGGTCTTCTTCTCGCCGCATCTCGCCCCGATGACGCGCGGAATCCTCGCCGCCTGCTATGTGCCGATGAGCGCGCCTCCGGGCCGGGAGGAAGTCGAGGCGGTGTTCCTCGACCGCTACGCCGGCGAGCCCTTCGTGAGAGTGCTCACGGGCTCGGCTCTGCCCCAGACGAAGGCAACGCTCGGTTCCAACTACTGCGATCTCGCGGTCCGCGTCGACCGGAAGCGGGGGCTCGCGGTCGTGTTCTCGGCGATCGACAACCTGGTCAAGGGAGCGGCCGGACAGGCGGTGCAAAACATGAACGTGATGTTCAATCTCGACGAAACGACCGGCCTCCTGGCCGCCCCGGTCTTCCCGTGACGGCAGGCGTCACCGCCCCCCGGCGGTTCGCTGCCGCCGGCGTCCACTGCGGCCTCAAGGGCGAGGGGCTGGACCTTGCGCTGATCGCCTCGACGACCGCCGAACCGGCGGCGATGGCGGGCGTCTTCACGCGCAACCAGGTGCAGGCCGCGCCGGTGCTCTACTGCCGCGAGGTGGCGGCCGGCGGCCGGGCGCGGGCGATCGTCGCCAACAGCGGCAACGCGAACGCATGCACCGGCGATGCGGGTCTGGCCGACACCCGGGCCATGGCCGAGCGGACGGCGTCGGCCCTCGACCTCGACGCCGGGCACGTCCTCGTGGCGTCGACCGGCGTGATCGGCGTCCCCCTGCCCCTGCCCACGGTGCTCGCGGGCATCGATCTCGCGGCCGCCGAACTGGGCCCGGACGGCGGTTCGCGGGCGGCGGAGGCCATCCTGACCACGGATACGCGGACCAAGATCGAAACCCTGAGCGTCGAACTCGAAGGCGGCGAAGTGACGATCGGCGGAATGGCCAAGGGCGCCGGAATGATGGCCCCGGACATGGCGACGACCCTGGCCTTCGTGACCACGGACGCGAAGGCGGCGCCGGAAGCGCTCGACATGGCGCTTCGCAGAGCGGTCGAGCCGACCTTCAACAGCGTCACCGTCGACGGCGACACCAGCACGAACGATTGCGTCTTGCTCCTGGCCAACGGCGCGGCGGGGGTCGAAGCCGCGTCAGCCGCCGACCTGGACCGCTTCGCCGCCGGGCTCGAACGCCTGCTGGGCCGGCTCGCGGTCGCTCTGATCGCCGACGGCGAAGGAGCGAATCGGGTGATCGAGATCCGCGTCGGCGGCGCCCGCACCGACGCCGCGGCGCGGCAGGTGGCGACGACGATCGCCAACTCGCCCCTGGTCAAGACGGCCTACCGCACGGGCCAGCCGAACTGGGGGCGGTTCATGGGGGCGATCGGCCGCTCGGGCATCGACATCGTGGAGCACCGGATCGCGATCGCGGCGGGCGCGGACGGCGCGCGGATCGAGGTCGTGCGCGACGGCCTGGGCGTGACGGACGACCTCGAACCTCTTGAACGGGCGATGCTCGCCGACCACTCGGTACTCGAGGTCGATCTCGGGCTCGGCTCCGGCAGTTGGACGGTCTGGACCTGCGACCTGTCCGAGGGCTACGTTCAGATCAACGCGAGCTACATCAGTTGAGGAACAGGCGCGAGCGATGAAGACGGAACGGGATCTCGGCCTGGAGATGGCGGCGGCGCTGCGCTATGCATCGGCGTGGCGCGGCAAGCGGGTGGTCATCAAGTACGGCGGCCGGGCGATGGCCGGCGACGAGTTCGGCACCCTGATCGAAGACGTGGTGCTGCTGCGGAGCGCCGGTCTGCGGCCGATGCTGGTGCACGGCGGCGGCGCGGAGATCACGACCACGCTGCAGAGCATGGGCGTCGAGCCGCGCTTCATCGACGGCCTGCGCGTCACCGACCGGGCGACGATGCGGGTCGTCGAGATGGTGCTGGGCGGGTCCGTGAACAAGCGCCTGGTCGGGATGATCCAGCGCGCCGGCGGCCGGGCCGTCGGGCTGACCGGCAAGGACGGCGACCTGCTCCGGGTGCGGCCCCACGCGCGGTCGGATGAGCTGGGCTTCGTCGGCGAGATCGAGAAGGTCGACACCTCCCTGCTCGACCAGCTCACGAACTCCGGCTACGTGCCGGTGATCGGGTCGCTGGGCGTCGGTCCGGGCGGCGAGACCTACAACATCAACGCCGACACGGCCGCCGCGGCCCTGGCCGCCGAAGTCGCGGCGGAGAAACTCCTGCTGATGACCGACGTGCGCGGGATCAGCGACAACGGCCGATTCCGGTCGCGGCTCTCGCCCGGGCAAGCGCGGGATTTGATCGACTCCGGCGTCGTGTCGGCCGGCATGGTGCCCAAGGTGCGGGCCTCTCTTCTAGCGCTCGAAGCCGGAGTCACGAGCGCCCACATCCTCGCCGCGGGCGAGCCCCACGGGCTGCTGGTCGAACTCTTCACCGAGGGCGGTATTGGCACGATGATCAAGGAACCTGGAAACCCTGGAGCGACTGGAAGATGAGCGACGACAGCCTGTTCGCGAACTACAAGAGGGCGCCCGTGGCGTTCAGCCACGGCGACGGCGCGCTCCTCTGGGACCGGCAGGGCCGCGAGGTTCTCGACTTCATGGGGGGCATCGCGGTCTCGTCCCTGGGCCACAATCATCCGGCGCTGACCGCCGCGATCAGGCGCCAGGCGGGCCGCTATCTCCACGTCTCGAACCTGTACGAGATTCCGGAGCAGGAGCGGGCGGGCCGGATGCTCGTCGAGGCGACCGGCGGCGCTCTCGACCGTGCCTTCTTCTGCAACAGCGGCGCGGAAGCCGTCGAGGCGGCGATCAAGCTCGTGCGCCGCTACGCCTACGACCGCGACGGTTCGGGCGAACGGCACAGGATCGTGACCGCCGAGGGCGGCTTTCACGGCCGCACACTGGGGGCGCTCGCGGCGACCGGCACGCCCGCCTACCAGGTCGGGTTCGGGCCGATGCCCGGGGGCTTCGCCGCCGTTGTGTTCGGCGACCTGGAAGCGGCCGCGGCCGAGATCGACGGCGCGACCTGTGCGGTGCTGATCGAGGCGATCCAGGGCGAGGCCGGAGTGATCGAACCGCCGGCGGGCTACCTGGAAGGACTGCAGGCACTCTGCCGCGAGCGGGGCGTCCTGTTCGTTCTCGACGAGGTGCAGACCGGGATCGGGCGTCTCGGCAGCGCCTTTGGCTTCCAGCACTACGGTCTCGAACCGGACGTGATCACCCTGGCCAAGGGTCTTGGCGGCGGCGTCCCGGTGGGAGCGGTCCTGGCCAAGGAGGAGATCGCCGCGGCTCTCGTTCCGGGCACGCACGGAACCACTTTCGGCGGCAATCCCCTGGCGTGCGCGGCCGTCGTGGCGGTGCTCGAGACGGTGCTCGATCCGGACTTCCTCGAGCGCGTGACGCGGGCCGGCGAGTACCTGCGCGCGTTGCTCGGACAGCTCGGCGCGGGCGGCCTGGTGACCGAGGTGCGCGGCCAGGGGCTGATGACCGCGATCGAGTGCACGCCGGATGCGCCCGACGTCGTCAATCGCTGCCTCGAGGGCGGCCTGATCGTCCAGGCTCCGCGGCCGCACAGCATCCGCATGCTGCCGCCGCTCGTGGTCCACGACCTGGAGATCGAACGCGCGGTGGGGATCCTCGGCCACGCGCTGGAGGAAGCCGCCGCTTGAACACCCGAAACCAGCCAGGAAGTGCGGGACCTTCCGCCGCGCGCCTCTGGGGCGGCGCCTTCGCGTCGGACGTCGATCCGGTGATCGACGCGTACACGCGTTCGCTGCCGTTCGACCACCGGCTCGCGGCGGCGGACCTCGTGGGCTGCCTGGCCCACGCCCGGATGCTGCTCGACACCGGCGTGATCGACCGGGAATCGTCCTCCGCGATCCTCGAAGGTCTGAGTTCCCTGCTGAGGCGCGTGGAGGCAGGTGACCTCCAGGTCGGCGGCGCGGACGAGGACGTCCACACCTGGATCGAGCGGCAACTGACGGAGGAGATCGGCGACTCCGGGCGGCGCCTGCACACCGCGCGCAGCCGGAACGACCAGACCGCGGTGGCGCTGCGGCTGTGGCAGCGGGCAGAGATCGAGCGCGCGGTCGCCCTGGCCGCCGAGTTCGCGGCCGCCCTGATCGAGCGGGCCCGGCGGCACACAGGCACGGCGCTTCCCGGGTACACCCACCTGCAGCGCGGTCAACCCACGAGCCTGGCGCAGCACCTGCTGGCCCACGCGTGGTCCGCGCTCGCCGACGCCGGGCGGCTGCGGCGGGCGCACCGCACCGCGGGACTCTGCCCCTTGGGGGCGGGCGCGATGGCCGGATCGCCGCACCCGATCGATCCGCACCGCAGCGCCGAACTGCTCGGCATGGAGGCCCCGTATCCGAACGCGATGTGGGCGGTGGCCGACCGGGACTACGCCGCCGAGGCCCTGTTCGCGTGCGCGCTCGTCATGGTGCATCTGTCTCGCTGGGCCGAGGAGGTCGTGCTCTGGACATCGAGCGAGTTCGGCTTCGCGCGGCTGCAGGACCGGGCCGCCAAGGGCTCGAGCATCATGCCGCAGAAGAAGAACCCGGAGCCGGCCGAGATCCTGCGCGGCAAGTCGGGGCGCGCGGTGGGCGATCTCGTCTCGCTGCTGGTGACGGTCAAGGGCCTGCCGCTCACCTACAACAGCGACCTGCAGGAGGACAAGGAGGCGCTGTTCGACGCGTTCGACACGGTCCAGGCCTCCCTCGGAGTGGCGAAGGTGCTGGCCGAGAGCCTCGAGTTCGACCGCGACGCGATGGCGTCGGCGCTCGAAGGCGCCTACGTCACCGCCACCGACCTAGCCGACCATCTAGCCATGGCCGGCGTGCCGTTTCGCAGCGCCCACGAGCGCACCGGCGCCGTGGTTCGGGCGGCCGAAGAGCGGAGCGTCGAACTCTGGCAACTGTCGGTCTCGGAGCTGCGGGAACTCGTTCCCGAGATCGAGGACACCGGCGCGCTGCTGGCGGCGCTCCGCCCGGAGGCTTCGCTCGCCGCGCACCGGAGCTACGGCGGACCGGCGCCGGAACGGGTCATCGGGCAGATCGAACTCGCCGCGGAGCGCCTCGAGGAAGAGCGCCGTTGGCTTGCCGAACTGGAACCGCCGCCGATCTACCACGCTCACCTTGGCGGTGACCTGCTGGCGGAAGCGATCCCGGGGGCCGGCGAATGAGTCCGGCGATCCGGCGGGGAGCTATCCTCGACATCATCGGCGAGCGGCCGGTGTCGAGTCACAGGGAACTCGTGAGGGCACTCGACCGCCGCGGGATCCGTGTCTCCCAGGCCACGGTGTCGCGCGACGTGCGGCGTCTTGGCCTGGTCAAGGTGCCGCTAGCCGGCGGCGGCTCGCGCTACGCACCGGCAGAGCAGGCCGCGAGTCCGCCCCGGCGCGACATCGAGCGGGCCCTGCGCCAGTTCGTGACCGGCTTCGACGAAGGCGAGGCGCTGATCCTGCTCAAGACCCGCAGCGGCCACGCCAACGCCCTTGCCGTCGCCCTCGACCAGACCGACTGGCCCGAGGTCGCCGGCACCCTAGCCGGCGACGACACCGTCCTCGTCGTCGTCAAGAGCGCCGCCGACCGCGACCGCATCCGCGACTCCCTCGCGGCCCTCCTCGAAGGCGACTGAGGTTCCACTGGGCGTGCGGACTTTCTGGTCCGCACGCCCGCAGCGGCGTCACGTCATCCGCATGTAGAGAAGTTGGCCGCACCGGTGCGGTTCTCTGGGTGCGCGGACCCTCTGGTCCGCATCAGGCGCGATGCCGCGAAGCGGCGAGCGCGAATTCTCAGCCCTGGACCGCTCGCCGCACCTGCCAGGCCTGCCTCGTCTCCTGCGACGAGAACCTCTGCTCCGCCCAAGGGTCGCCGTACGTGTGGTAGCCGTTCCGCTCCCAGAAGCCGCGTTCGTCGGCATGGAGGAGTTCGATACCGCAGACCCACTTGGCGCTCTTCCAGGCG
>JAAXHG010000134.1 GCA_012270995.1 Vicinamibacteraceae bacterium | reverse complement strand
GCCGCGGATCCGCTCGCTGTAGCGGGCCGTACTCCCTCAGGCCGCTTCGACGTACTGCAGTACGCCTTCAGCGTTCCCTCAGTCCGTGCGCCCCGCTACAGCGGCGTCTACGCGCCCTCGCTACGAACCTCGGTAAAATTTGCGGGCTAGCGGAAGACCGACGCTTCGAGTTCCACGTCGGCGCTCCGCCACGCCTTCACGAAACGCTCTTCCACTTCGTCCGCTTCCCGGTTCCGGTCCTGCGCGCGCAGCGCCTCCGCGAGGCCGAACAGGGACCAGCCGTTGTGCGGGTTGTGCTCCAGGTCGCGGCGGTAGACGGCTTCGGCCTCGGCGGCGCGCCCGGCTTCGAGCAGCACGGCGCCCAGGGACTGGCGCACGGGGTAGTGGAAGGACGGCGGTTCGGCGTAGCGGAAGCTGTCCTGGAGCGCCACGGCCGAGCGCATCTCGTCGATCGCCCGCTGCAAGCGACCCCGGGCCGCCTGAATCTCGCCGGCGAGCAGGTGCTCGGTCAGGCGCACCAGAGCGGAACCTGTGGCGAAGGAAATGCTCAGGTCCGACAGTTCGGTGCTCCGCCGCAACTTGCCGAGCGCCTTGAGGTGCCGCCTGGCGCCGCGCGGATCGCTGACGGCAGCCAGGGCCAGACCCTGGGCGTAGTGCCACATCGCGGTCTGGAAGGTCTGGCCGGCCTCCGGTCGCGGTGTGTCGAGCACCTCCTGCCAGCGGCCGAACCGGACGCGCGCAAGTAGCGGCGTCGCCAGGTAGTTCTGCAGAAAGGGGAGAGTCGGAGCCAGCTCGGCGGGAACTTCTTCGGCCAGGTTGTCGGCACTCTCGATCGCGAGTTCGGCGCGGCCGCCGAAGGTGGCGGCAGCCCACAGGAAGTGAATGTTGTGGGGGTAGTAGCCGACCGCGTAGAGCCCTTGGGCGCTGCACTGGGCGATGTAGTCGAGGTCGGCCGCGATCGCGCGCTGGTTCGACTCCACGGCGTCGTCGTAGCGGCCGACGCGGATGTAGATGTGAGCCGGCATGTGAACCAGGTGACCGGCGGCCGGCATGAGTTTGCCAAGCGCGTCGGCGCTCGGCTCGGCGAGCTGCGGCTCCCGGGCTTCCATCAGGTGGATGTAGTAGTGGTGGGCGCCGGGGTGGTCGGGGTGTGCCGCGATCACCCGCTCGAGGACTTCCCGCGCTTCCAGGGTTCCTGGCTGCGGCTCGCCGCCGCGCCAGTAGTCCCAAGGCATCGTGTTCATGATCGCCGCCGCGTGCAGGGTGGCCGCTTCCGGATCGTCGGGGAACCGCTTCGCGACCGCCGCGATGGCGTCGACCCACGCCGCGTCGAACGCCGCGCGGTCGGCGTCCTCGTCGGTGGAGTAGCGGCTCGCCAGGGCATCGATCAGAGCCTGCTCACGCTCGTTTCCGCTGGCTCTCCATTCCTGTGCCTGCTCGAGGCTCTCCAGCGCCTGGAGTTCGCGCTCGCGCGTCACCCCGTCGTTCAGGTTGCGGCCCAGGGCCAGCGCCTTGCCCCAGTGCGGCATCGGCGCTTCCGGGTCGAGCCGCGAAGCTTCTTCGAAGGCCCGAATTGCCTCGGCGTGGTTGAACGCGTAGACGAGGCGCAGCCCCTGGTCGAAGAAGCGCTGGGCCGCCGCCGACGAGGTGGTAATCGGATAGTGCAGGTCGCCCAGGCCCTCCAGCGTCGGCGCGAGCGGTTCGCCGGCGTCGTCGGCCGTGATGGCCGAGACGGCGATTGCCGGAATCGTGAACGCGACGATGACGGTTGGCAGGATGCGTGTGCTGGTCCTCATGGCGGTCAGAGTAACAGCGGCGTCGGAACGGCAGTAGCATCCGCCTCCGGTGGGTAAGGCATGGCGCGAATCGCAGTTCTGACCGGAGGTTCGACGCCGGAGAGGACGGTCGCCCTGGCGGGGGCGGCCAAGGTCTCGGCCGCCCTGCGCGCCCGCGGCCACGACGTCACCGTGTTCGACACGATCGAACCGGGACCCCTGGACACGGAACTTGAACGGCAGCGTCTGGGCCGGGCCGTCGGCGCCCGCCCGCCGTCGCTGGCCGAGTTGCGCGAGCTGGAAGCACGGGAAGACCTGCCGGCCCTGGTCGCGGGCGACCTTGGCAGCCACGACGCCGTCTTCCTCGTGCTTCACGGCCGCCAGGGGGAAGGCGGCGAAGTCCAGGAGCTGCTGGAGGCCGCCGGTATCGCCTTCACGGGCAGCGACTCCCGGAGCAGCCGCCTGGCGATGGACAAGGACGAAAGCAAGCGCCGATTCCGCGAAGGAGGGATTCCAACCCCGGATTGGGCCTGCTGGCCGGCCGGACAGGCGGAGATCGAGGAGCTCGGTTTGCCTCTGATCGTCAAGCCCTCACGGGTGGGCTCGACGGTCGGCCTGTCCCTGATGTCCGATCCGACGGAGCTCGACGCGGCGGTAGGCAAGGCCCTCACGTTCGACGACCGGGTGATCCTCGAGCGGTTCCTGGCGGGGCGTGAGTACACCGTCGGCGTGCTGGAGGACGAACCGCTGGGCGTCGGCGAGATCATCTCGCCGGACGTGATCTTCGACTTCCACAGCAAGTACACGCCGGGCCGCGCCCAGGAACTCTTCCCGGCCGAGATCGACGAAGCCCTCCAGAGCCGCTTCCGCGAACTCGCCCGCGCTGCCCACGAGGCCTTGGCTCTCCGCGACTTCTCCCGCGTCGACTTCCGCCTCGACGCCAAGGGCTCCCCCTACTGCCTCGAGGTCAACACCCTGCCGGGCATGACGCCGACGAGCCTCCTTCCCCAGTCCGCCGCGGTCTTCGGGATCTCCTTCGAGGACCTCTGCGACCGGATGATCCGCCTGGCTCTCGCCCGAAGTGCGTAAGGCCGACGCTACGCCGTAGCCGCCGTCGCCGACCGCGGCCGGTGCAGGACGCGGTCGAGCGCCCCGCGCAGGTCGTTCACGAGGTCGTCCGCGTGCTCGATTCCGATCGAGAGTCGCAGAAGCTGGTCGCTGATGCCGGCCGCGGCGCGAGCTTCCGCCGTCATCGAGGCGTGGCTCATCGTGGCCGGATGAGAAATCAGGCTCTCGACGCCGCCGAGGGACTCGGCGAAGGAGAAGCAGGTCAGGTGCGAGACCAGATGGGCCACGTCGCGGGCGTCGCCTCGGAGGTCGAAGCTTGCCATGGCGCCGAACCCGTTCTGCTGGCGGCTCGCGATGTCGTGGTCGGGGTGGTCCGGCAGGCTCGGATGGTAGACCCGCTCGACGGCTGGATGCTCACGGAGCATACCCACGACGGCGAGCGCGTTCTCTTCGTGGCAGCGCAGGCGACTGTGCAGCGTGCGGAGTCCGCGCAGGGTCAGGTAGCTGTCGAAGGGCGCTCCGGCTACGCCCATCATGTTCGCCCATTCCTCGAAGAACTCGTGGAGTTCCGGAGTCGCCGCGATGACCGCGCCGCCGATCACGTCGCTGTGGCCGTTCAGGTACTTCGTCGTCGAGTGGATCACCACGTCGGCGCCCCACTCGATGGGCCGCTGGAGCGCCGGCGACATGAACGTGTTGTCGGCGACGACCAGCGCGCCGGCCTGTTTCGCGTGCCGGCGCACGGCTTCCAGGTCGGTGATCCGGAGCAGCGGGTTGCTGGGCGTCTCGACCAGAACCAGCTTCGGGCGGGAGGCGAGAGCCGTCGCCATGGCCTGCCGGTTCGTCAAGTCGACGAACTCGACTTCAAGCAGACCGCGCTGCCGGCAGCGGTCCAGGAGGCGGAACGTGCCGCCGTAGCAGTCGTGGGCCGCGACGATCCGGTCGCCCGGGTCGAGCAGTTGGCAGACCAGGGTGACGGCCGCCATGCCGGAGGCGGTGATGACCGCGCCGTGACCGCCTTCGGCCTCGGCGAGCGCATCCGCGAGGGCCGAGCGCGTCGGGTTGCCGGAGCGCGTGTAGTCGTAGGGCCGCTTGCCGTCCAGCCCGGCGAACGTGAAGTTGGCGGAGAGATGCAGCGGCGGAACGACCGCGCCGTGGTGTTCGTCGGTGGCGAGCGCCGCGCGGACGGCACGGGTTGCCGGGTCGTGGTCCTGGGTCATGTGAGTCTCCGGTCGAAAGGGGTTGGATGGTCCCGCTTGCGCGGTTCAACGCTCTCCCGAGAAGACTTCTACGGAGAGTGAACCGGAGGAGGCGCCGAGACCGCGGATTCACGGCTCGTTGACTCATCTCTCGGCAAGTCCCGGTGACGGGACTCCCGTAGGAGTTGGCACCTTCCCGGGGTTGCGAAACCCCGGTGGTTGCCCCGGCTTCAACGGGCCTAATCCCTCGGCCGGTCTCGATGAGTGTTCCGGAGACGGGTCGCCGCCGGAGCGCCGGTGATGGTAGCAGATCGCTCGGTGACGATACCGTGACGGTTCGGTCGCCGGGCGCACACAGGCTGCTATGCTGATCCAGCGACACAGAGACCTATCCGCGGCCGACGTTGCCTGACGGGCGGCGCCGACCATTCTGACCTTCTTGACTTTGCCCGCACTGCTCATACGGGAGCACATTCTCAAAGGAGACATGGGATGAGGAACTTGGCTGGTCGTACGTTGGAGCCTGTGCTTCTCGCGCTTGCTCTCGTCTTGTCTGCATCCGTCGCTTGGGGACAGGCCACCGGACAGTTGAGCGGCTTCGTCACGGATGACGAGGGCGGCGCCTTGCCGGGCGTCGGCGTTACCGTGACCAACGTCGCCACGAACCAGTCCCGGCTGGTGATGACCGGGCAGGACGGGTACTTCGCGGCGCCGCTGCTGGCGCCGGGCCACTACAACGTCACCGCGGCGCTCGAGGGGTTCGTTCAGTTGAGCCGCGAGGGCGTCCGCGTCACCGCGGCCGAGACGGCGAGGATCTCCATGACGCTTACGGTTGGCGAGTTCTCGGAGACGATGACGGTCACCGGCGAGACGCCGCTGATCGAGACTTCGAACGCCACCCTGGGCGTCGTGGTCGACGAGGTGCAGATCGTCCAGTTGCCGCTCAACGGCCGGAACTTCACCCAGTTGGGCACCCTGATCCCTGGTGTGGTCGAACCGCCGGCTCGGCTCGGCGGAGCGGAAGGCGACGCCGACGCCGCGATCCACGGTTTCGGCGCCGCGACTGCCGGTTTCAGCGTCAACGGCGTGCGCAACCAGTCGAACAACTTCCTGCTCGACGGCGCCGCCAACAACGACACGTTCAACACCGGTTTCGTTCTGCGGCCGCCGCCCGACGCCATCGAGGAGTTCAAGATTCTGACCCACTCCTACACAGCGGAGTTCGGCCGCAACGCCGGCTCGATCGTCAACGTGGTGACGAAGTCGGGCGGCAACAGCCTTCAGGGCAGCCTGTGGGAGTTCAACCGCGACGACTCGCTGGAATCCCGGAACTACTTCTCGCCGCCCGACCAGGAGAAGCCGACGCTCGCGCAGGATCAGTTCGGCGGCGCCATCGGCGGCCCGATGATCACCGACCGGCTGTTCGGCTTCGGCTACTACGAGGGTTTCCGGAACACGCGCGGTACGACCCAGAACATCGCCGTGATGAGCGCGGCCGAGCGCATGGGCGATTTCTCGGGCGGCGGCACGATCATTGACCCGATGACCGGCGAGCCCTTTCCGGGCAACGTGATTCCGGCCGACCGGCTGAGTCCGATCGCGACCAGGGTGATCAGCGAGTTCATGCCGCTGCCCAACGTGGGCAGCCGCTACATCGTGTCCCCCGACGTGACGGACGATCGCGACCAGTTCGGCCTGCGTCTCGACTACCGGATCACGGACTCGCAGAACGTCCTGGCGCGGGCGCTCAGGAGCGCCTCGGACCGCTTCGAGCCGCCGACGGTGCGGCCGATCGGCAACACGGCGGCGTCCACGCTCGAGGACTACATGGTGTCGCACACCGCCACGATCGGCTCGAACGTCTTCAACCAGGTGCGGTATCTGAGCAGCGCGATCGACGCGGAGCCGGTGGTCACGAGCGGCCTCACGAACTCCGAGTACGGCATCAACCTCCCGAACATCAACGAACTGGCCGTCGGCCTGCCGCAGTTCTCCATCTCGGGTTTCTCGAGCATGGGCGACCGCAACCAGCCGTTCGTCAAGCGCGAGAACGAAGTCGAGCAGTTCACCGAGGATCTCACCATTCTCCGCGGCCGCCACACGATCAAGGTGGGAATCGATTACCGGAACGAGAAGATGTTCATCGGCTTCATCAACCGGCCGAACGGTGACTTCGTGTTCCGCGGCACTCACACCGGCAGCGCGGCGGCCGACTTCCTGCTCGGCATGCCCTCGCTCTTCCGCACCGCCGTCCCAGGCGCCGACTCGATCAACGAGGGGGACGGCTCGCTGTGGGCCGCGTACATCCAGGACGAGTTTCGGATCTCGCCGCGGCTGACGTTGAACCTCGGTCTCCGATACGAGCTGGCCGAGCCTTTCGAGGACACGGGCGATGCGTTGAACAGCTTCCGCCCCGGCCAGCAGTCCACGCGCTTTCCCGATGCGCCCACGGGGCTGGTCTACCCGGGCGACGAGGGGGTGCCGGCCGGAACCTACGACACGGACTCGAACAACTTCGCGCCGCGGCTGGCGATGGTCTGGGATCCCGAGGGCAATGGCCGTTCGAGTCTCCGCCTCGGCTGGGGACTGTTCCACGACAGCCTGCCGGGTCAGGGCGACTTCTTCCAGAACTCGGTCCTGGCGCCGCCGTTCAATCCGCTGATCCAGCTCAACGCGCCGCCCACGGTGATGACGCTCGCCGATCCGCTCGCCAACCTCACGGGCGGGCCCACCAGGTTCCCGCCGGGGATCATCTTCATCGGCTGGGGCAGCGAGTTCACGACGCCGAACTACCAGCACTACAACCTGACCTACCAGCGCCAGTTCGGCCAGAACATCGGCATCGAGGTCGGCTGGGTCGGGTCGCGCGGCCGGAATCTGCCGATCTTCATGGAAGTCAACCCGCGGCTTGTCGAGCCCGGCCAGACCACGCTCGGACCTCGCCTGTACCCGGCCTTCAGTCTGGTGCGGCCGACCTTCACCGTGGCGAAGTCCTGGTACGACGCGTTCCAGGCCAGCATCCGGATGCGGCCGACCCGCGGCCTGAACTTCCTCTTCTCGTACACCTACGGCGAGGCGGAGGACCACGTCTCCGGCCTCAACATCGGCGGCGAGGAGCGGCCGATCGTACCGGTCGACCTCGAGCGGTTGACGTCGATCGACCAGGCGCTCGAGCGCGAGCGCGGCCCGGCGCTGTTCGATGTCGAACACCGCCTCGTCCTCAGCTTCGGTTGGGACCTGCCGTCTCTCGAGGGGAGCAACGGGTTCGTGCGCGGGGTGTTCGGCAACTGGCAGTTGAACGGAATCCTCCAGTATCAGACGGGCTACCCGTTCCCGATCCGGGTTCGCGGCGACGACATCCGCGGTCTGACCTCGCGGCCGGACCAGGTCTGCGACCCGAACAGCGGGGCGCCGAACACGGTCGAGAAGTGGTTCAACACGGAGTGCTTCGTGTTTCGGACACTGGCCGAGACCGCCGAGCGGCGCGGCAACGCGGGCCGCAACCCGATTCGCGGTCCGGACTTCGAACGGGTCGACCTGTCGTTGATCAAGCACATTCCGTTCGGCGCCGGCGACCGGTCGCTGCAGCTCCGCGTCGAGGCGTTCAACGTCTTCGATCGCGTCAACTTCGCCCAGCCGGGGAACCGGATCGGCGATCGCAACTACGGCGTGATCACCGCGACGAACGGCGACGGCCGGATCGTTCAGCTCGGCATCAAGTACAGCTTCTGAGCAGTCGGTGTTGTCGCCCGCATCCTGAAGCCGGGATGCGGGCGACCCGCCGTTCTCAACGGGCTTCGTCGGCCTTGCCCCGGTGTACGAACCAGAGGTTGCGGACGTAGACGAGCACTCCGAAGCTCTGGCCGGTGATGAAAACCGGGTCATTGATGTAGATGGCGTAGCTCAGAAGGGTCAGACCGCCGAAGAGGCTCAGGTACCAGAAGGCGGTCGGAACGACGCTTTGCCGGCGTCGCTCCGTGGCAATCCACTGGACCAGGAAACGAGAGCCGAAGAGGGCTTGTCCTCCGAAACCTACTGCCTTCCAGATCAGATCGGGTGTGACGGGTGGCATGGTGAGCGCTCCAGTGCTTTGACGGTGACGGAGACCGCGCGGCGGCGGTACCAGGAGACGCCGAACAGATCCACGATTCCGCGCAGGAAGCGGCCTCGGATGCTGTACTTGCTCGCACCCTCCGTGCGCGCACGGTGTCCGACCGGGATCTCAGCGTAGTTGCCGCCGTGCCGCAAGGCGAACAAGGGCAGAAAGCGGTGAAGTCCGTTGAAAGGGGGCAGGTCGTCGAGAACGCAGGCGCGGTAGCCCTTGAGCGCGCAGCCGATGTCGGTGCACGGGTCGCAGAGCACGAGCCGCCGGACCCGGTTCGACACCCGGCTGGCAAGCCGTCGCAGGATCGTGTCCTTGCGTTTCGCCCGCACGCCCGAGACGACATCGTGGTCGTCGAGCAGGGCGACGATGGCGGGGATGTCGGCGGGGTCGTTCTGGAGATCGGCGTCCATGGTGACGATCAGGGGCGCTCGCGAGGCGCGAATGCCGGCGAGCAGGGCCGCCGACTGACCGGCGTGCCGCTCCAGTCCGAGCACCCGCAACCTGACGTCGTCCTCCGCCAGAGCGGCAAGTACCTCGCGGCTGCCGTCCGTGCTCACGTCGTCGACCAGGATCAACTCGTAGTCGAGACCGGCCGCGGACATCGCGTCGGCAGTCTCCTTGACCAGACCGCCCAGGTTTCCCGCTTCGTTGAAGACCGGAGCGACGATCGAGAGCTGTGTCCGCATGGCGGGCATGTTCTCAGATCCCGGGGGCTCCCGTTGATACCGTGCCGTGCGTGCTCCTGATCGTGCGCCACGGCGAGACCGCCGCGAACGCCGCCCGGGTCGTGCAGGTGCCGGAGACACCGCTCAACGAGCGCGGGATGGCGCAGGCCGAGCGGCTGGCGGCCCGGTTGGCGAGGCGCCATCGGGTGCGCCCGATCGGATCCGTCGTCGCCAGCGACCTGCGCCGGGCGGAGATGACCGCCGAGCCCGTGGCGGAGACACTCGGGCTGCCGCTCGTCATCGAGCCTCTGCTCGCGGAGCGCAACTTCGGTGACCTGCGAGGTCGCGCGTACGCGGACATCGGTTTCGACATCATGGAACCCGGCTACGAACCTCCGGCGGGGGAGGACTGGCCGACGTTTCACCGGCGCGTCGACCGGGCCTGGGTCAGGATTCGCGAGTTGGCCCGGGAGACCGGCGGTGACAGCGTCTTTGTCACCCATGGCCTCGTTTGCCACTCTCTGGCGCTCTTTCACCTGACGCTTGGCGATGGCCTGAAGCAGCCGGACCGTTGGAGCAACACGTCGGTCACCCACGTCGAGAATCGGGCGCCGTGGCGGGCGATCCGGATCAACTGTTGCGACCACCTGGGCGCGTCGACGACCGACGGCGGTCAGATGTCCGGCATCTGACGACGCCGCCAGGGCCGTCCGACCACACCGGTCTGTCGTTCCTCGCCATTCGGCTCGGATAGAGTTTTGGCGTCAGCGCCGGCTCGGGAAGAACCGGGGTTGGCGACGGGTTGGAGAAGACGTGACTGGGGTCTTCGTGCGCGAACCCGAGGCTCGTCCTCCAGCGGCCGCAAGCCATGCCGGCGTTCATGTCCAGGAAATGACCGATACGGATCCGACCGAGATGACCGTGGATACGCGCGAGCCCGTTCGCTCCGACCCGCTGGCGGCGCCCCAGGTGGCGCCGTCCGTTGCCCCCGCCGTGGCACCCGGCGCCAGCGAGGAGCTTCGGGCCGAGATCGCGAGCCAGGCCGACCTGTTGCAGCGGGTTCGCGCGGAGGTGGGCAAGGTCATCGTCGGCCAGACCTACATGATCGATCGTCTGCTGATGGCCCTGATCGCGGACGGACACGTCCTCATCGAGGGCATTCCGGGCCTGGCCAAGACGACCGCGATCAAGACGCTCTCCGAGGCGGTCGAGACGGGCTTCTCGCGCATTCAGTTCACGCCCGATCTGCTGCCGGCCGATCTCCTCGGCACCCAGATCTACCGCGTGGATCAGCACGACTTCCAAGTCAAGCAGGGGCCGATCTTCACGAACCTCCTGCTCGCGGATGAGATCAACCGCGCGCCGGCCAAGGTCCAGAGCGCGCTGCTCGAGGCGATGCAGGAACGGCAGGTCACTCTCGGCGACGAGACCTTCGGCCTGCCTGATCCGTTCCTGGTGCTTGCGACCCAGAATCCGATCGAGCAGGAGGGCACCTACCCGCTGCCCGAAGCCCAGGTCGACCGGTTCATGCTCAAGTTGCGCGTGGACTACCCGAGCCGGGAGGAAGAGCGGGAGATCATGCGCCGGATGGCCCGGCGCGAGCGGCCGACCGTCGAGGCGGTCGTGAGTCCGGACGACATCCGCCGCGCGCGCGGTGTGGCCGACTCGATCTACCTGGACCCCAAGGTCGAGGAGTACATCGTCGACCTCGTGTTCGCGACCCGGGAACCGGCGCAGGTCGGGCTGGAACGTCTGGAGCCGCTGATCGAG
Organism: Vicinamibacteraceae bacterium; assembly: GCA_012270995.1. Classification (GTDB taxonomy): domain Bacteria; phylum Acidobacteriota; class Thermoanaerobaculia; order Multivoradales; family Multivoraceae; genus Multivorans. The sequence continues at coordinate 111,776 of JAAXHG010000134.1, read as the reverse complement.
TACGGTGCGTCGCCTCGCGCCACGATCTTCCTCGCCGCCGCCGCCCGCGTGCAGGCGCTGATGTCCGGCCGGGCCTACGTTACGCCCCAGGACGTCAAGACAGTCGGTCCGGACGTTCTCCGGCACCGCGTGCTGGTTTCGTACGAGGCGGAGGCGCGGGATCTCGGCTCGGACGATCTGATCCAGGAGATCATGGGCACTGTCGACGTTCCCTGAGGTCGCTCTGGAGCGCGATCGATGTGGTTCTTCCGGCGTCACGAAACAGCGGAGCGGGAACGCGGGGAGCCGACCCTCTCGCCTGAGCTGCTGGCTCGGATCAAGACGATCCAGCTCCGGACGCAGCGCCTCGTGACGGACGCCCTGGCGGGGGAGTACCACAGCGCCTTCAAGGGCCGGGGCATGGAGTTCGAGCAGGTGAGGGAGTACGCCCCGGGGGACGACATCCGCCACATCGACTGGAACGTGACGGCCCGGATGTCGAGCCCGTTTGTCAAGGAACACCGCGAGGAGCGCGAACTGACGGTCATGCTGATCGTCGATGTCAGTTCTTCGGGCGCCTTCGGCACCGCCGGTAAGCAGAAACGGGAGGTCGTCGCCGAGGTTGCCGCCGTGCTCGCCTACCTCGCGATCCAGAACAACGACCGGGTCGGCATGATCATCTTCTCGGACCGGATGGAGCACTTCATTCCGCCCAAGAAGGGGCGCTCCCACGTCTGGCGGGTGATCCGTGAGGTCCTGAGCTTCCGCCCGACCGGCCGCGGCACCGATCTCGACGGCGCCCTCGACTATCTGGGCCGCGTGGTGCCGCGACGGTCCGTGGGCTTCGTCATCTCGGACTTCCTGGACGAGGGTTTCTCCGAGCGCCTGCGCGTGGCGGCGCGCCGTCACGACCTGACCGCGATCCGCGTGCTCGACCAGCGGGAGGTCCGCCTGCCGCGGATGGGCCTGATCGAACTCGAGGACGCGGAGACCGGGGAGACGATGGTCATCGACACGGCGAGCCGGCGAGTCGCGGAGAGCTTCGTGCGACTGGCGAGGGAGGATCTGGCGCGGCGCTCGGAGCAGTTTCGCCGGGCGGGAGTCGGCGAGGTTCAGGTGTGGGCCGATCGTCCGTGGATCGAGCCGATCGTTCGCTACCTGCGGGCTCGCGAACCCGGTAGGCGCGTCTCCGTGCCAACCGCGAACCAGTCCGCGCGCCCGTCATCGGGCGGGCGGATGGCACGGACGGTGCGGGTGTAGGAGCGGAAGCGACGTGCGCTCTTGTTCCCTGGCCGTGCTCGTTCTGCCTCTCGCGCTCGCCTGCGGGGCGGCCGACGATCGGACCGACGTGGCCGGGACGCCGAAGCCGCCCGCCGAGTTGCGGTCCGCGGTCGACCGGACGACCGCCACGACGGGTGACCTGATCACGTACGAGGTGGAGGTCGAACGCGAGCCGGATGTGAGCGTCGATCTGGCCGATCCCGGAACCGGCATCGCGGGTTTCCGTATCGTCGACCTCGGCCAGGATTCGCCGGAGACCCTGGCCTCGGGCCGGATCGTCGAGCGTCGCTGGTTCAGGCTTCGCGCCGATCTGGTCGGTTCCTACGTGCTGCCGGCGCTCTCCGCCACGTATGGCGGCGCCGGCGGTGTCGCGGGCGACCTCGCGACGCCGGAGATCCCGGTCGAAGTCGAATCGGTGTTGCCGGCGGACGGCGCCGAAGTGACCGATATCCGCGACATCAAGCCGCTGCGGAGGGTCGAGCCCGGCCGACCCTGGCTATTGTGGCTGGGGATCGCCTCGGCGGTTCTCGCCCTGGCGGCAGCGGCATGGTGGTGGCGCCGGCGCCGGAAGGGTGGCGACGCTTCTCCCGCAGCGCCCCGGGTTCCGCCCTACGAGCTGGCGATCCAGGAACTGGAGCGGCTGCGGCGCACCGACTTCTCGAACCTGCGGGAACTGCGCCGCTACTACTTCGCCGTTTCGGCCGTCCTGCGGGCCTACATCGAGGGACGCTTCGGCCTGAACGCGACCGACTTGACGACCGAGGAGATTCTGGGTCGACTGGCTGAACCCGCGCCGATCGCGATCCGCCTCGATCCCGTCCAGGCGCGGCGCCTGGAGCGGTTCCTCCTGGCGACGGACCAGGTCAAGTTCGCGGCTCATCTCCCCGGTCCGGAGGAGATCGACCGCACCTACGAGCAGGCCCTCGGCTTCGTGCAGGCCACCCGGCCGCCGGTGGACGACGGGGAAGAGGATGGAACCGGCGCGGAGGAACGCGCGGCGGCGCCTGACCACAGGGGAAAGGCCGCATGAACGAGAAACTGCTCCTGGCCGATGCCCGCTGGCTCTGGGTGCTCCTGCCGCTCTACGTGGTCTGGGCGCTGCTCTGGTGGCTTCGTCCACGCTGGCGCCACCTCGCGGTGCGCCGCCGCTTCTCTGTGGGAGAGAGGGCCTCCGTGGGGAGGAAGGCCTCCGAGGGAGGGAAGGCCGCGGAACGGGCGGCCGTGTCCTACTCGTCTCTCGTTCACGCGCGGCAGTCGGCGCGTTCGGGCGCGCCGACCGCCCGTCGCCTGGTGTCGGCGCTGCGTCTGGTCGTCGTCGCCCTGGTACTGCTCGCCGTGATGCGCCCCCAGACGGGCCGTGCGCTCACCGAGGTGAGCACGGAGGGGATCGACATCGTCCTCGTGATCGACACTTCGGGGTCGATGAGGGCGCTCGACCTCGATGCCCACGAGCGCTCGCTGAGTCGCCGAAGAGACCGCCTGGAAGTGGCCAAGGACGTCGTCGAGACGTTCATCGCGGCCAGACCGAACGACCGCGTCGGCCTCGTCGTGTTCGGCGCGGAGGCCTTCACCCAGTGTCCCCTGACGCTGGATCACGGCATCGCCGCGACCTTCCTCGAACAGCTCGAGATCGGCATGGCGGGGGACGCCACGGCGATCGGATCGGCCGTGGGGGTCGCGACCAAGCGCCTTCGGAACTCCGAGGCGGAGTCGAAGGTCGCGGTCCTGTTGACCGACGGTCGCAGCAACGCCGGGGCCCTGACGCCGCTGCGGGCCGCCGAGGCTGCCGCCGCGCTCGGCGTGAAGCTCTACACGATCGGCGTCGGAACCCGGGGACAGGCGCCGATCGTGGTCGAGACGCGGTTCGGTCCGCGGGTCGTCTACGAGGACGTCGAGATCGACGAAGACACTCTCCGGCGGATGGCGACCGTCACCGGCGGCGCGTACTTCCGGGCCGAGGACGTCGCGGGGCTGGAGACGATCTACGAGCGGATCGACGAACTCGAGAAGACCGAGATCACCCAGGAGTCGTTCATGGAGTACGAGGAGCGTTTCGCCTGGCTGGTGACGCCGGCGGTGTTCCTGCTCCTGCTCGAAGTGGTGCTGCTCGATACCCGCCTGAGGAAGCTGCCGTGACGGCCGACCGGGCAAGGCCGAATCCGGCCCCGTACGGCCGTGGTCGCGGTTGCCGGACGCTCCTGGCGCTCTTGCCGGTCGCACTCCTCGCGGTCGGTTGCGAGGTCCGTACCGGCCGGCCGGATGCGCTCTGGCTGCTATGGCTGGGGCCTGGACTGCTGCTCTTCTACATTTACGCGTTCCGCACCCGGAGCCGTCTGCTCGGGCGCTTCGCGTCGCCCGAGATGCTGCCGGCTCTTGTCGCCGGAGTCAGCCGGCCGCGAAGGCGTCTGAAGGCATCGCTCGTGCTCGTGGCGCTTCTCGCCCTGGTGGCGTCGCTATCTCAGCCCAGGTGGGGCTTCGTGTGGGAGGAGGTCCACCGCGAGGGCGTCGACATCGTGGTCGCTCTCGACGTCTCGGATTCCATGCTGGTGCGGGACGCGGAGGCGGGTGGCGAACTCAGCCGCCTCGAGCGGGCCAAGCGCGAGATCGCCGACCTGCTCGGACGTTTGGAAGGCGACCGCATTGCGCTGGTGGCCTTTGCCGGCACGGCTTTCCTGGAGCTGCCGCTGACGCTCGACTATTCTGCGGCCGCTCTCTTCCTGGAGGCCATGGATCCGGATCTGATTCCGACCAAGGGCACCGCGATCGGTGATGCGCTCCGGGTGTCGCTCGAGGCGTTCGAGCGGGTCGCCTCGGTCGGATCGCGGCAGTCGCGGGCGGTGATTCTCATCACCGACGGCGAGGATCACCTGGGCGAGGCGCAGGACGTCGCCGAGACCGCCGCGGCGGCCGGCGTGCGGGTGTTCGCGATCGGCATCGGGCGCGACGAAGGCGCGCCCATCCCCAGGGAGGGGGGTGGATTCAGGACGGATCGCCGCGGCGAGATCATCCTCAGCCGCCTGGACGAGGCGGCGTTGCAGCGGATTGCCCTGACCACGGGCGGCCGCTACGTCCGCTCGGTGACCGGCGATGTCGATCTGGAGCAGATCTACGCCCAGGGAATCAAGGCGCAACTGGAGGATCAGGAGCTCGGTTCCAGCCGTCGCCAGCGCTGGCAGGAGCGCTTCCAGTGGCTGCTGGTCCTGGCACTTTCGGCACTGATGCTTGAGCCGCTGATCGGCGACAGGCTGCGGCGTCGCGGAGTGACGGTGGCCTCGACCGTTTTTCTCGCCTGGCTCATCTCGCTGCCCGACGGGACGTTCGCACAGCCGCAGGCCACGGGGTCACTCGCTGACGGGTCGGAGCCTTCGCCGATGGTCGAGTACTCCTCTCCCTACGAGGCGTTCGACGCCGGCGCCTATGCCCAGGCTCTCGAGGGTTTCGTGGACCGGCAGACCAGACAGCCCGACGACCCGGAAGTGAGTCTCAACGTCGGAGCGGCGCACTACAAGTTGAACGACTTCGAAGCCGCCGGCGCCCAGTTCTTCCGCGCCGCGGCGACCGGCGACGATGGGCTCCGGGCCGAGGCGCTCTACAACCTCGGCAACAGCGCCTACCGGCGGGGCAGGCTGGGAGAGGCGATCGACCTCTACATGGCTTCCCTGGAGGTGAATCCGGACGACCTGGATACGAAGTTCAACCTGGAGTTCGTGCGCGAGGAGCTGAAGAAGCGGCAGCAACAGCAGCAGAACCAGGACGCGAACGACCAGAACCAGGACCAGGACCAGGAAGAGCAGAGCCAGGAGGGCGCCGAGCAGCAGTCGGAGGACTCGAGCCAGGACGAGGGCGAGCAGCCCGAAGACCAGCAGCAGGATCGTGGCGGCCAGGATTCGTCGCGGGCCCCCGAGTCGCAGGATGGCCAGGACCGGGAGGACAGCGACGCGGACGGCATCCCCGACGCGACGGACCCGCCCCCCGAAGGCGAGGGCCCGGACCAGGGTGGCCAGGGTGGTCCGCAGGAACCGCCGGAGGGTATGACGCCTGAGGAAGCCGAGCGGTATCTGCAGGCGCTGGACGAGGGACGTCTCGATCCGAACCGCCGTGCCCAGCGCGGGCGCGCGAGCCGGCAGGAGAAGGACTGGTAGGGCGATGGACCTGGAGAATCGACTCTCCCGGCAGGGGCCCCGTCGAGGCGGCATGCCCGGTCACCTGGCTCTGGCGGCGGCCTGTACGGTGGTCGCGCTGGGAGCGGCCGTGGCCGAATCCCAGGAGCGGGAGCAGGCCCGGGTCTCTCCGGAGTCGGAGGCGATCCAGGTCACGGTGGACCGGAATCAGGTAGCGCTGGGAAGCCAGATCTACATGACGGTCAGGATCGACGGGTCGCCGGACGAACCGCTCCGATTGCCCGAGTTGCCTGACTTCCGCGTCGTGTCGCGCGGTCAGCGGCGCGACATGCAGATGATCAACGGCCGCTTCAGCAACAGCACGTCGTACAACTACCTGCTGATCCCGACCCGGGCGGGCACCTTCGATGTCGGGGCCGCGACCGCGGTGATCGACGGCGTGGAGGTGAAGAGCCAGCCGTTCACGATCCAGGTTGCCGCGGCCGAGAACCAGGGCGATGCGCAGGACAGGGATCTGTTCGTCACCGCGAGCCTGTCGACGGACCAGCCGTGGCGGGGGCAGCAGGTGATCTACACCTGGAGGTTCTACAGCCGCGTGCCCGTGGGGCAGGGGTCGATCGAGTCGATGGATTTCGGAAACGACGTGGTGGTCGAGGACCTTGGCGAGGTGCGTCAGTTCCAGGCGACGCTCGACGGCGTCGAGTACTCGGTGAACGAGGTGCGCAAGGCGCTCTTTCCCCAGCGCTCCGGCGAGTTGACTCTGCCGCAGACCCAGCTCCGGGTGGAGGTGCAGGTCGAGCAGGCGCGCCGTCCGAGCCGGAGGCGCAGCATCTTCGACGACTTCGACGATCTGCTCGGAGGGGGAGGGCGCTGGGCTACGAAGTACCTCCTCACGGACCCCTTGACCCTCGACGTACGGCCGTTGCCGCCGGTGCCGGATGGTTGGAACGGCCTGGTCGGCGACTTCGACATCCGGGCACAGTTGAGCCGGCGCGAGCTGCAGGTGGGGCAGTCGGCCACGCTCGAGGTACAGGTCGGTGGTACCGGCAACGTGCAGCTCCTGTCCGAACCCGGCTTCCCGGAGCTGCCCGCGTTCAAGATCTACCCGGACCAGCCGGACGCGAACATCGACCGCAGCGGTCGCCGGCTGACCGGGCGCAAGGTGTTCCGGCGGGCGCTGGTGCCACTCGTGGCCGGACCCCTCGACATCCCGCCGATCGATCTCGTCTACTTCGATCCGGAGCTTGGCGAGTACGCGACCCGGTCGACGGACCGCATCGACCTGGATGTCGTGCCGGCTGATGGTGAGGAGGAGTTGATGCTCACCGAGTCCCTGGCGCCGACCACGGGCAAGGTCGCGGTGCGGATCCTCGCCGACGACATCCTGCCGATTCGCCGGTCGGCCGCCGGCATCGTTTCGGCCTCGCCGCAGGGATGGCGACTTTGGGTGTGGTTCGTCTTCGGCGTGTTGCCGCCCGTCATGTACCTGGCCCTGCTGACGCACCACCGGCGCGAACGACGCTACGCCGCCGACAGGACCCTGCGCCGGCGCCAGAGGGCCCTGCGCGACGCCCTGTCCGCCGCGAAGAAGGTCCGTTCCGGCACCGGTCCCGGTTCGGCGGCGGAGGCCTCCGGGATCGTGCGCCGCTACGTCGGCGACAAGCTGGGTCTGGAGGGGTCCGCGCTGACGCCGTCGGAGGCCGAGACCGCGCTGGCGCGGGCTGGCGTGGACGGTGCCGTGGCGGCGCGCTGCCGGACGCAGCTCGAGCGACTCGAGGCCGCCCAGTACGGATTGGCGGCGGTGGCCGGCGGCGGGGGGCTGGCGGCGGAGACCAGCACCGAAGGCCTGAGCGACCTGATCAGGACGATCGACAGACAGGTCCGGGGACGGAGACCATGAGAGGCCTGGCGCTGTTCGTCGTGTTCGGCGTGGCCGCGGCGGTTCCGGGGTTCGCCCAGGACGAGGATCTGCCCGTGGTCACCGAGGCGCCGTCGGCGGACGAGGCGTGGTCGGCCCCGGAACCGGCCGAGCTCTGGGTCAACGGCAACGCCGCATACGAGGCGGGCGACTTCGCGCAGGCGGTTGCCCTCTACCGCGAGATGCGGGAGATGGGGGTCGATAACGGTTACCTCCACTACAACCTCGGGAACGCCTACCTGCGCGCCGGCGAGCTGGGACGGGCGATCGCGTCGTACCGGCGGTCGTTGCGGCTGTTGCCGCGCGACGAGGATGCTCTGGCGAACCTGGCATTCGCTCGCCGCGGTGCCCGCGACGAGATTGCTCCGCCCGAACCGCCGTTGCTGCTGCGGACGCTGTTGTTCTGGCACTACAGCCTGGCGCCGGTCGAGCTCCTCCGAAGCGTCGTTGTGGTCGGCGCGGCGTTCTGGATCGTGCTCGCCGTGCGTCTCTACCGGCGCGCCTCGGAAGTGCTGCGGTGGTCCTCGGTCTGTCTGCTCCTTGGCGTGCTCGCCCTGGGCGGCTCGCTTGTCGCCCACGCGGCCTTCGCGCCCACGATCGCCGTCGTCCTGCCGCAGGAGATCGACCTCCACGCTGCCGCCGGTGAAGGCTCGGTCGTCCGCTTCCGTCTCCACGCCGGCACCGAGGTACGGGTCGTCGAAGAGCGCCCGGAGTGGGTCCGCATCGAACTGCCCGACGGGCAGCGGGGCTGGTCGAAGCGCGAGTACCTGGGGATCGTGGACTGAGCCGCTCCTATCGTTCCGCCGGGAAGCGCCGGTCGAGGATCTCGAAGAAGGCGGCAAGGAACCGGAAGGTCAGACCCCAGACGATGTGCCGTTCCGGGTCGCCGACGACGACGCCGGGGAAGCTGACCTCGGGGTAGGGCGGGTGGCGATAGTCGATGACCCGGGCGGGATCCTCGAACCACACAAGCGGCACCCAGAGGGCCTCGGCGACCTCGTAGTTCAGCACCAGGTCGTTGCCGGTCCCGGCCGCCAGCTCATACACGAAGGCCGCGATCCGGAGCTGCCGGCCCTGGCCGGCCCGCTGGCCGGTCTGATCGTCGAGCCGACCGACCAGGCGGGTGCCGTCGAGGGACAGGCCGACCTCCTCCACCGTTTCCCGTTCCGCGGTGTGGCGCAGGTCGCGGTCCGTGTCGTCGTGCCGGCCGCCGGGAAACGCCATCTGGCCCGACCACGGGTCCCACGGCTTCTTCGACCGCTCGATGAACAGGGCTTCCGCCCCGGCGGCCGACGGGCGGAGCACCATCGCCACGCTGGCCTCGAACGCGGTCGTCGGGAGGATGCGCGGTTCATGGGCCGCCAGCCGTCGACGGATGTCGGAGATGTTCATGGCGGGTCGGGGAGATGCCGTGGTTGCCCGGCTGAAGAGCTCGGCAACTGCTACGCGAACGTCGCCTTCAGCCAGTCGATCAGCACCCGGTTGAATTCCTCGGGCTTCTCCTGCTGGGTCCAGTGCCCGCAGTCCTTGATCGTGTGCTTGGCGATGTTCGGCACCAGCGCCTCGATGCCGTCGGCGGAGGAGGGAGGCAGGACGACGTCGTTCTCGGCGCCGACGTAGAGGCAGGGCTGGTCGATCTTCTGGTCGATCCCCTTCATCAGCTCCCAGTTGCGGTCGATGTTGCGGTACCAGTTGACGCCGCCGGTGAAGCCGGTCCGTTCGTAGGTGGTCACGAAGTGGGCCAGTTCCTCGTCGGTGAGAAGCAGTTCACCCCGCAGGTCGTCGGTGGAGCCGTGCTTGATGATCTCGAGCAACTGGAACTTCCGCTCCGGTGCGTCGGCGGGGAGCTTGTTGAACTCCTCGGCGTCCCACGAACCGCGCCGCATGAAAGTGCGGAACGACTTTTCCGTGTCCGCCTCGAGCACGTCTTCCGCCTTGTAGGGCTCCTGAAAGGCGACGACGTAGTTGTCTTCGCCGCGAATGCGGCGGAGGATCTCGATCGGCGGTTGCGGCGGCTGGGGTCCCGTCGGGGTGTTCACGCCGACCACGCCAAGAACGCGGTCCGAGTGCAGTCTGGGCATGGCCCAGACTACGCCGCCGCCCCAGTCGTGGCCGACGAACACCGCCTTCTCGATGCCGCGGGCGTCGAGCAGGCCAACCAGGTCGGCGCAGAGTTCGCCCATGTTGTAGGCCTCGATCGCCAGCGGCCGCTGGGTGTTGCCGTACCCGCGCTGGTCAGGCGCCAGGGCGCGAAAACCGGCCGCGGCAAGCGCCGGTAACTGGTGTCGCCAGGAGTAGGCGAGTTCCGGGAAACCGTGGCTCAGGACGACCGGCACGCCCTCGGTCCCGGCCTCGTAAACGGCCATCCGGAGGCCGCCGTTGGTGCGGACGTAGTTCGGCTCGGGCCAGGCCGGGGCGTCGTCTTCGGCGGCCACGGCGGTACCCGTGTTCGCGGCGAGCGCGGCGGCGCCGGCGGCCGAGCCGGCGATCAGGGTGCGGCGGGTCATTGGGGTGTCGGAGTCGCTGGAGTCGTCGTGGGTGGTCATGGGCAGAATCGTAGCCGACCGCCAGAGCGGCGCCGGCCTGGCGGCCGGCGCGCCTTCCGGCGCCTACGGCGGCAGCGGGTCAGCACCCGTGTGGCGCGACCCGCGCCACACGCGTCTCAGTCCGTGTGCCCGTCAGCAGGCGCACGGATGACAGACCCGCGCACCGCCCCCTGCTAGCCTGCGTTCCGCGATGAAGCGCTTCTACCTCCTCCTCTGTGTCCTGGGTACCGTGCTGCCGTACTGGCAGTTCCTGAGGTTCTTCCTGGGCGACGGCGGGTTCGACCTGCCCGGCTTCATCGGCGCCGCGACGGCCAACCCGGTGGCGGCCGGTTTCAGCATCGACCTCGTCGTGTCGTCGGCCGCGTTCTGGGTGTTTCTGTTCGCGGACGGCCGCCGTCACGGTATCGGCCATCTCTGGATCCACGTCGCGGCGAACCTGCTGGTCGGGCTGTCGCTGGCGCTGCCGCTTTACCTCCACCGCCGCACGGTGGCGATCGAAGCCGCGCGGGCCGCTACGGCCTGAGCCGGCCCGGGCTTCCTCGAGTCAGGGCGTCGCGTCCGGCGGCCAGGGTTTGGTGCGGATCACACGTCCGACGTCCTCGGGCCCGGCGATCCGGCGCTGCGTTCTCAGAACATCCTCGAAGCGTTCGTGGATCTCGGGCGGAAAGAGCGTGCTGCGCCGGGTGTCCAGGTCGATGTGGATGCTCAGCAACTCGTGGGTGGCGGCGACGTAGCCCTCTTCGGCGTGGAGCATGCGCATGAAGGTGTGGTACTTCTTGTCATCGAAGCCCAGCAACTCTGCTTCGATGACGATCGACGCTCCCTCGGGCAACTCCCGCAGCCAGGTGAGATGACTGTCTATGGAGAACGTGGAGCGCCGGTTCGACCTGCGGTAGGTCCGGTCGATCCCCAGGAACGCGGTCCACGGGCCGGTCGCGTCGTCGAAGGCGACGAGGTAGTAGCCCGCGTTCATGTGGCCGTTGTGGTCGATCCACTCCGGCAGGACGGTGGCGGTCCAGATCTGCTGCGGGTCGGTCAAGCGTCGGAGTGTAGCTACTACCGGCTCCCGGGCCGCGGCGCCCCTGCTACGATCCCGCGCCGGGCACGGCCACCACAGGAGTCCTTCGCATGAGAGTCGGCATCTCACTACCCGTCCGTGAACTCAAGGACGACCTCGGGGCCGTCAAGGCGTTCGCGCAGGCGGCGGATGAGCTCGGCTACACGCACCTGCGGGTTCCGGACCTGATTGCGCGGCCGAAGAGCGGGCACCTGCACGAGCCCCTTGTCATGCTGTCCTATGTCGCGGCGGTCGTGAAGAAGATCGAACTCGTGCCTTCGGTCATCGTCACCCCGTCCCGGCAGACCGTGCTTCTCGCGAAGCAGATGGCGAGCCTCGACCGACTCTCGGGGGGCGGCGTGCGCCTGGGCGTCGGCGTCGGTGGCAGCGAGGCGGAGTACCGTGCGCTGGGTCAGGACTTCCACACCCGCGGCGCTCGCTGCGAGGAGCAGATCGAGCTGCTGCGGAAGCTGTGGACGGAATCCGTGGTCGAGTTCGAGGGCCGTTGGGACAGCGTGTCGGGGACGGGCATCGATCCGCTGCCAGCGCGGCCGATCCCGATCTGGATCGGCGCGCGCGGGCTGCCGGCGCCTCGCATCCGCCGGCGCATCGGCCGGCAGGCGGACGGCTGGTTCGTCCTGTGCTCGCCGGAGGACTTCGACTATCTTTCGGCCGACGTTCACGCCGCGGCGCGGGCCGCCGGCCGGGATCCGGCGGGCATCGGCACGGAGGCGGGGGTCGCCGTCGTCGGGCCGCGCGAGCACGAGTGGCAGGACCGTGTCCGGGGCTGGCGGGAGAAGGGGTTGACCCACCTGTGCCTCCGCACCCTGGGAGGCGGTCTCGGCGGGGACGCGGACGCGCACATCGCGAAGGCAAGACAGGCCTTCGAGGAGCTGCAGGAGCTGTTCTGGCGCCTGTCGAGCATCGCCCGGCTTCACCGTTCGCCTTGACACGCTGGCACGCAGCGAGCACAATCCCCGCTTCGATGACTCAATCGACGATCACGCCGTCTCTGGTCAAGCTGCTGCACAAGCGGGGCGCGAAGCCCCGACTTCAGGACTGGGTGCCCATCGCCTAGAGACCCGCAGCGACACTTCTCGGCCGGCCATCCAGTTCAGGATGCGCCGGCTTTCTTGTATCCGGAGGATGTCTCCATGCCTTCCCATCCAGCGATCATCGAGTCGACCCTGCGCGAGGGTGAGCAGTTCGCCAACGCCTTCTTCGACAGCGACCAGAAGGTGGAGATCGCTCGGCTGCTGGACGCGTTCGGGGTCGAGTATCTGGAGTTGACCTCGCCTGCCGCGAGTCGCGGCAGCCGGGACGACTGCGAACGGGTGGCGAACCTCGGGCTCCGCGCCAAGGTACTGACCCACACCCGCTGCCATCTGGACGACGCGAGGCTGGCGCTCGAAACCGGCGTCGACGGGATCGACGTCGTGTTCGGCACCTCCCGCTACCTGCGGGAGTACTCCCACGGCAAGAGCATGGAGGAGGTGATCGAGACGGCGGTCGAGGTGGTCGAGTACATCCGGTCGCACGATGTCGAAGTTCGCTTCAGTACGGAGGACTCCTTCCGCAGCGACCTGGACGATCTGATCCGCGCGTACCGCGCGGTCAACGCGGTGGGCGTGAACCGGGTCGGCGTTGCCGACACCGTAGGCGTGGCGAGTCCAAGGCAGGTCTACGACCTGGTGCGGCGGCTGCGGCGGGAAGTCGACTGTGACATCGAGTTCCACGGTCACAACGACACAGGTTGCGCGGTCGCCAACGCCTTCTGCGCTCTGGAAGCGGGGGCGACCCACGTCGACACGTCGGTGTTGGGCATCGGCGAGCGGAACGGCATCACGCCGCTCGGCGGCCTGGTCGCGCGGCTCTACGCCGAGGATCCCGAAGGTGTTCGGTCGCGCTACGACCTGCCGTTGCTGCGCGAGATCGAGAACTACGTCGCCTCCCTGGTCGAGGTCGACGTGCCGTTCAACAACTACATCACGGGCTACACGGCGTTCACGCACAAGGCGGGTATTCACGCCAAGGCGATCCTCAACGACCCGTCGAGCTACGAGATCCTGGATCCGGCGGACTTCGGGCTCGACCGCTATGTCCACGTCGCGCATCGGCTCACCGGCTGGAACGCGATCAAGTCCCGCGTCGAGCAGTTGCGGCTCGATCTGAGCGATGCGCAGATCAAGGAGATCACGGCCCACATCAAGGCACTGGCCGATGAGAAACCGCTCAGCCTGTCGGACGTCGACGCGCTGCTGCGCGAGTACCACACGGCGGAGCTGCTGCCGGCGGTGGCGGGAGCTGCCGGGTGACCGAGGTCGGTCGGCCGGCCGACACGGCGCGGACCTTCGCGCAGAAGGCGCTGGCGCGAGCCAGCGGCCACGAGTCGGTCGCGGTCGGGGAGATCGTCGACGCGCGGCCGGACATCGCCTTGAGCCACGACAACACGGCGGCGATCGCCGAGATCTGGTGCCAGTTCGGTCAGCAGCGGGTCGCCATCCCGGAGCGGATGGCGGTCACCCTCGACCACGCCGTGCCGGCCCCGACCGTGCGCCACGCCCGGAACCACGCGGAAGTCCGCGCCTTCGTTGCGGAGCAAGGCGTGGTCCACTTCTTCGAGGTCGGGCGCGGTATCTGCCACCAGGTACTGAGCGAGGAGGCGGTCGTGCTGCCGGGAGACCTGATCCTGGGTTCCGACTCCCACACGCCGCACTTCGGTTGGCTGGGGGCGTTCGGCGCCGGCGTCGGCCGCAGCGAGATGGCGGTGATCTGGGCTACCGGCGAGCTCTGGCTCAGGGTGCCGGAGTCGATCCGGATCCGGCTCGAGGGCGCGCTCGGCGAGTGGGTGACGACCAAGGACGTGGCCTTGGCCCTGATCGGCGATCTCGGCGCCGACGGCGCGCTCTACCGCGGCGTCGAGTTCGAGGGGCCGGCCATCGCCGGTCTGAGCCTCGACTCGCGGGCGGCACTGGTCAACATGATGGCCGAGATGGGAGCGAAGAACGCGTACATGGCGCCGGACGAGGACGTGTTCCGGTACCTGGCTCAACGGTTGCTGACGCGTCCGGGGCGTCGCCCGGGTCGCGGGGCGAAACCCGGCGAGGCGTCCGGCGAGGTCGCCGCCCGGCTCAGGGAGCGAGCTCTCTATCCGGATGCCGGCGCCGAGTACGTGGTTGAACACCTTCTCGACCTCTCGTTCGTCCAGCCCCAGGTCGCGCGCCCGCACCAGGTCGACGACACGGTCGACGTTGGCGAACTCGAGTCGGTACGGGTCGACCAGGCGTTCATCGGCACCTGCACGAACGGCCGGCTGGAGGATCTGGGCGCGGTCCATCGGGTGATGGCCGGCCGGCGCATCGCCGGAGGCACGCGGATGGTCATCGTGCCGGCCTCCAGCGAGGTCTGGAACGAGGCACTGGCTCGTGGCTGGGTGACGGACCTCGCGGCCGCCGGCGCGGTCTTCGGGACCCCGGGCTGCGGCCCCTGCATGGGCAACCACCTCGGCGTGCTCGCTCCGGGCGAGGTCTGCATCTCCAGCGCGAACAGGAACTTCCAGGGCCGGATGGGAGATCGGGGTTCGGAGATCTACCTCGCCTCGCCGGCGGTCGTCGCGGCGAGCGCGGTCGCGGGCCGGATCGTGCATCCGCGGGAGGTGACGGAGTGAACAGTCCGGTCGATGTCGGACGGCCCTTCCGCGGCCGGGTCTTCCGGTACGGCGACCATGTGAACACGGACGTCATCTTTCCCGGCCGCTACACCTACACGAAGAGCTCGCCCGAAGAGGTCGCGCCCCACGCGCTGGAAGACCTCGACCCGACGTTCGCCGGGCGCGTGCGCCCCGGCGACGTGATCGTCGCCGGCTGGAACTGGGGCTGCGGATCGAGTCGCGAGCAGGCGGCGGTCTGCCTGCGCGCCGCTGGAGTCGGCGCGGTGATTGCGCGCAGCTTCGGGCGCATCTTCTACCGCAACGCGCTGAACAACGGCCTGCTCGCCATCGCTTGCCCGGAGGCGGTCGAGGCGTTGGAGGAGGGCACCGAAGTTGAGGTCGACCTTGAAGCGTCCGTGATCCGTTGCGGCGAGACCGCCTACGAGTTCTCGCCATTCAGCCCTGCCGTGCGCTCCATGATCGCGGCCGGCGGCCTGATCGAGCAGACGAAGCGCCGGCTGGCGGCGGTGTAGGCGAACTGTGACACCGACCAGTGGCGACTCGGCGTTGGCGCCGGTCCGCCTCGCCCGTATCGGCGGCGACGGCATCGGTCCCGAGGTGGTCGACGCCGCCGTGCGGATTGTCGACGCGGTCTGCGGCGACCGGATCGAATGGGTGGAGGCCGAGATGGGCTGGGGAATCTTCGAGCGCACCGGTCGTGCGCTGCCCGAGGCCACGGTCACGATCCTCGCAGGGTGCGCTGGTGCCCTGTTCGGCGCCGTCTCCTCACCGAGCCACGCGGTGGATGGGTACCGGAGTCCCATCGTGGACCTACGGCGGCGCCTCGATCTCTACGCGAACGTGCGACCGCTCCGTGCCGGCGCCATCGACGCAGTCGTTGTCCGTGAGAACACGGAAGGTCTCTATGCCGGCCGGGAACGCTGGCAGCGCGAAGGCGAGGTGGCGATCGCCGAGCGCGTGATCAGTCGCCGGGCGACGGAAAGGACCGTCCGCTTCGCCTGCGAACTGGCGCTGTCACGGGCGGCTCGGCGCGGCCCCTCACCCCGGCTTACCGTCGTCCACAAGGCGAACGTCCTCCGTCTGAGCGACGGCCTCTTCCGCGAGACGGCGCTCGAGGTTGCGGCCGGTTTCCCCGAGATCGAGGTCGAGGAGCAACTCGTCGACTCGATGGCCTACCGGCTCATCCTCGAGCCCGAGCGGTACGACGTGATCGTCGCCCCCAATCTGTACGGCGACATCCTGAGCGACGCGGGCGCCGCCCTCGTCGGCGGCCTCGGCGTCGTCGGCTCGGCCAACTGCGGCGAGCGCTTCTGCCTCGCGGAGCCGGTGCACGGAAGCGCTCCTGACATCGCGGGGCGGGGAGTCGCGAATCCTGTTGCCGCCGTGGCCTCCGCCGCGCTGCTTCTCGATCGAGTCGGCCTCGGCAACGCCGCTGCGCGTGTCCAGGAGGTCCTTGCGGAGCACGGGGCAGCCGGACCTCGAACCCCCGACCGCGGCGGAGGCGGGAAGACCGAGAAGGCGGTCGCCGATCTGCTCCGTCGAGTCTGAGCGGACTTCGTTCCGCCGCGCGGTCTCTTCGTTCGAGAGTGGCGGTCGAGCGGTGGTCCAGAAGCGGTAGGCTTCGCGGCGGAGACCGCGCAAGTGCTGGATCAGGAGAAGACTCGACGAGATCGTCTGCCCGTCCGATGGGCGGAGACCGAACTGAGCAACCGCTAGCTGGAGGTTTCCATGAACGGCGGAACCCGCATCGAACGAGTCCGTGTTCGGGGCTTTCGCTCGCTCGCCGATGTGGAGCTGGGCGATTTGCCGCGAGCCGCCGTCCTGATCGGCGCCAACGGCACGGGAAAGTCGAACTTCATTCGCTTCTTCGAGCTGCTGAGCTGGATGCTGAAGGCACGTCGCCTGGACGAGTTCGTGCAGAAACAGGGAGGCGCCGACGACCAGCTCCACGGGGGCAACCGGACAACTCGACGCATGGAAGCCGAGGTCTCGATTCGTACCGACGTGGGGATGAACGACTACCGCTTCGCCTTGAGCCACGCACAACCGGATCGACTCTTCTTCGTCGAGGAACGTTTTCGCTTCAGCGTTGGGGATCATCCTGACGACTTCCCTTGGCAACACCTCAAGACCGGCGGTGAAGAGGCCGAGATCGTTCGGGCCGCCCAGGCCGGTGTGTATCCGGGAGTCCAGGTCGAGAAGGCTCGCGCCATCGTCCACCTCCTGCGCGACTGCTCGGTCTACCAGTTCCACGACACTTCCGACGAGTCGAACTTCAAGAAGAGGTGGGACGTGGACGACAACAGCTACGTCCGCTCCCACGGCGGTAATCTGGCCTCCGTGCTCCTTCGCCTGGAGCGAGAGGACGTTGATCGGTACGAGCTGATCTGCGAGCAGATCGGCCGGATCCTTCCCGGCTTCGACCGCTTTGAACTTGAAGAGAGCTTCGGGAGGCTGCCTCTGCGCTGGAAGGCGAAGGGGACCGACAAGACGTTCGGCGCCCATCTGACTTCGGATGGTTCATTGCGCTTCTTCGCGCTCGTGACCCTGCTGAACCTGCCGGCGGAGATGTTGCCGAAAGTCCTGTTTCTGGACGAGCCCGAGCTGGGGCTTCATCCCGCGGCGATCACCCTGGTAGGCGGGATGATCAGGTCTCTCTGCGAGGAGCGGCAGATCGTCGTCGCCACTCAGTCACCCCTGCTCGTCGACGTCTTCGATCTCGAGGAGATCTTCGTGCTGGAGCTGCGCGAAGGCCGCACAGTGGTCCGAAAGCTGTCCTCGGACCAGTATCAGGTTTGGCTCGACGACAACTTCACGCCTGGCGAGTTGTGGCAGAAGAACCTCCTCGGCGGCCGTCCGTGATCCGGCTAGCCGTCTCGGTCGAGGGTCGCACCGAGGAGGAGTTCGTCAAGACTCTGATCGCGGAGCATCTGTCGCCAGTAGGGGTAGACGTGACGCCGGTCCTCGTGGGGAGCGCCCGCAACCGGGGGAAGGGCGGAAACGTCTCCGCAGCGGTGCTCGTTGGCGACATGAGGCTCTTGTCACACAACTTCGATGCCGTTACTTCCTTGGTCGACTTCTACGGGTTTCGAGGCAGGGAGGGCCGCACGGTGGATGAACTCGTAGCGGACTTGAGCGAGGAACTGCGAGACCAGATCGGTCCCGCTGCCCGGCCTGACCATGTGGTTCCCTACGTCCAACTGCATGAGTTCGAGGGACTGCTGTTCTCGCGGCCGGAGGCCTTCCGGACCGTTCCCGGCGCGACCGAAGAGTCCGTTGCGAAGCTCCGCGACGTCCGCGCCCGGTTCCCTTCGCCGGAGGACATCAACGACAGCGCGACCACGGCGCCGAGCAAGCGGCTCCTGGAGGCCTTGCCCCGCTACTGGAAGACGGTCGATGGCCTGCGTGTCGCTGGCAGGATCGGCCTCGACGGGATCCGGCGAGAGTGCGCAAGGTTCAACGCGTGGCTAGCGGCTCTTGAGGCGCTGGGAGGCGCAGAGCGCTAGCCAGTCATCCAGCAGAGCCACCAGGTCGGAGGTTCGCGGAGTTCGTACCGGCGCCAGTTTGGTCTGCTGACGTAGCTCGGTCCGAGCGGAACGTATGGAAGAGGTAGGAACGCCGTGCGTTGGCCCTTGAGCGACGAGGCCCGCCCGCGGTCGGCTATCGTCGGGTACCGCTGATTCAGCCACACCAGTAGCACCAGTAGGGAGGACAGCTCTTGACCAGCTTGCAACGCGTCCGCGAGACGATCGGGAAGGTGTGCGGACACCTGGAGGAAGACCGGATTCGCAGCGAGGCCGACGTCCGGTCCTACATCCTGTCTCCGTTGCTCCGCGACCTGGGTTGGGACCCGGCCGATCCGGGAAGCGTTCGGCGGGAGTACGCGGTCACGGGCGGCAAGAGCTACTTCTTCGACTACGCGCTCCTTGCCGGAAGCGGCGCCGTCGCGTTCGTTGTCGAGGCGAAGGCACCGGGCAAACTCGATGACGCCGCCAGAGATCAGCTCCTGCTGTACGCGATGAAGACGAAAACCCGCCTGGGGCTGACGACGGACGGCAAGACGTGGTCGTTCTACCTGCCGCTGGGCGGCGGAACCGCGGAAGAGCGGCTCGTGCGCACGGTCGCGTTCCGGGCCGATAACGCCGAGAGCACGGCCGGCGTCTTCGAGCGATACCTGGCCCGCGAGCGCGTGCTGTCGGGTCAAGCACTACAGACCGCGTCCGACGACCTGACGAGCTTCGCCCTCCACCGCGTCGTTCGGGCTGGCTGGGCCGATCTGCGGAGCGGTTCGAACGACAAGCTCGTCAAGACGATAGCGGCCGCGGCCAGGACCGCGGCGACCCGCAAGGGCGCTACCAGGGCTCCGGCCGGTCGGGCGCTGAACGACGCGGTCAGAGAGTTCATCCGGAGCGGATTCCGTTTCCCTGACGAGGGGTCTGGCGTCGGCCCCGAGGCGGCGAAGCCAGAATCGGGGCAGCCACGAGCGGTTGCCGCGGGACTTCCGGCTGACCGGACTTCGAGCGCCCGTGGCCGTGTAGCCTGGACCTACCGAAGGGAGCGGAGAATCGAGAAGAACGTCACGGAGATGTACGTCGCCATCGTCAGCCGGTTCTACGAGGACCACGGCGGCAGTGCCTTCTACGCGCGGCTTCAGGAGCGAATCCGGGGCAGGAAGCGGGAGATGATCGCCGAGTCCGCAGCCGGGACCGGCGCGCCGCTAACCAGCGTCCGGTCGCTTCCCGGCGGCTGGCACATCAGTACCAACCTGAGCAGCAAGGCCAAGAAGCGCTACATTAGGCGGGCCTGCGAGGCAGCAGGCATCGGTTTTGGTACGGACCTCGTCGTCGAGATGGAGCCGAGGAGCACGGAAGATGACAGTTGAACCGGCCAAGCACGGAACGACGGGCGCGGAATCCGACCAGACCTCTCCAGCCAGCGTGAGAAGCGGGCCTTTCGGAACGCCGACTGCGGAGATGGCCGAGGCCGTAGTGTCGTAGGCAAGGCGCGCTTCCGACTTCGAGGTGCCGATGTCGGTCGAGGGGTCAGAACTCCTCGTACCGGGGCCAGGACCTGCCATACGCGCGGAGTTCGTCACAGCGGGACACCACGGTGAGGCAACCACCCTGCTTGTGCCGGCGCAGCCGAGTGAGAGCGGTGTATAGCAAGGCTCTCTCCTCGGGGCGCTTCACGGATTCAACGTACAGAACGAGGTGGCGGGCTTCCCAGCCCTTGAAGCAGTGAATCGTCGTCGCCTTGATCCGCGCGTCCCCCTGGAAGAATGCGCGCTTCTGGCGGCGCGACGTCCTTCCGTCCCGATGGAAGGTGTGCCGCACCTTGATGCCCTCCCGCGACAGTCTCCTGGCGAACCTGCGCCCGAAACCAGTAGTTCCCGACAGAAACGTGATGTCCGCGACCGCCGTATCGGTTCGAAGCCGCTTCATCATGCGACGGACCTCCGCGTCGCAGGCGTCGGCCGCCTTCTCGTCGAGTGAGTTCGAAGGTCCGCCAACGTGAACCCAGCGAAGCTCGACCGGAAACAGGTCAATCTTACCCTGGTCGTCGACAGCCGGGACGTCGACCTCCTCGCCCGTCAGAAACTCCTTGGCGAACCTCCGTACGAGGGGCACAACCCCTGGCGGGAGCCGGTAGCTGCGTTCCAGTCGGGTCCAGGGACCGTGAAAGCCGGCGTTCTCCATGGCGCGCTCGGTCCACGCGCCGGCGGTCCCGTAGACGTCTTGTGTCTTGTCGGCGACGAGGACCATCTCCCCGCCCGGCGCCAGGGCGAGCCGGAGCGCCTCCCACCACGACGGATAGAAGTCCTGACCTTCGTCGACCAGGATGGCGTCGTACCGGGGGTGCCCGGCGCCGTTGGAGTAGATGCGCTGCAGCAGCGAGGGAAGACGGTTCTCCAGCACGTCCTTCTCGTTCCGCCGCCTTTCCCGCGGCTCGGACGCAGATTCCTGGCTCCGCGCATCCGCCCACAGGCCCTTGTACTTCTGGTGGTTCCCCGTAGAGAGACATACCCGCTTGCACCAGCCGTGGAAGTGCAGGAAGTCGATCTGCCTGCGAATGACCGGGCGCGCGGCGACGTGGCGAACCGCGAGGTCCCGCAGGTAGTTCAGCAGCGTGATGTTGAAGCTGACCACGAGGACATGCCTGCGTTCCGCCGCCAGCTCCGCCGCCCGGGCGGCGAGCACGACGCTCTTGCCGGAGCCGGCCGGCCCCTTGATTCGCCGGTAACCCGTCTCCGTTCGCGTGGTCGCGAGGCGGCGTTGGTCGCGATCAAGCCGCAGCTGGCTTCGTTGCTTCTGACTGCCGAAGGGCTCCTTCAACCAGCCGCGCAGATCCTCCGCCGTGGCGTCGGTCATCACCTGGGAGGAGGTTCTCTCCCCTTCCGGGAAGATCGCCTCCAGGTTGCCGGACGAGACGTCCTCGGCGGCGGCGATCGGGTAGTACCGCGGGTATCGGTCCATCCCGTTGCGCGCCTTCCTGAGCGGCTTGAACACGCGCTCGACTTCGCTTCGGGGCGAGCATGGAAAGACCAGTCCCGCCGTGATGACGGCGCGTCCGGCCTGTTGATTCAGGCGAGGGCAGTAGAGCTCGAACAACTCGTCCTTGTAGAGCAGGATCTGGTCGATCGGGTCGCGCTGGCCATGCGAGAACTCCCTGCCGCTCCCGTCGCGGCCGATGAGGACGTCATTGCCGGCGTGATCCGTCCCGGCCTGGTACGAATCGAGGTTCCAGTCCTTGATCTCGAAGACGGCGACGCCCACGCGGTGGTTGAGCAGCACGATGTCGGGCCGGAGCCCGTTGAGGTGCGGCTGAACGTAGATCTCCCAAGCGGCGGGGAGCTTCGCGTCGAACAGTTCGAGTACCTTCCGCTCGCCCTCCGTGAGCGGCGTGAGGAGCTGGTCGAGTTGATCCCGCGGCGGCTCGATGATCCGCTGCGCGCCGCGTTGCTGTGACAAGTCCGACCGGGAAGCAGCCACAGACTTGCCGGAGCTCAGCGCTGGAACCAGAACGGCTGGCGCTGCCGTTCCTCGCCGGCGATCTCGTTCATCGACAGGGCGTCGAAGATGCGGCCGCCGACCATGACGTAGCGGACGAGCTCGGAACTCCGCAGGTTCTCGAGCGGGTTCTCTTCGAGGACGATCAGGTCGGCGAGCTTGCCCGCTTCGAGCGAGCCGAGGTCGGCCTCCATGCCGATGTAGCGGGCGCCGTTGATTGTGCCGGCGATCAACGCGCGGTGCGGGCTCATGCCGCCCTGCTCGAACATCCACATCTCCCAGTGCGCTGCGAGGCCTTCGCGCTGGCCGTGGGCGCCGAGCATGATCGGGACGCCGGCCTGGTCGAGGACGTTGGTCACCTGGGCGGCCAGGATGTGGTTGTACTCGCCTTCCGGCGCCTTCTGTCGGCGGCGGGAGCGGGCGTCGATTACCTCCTGCGGTACGTAGTTGAGCAGCCGCTCGTTGGCCCACACGTCCGTGTGCTCGTACCAGTAGTCCTCGCCCTGGATGCCGCCGTAGGCGACTCCCAGGGTGGGCGTGTTGCCGACCCGGCTGCTGCCCCAGAACTGGATGACATCGTCGTAGATCGCGCCCACCGAGAGCGAGTGCTCGATGCCGGTGTGGCCGTCGGCGACCATCGTCATGTTGTGCTGGAACAGGGCGCCGCCCTCGTTGACGACCAGCATGCCTAGGTCCCGGGCCGCGGCGACGATCATCTGGCGCTGGTCGCGGCGCGGCTGGTTGTAGCTCTTGACGCTGATCGCTCCCACCTTCTGCAGGCGGCGCAGGTGCTGGACCGCGTCGTCCGGCTTTTCGACGATTGCGCGGAAGGAGCCGAAAGCGCCGTACAGGATCGTGCCGGTGGCGAAGAGCCGCGGACCGACGATCTCGCCGGCCCGCTGCATCTCGCTGGCGGCGAAGAAGGTGCTCGTGTCGGTCGACGGGTCGTGAGCCGTCGTCACGCCGAAGGTGAGGGTCGCGTAGAGCTCGGAGTTCTGCTGCGGGATGATCTCCTGGCTGCCTTGCGGTCCGTGCCAGTGGACGTCGATCAGGCCGGGCATGACGGTCAGGCCGGAGGCGTCGATGACCGTGGCGCCGGCCGGCACGTCGACCTGTCGTGACGGCCCGACGGCCGCGATCCGATCGCCGTCGACGACGACCGTGCCGCGGCGAATGATCTCCATGTTGTCTTCGTCGGCCATCGTGATCAGGCGGGCGTTCGTGATCGCGATCACGTCGTCGGGGCGGTAGGCGTCCACCTCGAAGCCGAGGTCGAGACCTGCGATGGGCTCTTGCGTCCCGGCGCTGTCGTCACTGCCCGCATCGCCTTCTCGGTCTGCGTCCTCGTCGTCTTCCGGCGCGAAGACATCGTCCAGCCTGCGCTCGAACAGTTCCGGCCCCAGGGCCCAGTACAGGGTCGAGCCGTCGCCGGAGAAGTGGAGGTAGGCGCCGTCGTCGGTGGAGACGTTGCGCACCGGCAGGCCGGGCGTGGCCGGCCCGACCTCGATCGCCTTGGACGCCGGCGTGAAGGGCACGACGTGGGCGTCGAAGCGCTCGGCGAACGCCAGCCAGCGGCCGTCCGGCGACACCCGCATCTCGGTGGCCACCTTGCTGCCGGCATGATCGCGGGGCTCGGCCTCGCCGGCGCTCATCAGAGGGAGGCTGCGGAGCAACTGCCGGTCCCAGCGCTGGGCGGCGGTGAAGTACACGCGCTCCGCGTCGGCGCCGAAGTGCGGGTTGGAGCCGGATCGCGAGAAGCGCACCGGCGCGCTTCCGCCGCCCGTATCGATCCGGTAGAGGCCCGGATCCTTCGACCACAGCGGACTCAGGATGCCGCCGCTACGGCTCTTCCGGTAGACGACGGTGGCGCCGTCCGGCGAGAAGGCCGGTTCGATGTAGAGGCCGGGATCGGGCGTGAGCTTCCGCCCCTCGCCGCCGGAGGCCGGCGCGATGCGAACCGCGCCCAGGTCGTCGTCGTGCCAGGTCGTGTAGACGATCCACTTCCCGTCGCGCGACCAGGACGGGTAGAACTCGAAGTGATCGTCCTGGGTGGTCAGTCGCCGCGCTTCGCCGATCTCGCCGGCCGAGGGATTCCGGCTGCGTGTCCACAGCCGGCCCAGGCTCTGGAAGACGACCCGGTCTCCGGCGGGGGAGACCTGGATCCAGCGAAGCATCTTCGTCCGGAAGGCCTCCGGCGCGGCTTCGAATTCGAACGCGAGCGCCCGCTTCATCCGGTGGATCGCGCGGACGCGGAACGGGATGGCCTCGACCTCGCGCGTTTCGATGTCGATCCGATGGAGGCCACCCCGTGCCCAGAAGACGATCGAGCGGCTGTCCGGCGTCCAGGCCATCGTCGAATAGACGCCGTGGACGGCCCAGATCTCCTGCATGTCCCGGTCGAGCGCGTCGTAGATGGGGATGTTCTCGCCGCTTCGCAGATCGTGGAGGAAGAGGTGGCTCTGGAAGCGGATGCGGCGGACGAAGGCGAGGTACCTCCCATCCGGCGACGGGGTCGGCCGCACGGCGCCGCCGGGACCGGCGATCACCGTCTCGATGTCGCCGGTTTCGCGGTCGATGCGGCGGATGGAGTAGATGCCCTCGGCCGCGTTCTTGCCGTACTGGAACGTGCCGCCCGGGGTCGTGTCCTGGCTGAAGTAGACGTACCGCCCATCGGGCGAGAAGGCGGGTTCGCCGAGGTCCTTCTGCTCGTTCGGTTTCTCGTTCAACTGCAGGCCCGAGCCCTCGCCGCTGGCGTGGTAGAGCCAGATCTCGCCGCTGCCGAGCGACCGGGTCGAGACGAAGTGCTTGCGGGCGGCGATGAAGCGCCCGTCCGGGCTCCAGACCGGGTTGTTGACGAGCCGGAAGTCCTCGCGGCTGATCTGCCGCGGCTCGCCGCCGTCCGCGGGAATCGTCCACACGTTGTCGCCGCCGCTCCGGTCGCTGATGAAGGCGATCTCGGCGCCGTCCGGGCTGAACCGCGGCATCATGTCCCACACCATGCCGTTCGTCAGCGCCTTGGCGTCGCCGCCGCCGATCGGGATCAGGTAGAGGTCGCCCAGCAGGTCGAAAGCGATCCGCTCGCCGTCGGGCGAGACGTCGAGGTTCATCCACGTGCCCTCGGTCACGTCGAGTTCGAACTCGTACTCGTCTCCTGGTGGGTCGTTGACGTCCCATTCCGTGGCGTCGTCGGCGAGCGCCGGGACGACGGCGAAGGCCAGTAGCAGGCCGGCAGTGAGCTGGAACCGATGGCTGGAGGGCAGGGATAAGCGCGTCATCCGGCGAGTCTACGACCGATCGGCGGACTGAAGCCGGAGCGGTTGCTACGGTTGCCAGAGGTAGTTGAACTTGACGATCAGTTCCCGGCGCACCGTCTCCCTGGCGCTGAAGGTCGGCGCGGCCCAGTTGTGGTTGTAGACCACGAATAGGTTGGCGCCGGGCTTGTAGATCCAGTTGAAGCGCACGTTGACGCCGGCCAGTTGGGCCGCGTCGTTGTACTGGGCGAGCGTGTTGAGGCGCAGGTCCGGACTGAAGGCGGCGTCGAGGCGGACGGTGTAGATGGTGGCGGTGAAGTCGCCCTGCGGCAGCGTGATGTCGTTGTAGTTCCACTGGAACTCGGTCAGCAGGTGGCGCGACAGGCGGACGTAGCTTGATAGGACGTAGCTGCGACGGTCGCCGCCGAAGAACTCGCCGACGTTGATGTTGCCGCGCCATGCGAGCCGCCGTCCCTGGTTGGAGAAGCCCCGCAGGAAGATGGAATCGAATTTGTAGAGGCCCGCTGGAATCACGATCCCGGGGCGGATCTCGAAGGGCTCGAAGAGCTGCTCGACGTCGTTGACGAACGCCAGGCGGAACCGGTCGTCGCCGGTGGTGCGCATGCCGATGGGCGCCAGGAGGAGCTTGCGGCTCTCGATCCGGCCCAGGCTCTCCCGCTCGAAGTAGTCGAGTTCGGCCTCCAGTACGAGGCTGCGGACGACGCCGCGATTGATCCGCGGCTCCCAGCGCACCGTCGGATGGTAGCGGCGGAAGTCCCGGCGCAGGAGGAAACCGGAGCCGGGGTTGAAGTCGCCCTGGGCCTCCGTCAGATCGACGTTGGCGCGCACGGTGCGCGTCGTGTAGGCCCAGCCGGTGCCGAGCGCGCCTTTGTCTCCGCTCCGACCTTCGTCTTCACTGGCGGCGCCGAAGAGGTAGAACTGGGACTGCCGGTTCGGCTTGTAGTCCAAGTCGACGCCGTAGAGCCGGTTCGCACCGCCACCCCGTGGATCGAGTTCGGTGTAGATCATGCCGACGCTGGAGCGTTCTCCGAGATCGCGCTTGAGCCGGAAGACGCTGTGCTGCGCGGCGGCTGCGCCTGGCCGGTTCCCCGCCGCGACGGCCTCGGTTCCCACGGTCAGCAGGCCGAGATTCCAGGCGCCGGCCCGGCCGGTGAGGCGGGCGCCGACGTCGATGGGCACCTCCTCACCGCGGTCGAGGCCGATGCGCCTCGAGAAGAAGGTCTTCATCAAGGGCGGCCGATTGCCTCCCCCGGGACTCGGCGGACCGAACTCGAAGATGCCGGCGTTCTCCAGGAAGAATTCCCTCTTTTCGGGGAAGAAGAGAGAGAAACGGGTGAGGTTGACCTGCTGCTGGTCGACTTCGACCTGCGCGAAGTCGGTGTTGTAGGTGAGATCGAGGGTTAGCGACTTTGTCAGTCCCCATTTGAGGTCGATTCCGCCGTCGATGTCGGAGCTTGTCCCACCTGACGGGTCCCGTGGCTCTTCTGCTACGGAGGCCAGAACGAAGGCCTTGACGTCGAGGCGCCGACCCGGCTTGACACCCGAGATGCCGGTGAGGTCGCCGGCGAGCGAGACCCAGTGCGCCGCGTACATCCGGCTGACGGCACGGGGACCGATCTCGCGTCCGATCGGCGCCCAGTTGCTCTCCTCGTTCGTCCGGCGGACGACCCGGCGGACGTTGAGCCCCCAGACGCTCCGCGCCGGGTCGAAGCGCAAAGTCGAGAAGGGGATCGCGACTTCGGCCTGCCAGCCCTCCGCCGTCGTGCGGGCCGTTGCGTTCCAGACCCCGTTCCACTCGACGTTCTGGTCCTTGCCCTCGTCGGTGACCAGGGAGTCGGTGCGGGCGCCGAGCGGGTTGACTTCGAAGGTGACGCTGTTGCGCTGATCGTGGAAGGTGTCGAGCACGATCGCCAGCGAGTCGTCGTTGCGGCCATGGTCCGAGTCGCGCTGGAGTTCCTTGGCGACGATCGCTTCCGGCTCCGGGTCGTGAGCACGGATCCCGAAGTAGAGGACGTTCTCCGTGTAGACCACGGAGAACTCGGTCTGCTGCGCGGCCGGGCGGTTGTCCTCCGGCTCGCGGGCGGTGAAGTTGGAGCCCACGGGCGCCTGGCCCCACGCGGCCTCGTCCAGTACGCCGTCGACCCGGATCGGGGAGTCGATACGGAGCGCTTCCAGTGTGGGCCGCGGGCTGGTGCTCGTCTGTGCAGCGACGGGGGAGTGAGCGAGGCCCAGAACGAGCAGGAGTCCCGCCACGGTATGGCGCAGCCAGTCTTGGCGGGGCAAGCTCCTAGACGGCCTTTGTCCGCTGGTCGGCGAGGCTGAACTCCTGGTGCCAGGTCGAGTCGCCGCCGTCGCCCTTGCGGTCGACGACCACGTCGACGAGGAAGGGCTCGCCGGCGCGCGTGACCTCGATGCCGCGGCGGATCGCCGGCCGGAGGTCGGCCGCCGACTCGACGGTGACGCCGTCGACGCCCTGGCTCCTGGCGAGGCCGGCGAAGTCGATGTCGGGGTCGCCGAGGTGCATGCCGGTGTACCGATTCGCCGCTTTCATCCTGCCGTCGTAACGGGCATAGGCGAAGCGGACCGTCTGATAGTTCCGGTTGTTCGTGACCACGGTCAACACGGGCACGCCGTAGCGGGCCTGGCTCCAGAAGCCGGCGGCGCTGTACATGACCGAGCCGTCGCCGATGTTGCAGACGACCTGCCGGTCGGGCTGGCCGAGCTTGGCGCCGGTCGCGGCGCCGATGCCCCAGCCGAGGCCGGCGCCGGAGGTGGCGAGCCAGGTCTTCTCGTCGTCGCGATGGCCGGTGGAGAAGAACTGGTTCGAGCCGCTCAGGTTCTCGCTGACGATGATGGCGTTCGGGTCGAGTTCGGTCTCGAGCACATGGCCCAGCTCGTCGGCGTGGATCGGGCTGCGACCCACGTTTGCCTGGTCGAGCTGCGGCCGCCGCCGGGCGGATTCGGGTCTGGAGTCGCGGATCTTCTTCCGGCGCTCCTCCGTGGTAAGCGACTCGACGGCCATAACGAGCGTTTCCGCGGCCAGCTTCGTGTTCGCGACGACGGCGCGGCCGAACGGCCGGTCGCCGCCGATGGCCCCGGTGTTCAGGCCGATCCAGGCGCTCTGCGAACCTTCGGCATCGGGGCCGGCGGCGGCGGTGCCGCCGATGTCGCCGACGCCGATGCGCAGCACGAAGTCGCGGCCGCGGCTGTTGTAGCCGCCGGCATACAGCGGGTGCATGCGCGGGAAGCTGTGGAACGGCCAGTTCACGTCGGCCACGGGGACCCGCAGCAACTCGGCGAGTTGGAGCACGGCCTGCTGGGCGCCCGCCTTGCTCACTTCGTCGCCGACGTGGAGGATCGGCGCCTCCGCCTCGATCAGCATCCGCGCCACCGCCTCGATGTCTTCCGTGCGGGCGGGAATGTCGTCCGGGATGATGAACGAGGGGCGGTCGTGGATCGTGGCGGAGACGCCCTTCGCTTCCAGGGCGTGGTTGGCCAGGGCCAGGTAGGTCGGGCCGCCGGGCGCCGTGGTGGCGACCTTGAAGGCGCGCCGGAGCATGACCGGAATGGACTCCGGATCCCGGGTCTCCCAGGACATCTTCGTGAACTGGCGGTTCACGTCCTTCTGGTCGAAGCCGGGGCGGGCCGCCAGCAGCAGGTTGTCGTCCTGCATCTCGTTGTCGAGCAGTCCGGCAGTGACGACGAGGGCGGAGCCGTCGCGGCTCGAGTTGTAGAGCTGGCCGGCGGACTGCGCGGTTCCCGCGATCACGTGGACGTTGACGAAGGCCGGTTCGCCCGAGGCCTTGTGGTAGCCGTCGGCCATCGAGATCACGATGCCCTCGTGGAGGCCCATGATGAGCTGCATCTTCGGCCGGTCGAGGAAGGCGTCGAACAGACCGACCTCGAATGAGCCGGGATTCGTGAACAGGAAGCGGACGCCCGCCGCCTCCATCTGCTCGACCATCAGCTCGCCGCCGGTGCCGCTGGCGGTGCGGCTGCCCGTCTCCGGATCGGCGTTCGCGGCGGCGGCCGCGGCGTTGGCCGTCGACTCGGCGATCGTGCCGGTGAGCCCCAGCGCCGTCAGGGCCTGGATGAAGCCGCGGCGAGAGAGATCGTTGCGGAGGAAGCGGTAGACCAGTTCGTTCACGGTGGGTCCTCCCGATTGGTGCGCCTGTCTGGGCGCCGACATCCATGCTGCAGGACCAGAGCGTAACAGCCGGCGGCAACGTGCAGTCGAGGCACGGTGAGCCGATCGCTGCTATGATCGCGCGCCGAACGAGACCGCCCCGACGCTCGCAACCGAGACGTCGCGCCGATGGAGTCCTGACATGCCCAGAGTCTGCCGGATCACCGGCAAGAAGCCGCTGAGCGGCCACAACATCTCGCACGCCCACAACGTCACGAACAAGTGGCAGCGGCCGAACATCCAGACGAAGCGGCTGTACGTGCCCGAACTGAAGCGGACGCTCAAGCTCAAGGTGTCGACGCGCGCGCTGCGCACGATCGACAAGAAGGGCCTGATGCCCTATCTGAAGAGCCGCGGTCTGACGGTGCGCGACGTCACGTAAGCGCTCAGGGCGCGGGATCGGCTGGCGGCTCCTCTTCCGGTGGGGTAGAGGGCGCCTCGGCTTCTTCGTCGTCCTCGCGAGCGCCGAGGTACTCCGGCAACTTGATGCCGACGTTCTTCGTCAGTTCGTGCAGCGGCGGCAGGGAGCCGACCAGGCCGGAGACGAAGTCCGCGGTGGCGGTCTTGCCGTTCTCGCCGCGGCCGGAGTCCCAGACCGTCACGTTGTCGATCTTGAGGCCGGCGATCGCCTTGACCTGCTCCTCGACCAGCTTCGGCAGCTGCTCCGTGGCCAGCAGGAGCGCCGCGTTGTCCGCGCCGCCGATCGCGTCGACGATGCGGTCGAAGCCGTCGGCCTTCTTCTTGAGGATCGCCTCGATACCGGCCGCCTCGGCTTCCTTGAGCCGCTGGATGCGGTCGGCGTCGGCGTCGGTAAGCGACCGGATGCCGTCAGCCTCGCCGCGCTTCAGCCGGCGGTTGCGCTCGGCCTCGGCTTCCGCCAGGGTGGCGATCTCCTCCTTCTTGATCTCGGCGGGGACGACCACGTCGGCCCGCTGGGTGGCCTGCTCGCGGCTGGCGCGCGCGACCTCGGACTCCTGCTGGGCAGCGTAGGCCTCCTGCAGCGCCTGGGCGGCCTTGACCTTCTCGGCGGCGGAGGCGTCGCGTTCGGCCTCGGCCTCTTCCTTTCTCCGCTGGGAGTCGGACCGGGCCACCCGCACCGCGGACTCGTTCTCACCCTCCTGGGCCGTCGCCCGGGCCTCGGCGACCTGGATGCGCCGGTCGCGCTCCGCTGCCGCGGCGCCGACCTCGCCGTCGCGCTCCTGCTCGGCGACCTTGACCTTCGCCTCGTTGATCGCCCGCGCCGCGGCCTCCTTGCCGAGCGCGTCGATGTAGCCGGACTCGTCCGTGATGTCCTGGATGTTCACGTTGATCAGCCGCAGGCCGACCTTCTTCAACTCGACCTCGACGCCGTTCGAGATGTTCTCGATCAGCTTGTCGCGGTCGGCGTTGATCTCTTCGATCGGCATGGTCGCCAGGACGACGCGCATCTGGCCGAAGATGATGTCGCGGGCCAGCGCCGACACGCGCTCCATCTGCATGCCCAGCAGGCGCTCGGCCGCGTTCTCCATCACCCCGGACTCGGTCGAGATGCCGACGGTGAACGTGGACGGGCAGTTGACGCGGATGTTCTGCTTCGACAGCGCGCCGGTCAGGTTGATGTCCATCGTCATCGGCTCGAGATCGAGGAACTGGTGCGCCTGCAGGATGGGCACGATGAACGCGGCGCCGCCGTGGTAGCACTTGGCCGAGCCGGCGCCGCCGATCTTCCCGTAGACCACCAGGATGCGGTCGGAGGGGCAGCGCCGGTATCGACTCGAGAGCGCGAAGATGAGGATCAGGACGGCCGCCAGGCCGGACAGGATGAGGATGATCAGGTCCACGTATGGGTTCTCCTAACTGCTACTTGGTTTCTCTCGGATCGTCGGCTTCCGCGTCGAGGGGAGCGACGAGCAGGGTGTTCTGATCGAGGAGGTCGACGACGCGGATGCGGGTGAGAGTCGGCAGGTCCTGGTCGTGCCGCGTCAATGCGGCGACGGTGCGCAGCCGGCCCTGGACCAGGACCTCGACCTGGCCGGGCTTCTCGAGACTCGCGCCGATCGGCGCGTAGACCTTGCCGGCGACGCCGACGGCGTTCCTGTAGTCGATCGTGCCGCTGTGGCGAAGCCCCATCATCACGCGGATGATGAGGAACAGGATGCCGGCGAAGAGGAGACCGACAATCGTGCCGCCGATCGACGCGGCCAGCGTGGAGTACCCGGCGCGCATCATCACGACGCCGGTCCAGCCGAAGCCGGCCAGAAACCCGCTGACCGTGCGCATCGAGAGCAGCGACGTGCCTTCGCCCTCGGCCGCGTCGAAGATGTCGTCGATCCCGAAGACCGTGAGAATGACCTGAATCAGCAGGGCCAGGGCGGAGACGATCCCCAACGCGTAGAAGACGCGGTATGCCCCCTCCAGTGATCCCCACCAGCTACTGACTGCCTCCATCGCTCCCCTCTCTTCTACGAGTTTGCGCCGCTGCACGCAGCGTAGCAAGTGCCGCGGCGCGAACTCGTAGGGAGGTGGGGGCTGGGGCCGAACACGGAGTCGGCGACGGGTTTGGCGGCGCTACGTCGATCCGGAGTCCATTGTTGACCTGCTACGCGCTGCGAGCTGCCCGTTCGATGCCCCGCGCCTCGTCGACCCGGAGCAGCAGCAGACCGCCGACCAGGAAGAACACCAGGACGACGGCGATGCCGGCGCGCTGCCCGTGGCCGGTGGTGATGAGGCCCAGCAGCATCGGCCCGAGGAAGGCCGTCGCCTTGCCCGAGAAGGCGAAGAAGCCGAAGAACTCGGACTCGTAGCGCTTCGGCGCGAATCGGCCCATCAGCGACCGGCTCGCGGACTGGTTGGGGCCCATGAACAGGCCCAGCACCAGCGCCGCGGCCCAGAACCAGGCCTTGGTCGGCGCCGCGACCGCGACCAGGGAGCAGACGAACAGGCCGACCAGGCTCCAGAGCACGGTGGCGCGGCCGCCGACCCGGTCGTCCATCAGGCCGAACAGAAACGCACCCAGGCCCGCGGCGACATTGAGAGCGATGCCGAAGACGATCACCTCCGCCGTGTCCATGCCGAAGGTGCCCGCCGCGTAGACGCCGCCGAAGGCGAACACGGTGATCAGACCGTCGTTGTAGATCAGACGGGCCACCAGGAAGCGGACGATGTCCTGGAAGTCGCGGATCCGGGTCAGGGTGCGGCCGAGATCCTGAAAGGCGCCGCGGACGGACGCGACGATGCCATCGGTGGGTGCGTCGCCGCGCGCCGCGACTTCGTCACGCAGGAGGACGAGCGTCGGCAGGCTGAAGAGCAGGAACCACCCCGCGACCAGCAGGTTCGACGCCCTGACGTTGAAGCCGTCTTCCGTGCTCAAAGGCAGCCAGGGCGCGCCCTCGCCGAGACCGATCAGCCCGAGCAGCGCGACCACCAAACAGGCGAGCCCGCCGGCATAGCCGAGGCCCCAGGCGTAACCGGAGATCCGTCCGATCGTTCGTGGCGTCGACAACTGGGGCAGGAAGGAGTTGTAGAACACCATCCCGACCTCGAATCCGACGTTCGCGATGACGAACAGCGCGAGTGCCGCCAGAACGGCGTTGCCGCTTCCGGGGACGATGAACGTCAGCCAGGCGGTGGCGCCGACCGAGACCAGGGTCGCGGCGACCAGGAAGCGCCGGCGCAGGCCCGAACGGTCGGCCATCGCACCCAGCACCGGCGAGATGAGGGCGATGATCAGGGAGCTGATCGTGATCCCCCGCGACCACAGGGCGGTGCCGCGGTCCGCGTCCTCGGCGAAGGTCTGCGAGAAGTAGGTGGCGTAGACGAAGGTCACCACCAGGGTGGTGAAGGCGGAGTTGGCCCAGTCGTAGAGGCACCAGGACGCTACCGCCCCGCGGCGGGCGGCAGGCCGCGATCCGCTGCCGCTCTCGCCTAGCGCCGCCAAACGCCTCTCCTTGCGGATCGGAGTTTGGCCCCAGCCCCCACCTCACCAGGAGTGAGCGCGTCGGGACTCACGTCGCTGCGTCTTGCCGCGCTCACTCCTGGAATGGCTCGTCCTCCCACCAGGGAAAGTAGGGCGGCAGGTCGGAACTGACCTTCATCGGAAACTCGGCCGGGCGCTTCTCGAGGAACGACGTCACGCCTTCCCGAGCGTCGTCGCTGTTGCCGCGCCAGTAGATTCCCTTCGATTCGACCCGGTGCGCGGCCATCGGCGACTCGGCGTCGAGGCCCTTCCACAGCATGTGCCGCGTGATCGCGACCGACACCGGCGACGTG
Source organism: Vicinamibacteraceae bacterium (assembly GCA_012270995.1). GTDB lineage: Bacteria > Acidobacteriota > Thermoanaerobaculia > Multivoradales > Multivoraceae > Multivorans. Next base: position 78,491 of record JAAXHG010000134.1, on the reverse strand, counting down.
TTCGCGGCGATCTCCCCTGCCAGCTCGCGGGCTGCCGGGAGCAGCTCGTCCGGCGGCAGGACGCGGTTCACGAGGCCGGCCTCGAACGCCTCCTTCGCCGGAAAGACGCGGCCGGTGAGCGCCCACTCGGTGGCCCTTCCCATGCCGACGAGGCGGGGAAGGAAGTAGCTGCTGCAGGCTTCGGGCACCATCCCCCGGCGGACGAACACGAAGCCCATCCGCGCTTCGGTCGAGGCCAGGCGAATGTCCATCGGCAGGGTCATCGTGATGCCGACGCCGACAGCGGGGCCGTTGATCGCGGCGATGATCGGCTTGCGGACGTTGTAGATCGCGAGCGACAGGACGCCTCCGCCGTCGCGGTAGGTATCGCCATCGGCTTCCGGGTGAGAGAAGGTGTTGCCGCCGGAGGAAAGGTCGGCGCCGGCGCAGAAGCCGCGCCCCTCGCCGGTGACGATGACGGCGCGGACCGAATCGTCGGCGTCGGCCCGATTCAGCGCATCGATCATCTCCCGCATCATCTGGCCGTTGAACGCGTTCAGGCGCCCGGGCCGGTTCAGCGTCATCAGCAGGACGCCGTTCTCGACCTCGTAGCGGATCGTCTCGTACGTCGGTTCTTCGGGCATCTGCTTTCCTCGCCTGTTTCTATGGCCGGCGCGCAGCCGTTCCAGCAGCGGCCCCGGAGACGCCCGGGACGGGGAAACGCAGGCAGAACCGCTCGATGTCCTGTCTCATGGCGTCCAGGCGTTCGTCGTCGCCGTGCCGCCGCAGTGCGTCCGTGATCCACTCGGCAAGCAGCTTCATCTCCGCCTCTTCCATGCCGCGGGTGGTCGCCGCGGGGCTGCCGAGACGGATGCCGCTGGGCCGCAGCGGCGGTCGCGTATCGTCGGGGATCAACTGCTTGTTGACGGTGATCGACACCTTGTCGAGTGTCTCCTCCGCGACACGGCCGTCGATGCCGAAGCTCCTGTCGGTATCGAGCACCATCATGTGGTTCTCGGTGCCGCCGGTGACCAGTTCGGCGCTCCGCGCCATCAACTCGTCCGCCAGCACCCTTGCGTTGGTCAGGACCTGCCGGGCGTAGACCGCGAACTCGGGCTCCAGCGCCTTGCCGAGGGTGATCGCGAGGGCGGCAACGGCGTTCATGTGCGGTCCGCCCTGCAGTCCCGGGAACACGGCCTTGTCGATCTTCAGGCGGTGTTCCGCACGGCACAGGATGAGACCGCTGCGGGGACCGCGCAGGGTCTTGTGACCGGTCGTCGTCATCACGTCGAAGCCGTGGTCGAGCGGGTTCGCCATCGCGTTGCCGGCGATCAGCCCACCGATGTGGGAGACGTCGGCCATCGTCAGCGCGCCGACATCGTCCGCGACCTGCTTGAACTCCCGGTAGTCGTAGTCGCGGGGGTAGGACGAGTAGCCGCAGAGGATCATCTTCGGCCTGTGCTCGCGCGCCTGGGCCAGCAGGGCGTCGAAGTCGATCGCGCCGGCGTTGTCCGGGTCGGTCCTGTAGCGGATGAAGTTGAAGACCCGGCCCATGTGGGACACCGGCGCGCCGTGCGTCAGGTGGCCGCCGTGCGACAGGTCCATCGCCAGCACGGTGTCTCCCGGATCGAGGAAGGCGAAGTAGACCGCCTGGTTCATCGGCGAGCCCGACAGCGCCTGGACGTTCGCGTGTTCTGCCCGGAACAGCTTGCAGGCCCGTTCGATCGCGATCCGTTCGACCGCGTCCGTGAACTCCTGGCCGCCGTAGTAGCGGCGGCCGGGGTAACCCTCGGCGTACTTGTTCGTCAGCACGGAGCCGTTGGCCGCGAAGACCTCGGGGTAGGTGTAGTTCTCCGAAGGGATGAGCTCGACGCCGCGCCGCTCGCGCTCCTCCTCGCCGGCGATCGCCGCCCACACCGCGGGATCGTTGCGCGCCAGCGCCTGTCGGTTCGAATCCACTACGCGGTCGGCCACCGGCGAGCTCGGCCGCCGGTAGCGTTGGCTACTTGAGCGCCGCCTTCGCGGCCTCGAGCAGAACCGTCTCCGGGAGACGGACCCTGTAGTCCGGGTTCACGTAGTGGAAGGCGATCCGGCCGTCCGTGTCGAGCACGAAGACGGCGGGCACCGGCAGCATGTGGTGATCGTCGCCGGCGTACGCTTCGAGGTCGAGCCGGTAGCTCTGCCGGTAGGTCCGCACCATCTCTTCGTTGCGAAAGGCGATGCCGAACGCCTGCGAGGCCGCCATGCCCCGATCCGAGAGGAGCCGGTACTTCAGCTCGTTCTTGTCGACGGTGGCCCGCAGTTGCTCGACGATGTCCGGTGAGACCGCGAACAACTGATAGCCGAGGTTGATCAGATCCTGCTCTATCTCCTGCAACTGACCCAGTTGCGTGTTGCAGTACGGTCACCAGCCGCCGCGGTAGAAGATGAGGATCGTCGGCTGGGCCCTGGCCGCGGCGGCCAGATCAACGACACCGCCGTCGGTGGCGGGGAGTTCGACTTCGGGGACGGCGCTGCCGACCAGGAGCGGCCGAACGTCCTCCGCGGATGCCGGAACTTCGGCAGCCGGGGCAGAAGAAGCGGTGGCGCAGACAAGGGCCGCGCCGGCAAGGATGGTCGCGGTTTTCATGGCGCGCAGGATATCACGGGGGCAGGTGTCGAATGGCCTGTCTGGCCTGCCGCGCGGCTCGCCGGCGCTCGATGAGTTCCGCCCAGGGCACAACGCCCGTACGGGCGGCCCACTCCTCCCACAACGAGGCAAGACGGGTGACGTTCTCCGGTTGGTCGGCGGCGAGATCGTCAACCTCCGTCCGGTCGGCCGCCAGGTCGTAGAGTTCCCATTCTCCGGGGTGCCGGGACACCAGTTTCCACTTGCCGGACCGTACGGCGCGGTTGCCCTCGTGTTCCCAGAAGACGGCGTCGCGCTCGAGCATCTGGTCCTGGAAGGCCGGCAGCAGGCTCGTTCCCGCGACCGGAATCGAGTGGCGACCGGTTCGGCTGCTTGGGTGGGACGCGCCCGCGGCGTCGAGCGCGGTCGCCATCAGGTCCACGACGTGGGCCGTTTCGCTGACGATGCCGCCGCCTTCGGTGATGCGCGTGGGCCAGTGAACGATCAGCGGCGAGGCGATCCCGCCTTCGTGGACCCAGTGCTTGTACAGCCGAAAGGGCGTGTTGCTGACGTGCGCCCAGTGCGGGCCGTAACTCTGGTAGCTCGACTCGGGGCCGGGCAGTACCTCCGTGTCGTTGCCGATCGCCACGGGGCTGCCGTCGAGGGTCTGGCGTGGGATCGCGAGGCCGGTCCACCCGTCCGTCAGGACCTCGGCGCAGCCGCCGTTGTCGGCCAGGAACAGGATCAGTGTGTTGTCGAGCCGGCCGGTTTCCTCAAGGGCCGCCACCAGCGCCCCGATCCCCCGATCCATGCGGTCGATCTGGGCGGCGTAGACCTCCATCGCCCTCTCGAACCAGGGCCGCTCCCGGTCGGGGATCTCCTCCCAGGCAGGCACTCGCGGATCGCGTTCGGCGAGCAGCCAGTCTTCGTCGATGAGACCCAGTTCGATCAGCCGTTGCTGGCGCTCTTCTCGGATCGCGTCCCAACCCGCCGCGTAGCGGCCCCGGTAGCGGTCGATGTCCTCCGGCAGCGCGTGGAGGGGCCAGTGCGGCGCCGTGTGGGCGACGTAGAGAAACAGGGGCTCGCCGCTCCGGTCGCCGGCCGCATGCTCGCGCACGAAACGCGCCGCGTACTCCGAGATCGCGTCGGTGTAGTAGTACGGCGCGCCGGAGTCGTCGGGCGGCTCCGGCTCGACCGGCGTGTTGCCCTCGGTCAGCGAGATCGGGTCGTAGAAGCTGCCGGCGCCGTGGATCGTGCCGTAGAAGCGGTCGAAACCGCGCTGCAGAGGCCAGTTGTGGGTCGAGGTCAGCTCGTCGTTGCCGCTCCAGTGGCCGACGTGGCGGGTGACGTGCCACTTGCCGGCCATGTAGGTGCCGTAGCCGGCGTCGCCCAGCGCTTCGGCGATCGTCACCGCATTGACGGCAAGGTCTCCGCGGTAACCCGGAAGGTCGTCGTCGTCCATCATGTGGCCGACGCCGGCCTGGTGTGCGTAGAGGCCGGTCAGGAGCGACGCCCTGGTCGGGCAGCAGCGGGCCGTGTTGTAGAAGTGGCTGAAACGCAGGCCGGTCGCGGCCAGGCGGTCGAGGTTGGGGGTTTCGATCTCGCCGCCGTAGCTGCCGAGATCGGAGAAGCCCATGTCGTCGGCCATGATCAGGACGATGTCGGGCCGGGGCGCCGGACCGGAGTCGCCGCAACCGAGGAGGGGCAGGATGATCGCCGCGACCGAGGCGAGGATGGCGGTCGATCCGCAAGAGCGAAGGGGATCGCCGGCCGGCTTCTTGCGTGACGACATGGCCGCAGTGTACTTTTTTCGTTAGGTTGAGGTGCAGCGGATCCATTGTTGGTAGCTCGCTGCTCACGGCGGTGCTCGTGCTCCTTGCGGCGCCCGCCACAGGTCAGCGCCTGCTGACCCTGACACCGCAGACGGCGGGGCGCGCGACCGTAGGCGAACCGGATTTCGCACCGGAGATCGCTGCGTTCGCCGCCCAGGTCGACCTGGAGTTGCTTCGCACGGAACCGGGACGGCTGGAACTGCCGACGCCGGACGGCCGCGTTCTGGTCGCGGAACTGAGCGCGTTCGAGGATCGGGGCGGCGGCGACGCGATGTGGTCCGGCGGTCTGCCGGACGCGGGCTACGACAGCGTCGTGCTGACGCTCGAGAGTGGCCGCCTCGTGGGCTGGTTCGCTGAGCCGGGCGGTTTCCGCTACCGCATCAGCGCCCGGCCCGACGGCAGCGGCCGCCTGGAGGCTGGCTTCAACTTGCCCGGCGGGCCACCGGACGCCTTCTGCGCCGTGGGTTCCGATCGCGAACAGCTCCCGCAGATTGCGCCGGTGCGCATGGCCAGAGCGGTGACGCACGATCCACCTACGCGAGTCGTCGCCCCGCAGAGTCACGACACGCTCGACATTCTCGTCGTCTACACGCCCACGGCGGCCGGGAACTGGGCAGGCCGCGGCGGGGCGCAAGCGGCGATCCGCAGCGCCGGCGACTACCTGAACATGGTCCTCCGGAACGGCCGCATCGACATTCGAGCGAACATCGTCCACGCGGCCGAGGTATCGGGACTCGATCGGGTCGGAAGGGATGGAACCGGTCTCTACGGCGCCTCGATCATCAGTCAGCTCAGGTTCCACGGGGAGGCGCTCCGTCTGCGCCGGGAACATGGAGCCGACCTGGTGCACCTGTTCACCGGCGAGTCGCCCTGGCTGTTCAACGCCTGCGGTCAGCACTACCTGCTCTTTCGCGATGAAACCGCGGAGGGTTTCTCGGAGTTCGGGTACGGCTGGACCGCCAACTCCTGCTACGACGACGGACCGATCTTCGCCCACGAAGTCGGCCACGGCCTGGGCGCCCACCACGATCCGGACAACGGGGGTTCGCCCGAGTCCGCCGTCAGGCCGTACGCCTTTGGTCACGGCAATCTCGACCGCATTCCGAACGTCGGCACGATCATGAGTTACACGGGCCAGGGGGAGCCTTACCTGTCGAGCGTGCGGATCAGGCCTCAGGGCCGCGTGATCGGCATCGCGGACGAACGGGAGAATGAACGGGCACTCCAGGAGACGATCCACATCGGCGTCGAGTACGGCGATTTCGTTTCCCCGCTGGCCCCCGGCGCACCGGCGGCGCCGACGGAGCTGCGTGTCGAGATGGAGGACGACACTTCGGTACGGCTCTCCTGGTTCGACAACGCGCCGGATGCGGACGGCTACGAAGTGACCTTTTGGAGGCCGGAGCAGACGGGCGATCCGGCCACGCGACGACTGGAGGAGCGCAGGACGGCGGTCCTGGGCCTTCCTGTGGCTACTGCGGGCACGCGCTACTTCTTCTTTCTGAGGGCGGTCAGCGGAGAAAGCACCTACTCGGCGGGCAGCAGCACCGTCACACTCGTGACTCCGGGCGCCGAGCCCGCGCCGCCGTCCGGACTCGCCTGGGAGCCGGTCGCGGTCGAGGACCCGGCCGAGATGGGAACGAGCGCCGCCCGCGTGACCTGGGTGGACAACTCGGACGACGAGTACTACTTCGAAGTCCAGCTCCTGATCGGCAATAGTCCCGTGCGGCGCAAGTACGTGTCTGCGAACTCGCGCTCGACCGTACTGTCGCGCCTGGAGCCTGGCCGAGCCTACGGTGTGCGCATGAGCGCCATTGGCCCCGGCGGTACGACGACGAGCAGTGAGTTCATGGTGTTGAGACCTCGCCTGCCGCCGGGCCCGTTGGCGGTCACGAACCTGACCGCACGCGCTACGGGTCCCACTTCGGTCCGCTTGACGTGGACCGACAACCCCACCAACGAACTCGGCTTCCGGGTCCTGGCGCTGGTGTCGGGATGGTTCGGTCTGTTCGAAACCGGGGCCGACCGCGAGTCGATCGAGATCGAGGGGCTGGCGCAGGGCGGCAGCTACGTCTTCTATGTGCTGCCATTCAACGATTCCGGTCTGGGGAGACGTACCGGGATCAGCTTGCCGCTGGGGTCCCCAGGGCGCGGGCCCGCACCCCCGACAAGGCTCAGTTGGGCGGTCTCCGGAGGTGCGGCCCGCCTTGCCTGGACGCACGACTCGAACGACGAGACGGGGTTCGAGATTCAGTCACGCCCCGACTACGGCAACGCGGACACCGTCGTCGTCGGCGGCGGCCGCTGGACCCGGGTGGCGCTGGCGCCGGCGGGAGCCAGGGCCTTCGAGCTCGAGCGCGGCGAGGAGGTGGACTACCGGGTCTTCGCCTACAACGGCACCGGATTCTCGAAGGCCAGCAACACGGTCAGAGGGATGCCGTTCGACGGAACCGGCCCGACGCCGAGCGGTGGCGATCTGACGGCTGTCCCGTCCGGCGAGACGTCGGTGGAGCTGGCCTGGACCGGCGGGTGGACCCGGGCGGCCCGGGGCCCGCTCTCCATCGAGGCGCGCAACCCGGCCAGCGGCTGGGTCGAAGTGGCGACTGCCGCGCCCGCGATGGGGAACACCGTCGTCACGGCTCTCGAGGCCGAGACGCCCTACACGTTCCGGCTTCGGGCCGGCCGCGCGGACTACTCGCCGGAAGCCAGCGTGACCACCGGCGCCTATGAGGGCGCCTGCCGGCAGGGGGCGGAACATCTCTGTCTCCGGGGCGGCCGCTTCGAGGTGCGGGCGCACTGGAGCAAGCCGGACAGCCTCAGCGAGTACGGTTCGGGTAAGGCGGTGCCCGTCGATGTCTCGGACGAGTCCGGTCTGTTCTGGTTCTTCGAGCGCGAGAACATCGAGCTGGTGGTCAAGGTCCTGGACGGCCGGGCGCACAATGACCGCTACTGGGTCTTCTTCGGTGCGCTGTCCGACGTGGAGTACTGGATCACGGTGAGGGACGCGACGACAGGCGAGCGGCAGACGTACCACAACCCCCCACGCGAAATCTGCGGACAGAAGGACCTGAGCGCGTTCCGGGATCCGGGCGCGGCGTCGACTCGATCGACGGCGGGCGGCCGCGGTGCGGGTGGGCCGGGCATCGAGCTGGTGCCAGTGAGCGCGGTCGCGCTCGACGTGGTCGGTGTCGGCCGTTCGAGTCAAGGCGGCGGCGACTGCGAGGCGGCCGTGGATCGTCTGTGTCTCCTGGACGACCGCTTCTCGGTCGAGGTCGGCTTCGTCGATCCGAACGCCGGCACCGGCTTGCAGGAACCGGCCCGGGTGATCCCGTCGCTCACGATGCGGAAGACCGGCTTCTTCTGGTTCTTCAACTCGTCGAACAGCGAGCTGGCCGTGAAGATGCTGGACGGTCGCGACCTGAACGGCCACTTCTGGCTCCTGTACGGTGGCCTGTCGGATGTCGAGTACGAGATCACGGTCACGGACACGGTGACCGGCGAGACCTCGGCCTACCGCAACGAGCCGGGCAGCATTTGTGGTCAGATCGACATCGAGGCGTTCTGACCGCGACTTGCTACGCCTGCCGACTCTCCGTGGACCGCGATACCTACCGAAGCCTGATCGGCCGCTTCGCCACCGGCGTGACGGTGGTGACGACGAACGTGGGTGGCCGCCTGCACGGCATGACCGCGAACGCGGTCTGTTCTCTTTCGCTCGACCCGCTCCAGTTGCTGGTCTGCGTCGACCTCGGGTCGAACTGCTACATCCAGATGCAGAACGCTGAGGTCTTCGGCGTCAGCATTCTCTCGGCGGACCAGGAGGAGATCTCGAACGTGTTCGCCCAGTCCACGGAACCGACCGAAGGCTCCCTGCTCGGTGTGGAGCACCGGTTCGGTCGCCTCGGAGCGCCGCTGATCGAAGACGCGCTGGCCCATCTGGAGTGCCGGATCGCGGAGCGCATCCCCGGCGGCGACCACATCATCGTGATCGGGGACGTGGTGGCGGGAGAAGTGGTTCGGGACGCCCGGCCGCTGCTGTTCTACGGCGGCCGGTACGGCAGGCTCGCCGACTGAACCGCGTTTCGGGCCACGAGCGGGCAACTCGGGTCGAACTCGCGGTCCAGGGCGGCCAGTTCGACGATCGCCTCCTGGATTGCCTGTTGGGGAGTTGCCCCCTGCTCGATGCGCCGCAGCCACTGCATGGCGGGGTTGCCCCGTTCCAGAACCGAGCGGATGGGATCGAGCAGACCGTCGAAGCCGTGGCGGCCGGCAGTCGGTGTGACGCTCTCGAGCATCGATTCCACCCACGCCCGGAACGTGAGGGTGGTTCCGTCGGCCCAGTTGGTTCCTTCGGCATCGAGACTGGCGGCGCCGGCGGCGCGCTCGTTCGCCGCGGCCAGCTCTTCGAGTTCGGACGAGGACCGGTCATGCAACGGATCGAGGTTCGGCTGCTCCAGCACCTGCCACACGCGCGCCTCGTAGAGCGCGGTGACCGCCTGCAGGATGTGCGGATCGCTGATCCGATCGCAGATTCTGAGCTCCAGGCGGTCCAGATCCCTGGGCGTCGCAGGTCCGTTCGGCCGGATGCCGAGCCAGAGGTGCCCTCCGTTCTGCATCACGCCGCTTGCGAGTTGCTCGTCCATCCAAGTGGCGAAGGAGCCGGCGTCGGGGAAGAACGGCACTCTCTCCGGGGTGAGGGGGAAGCGCAGCCACCGCGTCGAGTGCTGGCCCGTGGCTTCGCCCGAGAGGAAGGGTGACGCGGCGGTGAGCGCCAGGAACACCGCGGCCTCCATTCGCAGCACCCGGTAGGCCCGCAGCAGTTCGTCCGGATCGTCTATCCCCAGGTTGATGTGGGTCGAGGCGGTGACGACACGGTTGCCGTAGGTGGCGCGGATGTAGCGGTAGTAGGGATTCTCCGGATCCGAGAAGTAGAAGGAGTCGGGATTCGCCAGTGACAGCGCGCCGCCCGGGACGAGCGTGCAGCCGTGCTCGGCCTCCAGGTAGCGCCGGAGCGCGCAGCGCTTCGCCATCAGGCGGTCGATGAGGACCTGGTAGCTCCGGTAGGGCGCGGTCGTGAACTCGACGTTGCGTCCATCCGGCTCGGTCGTGTAGCCGTCGAGCGCCTCCTTGACCTGTGGTGAGAGCGGCAGGACGTGACCGTCGGAGGTCCCGGTGTAGACCTCCTCTTCCAGGCCCTTCAGCAGTTGAAGGTGCAGGGAATGGCGGTCGACGGTCATGTGGGACTCGGGCGCGGCACAGGTAACCGCCGAAGAGTGAAGGGCTTAGCGACAGGGGAAGAAGGGCCGCCAAGCCCGCGATTCTACCAAGGGGACGGCGCTTACGACCGTTGCTACGATCAGCCGCATGAAGATACAGGGCAAGTCGTGCGTTGTCACTGGCGGCGCGAGTGGCATTGGCAGGGCGCTTTGCCGCCGGTTTGCGGTCGATGGCGCCAGGAGGGTCGTGGTCGCCGACCGTGACGGCGAGGGGGCCGCGGCGGTGGCTACCGAGATCGGCGAGAGAGCCATCGCCGTGACCGTCGACGTGGCCGTGGAGGAGCAGGTCCAGGACATGGTCGCCCGCGCGGAGACGGCCTTCGGCGACATCGACCTGATCTTCTCCAACGCCGGCATTGGCACCGGCGGCGGCGTCGAGGTGAGCGACGATGGCTGGCAGAACATCTGGGAGATCAACGTGATGTCCCATATCTACGCCGCCCGCGCCGTGCTGCCGAAGATGATCGAGCGGGGCGAGGGCTACATCGCCAGCACGTCGTCGGCCGCCGGCCTCCTGTCGCAGATCGGCTCGGCACCCTACGCGGTCACGAAACACGCCGCGGTGGCGCTCGCGGAGTGGATCGCGATCACCCACGGCAACGACGGCATCAAGGTGTCCGTGCTCTGCCCGCAGGCCGTTCGTACGGCGATGACTGCCGGGGGGCCCGGTGTCGCCGGCGTCGACGGCATGATGGAGGCCGACGAGGTAGCCGAAATCGTCGTCCGCGCGATCGATCAGGAGCGCTTCCTGATCCTGCCGCATCCGCAGGTCCTGGAGTACATGCGGCGCAAGACCTCGGACTACGACCGCTGGCTGAGCGGTATGAGGAGGCTGCGGGAGCGCTTCCTGGCCGGGGTCTGACGTTCACCGGCGATTGCCGGCGGCCCGGCAGCTACGGCTCTTCCGGACCGCCGAGAGTCTTCGCACCCAGGTGTGCGCTGGGCAGGAACAGGAGGATACCGACAACCCAGAACCAGAGCGGGGACGGGATCGTCGCCATGTTGTAGACCCCGGCGATCAGAAAGAAAGCGCCGACGATCAGGGCCAGCCGCCGCTTTGACCGCGGGGAGATACGCGCGGCTGTGCCGCCGCCGGCGAACGCGCCCATGGCCCAGGCGATGAGGACGAACGCCATGTTCACGACCGGGATGTCCCCCGGTTCGATCGACGCCCGGTCGGTCAGCACCCCCTCGGGCAGGGGAAGCAGCGCGATCGCAGCGATCTGAACGAAGCTGATCACGATGCCGCCGACGACCAGGCCGGCGGGAACGGCGAGAACGGTTCTCAGCATGACTCTCCTTGATCCGGTAGCGGCGGCTGACGGCGAACAACCGCAGCGGCGCCGGACGAGTATCGACTATACGGGGTCGCTTGCCGTGGCCGCCGGGGCGCCGGTTCGTGGTAGAAACACCGCCTTCCAACGAGGAGTCCTGAAGGATGAAGCTCGCCGTTGAGTTCCCGAGCGTGGTCTACCGGGAGGGACCGGAGGCCGTGGCCCGCCTGGCCGGTGCGGTGGACGAGATCGGTTTCGATCAACTCGACATCTTCGACCACGTCGTCATGGGCTACGACACCGACGGCCGGGAGAAGAACCGCTACCCGGCCAGGATGCCCATCATGGAGGCGTTCGCCACTCTCGGGTACATCGCGGCCTGCACGTCGCGGATCGGGCTGGGCACCGAGGTTCTGGTCCTGCCGCAACGCGATCCGGTCTTGACCGCGAAGCAGGCATCGACCCTGGACACGCTCTCCGGCGGCCGCCTGCGTCTGGGTCTCGGGGTCGGTTGGCAGGAGTCGGAGTACGACGCCCTGGGCCAGGACTTCCACAACCGCGGCCGGCGCATGGACGAGGCGATCGCCGTTCTCCGTGCCTGCTGGGGTCAGGACCCGATCGACTTTGAGGGCGAGTTCTACCGCGTGGAGGCGATGGCCATGGAGCCTAAGCCGCCCCGCGGCGCGGATCTGCCGATCTGGATCGGCGGCCACAGCGAAGCGGCTCTCCGCCGCGCGGGCCGCTTCGGCGGCGGCTGGATGGGCGTCGCCTCAAGGGAGTTGTTCGAGAGCGGCGATCAGGCGATCGCCTCGATCCGAAGGCACGCGGAGAGCGCCGGCCGGGATCCTGAGGCGCTGGAGTTCCAGGCCCAAGTGTCGCCGCCTCCCCGGCCGGGGAACGAGAGCGACCGCACGTTCTACGTCGATCCGGACCGCGTCGTCGTGGCCGCCGCCAGACTAGGCGAGTTGGGGTTCGACGGCGTGGCGCTCAACCTGACGGGGCTCTTCCTGGCCGGTGCCCGCAGCGTCGACGCGATGATCGAGGGCGCGGCCGCCCTGCACGACAAGCTGCGGGCTGAGTTGGGCTGAAAGAGGGCGCCCCTCAGTCCGAAGCCGCCGCCTCCGCGTCGGTTCGGTTGCGCCGCCACTGCCGGTAGGCGCCGATCATGAGCCAGGCGCCGGCCGCGAGCAGGCCGAGCGGCCAGAACTCCCATACCCGGTCGATGTCGTAGCCGAGCGTGTAGTCGAGCAGGGCCAGGAATCCGATGACGAACAGGCCCGCGCCGGCCAGCAAGCCGAGCTGCCCGGTCGCGGGCGGTTTCGGCGTATCGCGCAGGCCGAGGTCCGGGCCGTGGCCGAGCTCGATCAGCGTTGCCTGACGGTAGGCGTCGATGATGTTGAAGAGCCATACGAAGGCCACGACCATGCCCATCAGGCCCTCCTCCGTGGCGAGGAAGATGGCGCCGACCGCAAGCAGGAACAACACGATGCCGCGCTGGTACAGGCCGTTGTAGACGTGGCCCAGACCGGGGAAGATGGCGAGGATCGCGCTCACGGCATGGCGGACGGTCAGCCCGCCCTGGGTGGCGGCCTGAGGCGGCGGTGGCGGTGGCGCCTGCTCGATGCTGGCTGGCGGCTGAGGTGGTGGAGCGTCCGTGGACCCTGCCGCTCCGGGGCCGGTGGTCTCCCCGCCATCGGTAGGCGACGTCTGCTGTTCGTGTTCGGCGTTCATGCGGAACTCCTCTCCCGGTATGTGTTGGCTCGGTTTCGGGTCGTCGTCGTCGGTGGCTCGTCGGGGCCGGCGTCGCCGGGCGTCAAGAGACCGCTCAGTTCGCGGACGGCCTCGGACGACGCGTCGGCGGCGTCTCGGAACCAGGTTCGGACCCGGTCGGTGGGCAACACCAGCGTTGCCCCGAAGAACCCGGCCGGACGCCAGAGACCCTGCACGGTTCCGAGGCGCCGGGTGACCTCCGCCTGAACCGAGGCGCCGGCTTCGGCCACCGGTTCGAGCACGTGTTCGCCGGCCGCGGCGCTCAGGCTCGTGGCGGCCTTGCGGCCGGCGGCCACGGGGTCGCCGAGAAGGAGATTCAGGGCGACCGCAAGCACGTAGCTGGCGGCAACCGCCATGGCGGCTCGGGGCGGCGCACCGAAGGCCGCGGGCCGGCGAGCCGGGTTGCCTGCGGGAATCGCCCGCAACCGCTGCAAGAGCGCCGGTGATGGCTGTAGCTCGGATCCGACCAGCGATTCGAGCTCTTCGGCACGCGCCTCGCCGTCGCGGTCGTAGGGGGCGCCGACGGCGATCTCGAGCAGCCCGGCGCGAAGTTCGGCGGAGATGGGCAAGCGGGCGCCAAGCTCGTCGATGCCCGGCATCCGCTCCGGCTGCGTCCCCTCTGGACGAGGCGCGCCACGCTGACGCTCGCGGCTCACCTGTAGGCACCGCTGCGGGTCGGTGTGGAATCGCCGAGAGCCTGCCGCCTGCGGTCGATCCGGCGGATGAGTTCCAGGCGAGCGCGCCGGAGGCGGGACTTCATCGTCCCCTCGGGCAGATCGAGGAAGGCGCAGATCTCCGCGTAGCTCAAGCCCTGCAGATCCCGCAGCATGAGCATCTCGGCGAACGCCTCCGGCATCTCCTCCAGCGTCTGGTAGACCATTCGCAGCCGTTCTCGACGCTCGGCGCGGGCGGACGGGTCCATGCCGCCGGCCTGGTACTTCAGCAGCTCTTCCGAGATGATCACGGTCCGCCGCTCGGTGCGGGTGCGGCGGTAGTGGTCCACGCAGAGATTGCGGGACAGCCGGAGCGTCCAGCCGGCGAGCGGTACGTCGCCCCGGTAGCGGTCGAGATTGCGATAGAGCTTCAGGAAGATCTCCTGGGTCAGGTCCTCGGCCTCCGCGGTGTTGCCGGCGAACTGAAAGGCGATGTTGTAGATGCGGCGGCCGTAGCGGTCGATCAGTTCGGCCCAGGCGTCGGCATGGCCGGCGGCGGCGCGGCGGGCCAGGAACAGGTCGGGGTTCGGCCCCGAGGATGGGAGCGGAGTCGTCATCGGACGTCTGCTCTGGAAGACGTAGGCCGGTCGGGATTAGTTTCCCGGCTGCTTCCATGCTGCATAATCCCTGTCCGCCGGGCGCTGCCGCTCGGGAGAACCGCCATGCCCGAACGACGACGCATCCTGGTCACGAACGCCCTGCCCTACGCCAACGGCCCGATTCACTTGGGTCACATGGTGGAGGCGGTGCAGACGGACATCTGGTGCCGGCTGCAGCGGATGCGGGGTCGGGAGTGCTACAACGTCTGCGCCGAGGATGCGCACGGCACGCCGATCATGCTGCGCGCCGAGCGGGAGGGAATCACGCCCGAGGAGCTGATCGGCCGGCTGGCGGAAGAGCACCTGGAGGACTACCGGGCGTTCTCGATCCACTACGACGACTACTACACGACCCACTCTCCCGAGAACCGGGAACTGGTCGAGGAGATATACCGGCGGTTGCGGGATCGGGGATCGATCGACCGGCGAACGGTGCGCCAGTTCTACGACCCGGAGCGGGGAATGTTCCTGCCCGATCGTTTCATCAAGGGCACCTGCCCGCGCTGCGGCGCGAAGGACCAGAACGGCGACAGTTGCGACGAATGCGGCTCGACCTATCAGCCTTCGGACCTGATCGATCCCCGTTCGATCGTCACCGGCGCACTGCCGGTCGAGAAGGAGTCCGAGCACCTGTTCCTCCGCCTCTCCGACTACGAGGAACTGCTGAAGGACTGGGTTGGCGATGGCCGCCTGCAGAGCGAGGTCGCCAACAAACTCCAGGAGTGGTTCGACGACGGACTGCGCGACTGGGACATCTCCCGGGACGCGCCCTACTTCGGGTTCGAGATCCCGGACGCTCCGAACAAGTACTTCTACGTCTGGGTCGACGCGCCGATCGGTTACATGGCCGCCTTCCGCCGATTCTGCGACCGAAACGGCGTAGGGTTCGAGGACTTCTGGGGACCCGACAGCGATGCCGAGCTGTACCACTTCATCGGCAAGGACATCCTCTACTTCCACTGCCTGTTCTGGCCGGCGATGCTGCATGGCGGCGGCTACCGAACGCCGTCGTCGGTGTTCGTCCACGGCTTCCTGACCGTCGACGGCGCCAAGATGTCGAAGTCGCGCGGCACCTTCGTCATGGCGCGCACCTACCTGGAGCACCTCGATCCGGAGGCCTTCCGCTACTACGTCGCGGCCAAGTTGAGCAACGGGCTCACCGACATCGACCTCAACCTCGAAGACTTCGTCCTGCGGGTCAACTCGGATCTCGTGGGCAAGGTGGTCAACATCGCCAGTCGCTGCGCCGGGTTCCTGCACAGGCAGTCGGGCGGTAGGCTGGCGGCGTCGCTGGACGCGCCCGAACTCGCGGCGGAGGCCGCCTCGCAGGCTGAGGAGATCGCGGAACTCTACGAGGGCCGCGACTACAACCGGGCCCTGCGGCGGGTCGTCGCCCTGGCGGACAGGGCGAATCGCTACATCGACGCTCGGCGGCCCTGGGAGCTGGCGCGCGATCCCGGTCGAGCGGCCGATGTCCAGGCGGTATGCACCACGGGTATCGAGCTGTTCCGTCAGTTGATCGTCTATCTCAAGCCGGTCGTACCGACGATCGCGGCCAGGGCGGAGAGCTTTCTGGGGATCGATCCCCTGGTCTGGGACGATGTCCACACGCCCCTCGTGGACCATCAGGTCCTGCCCTTCGAGCCCCTGATCACCCGAGTGCAGCCGGATCAGGTGGCCGCGATGATCGCCGCCTCGGGCGAGGACTCCGCCGGGTGAGGCATTGACGACCGCCGCTCCCGCGGTCGTAGCCGACCGTCTGACCAAGGTCTACCGGATCTACGACACGCCATGGGGCCGGTTGCGCGAGGCGGTGCTCAAGCGTCCGGCTCACCGGCCGTTCCGGGCGCTCGGCGACGTCAGCTTCCAGTTGCCCGCGGGCGAGGGACTCGGCGTGGTCGGGGAGAACGGAGCCGGCAAGAGCACGCTGCTCAAGATCGTCGCCGGGGTGACGCGGCCGACGTCCGGTGAGCTGGCAATTCGCGGGCGGGTCGCCTCGATCCTGGAGCTCGGCGCGGGGTTCCACCACGAGTTCACCGGCCGCCAGAACATTCGGCTGAGCGCGGCGCTCGTCGGTCTCGACGAGCGGGAACTCCGGGAGCGCACCCGGGACATCATCGAGTTCAGCGAACTCGGCGCGGCGATCGATCAGCCGGTGCGTTCCTACTCGACCGGCATGACGATGCGGCTCGGCTTCTCGATCGCGGTTCAGGTCGAACCCGACATCCTGGTCGTGGACGAGGCGCTATCGGTCGGTGACGGCTACTTCCAGAAGAAGTGCATGGATCGCCTGCAGCAGTACATGGCGGACGGCGGCACGCTGCTGTTCTGCTCGCACGCGATGTACTACGTCTCCGCGTTCTGCCAGCAGGCGCTGTGGCTGCGCGGCGGCGAGGTGGCGGCGGCGGGGCGGGCGCTCGGCGTGGTCGGCGAGTACGAGCGGTTCCTGATGGCGAAGGCGGGTGAGAGCGCCGAAACGGAAGAGCAGGCGAACGATGATCCGGCGGCGACGCCGGCCCGGATCGTCGCGATCAGGCCGGAGGGCGGCGAGGCGCACAGGCGCGGATCGGATTCCTGGGCCCTCGAGATCGAATGGGAAAGCCAGGACGACGATCTCGGTTTTCACCTGGCGGTGGGACTCGACACGGCGGACGGCGTGCAGGTCTGCGCGTTCACGACCCAGCGCGCGGGCCTGGCGGCGGTCACCGGCGCCGGCCGTCACCGCGCCGTGGTTCGCGTGCCGCGGTTGCCGATGACCAAGGGCGACTACTCCGCGTGCGTCTTTCTGCTCGACGAGGAGTCCCTGCACGTCTACGACCGCAAGGTGCAGGCGAACGTGCTGGAAATCGAGGCGCGGCGCTTTGAGCCGAGTCTGTTCGAGGTGGCGCACGAATGGGAGATCGACGGATGAAGCTGCTGGTGACGCGACCGATCCCCGACCAGGCCACGGCAAGGCTGCGTGCGGAGCCCGGCGTGGAGACGACGGTGCTGGAGGAGAGCGCCGCAATGGACCGTGCTGTGCTGCTCGACGGCGCCGCGGGCGCGGACGTCATCCTGGCCCTGCTCACGGAGCGCATGGACGGGGAGCTCTTCGACCTCTCGCCGAACCTGCGCATGGTGGCGAACATGGCGGTCGGCTTCGACAACGTCGACATCCGCGCGGCGTCGGCGCGCGGGATCTGGGTCACGAACACGCCGGGCGTGCTCGACGGCGCCACCGCGGATCTGGCGATGGCGTTGCTGCTGGCGGCGGCGCGCCGCTTGCCCGAGGCCGAGCGCTTCCTGCGGGCCGGCCGCTACCGGCGCTGGGGACCGATGCTCCTGACCGGTCAGGAGGTTCACGGACGTACCCTCGGCATCCTCGGGATGGGCCGCATCGGGGAGGCGGTCGCCCGGCGCGCCCGGCTCGGGTTCGGCATGGAGATCCTGTACTGGGACGAACGGGGCCGTCCTGACCTGGAGCAAGAACTCGGTGTCCGCCGAACCGATCTCGACACGTTGCTCGGCGCCGCCGACTTCGTCTCCATCCACCTGCCGCTGACCGGAGACACGGCCGGGCTGATCGACGCCGCGCGGCTGGCGCGGATGAAGCCGAGCGCGGTGCTCGTCAACACCGCCCGCGGGCCGATCGTCGACGAAGCGGCCCTGGCGGCGGCGCTCCGCTCGGGCGCGATCTGGGCCGCCGGTCTCGACGTCTTCGAGCGGGAGCCCGAGGTCCACCCGGACCTGCTCGAACTCGACAACGCGGTGCTGCTGCCCCACATCGCGAGCGCTTCCATCCCGACCCGGCTGGCGATGGCCCAACTCGCCGTGGACAACGTCCTTGCGCTTCACCGCGGCGAGGATCCGCCGACGCCGGTCGTTCGCGGTACGCGCTGATGCGGCGCCGCAAGCCCGGTTTCCTTTGCGTCAGCGCGGCGTAAACGCCGCGACTCGATTGCTAGCTAGCCGCGGATGCGGAAGGAGCGGGCGACCCGGAACCCGGTGTCGTCGGCGGAGAAGGCGGCTGACTCCCGTTTCTGCAGTTCGCAGTGGAGTTCAGCGGCTTCGAGCCGGAAGGAGCCGCCGCAGAGCGTTCCGCGGTCGTCGTCCTCTTCGTCGGGGGCGACCCACTCCCACACGCTACCCAGCATGCCGTGGAGTCCGAAGTCGTTCGCGTCCCGCCGCTCCGGGTGCCGCGCCTGGCCGCCGGAGTTGCCGGCGTGCCAGCAGCGGCGCTCGACCAGCTCCGGCGTGGCGCTCCAGGGAAGAGCATCGTCCGGCACGCTGCTGCCCAGGCAGGCGTAGAGCCACTCGACCCTGGTCGGCAGCCGCATGGGCTTGCGCGAGACCGCGGCGTACCAGCGGCAGTAGGCGTCGGCCTGCCGCCAGCTCACTCCAGTGGCGAGATCGCGGTCGCCCGGTGACAGGGCGGAGCGCTCGTAGTCCGGATCGAAGGCTTCGAACTGTTCGTTGGTGATCGGCCATTTGCCGAGGTAGAAGGGCTCGACGCGCAGCGGGCGCCCCGCGAGCAGCAAATCGCCACCGGGGATCAACCACAGGATGGTGCGCGGAACGTGGGCGTAGGAGCGGGGCAGCGGGCGGCGCGCGGTGCTGGCCACTGGGCCCTCCGGGATCAGGATGGTCGGCGAAGTCAGGACGGTCGGCCGAACACCTTCGGCGTCGGCATCCGGGCACGGATCGCTTCGAGTTCCTCGACCGTCACCGTGCCGATGCCGTTCTTGCGGCAGTGCGACTCCACGGAGCGGACGACCATGCCGCGGACGAAGGCGGGCACGCGCTTCATCCGCGCCTCCGCCTCAGGTTCCCAGGCGATGCCGGTCGAGGCGTCCTCGCCGTAGCGGGAGAGCGATGCAAGTCCGGTCTGGTCTCCAAGAGCCGCGAGCTGCTGTGGCGAGAAGGAGCCGGGATCGTGGGTGCACAGCGGATCCTCGGCCATCAGGTCGCCGGTCATGCCGTAGGCGCGGGCGCGGCAGCCGCCGCAGACCGCCTGAAGTTCGCAGGAGCCGCAGCGGCCGCCGAGCTCCTTGCGGCGCCGGATGTCCTGGAACAACTCGGAGTCGTTCCAGACCGCCGACAGCGTGGATCGTTTCAGGTTGCCGCCGAACACGGGCAGGTAGGGGCAGGGTGTGACGTCTCCGTTCGGGCGAATCCCCATGTAGTGCGTGCCTGCCGGGCAACCGCCGGCGCCGCCGTCGAAAGCCTTCAGGAAGGGCGACTCCGGATCGCCGGACAGCAGTTGACGGACGTAGTGGGGTGCGCATTTCGCGTTGACGACCATGCGGCCGCGGTAGTCGCGTTGAATCTGCTCCAGGGAGGCGAGAACGCCGTCGTAGTCCGCCGGCGAGAGATCGGATACGAACTGACCGCGGCCCGTGGGGACCAGGAAGTACAGGTTCCATACCCGGGCCTGGAGCTCGGTGTAGGCGAAGTCGGCGATTTCCATCAGGTCGCCCCGGTTGTGCGCGCCGGCGGTCGTCTGGATGATGAAGGGGAGACCCGTGGCGGCCAAGTGCTTTGCGCCGTCGACCGTGTTCTGCCAGGCGCCGCGCACGCGGCGGAAGCCGTCGTGGACCTGCGGGTCCAGTGCGTCCAGCGACAGGGCGAGACCACGTACGCCCTCACCGGCGAGGATCCGCGCCAGATTCTCCGTGATACGGACGCCGTTGCTGCCGACGACGACCCACAGCTCGCGCTCCGCGGCGTAGCGAACGATGTCGAGGATGTCGCGCCGCAGCAGCGGCTCGCCGCCGGTGAGGATGACCAGGGCCTCGGGGGCGAACTCGCAGATGTCGTCGATCACCTTCCGGCACTGGTCGGTGGAGAGTTCCGAACGATCGGTGAAGTTGGGGGTCTCGACGAGCGGTTTGCCGCCGGCGTCGAGGTAGCAGTGCTCGCAGGCCAGGTTGCAGCGGTAGGTGAGGTTCCAGGAGATCACGTAGGGGCGGGCGAAGGCCGCCGGCACGGCACGCTGCGGCCGCTCGAGGGGTGAGAGGGTCATGGGAGGGACTCGTGCGCGGTATTCCGCCCGGAAGGCTCAGGCAATGCCGAAGAAGGTGCGGGCCCGTTCCAGCACCGCCGCATCGACCTCTTCGTAGCCGTGGTCGAGTGCGAACTTCTCGATCCCGGCGACGGCGGAGGTGCGCACGATGTCGGGGATGTTCGCCATCCGCTCGCGCGCCTCGGATGTCCAGGGGATGCTCGCGGATTCGCCGTTGCCGGCAACGCCCTGCCCTCCGCCGACTTGCCCGGTTGCGGCGGCCGGCACACCCAGGTCGGTCAGCATGCCGGTGAAGGGACACTTCGAGGTCGCGGTCCCCGCCTCGGCTCCGGCTTCGGGGCCGATTCGCACACCAAGGGACCCGACGACCTGGGTCTCGTGGGGGTTCATCATCATCGCCATCTCCGAAGAGCAACGGGGGCAGGCATAGACGACGGCCACGGACCCGCCGTCGGGGCCGACGGCATGCTTCAGCTTCATCTGCTCGTCGCAGGATACGCAGAGGAACTTCATCCGTGGTCTCCGTCTCCCGGTGGGAAGTCAGGTCGTTTTGGCGACACGGCTCAGGATCTGTGCCGCAGCCTCGTCGATCGCGCGGAGGGCCGGTCCCCGGGGCAGGTCCGGTTCACCGGCGTCGGACGCCGATGCCAGCCGCGGGTCGAACGGTACCCTAGCCAGGCACGGGAATCCAAGCTCGGCCGCCTCGGCGGCGCCCTCGCCAAACAGGGACCGGACCCCGTCACACGTTCCGCAGTAGTAGCCGCTCATGTTCTCGATGTAGCCGATGACCTCGTTCGGCGTCCCTTCGAGCGCCGCCGCCGATCGGGCGACCACTCCTCGCGCCAGCGCCGAAGGAATCGTGACCAGGACGAACCGCGCGGCCGGCCCCAGCACCTCGGCGTACTGCAGCGTGCGCTCGGCGCCGGGCGGCAGATCGACCAGCAGGAAGTCGAGACGGCCCCAGTCCACCAGGCCCAGCAACTGCTGGAACAGGTTGAACTCCCGGGTTGCCCGCCAGACATGGGTGTCGCCTTCCGCAACGCTCTCGAACTCGAGGTGCTTCGCCTCTGGCACCATGGAGCCCACCGACACGACGCCCAGACCGCGAAGCGTTCGTGGCAGGGCCATGCCTCGATCACCGGGCAGCAGCGGCACGTTCTCGAGCCCGGCCAGCCGGGCCTGGCAGGGACCGTTCAGATCGGCGTCGAGGATCGCGCAGCGGCGCTTCGCGCGCTCGAGCGCCAGGGCGAGTTGCATGGTGAGGGTGCTCTTCCCGACGCCCCCCTTGCCCGAACCGATGGCGACGACGTGATCGATGCCGGCCATGGCGTGGGCGATGCGCTCCCGTTGCCGGAGGACCTGTCCGAGAACGTCGGAGCCGCCATCCCCCTCGACGTCGAAGTAGGTCTTCATGGCCGGCGGAGGCGTTCGAGAAGCCCGGTTCGCTTGGCCAGGGAACGGGCCGCGGCGCGGAGCCGCCCGCCGGCACCGAGTTCCGGATAGGCGGCGCGCTGGAAGATGAGGCCGTCGTTCACGATCCAGGGACGACTGCGGCCGAAGGCGTGACGATGCCTCTTCATGTAGACGAGTTCGAAACCGTTCCTTGCCAGCAGGCCGACCAGTTCCAGCGGCCGGATACCAAACTGCCAGTACCAGTGGTTGTCGCGTTCCAGCCGCCCGTCCGCGTCGCGCTCGTTGTGCCTTTTGAACCACGACTCGAGCCTGTCGCGGGTGTTCCAGTCGTCTTCCCAGACGTAGACGTTCTCGTAGTACCAGTCCAAACCGCGGTCGACGAAGCGGATGGTCCGGGGAGTCTTCAACCAGTTCTGATTGAAGATGATCAGGGCGTCCGTGTGCGGCAGCCAGTTGAGCAGGAACCTGTCCCAGTCCGGCTTGACCTGGTGGAGCAGGATGTCGTACATGATGAGGGCGTCGACCTTGCCGACCTCATCGAGCGCCTCATCCGAGCCGAGCAGGGCCTGGACGAGTTCGACGTTCGGAACCTCCTTCGCACGCTCCCTGGTCAGAGGCGTCAGGTGGCCGTCGACGATGACCGCCCTCTCCAGCTCGTTTCCGCACAGTTCGGCAGCGTGAAACGTGTAGGCCCCGTCGACGCCCCAGCACGCTCCAAGGTCGGCGAACGACCGGAACTCGGTCAGTTCGAACGCCGTGTCGAGCAGTTCGAGTTTCTCCGCCTTGGGCTGGACCTCGGACCGCGCTCCGATCGCCCTTTGTTGGGAGCGGGCACGGGCAGACATCGTCGGCAGCGTAGCAGTCACGACCGCGCCGCGTCGCCTTCGTATCGGAGGGTTGTTCCCGCCGCCTGGAAGCCGACCTGTTCGAGACGTTCCGCCAGCGGTTCACGGGGGTGTACGCGGGGCAGGTAGAGCGGTCGTCCGGAGTCTCTGGCGGCGAGGGCGAGGAGCGGTCCCAGGAGTGCCGGAACGGGTCTCAGGCCGCCGATCGCGAGGATCTCGCAGGGTGCCGGTCCGGAACGGAGGTCGGGCGGGATCGAGGGCCGCGCGATGAAGGGAAGGGGGTCGTCGGCGTCCCGGGAGTCTCGGTAGAGGAGATAGGCCTCGAACCCGCGGTCCGTCGCGATGCCCACGCCCCGTGCCCCCTGGCGCAGGTTCCCGATCGTCCGGGGGGAGCGCTGCCAGCAGCGATTGAGCTCCGAGGCGTCGCCGAACTCGGCGCTGGCGAGGATCTCCGCGGGCGAGACGGTTCCGATCAGGTCGAGAACGGGGGTGGCGGCTGCGCCCTCGCCTGCGTGGAAGTAGTCGGTCAGTTGCTCCGTCCTGGCGTAGCCGCAGGCGACGAGGAAGCCCTGTGCGGCGACGGCCTCCACCGGAACCTCGACCAGCATGCGGGTCGGCTCGAGGATCGCCATCTTCTGGCTGAGCGAAGTCATCATGTGGCGGGCATGGCCCTGCCGGCGGTGGTCCGGGTGGACGGCTGCGTGGAGCACCAGGCTGGCCGTGGGCTCCCTCTTCGCCGCGATCAGGACGCCGATCGGATCGGATCCCGCAAGGGCGACCATGCAACTGCTGGTCCAGAGGTCCATCTCCCGGGAGAGCCGCTTCATGTGAGCGATCGTGAGGCGCCACGGCACAGCGCCTGGCCCCACGTTGCAGCGTTCGTACGCGTCGACGAGCAGGGGCACGTCGTCCGAGCGGCAGAAGCGGTAGGCGGACATGCTTGTATGGAACTGCCCTTCCTGTGCGTCAGCGCGGCGCGGACGCCGCGACTCTACTGCTACTTCGTTTACGGGTTGGCCGCCGTCTTCAGGCCGGTCGGCACCGGTGCTTCCGTGGGTTCCTGGGCGGGCGTGCGCAGCAGAAAGAGGACCAGCATGGCGGAGAGGTACATGCAGACGAACACTGCGAAGGCGAGGTCGTAGGTCCCCGATCGGTCGAAGACGTACCCGGCGAAGGGTACGCCGAGGATCTGGATCGGCAGCAGGATCGGGCTCATCAGACCCATCACCCGGCCAAAGGAACGGCGGCCGAAGCAGGCGCCGATCAGGGTGCCCCAGAGCGGCATCATGCCACCCATGCCGAGGCCGAACACGGCGGCGGCCGACAGCAGTCCCGAGTAGCTTTCTGCCTGGAGAAGGCCCGTGGAACCCGACGCCTGAAGACCGATCGCCAGCCAGAGCGCGCCCCGCCCGCTGAGGCGGTCGCCGATCCAGCCGAAGACGACCTTGCCGAGAACGCCCATCGCCGCGATGGTCGACAGAGCGTAGGAGGCTGGAAGCGGTGGGAAGCCGAGGTCCCTGGCGTGCGCGATGATGTGGGTCAGGATCGCCGAGTTGGCGCAGAAGTTCATCGACACGACGAGGGCGATGACCCAGAAGTTCCGGCTCCTGAGCGGTTCGGTCCAGTGCGGACGGCGGGACGCAGAGGACACGATCGGTGCCGGCGACCACCCGGCAACCGGGGAAGTCACGTCGCCGTCCGGGTGAAGGCCGATGTCCTCCGGTCGGTCGACGACCCAGCGGCGAACCGCGGGGACGACGAAGAGGAGGGTCAGCGCGCCGTAGATCACGAACGTGCCTCGCCAGCCGACCAGGGAGATCAGCCGGGTGGAGACGGGAGCCATGACGACCCCGGAGAGCGAGATGCCCATCGTGGCGATGCCTAGCGCCATCGCGCGCTTGCGGACGTACCAATTGGCGACCAGCGTCGAGGCGGTGACCCCGCCGATCAGAGCCGCCCCCAGGGACAGGAGGGTGCCGAGGACGAGGTAGAACTGCATCAGGTTCCGAACAGCGGCGGTCAGCAGGAGACCGAACGCAAGCAGCCAGGCGCCCCAGAGCATGATCCGCTTCGCGTGGCCCCGGTCGAGAGCGCTGCCGAGGAAGGGCGCGACGAGCCCGTTCGTGATCCCGAACAGGGCAAGACCGACACCGACTCCGGTGCGGCCGCCTCCGAACTCCTCGGTCAGCGCGACGAAGAAGGCCCCGAACGAGTAGAAGCCGAAGCCGACCGAGACGAACAGCGCCAGAAAGGAGACGAGGACGATCTTCCAGCCGTGGAACGTGGCGCTGGCGTCCGGTGTCGGCATCGGGTCAGGGTCGGACGGGTCCAAGCGAGCCGATCCCCCGGCTGCGGGCGACTCAGCCGAGCAGGTCGTCCAGCTTGAAGACCGCTGCCGCGTTCTCTCGCAGGAACTTCGGCCAGACGTGATCGCGCAGCGGCAGGTCGTCCATCTCCGTGAAGATACGCTCGTAGGAGAGACCGGGGAAGTAGCCCGCGTACAGGAACTTGTCCGGTCCGCGCTTGTTCGCGAACTCGATCACGTCGCGGGGGTAGTGCTTGGGCGCCCACGCCGACGGCGAGTAGTACAGGTTGGGCCACTTGAGCATCAGCTTGACGCACAGGTCGGTCCACGGATCGCCGCCGTGGCGCATGACGACCCGGAGCTCGGGGAAGAACCAGGCGACCTCGTCCAGCAGACCCGGGTACTGGCACTTGTAGGGGACCCGCGGCCCCGGCACGCCGACCAGCATGTTGATCGGGATGTCCAGCTCGATGCACTTGGCGTAGATCGGGTAGAAGCGCTTGTCGTCGATCGGCACCTGGGGGTAGGCCAGGCACGGCGCGGCGGAAGCGGCGCGGATCGCCGGGTGGAGGTTGATGGTCGCCTCGAGGGCACGGACGCCGTCCATGCCGGCGTTCGGATCGACACCGACGGCGCCGAAGAAGCGCCCGGGGAACTCCTCGAACACCTTGAGCGCCGGTTCCGGGTTCTGGGAGCTGACCCCGATCTGGGCGATTTGGACGCCGAACGCGTCCATCATCGCGACGACGTCGGCCGCCGTCCATGCCCTGTCCATGCGCCGTCCGGCGTCCTTGAACAGGTACTGCGCCGGATGATGGGAGAAGTCCTCCGTTCCGCGGTCACGGCTGAGCCGGCGCACGGCCTCCATGCCCATGCCCTTGCCGCCGGCCGGGATGTCGAGAAACAGGTCGACGACGCCGACGTCCTTTGGTCTACCCATCTTCACCCCTGGTTCGGTTCCCGGTTGGCGCCAGTGCTTCCGGCGGCGGTTGCTATGACCTCGATGGCGGCCTCTCGCATCGTGACCGCGAGCGTGCGTCCGTCCGGGCTCACGCTCGGCTGGAGTGCTCCGATCGCGCCGGTCGTAACCTGTTCCGTCGCACCGGTGGCGATGTCCACCCGCCACACCTGGAAGGGCCCGAATCGGTCGTTGCGCGAGTAGAAGAGCGACGCGCCGTCGGCGCTCCACTCGGGCGCGCTGTAGGGCTCGCCGTTGGCGAAGGAGAGAACGGCCGTGGGGGTCCCACCCGCGGCGGGCACCGTGTAGACGGTGACGCGTCCGTCCTCAAACGAGCGTCCGTAGAAGGCCAGCCGCTCGCCGTCCGGCGAGTAGCGGGCGCCCATGGCATAGCCCTGGAACCCGTCGAGCGGGACGCGGACAGGGTCGGCGGCCGCGAGCCCCGTCGCCGGATCGACCGCGACCGAGTAGACGGACCCCGGGTTCCCCTCGGACGGCGGCCCGTGGCTGCTGAAGGCGAGCGCCCGTCCGTCCGGACGCCAGTCCGGCTCGCCGGTGTCCGCACCCGGTCCGAACCGCGTGAGTCGCGTGGGTCGCTCGCTCCTGTCAACCGGGACGAGCCATATGTCGTCGCTTTGTTCCAGGTGCCCGTGGAAGGCGAGCCACCGGCCGTCGGGCGACCACGCGGCGCCGTAGTCTTCGTGCTCTTCCGAGAGGAGCGTCCGGACCGTACCCGTCGGGACGCCCTCCGCGTCGAGGTCGACAGCGCCCAGGTCGAAGTCGATCGGCATCCGAAGGCGTCGCCAGGAGAACGTGGTGAAACCGACCGCCTTTCCGTCGGGACGCCAGGAAGGCAGGAAGGCGTTCGTGCCGCCTGCCGTTGTCACATCGACGGGTTCGCCTCCGGTCACGGGAACGAGGCCCACCGCGGTGCGCGTGTGGTACACGCTGAGAGCGACGCACCCGTCGGCCAGCGGTGTGACCGCGAGAACGTCGCGGCCGTCGTGCGTCAGTCGTTCGGCCGGGCTGCCGTTCAGCGGCACGCGCCAGCCGGCCAGGAGCGGGTCGTCGGCCCCCGCCGCCGCGAGATAGAGCGCGTCTCCCGTGGGGGACCACTCCACGCGGCTGTCCCATCCGAACCGGAAGTCGGTGGCGAGTGTGCGCGTCTCGCCCGTCGCGATCTCCGTCACGGCCAGGTCAGCGCGGTATCCGCCCGCGACCTGAAGGTGCGCGACCGAGCGTCCATCGGGAGATCGAACGGGCGCGGCCCACCCCTCGGCGCGGTCGACGAGCACGGTCGCGGGGCCGGCTCCCGGCGCGTACTCGACCCACGCGGTGTCGGCGCCCGCGTGCCGAAGGGCGGTCACGGTCCCGTCGGGCAGCAGTCGCGGATGGTCGACGCGGGCGTCCCCGGGGTCCACGATGCGCGATTCCCGGCCGGTGTTCGGGTCCAGGGTCCAGACCCCGTGACTTTCGGGCCGGCGGTCGACGTACACGACGCGTGAACCGTCGGGCGACCAGGTCACCCGGAATCGTTCCGCCGGCGTCGTCGTCAGCACACGGCCCACCCCGGTCGCGACGTCGTAGACCGTCAGTGATCTGGCGCCCGCGGCAAAGTCGGCGAACACGACCCGGTCACCGGCGGGCGACGGGATGCCGGGGTAGGCGTCGTAGAGGTCCGTGTGTACGTGTCGCGCGAGCACGACATCCGAGGCTTCTTCGACGTTGCTTCCGCACGCCGTCGCCGCGAGGAGCGCTACTGCAACCAGGCCGCGGGCCACCGCCCACCGACGCCATGACCGCCGCGGAGACTGCACTCAGGCTTCCGGTTCGCCGGCCTTGCGCTTCTCGTCGAGGGCCGACATCAGGCCGACCTCGTTCAGGTAGCTGTCGGACTTTGCGAGGTAGGTGCCGGCCTTCGCGTCCTTGGCCGCCTCGACCTGGGCTTCGCTTGCGCCGGCTTCGGCGAGAGCGGAGAAGGGGCATCTGCCGGCGGCGGTCGCGGCTTGCGCTTCGGCTTCGGCGACATCCTTGGCGGGTGACTCGTCCTTCTTGTCGATCTCGTAGGCCGCGATCATCTGCTCCATCAGCTTGCGGCCAAGCTCGATGCCCTCCTCGACCGTCTTGATGCCGATCCGGGAGACGTGCTTCTCACGGGCCACCAGCTCGACGCGCTCCTGGGTGCGGTCCCGCATGAAGCCGGCCGGGACCCGGAGGATGCGCTCGGTCGCATCGGCCGACCACTCGAAGGTCGAGAGCAGCGGTACGCGGTCGTCGTCGCGGGCGACCAGCTTCCGCTCGTCCGCGGTTGCTTCGGCGGTGCCGTTGCCGTTCGCCTCTGCGGCCGCCTCGCGGGCCTCGATCGTCACCGGCTCGCCGGTCTCCTCCTCGATCATCACGCGAGCGAACTCGAAGGTGACGGCCGGCAGCTTGCTCATCCGCGCCTTCTTCTCGATCCGCGCCTTGGCGCGTCGGCGGCGGTAGGCGTCCTCGATCGTCTTGAGGGCCAGGCGGGCGTCGGCGGTCCACTTCAGCTTGCGGCCGTCGTAGGTGGTCTCGACCTCGAGGCCGCCCTCCATCTCGGCGATCCGGTCGAGCATCTCTTCGGTGATCTGCTCGAACGACTCGCTGCCGCAGACGCCGCAGCGCACCGGATCGGGCTCCGCGGAGGTGACCCCGCACTTCCTGCAGATGAAGGTGGGTCTGCTGCGGGCGAGCTGCAGGGCGACCTGCTCGGCGAGGGCCTCCGTCTCGCGGGCGGTGTACTTCGGCATGTAGCGGTCCATTGCCTCGTCGAGCACGTCGCTCGAGATCACGCTATGACCCTGTTCGACCGCCAGGCGGTACAGAGCGGTACGGGCGATGCCGCGAACCTGTTCCGGCACGCGCGTGAAGCGCTCCTCGGCTTCGGGAGTCCAGCGGATGCTCTCCTCGGCCTTGACGTCGAGTTCCGGGTACTCGAGGCGGGTGGTCAGGAGCAGGTCGCAGGGGCAGGCGCGGAGCAGGTTCTCGGCGTTGCTGCCGAGGCCGGTTTCGCTGTCGTCGGAGTGGACGCCGACCCGGCCGATGACGAGCATCCAGGGGTCGATCTTCCGCGCGTGGTCGAGGACCTTCTGGAATGCCTTGCCGTCGAGAAGGGTCTTCGTCAGCTCGACGCCCACCTCGGTCGCCATCGTCTCGGCGACGTCCAGGTGGGACTGGTAGATCTGCGCCAGACCCGTGTCGATGATCTCCTCGTGGAGCTGGTTCTGCTCCTCGAAGCGGAAGATCTTCGCCGCGCGCTCGGTGAGCACGTTGACGACGCCCTTGAACACCGAGTAGTGCAGGTAGGGGTCGTAGACCGAGATCGCCTCGACCTTCTTGCCGAACGTCTTCGCCAGGTCGATCGCGGTCATCAGCGCTCCGAAGGACTGGGGCGAGCCGTCGACTCCGACGAGAATCGTGTCGCGGCCGTCGGCCTCGGCCTCCGCCTGGTGGCCGTTCCCGTTGCCGTTCCCGTTCGTCGCCCCGGCCTTCGCCGGCAAACGCTTGATGACCAGCACGTCCCGGTCGGCGGTGCGGGCGACGCGTTCGCAGACGGAGCCGATCTGGGTGTCGCGGACGCGGCCGATGCCCATCACCCCGAGCACCGTCAGGTCGTAACCGGACTCGCGGATGTCGCGCACGATCTCGACGTGGTGCTTGCCGTCCATCATCTTCGGCTCGAACTCGAGGTCCGCTTCGTCGCAGACCGCCTTCATCGGCTCGAGGTAGCTCTCGGAGATGAGCTCCAGCCCCATCGTGATCAGCGAGTCGTGGATCTTCCGCTGGCGGTCGAGCTCGGTCTCCTCGAGGTACTCGTCCGGCAGGGTGTACTCCATCTGCTTGAACCGGTAGTCGTGCATGCTGGCCGCGTAGACGTGGCAGCCGACCATCGTGGAGTCGAACTTGCGACCCAACTCGACCGCGGACGCGATCGCCTGGTTCGAGTAGTCCGAGTTGTCGACGGGGACGTAGATCGTCTTGTACATGGTGATGTCTCTTGTGTTGACGGAGTGTCGGGTCAGAGATGCGGTGGGTATCGAGAAAGCTCAGGTCAGACGGCGGGCGCCTCGGTACCGGCAAGGCCGTGAGAAGCGCTTTCCTCGCCGGCCTTGCCCTGGCTCGCCCGCCGGCGAACCAGGAACACGATGAGCAGTTCGATCGCGAGCACGATGAGCGCCGCGCGCAGCATCGGAATGGTGGCGGTCTGCTGGACGCTCGGCTCGGTGTAGACGTAGAACCAGGACGACAGGGACCGCTTGTTGCCGCGTTCGCGGTTGAAGCCGTCCCAGACGCTGAACGCGATCGGCGTGTACTGCTGCTCGGCGAAACTGACGCCGGCGCGGGAGGCTCGGCGCCGCTTGTAGGTCACCGTCCACTCGCCCTGGTCGTAGGAGGTGACCGCCTCGACGATGTCGGCCTCGGTTGGCTCGATGGCCTCGCTGCCGCGGCCCCGGAAGGTGTCCGCGACGCCATGGGTCAGGTTGACGAACCATAGGTCGACGGGGTTCTGGGCGTCGCCGAACAGGAAGTAGGGCTTGAGCTCCGGCTGTCCTTCGGGCGCCAGTGAGGCCGGGAACTGCAGCGCGACGGCGTCGGAGAACTCGGCGCCATCGCTGGTAGCGTCGCCGGTGCCGAAGAAGTCGTCGCCGGTGCCGAAGAAGTCGCCGGCGCTGTCGTCAACCGTCTCGACGCCGAAGAAGCTGGAATCGTCCTGAGGTTCGACCTCTTCGACGCCGAAGAAGCCCGCGTCGTCCGCTGGCTCCTCCTCGATGCCGAAGAAGCCGCCGTCATCGCCGCCTTCGTCTCCGGACGCCACGATGTCGTTGTCCTCGTCCCACATCGGAACTTCGAGGTAGGGACTGTTCTTGCCGCTGTTGTCGGCGCGCAGGTCGTGCCAGCGCACCCGAAAGGCGATCTCGCCCCGGTTGTAGATCGCCTGGGCCTCGATCGAGGTCACTGAGGGATAGAAGTTCCGGCCCGGTTCGCTGATCTGGCCGACGAGCGGGAAGCGGGTCATCGGCGCTGTCTCGAACTGGGTGTCGAGCGCCTCGGTGTCCTGGAGATCGATCGCTTCCTCGGTCCAGGCGGCGGTGATCAGGGTGCCGTAGTTCGGGTCGTCGGCCTCACCAAGGGAGTAGACGTAGTTCACCAGGTGCTGGCGGTCCTCGACTTCGAGCGAGTCCGCGTAGGAGGGCATCGGCGTGCCGTTGAGCCCGGTGGAGAAGGTGCGATAGATGTCTTCCTTCGTCGGTCCGCCGCGGTAGGTCCAGCGCTGGGTCAGGTCGGCGGCCTTGATGTGGTCGCCGGCGTCGTCGACCAGGGTCGGTGCGGAGTTCCCGTCGCCCCGTCCCTGGTCGCCGTGGCAGTTGGCGCAGCCCTGTTCCTCGTAGACCACCCGGCCGCGCGCGATCGACTCCTCCGTCGATTCGAGGGGCCGGGGAATGTCGATCGGCTCGCCGTAGCGGTCCGGATTCTCGAAGTCAGGCGAGAAGGACTTGATGTAGTAGATGACGTTCTGAATCTCCGCCGCCGTCAGGTTCGGCCAGCCCGGCATCGAGGTGTAGGGGGCTCCGATCTCGATGATCCGGCGCAGGTCGTCGTCTGTCGGCAGCATGCCGTTTGGCGTGGTCCGGAACTTGTACTTGCCGGTGGTGAAGTCGCGCGGCTTCGGCTGGACCCGCGGGGTCACGTAGCCGTTGCCGTCGCCGGTGTCGCCGTGGCACTGGCCGCAGTACTTGTCGTAGACGACCTTTCCGGCCGCCCGCTGCTCCTCGGTGCCGAGGTCGACCTGGGCGACGGCGGGAAGAGCCAGGAGCAGCCCGGCGGCGACGAGCGCCGCGGCCTGGAAGCGGTGGTTGGCGCGCACCGTCATCAGTGCTGCCCCAGAGCCCGCGGCTCGAAGTCGTTGAACTCGTAGATGAACAGGTTGACGTCCCACATCTCCTCGGTGGTCAGGAATTTCTCCCAGGCCGGCATGGCGCTGTCCCAGGGCGTGCCGCCATCCGGAAGACCGGGGCCGCCCTTGGCGATCCGCCAGTGGACGAAGGAGGATTGCAGGGCCGGGAGCGTACCGACGTCGTTGAAGTTGCTGGGCACCGGGTTCAGACCGTGGGCGAACATGCCGTCGCCGCCCATGCCGTCGCCGTGGCACCAGAAGCAGTTCTCGTAGTAGACGCGGCGTCCGCTCTCCAGGTGCTCCTCCCAGGCTGCCGGATCGTCCTCGTGGAGATGGAGGTAAGGGTTGTCAGCGGTCGTCATGTTGACCGTCTCATCGTGCACTGTGATCTCAGGTGGCGGTGCCGGATGGATCTCCCGTCCAAAGCCGGGTGCCTCCAGAGGCGCGCTCATGTCCGCGTAGACGTTGTAGGCGGCGAGGGCAGGCAGCCCGATGAGAAGCGCGGCAAGCAGCAGGCGGAAACGCGGTTCAACGATCAGGCGCACGATCGGCTGGACCGTTTCCGACAACCGTTCGCGGCTCGAGGAGGCATAGCTGACGACCGCGAGGGTCATGATGCCGACGTAGATCGTTACCACCGACTGGGGAATGGGCACCGTCAGACCGAACTTGAAGAAGGCCCAAAGCGACAGCCAGGTGAAGAGGAGCCAGGTGAAGGTATTCGCGCGGCGCCACACCATCAGGCCGGCGGCGGCGAGCAGGGCAAGAACGAGCGGTAGATTGATTGCCGACACGATCAGTTCCGAAGAAGTTCGGGGGCAATGAGTTGGCTACCCAGAGAGGAGTAGCTGTTCTTTACAACAGCGGTGGGTTGGCAGTTGTTCCTCATTGCTTCAAAAGTTTCTGAAAGTTGACGCTCAATAGCCGAGGTCGGTTTCCAGCGTGACTGTTGCTGTGCCGCCCTGGCTCTGCAGCCAGGCGACGACTGCCTTCATCTCTTCGTCCGAGAAGCTGATGGGAGGCTCGTTCATCTTCTGCATGCCTTGGGCGAAGCCGGGGACGAGGAAGGCGTCTGGATCGTACAGGGACTGGGCCAGGTACTCGATGTCGGACAGTCCCTCGATCCGGCTGCTGGCACGGGCTCCGACGCCGTCGAAGGCCGGCGCGCGAACATCGTTGTGACAGTCCATGCAGATGCCCCTGCCGTTGACCAGTTCACGGCCGACCTCGATCAGGTCTTCGGTCGTCATGCCCGGGTCGATGAGGACCGGCGGTGGCGGGTGCACTTCCTTCTGCGGCACGATCTGGCCGAGGTACATGTAGAAGGCAGTCGTGCCGAGGACCAGCAGGACCATCTTGACCGGCATCGGGACGTTCAGCTTCATGCCGACTAAGCCCCTTCCAGTTGCCCGTCGGCATCAGCGGCCGCCTGCGGTTCATAGGCTTTCTTGCCGCCGAGGCTGCTGAGCCAGAAGACAACGCCGATCAGACCGAAGAAAATGAGGACCGTGACCGAGACAACCTGGGTGGCGAACCCGAGGGTGGGGGTGTAGGCGTCTGGTGAGGTGTCGAGGACCACTCCATATACATGCCATTCGCCTCGCAGGCCGGAGCGGACATACCCCATCAAGCCCATCAGCCAGGTGAAGCTGAGCGCGATGAATATCAGCGCGTACTGAGAGATCGCGGGCATCTTCCCCCAGTGCGTCTGAGCTGCCTGCCGGGCGTTCCGGTAGAGGGGCAGGTCGATCACGGTGATGACAACCATGGCGGCGAGCACCGAGTAGACCTGGGGTATCGCGAACCGGATGCGCGTCGCTGCGTCGACCTGGTAGCCATAGACGCCAAAGAAGATGACCAGCATGGCCGCGGTGGAGAAGACGATCGCCTGGGCGCGCGTAAGGAGCTGTCGGTGCGGGTGGATTGAGGTTCTGCCGGTCCGCCGGTAAAGCAGGAAGCTCATGTAAGTGGACAGGATGAGGATGTTGACCGCCGTGTTCTTGGCCGACATCTGCCCCAGGTAGGAGAGTTGCGGGTGGCTGCTGCCGCCCATCGCGGCGATCTCGGACACCGAGGAGATCGCGTATCGAGGCGTGGCCCAGACCGCGAAGCAGATTGCGATCGCGATCAGCAGCCACTTGATGAACTTCTGGAAGTGGACGGTGCCCTCGATCCGCCCCATTCCGAGCCACAGGTAGTAGTTCGCGCCCAGGAACAGATTGCCGATCAGGGCCGCCTGAATGACGAACAGCCATGAGAAAGTGCTGCCCATCATCTGGATGCCCAGGGTCTGGCTGTAGGCGTAGATCTCGGCGGCGAGGTAGTAGCCGGCGAACGGCAGGGGCAGGAAGGCGATGATGGCGACGAAGTTGCCGACGTAGCCCATCCAGTCGAAGTGCGCCTTGTCTTCGTCGTTCTTTGCCTGGAGGTAG
The DNA here is from genome assembly GCA_012270995.1 of Vicinamibacteraceae bacterium. Taxonomy (GTDB): domain Bacteria; phylum Acidobacteriota; class Thermoanaerobaculia; order Multivoradales; family Multivoraceae; genus Multivorans. The sequence continues at coordinate 44,566 of JAAXHG010000134.1, read as the reverse complement.
CGGAAGGCCGCGTAGGCGGCGGCGATCGAGCCGCCGAAGGCGACGTTGGCGATGATCCGGTGGATGTTGATCGGCATCCACGTGAAGTTGAAGAACGCGTCCCGGAGGCTCAGCAGCGCGCCGCTCTCCGAGACGGCGGAGACGAAGTCCGGGACGCCGTCGCCGTCGACGTCCTCCCGCTTGCCGGGCGACATCATGAAGGTCAGCCAGGCGTTCGCGATGAACATGATCGCCGTTCCGACCACGTTCAGCATGAAGCCCAGGAACAGGTGCATCTTCGGGCCGAACTTGCCCCAGCCGTAGTAGTAGCTGTAGAGGAAGAGCGCTTCCAGGAAGAACAGCAGCACATACGGCAGGAACGTCGGCGAGAAGATGTGCATCAGGTAGTTCGTGAACTTCGGGTAGAGGATGATCAACGCGAAGGTCAGGAACGCCCCGAAGGTGGCGGTCATCGAGAACGAGACCGAGAGGAGCTTGGTGAACTCGTAGGCCAGCCTGTCGTAGCGCTTTTCACCGGTGACGTAGCCGATGAACTCGATGATGAAGGCGAAGATCGGCACCGCCAGCACGAACGCCGCGAACAGCAGGTGGAGCTGCGCCAGCACCCAGACCGTGACCCGGCTGCCGACGAAGGGGACGGTGCGGTACTCGGCCTCTACGTATGGCCTGGCTCTCGCCTCGGCCTCGTCGGCGGCCTGCTCGTCCGCGATGCCCTGCTGGCGCGGCGTCGCCTCGGCTTCGCCGGCCGCTTCCTCGACGGCGACCTGCCGCTCCGGCTGGCGATACTCGTTGTCCACCAGGAAACCACCCAGGCGCACCGTGACGATGACCGCGATGAAGGCGAGAACGCCGATTCCGAAGAGGATCTTGTTTCTGCTCACAGGTTCTTCGCTCCGAGAGCGCTACTGGCGGGCGGCCCGCTCCGCCTCCATCGTGCGGCGTTCTTCCTGCAACTCGCGGACGTAGGAGACGATCGCCCATCGATCTTCGACAGTGAGCGGGTAGCGGTAGCCGGCCATTAGCCCGGAGCCGTTTGTGATGATGTCGTAGAGGCGGCCGTCGCTGTAGCCGAGCCGCAACTCGTCATGAAGGGTGGCGGTCGGAGTGGCTGCCCGTTCGAACAGGATGCCCTGGCCGGTGCCGCGCTCGTCGTGGCAGGGCTGGCAGTAGATGGCGTAGCGATCTCTGCCGCGAGCCAGGACCTCGTCGCTTGCGGGGACCGGGGAGGAGTCCAGGAAGTAGCCCTCGTCGTCGCGGCCGAAGAGCAGGCGGTGATCCACGTTGAGCTGTCCCCTCGCCACGGTGCCCGCGACCGGTTGGCGCATCGCCATGCCGTCGTAGAAGAAGTCGCTCGCTTCCTGCGGGTCGTAGCGCTCCTGGTAGTCCATGTTCGGGTTCGGGTGGATCGGCGGGAACGGCGAGGACATGCCGCGGCAGCCGAGCAGGATCAGCATGGCTGCCAGCGGAGCAAGCCGGAGGCCCGGCGCCAGGCGCGTGACGGGGTAGGGCGGCCGCATCAGTGGGCGTCCTCGCCGTGTCCGGCTCTCTCTTCGCCGTGATCTTCGGCCGGCGGCGGCGCCGGCGTGATGTCCCGGTTGGGATGGCGCAGCTTCGCCAGGTAGGTGGTGCGCGGCTTCGTGTGCAGGTCGTCGAGCAGGTTGTAGTTGCGGGGACTGGCCTTGGCCTCGGAAACGCCGCTGGCGGCGTCCGTGATGTCGCCGAAGCGGATCGCGTCGGCCGGACACGCCTGCTGGCAGGCGGTGACCACATCGCCGTCTGCGAGGGGTCGACCGTCCTGCTTGGCGTCGACCTTCGCGCGGCTGATCCGCTGGACGCAGTAGGTGCACTTCTCCATGACACCCCGCGAACGGATCGTCACGTCCGGGTTCTTGCCCAGCTTCATCACCTCGGGAGTGTCCTTGGTGAAGTTGAAGTAGTTGAAGCGCCGCACCTTGTAGGGGCAGTTGTTCGAGCAGTAGCGGGTGCCGATGCAGCGGTTGTAGACCATCGCGTTGAGGCCTTCGCCGTCGTGCACGGTGGCGGCGACCGGGCAGACCTGTTCGCAGGGTGCGTTCTCGCACTGCATGCAGGGAACGGGCTGGAAGCTGGTCTGCGGCTCAGCGGGGAGGTCGCGGACGAGGTCCCGGAGCATGCCGCGGGATTCTCCCTCGTCGGAGAAGTAGCGGTCGATGCGGAGCCAGTGCATCTCCCGGCCTTCGATCACCTGCTCCTTGCCGACGATCGGCACGTTGTTCTCGCTCTGGCAGGCGACGACGCAGGCGTTGCAGCCGACGCAGGCGTTCAGGTCGATCGTCATGCCCCACTGGGGCGAATCCTCGTAGGTCCACTCGTCCCACATCGAGTTCTCGTGCGGCTTCTCGCTGTGGGCGGTGGCGAAGTCGGGGTGCTCTTCGAAGTAGTCGAGGTCCGCTTCCTTGACGATCGGCCGGCCTTCCATCGAGTGGTGGTCCTGGGTCTGTGCCAGGGCGTAGCTGCCGCCGCTGGCTCGCAGTGCGCAGCGACCGAAATGGAGCGCGTTCGAGGTGCGGAGCAGATACGCGTTCGCGCCCGGAGTGTGGTCTTCGTCGTTCGCGGTGCTGGCGATCCGGCCGCCGAAGTCGCGGCCGTAGCCGAGATCGATCGTCACCGTGTGGTCGGCCTGGCCGGGCACCTTCCACACCGGCAGTTCGAGTTCCCGCTCGCTGCGGGTGACGGTGATCAGGTCCTCGTTCTCCAGCCCGAGCGCGTCGGCGGTGGCCGGGCTGACGAGCGCGGCGTTGTCCCAGGTCAGCTTGGTGATCGGATCGGGGAGCTCCTGGAGCCAGCCGTTGTTCGCGAAGCGCCCATCGTAGAGCGCCGGTGAGCTGCGGAAGACGACCTCGTATTCCTCGCCGGCAGCGACCGGACCGGCGGCGTCGCCGGCGGCCTGAACGGCGGCGGCGCAGTCCTCCGGAGCGACCGTGGTCAGCTCGGCGGCGGGTAGCGCACTGCCCTCCTGCACACCATCGTGGAGCACCCGGCGCCAGGCGACTTCGAACTCGGAGAGCGCGACGGGAAACGGCAGCGACATGGGATCGACGGGTGGGGCCTCGGCCTCCTCGCTGGCGTCCTCCGGCTCGGCCTCCGCGGCTTCCTCGGCGGGCGCCGGCGCTTCCGCTTCGGCGCCGTCATCGAGCGGCAGCCCCAGCAGCTCGGACCAGGTCTCGCGGACCAGGTCACGGCCGTCCCGCGGCTCGCCCAGGGCGGCCAGGGCGAGCACCTCGAGGGCGCTCCTGGCGCCCCAGAGGGGCTCGATCAGGGGCTGTACCACGCTGGCCGTGCCGTCGGTGGCTCGGGCGTCCCCCCAGCTCTCCAGATAGTGGGCCAAGGGAATGTGCCAGCGGGCGAACCGGCTGGTTTCGTCGAGGTGGGTGCCGACATGGATGACCGCGCCGCTGCTCCCGGTGTTCTCGAGGGCGGCGGCGAAGTCGAGGTCGGCGGGCACGCTGTAGGCGGGGTTCGCGCCCAGAACGAGCAGCCGGTCGACGGTGCCTTCGTTCATCGCCGCGACCAGCGCGGCCAGGTCGGCGTCGCTCGAAGTGCCGGTATCCGGCGTCTGGTGGTAGGTCACGGTCGCACCGATGTTGCCGAGCATCGAGTTCAGTGCGTAGACCGCCGCGTGGACCTCCGCCGGCTGCCGGTCGCCCGCGACGATCAGGCCCGCGCCGCGGTGATCGAGCAGGTCCCTGGCGACCGCCTCCACCCAGTCGTCGTCGATGTCCTCGGCCGCTGCGGCGCCCTCGAGCGGCAGTTCCATGCCCTGCGCCGCGAAGGCGTGCCCCAACCGGGCGACGAAGGCCGCGACGCGACCGCTCTGCACGCGGAGGCGGTGGTCCGCGTTGGCGGCCGTGAGCGAGTGGACGCCGTCGACGGCGTAGTGCCGGAGCATCTCCGGCGAGCCGTTGTCGCCCGCCCGCCGGGACCTGGCGTAGCCCCGCAGGTTGCGGACGCTGTCGCCCTCGGTGCTCAGGAGGTCGGAGTCCAGGGAGAGCAGAACCCGCGCCCGTTCCAGGTGGTAGAGGGCGTGGTAGTGATCGCCGGCGGCCGACTCGACGCCGCGGTCGACGTTCTCGTCGCTGACCGGTTGCCAGGTCACCCAGCGAGCCTGGGGATAGCGTTCGAGAAGCGCCGACTTGAGGCGCAACATCGTGGGCGACGAAGACGGTTCGGCCAGAACAGCCAATCCGGAACCGTCCGCGGCGGGAGCGAGGTCGCCCTCGGTCCAGGCGGCGACGAACTCGTTCCAGGAGGACGCCTGGTCGCCGAATCGCACCGTCTTCGAGCGATCCGGGTCGTACAGGTCGAGGATGGAGGCTTGCGCCCAGACGCTCGACGCGCCGCCCGAAGACGGGTGGCGCTCGTTGCCCTCGACCTTGGTCGGCCGGCCGTCGTGGCTCTCCATGAGGAGCCCGAGGGCCCGGTTGCCGAGCGGCATCGTGGTGGCGTACTCCAGAGGAACGCCGGGAACCATGCCTTCCGGCGCGTCGACGTAGGGAACGATGTGCTCCACCGGCCGGCGGATGATCTCGCAGCCGGTCAGGCCGGCCAGGGAGGTCGTGGCGCCCAGCATCGCCAGCACGGAGCGCCGGCTGACTCCGTCCTCGAGCAGCTTCGCCGGCGCCTCGGAGGCGTCCGGCGGAAACTCCCGGTGGAGGAACTCGGTCGCCCGGGAATCGCCCCGGACCTGTTCGAGGCTGCGCCAGTACGTCCTGGGCGGCCGGTGGCCGCTGCCCGTGCTCATCGGTGGCACCCCGTGCAGTCTTCGGGCGGCGCGAGACCACGTTCCGCGATCGCCTGCTCGGCGAAGGCAGCGTGATCGCCGGTCGGGGTCCACTCCATGTCGGTGACGGCGTCGAGCGGCCGGAGATTGGGACCCGGGTCGCGATGACAGTCGAGGCACCAGCTCATGCTCAGCGGTTCGGCCTGGTAGACGACCTCCATCTCATGGACCGGCCCGTGACAGCTCCGGCAGCCGACCCCGGCGCCGACGTGGACGCTGTGATCGAAGAAGGCGTAGTCGGGCAGGTTGTGGATCCGCACCCAACGCAACGGGCGGCCCTGTTCCGCGCTCTTGCGGACCGGTTCGAGGAGTTCGCTCTCGCGCAACGCGACATGGTGGCAGTTCATGCATACCTGCGTGGGGGGAATGTTCGACACCGCCGACTCTTCGACGGAGGCGTGGCAGTAGCGGCAGTCGAGGCCGAGTTCGCCGACATGGAGGGCGTGGCTGTAGGGGACCGGCTGTGCCGGCCGGTAGCCGACATCGGTGTACTCGGGCGAACCGTAGTACCAGACGGCGCCCACCGCCGCGGCGCCGGCAACCGGCAGCGCGGCCGCGAGGTACAGCGGGACCTTTAGGGTCCACTTGGGGAAGATCTGTGCCAAAACTCCTGCGCCCCGAAGCAGGGTGTGAAGCCCTGCACGCTTCCGAGATCGCGCGGAGTGTACAGCGTGCCATCGAGGCGGTCAAAGGACGGAGCCCCGATAACCTCAGCGTGTGCCGGAGGGAGGTTCCGAGAGGTCAAAAGGAGCGGCGATTCCACCCCGCCGCCGGCTGCTGAATCCCTGGTTTCTGGCCGCCCTCGGCGGTGTCGTGCTGATTCCGGCCCTGCGGCCGCTGCTCCGGTTCGAGCCGGATCCGCCGCCGGTCGTGAGCCGCTTGCCCGAGTGGCGGCTGGTGGACCAGAACGGCGAGGCCTTCGGCAGCGGCGACCTCGCCGGCGACGTCTACGTTGCTTCCTTCCTGTTCACCCGTTGCCCGGCTGTCTGTCCGCGGATGACCGCGTCGCTGCGCGAGTTGGGGCTGAGGTTTCGGGAGGAGGGTGTCCAGGGTGTCCGTCTCGTGAGCTTCTCGGTCGATCCGGGGTACGACACGCCCGAGCGCCTGCGGGAGTTTGCCCAGAGTCGCGGCCTCGACGACGAGCGGTGGAGTCTCGTTAGCGGGATTGAGCAGAACGTGCGGTCGTTGGTGGAGGACGGATTCAAACAGCCGATGGGTGAGCGCCTGATCCTGTCGGGCGGCGCGGTCGATGTGGCGCATACGACGCGCCTGGTTCTCGTCGACCAGGGCGGTCGCGTCCGGGGCGACTACGGCTCGGACCGGGTTGGCCTGGACGAGGTCTTCCACCGCGCACGGCAGGTGCTGGCGGAGTAGTCAGGCGACTCGCCACGCGGCCGTCAGGCTTCGGTTCCGGGTTCCATCTCTTCGATCCACTGGCGGATCAGCGCGACCGCTTCGACATCGACCAGGCCGCGGCCGAGTTCCGGCATCATCACGCCGGGGTGTACCGACTCGAGCCGGTAGACCAGGATCGATTCGTCCGGACGGCCGGGCACGACGCCGTAGAGCCGGTCGCCGGTGCCCTGGCCGGCGGCGACCGGATGCTTGTAGACGCCGAGGCGGGTCCGGTCGTCGTGGGCCGCGCGCAGGTCGAGTCCTGAGGTGCGTCCGCTCCCCTCGAGGTTGTGGCAGTGGGCGCAGTTGATGTCGAGCCAGGTGCGGGCGCGCTCGCCGAGGCTGCCGGTCGAGGAGTCGTTCCAGACCGGCGCCCGGGGCGCCTCGGCTGGCGGTGGGGCATCCTCGAGCAGGCCGAGACGCCGCCAGCGGGCGAGCTGATTCTCGGCGCGGCCGGGCCCGTCGCCACCGTCGGCGTAGACGGACTCGCGGTTCAACTGACCGGCGCGCGGACCGATGGGCAGCAGCCGTTCGCCGTCGGTGCGGTGACAGTTCTTGCATTGGTTCGTGTTCGGCACGCGGTAGGTGTGCTCAACCGTCCGGCCGCTGCCGTCGATCCACGAGACGTCGAGGGGACCGCCGACGATCACGAGTTCCGCGTCGGTCTGCTCCTCGTTCCAGATGTAGGGCAGCCCGACCCAGCCGTCCTGTTCGTGGATGAGGAGTCTGGTTTCGAGCAGACGCGGATCCGCGTCCGGGGACCGGAAGTCGGCCGGATAGGCGAAGGTCTTCGCGATCACCGTGCCGACCGGGAACTCGAACGGCCCCGCATCACGGTACGTAGCGGGCTGCGGGGCTCCGTCCGGCGCGGTGGGGAACAGGATGAAGCGGAGCTTCAGCGCGTAATCGGAGAAGAGCGGCGTATTCAGGTCGTAGGCCTCGACGCCGGCGGCGGGGACGTGGTCGGCCGGCTCGCGGACGAACAGATCCCAGGCCGAGAGCGTCCCGGGGTAGCGGGCGAACGGGCCGTCGGCTGAACCGCGGTCGCCTGCAGTGCAGCCCGCCAGCGCGAGCGCGGCGATCGCGAGTCGGCTACGGAGCGCCACCGGTCGCCGCTCCCAGGTCGACCGGCTGCGGAACCGCCGGCAGTGCGCCCTGGTGGGCCGCCAGATCCGTGCTGACGTCCGGCTGCCCGCCCGCGAACACGGCCCCGACGTCGAGGTTGACGAAGTCCGCGTCCCCGTTGTTTTCGATGTAGAGGCGGAGTTCATCGGGCACCGCGCCGTCGACGAGCCGGTCAGGGTTGACCACGCCGTCCCACACGATGTCCGGGAAGGCGCCGCCGGCCAGTTCGACGAACGCGTCCGCGAAGGCCCCGTTCGGCCGGTCGCCGCCGCCGACGAACTCGTTGTCGTGGATGTAGATGCCCTCGGTGTACGGGTCGTAACCGGGATCGTTGTAGGCGCGTCCGGTCGAGAGGTAGGAGATCACCGCGAGGTTCGAGTTCTGGTTGTTCCGGATCCGGTTTCCGAACAGCTCGACGTTGTCGCTGGCCATGACGATGATCCCCGAGCCGGCCGGAATCGTGGAGACGATCGCTCCCTCCTTGCCGAAGTTGGGCAGGTTGTTGTCCGCGATCTCGTTGTCGTACACGCGCGCGTCCCGGCCGTCCTTGACCGGAAGCTCCGGCAGGGAGAAGACGAGCAGGCCGCCCGTGTTGCCGTGGACCCGGTTCTCGTAGACGTCCGCGCCGGTCGTGTTCTCGATCTCGATCCCGGCCACGTTTTCCCACACCTCGTTGCGCCGCACGACCACGTTGGCGGACTGACCGACGTAGATGCCGGCGTCCGATGCGCCGCGTACCCGGCTGTCCTCGATCAGGACGTTCGTCACCTGGACCGGGTAGAGACCGTAGGCGCCGTTGTTCGTGTCCGGGCCGTTGGTCCACTCGACCCGCACGTTGCGGAAGGCGGCGCCGGTCGTGCCCTCGACCTTGATGCCGTCGCCTTGCGTGTTCTCGACGGCGAGGTTCTCGACCGTGAAGTCGTCGGCCGTGACCAGAACCCCCTCGCCGCCGGTACCCGGCGCCTGGCTGGCGAAGTCGAGGATCGTCTCCTCCATGCCCTGGCCGCGAAGCGTCACGCCCTCGACGTCGAGGGAGAGGGTCGCGTCGAGTTCGAAGCGGCCGGCGCCGAGCTCGATGACGGCCCCGGGCTCGGCGACGAGCAGGGTTTCCTGGAGGGTCTTGTGGTCGTTGGCGCCGGGGCGGAGAGGTCCGTCCTGGGCGGCGCAGGCGGCCAGGGCGAGCAGGCAGACGGCGGTACAGAGGTGACTTTGCTTCATGGCTGGGGTTTCATCTCCGGGGTCGTTTCCTGGCCGGCGGGATCATGCCATGATAGCCCCGAAGGGAGGACGGACGTGATCTCGATCAAGGCCCGAAGCCGACTGACCCGGTGCGCGGCGCTCCTGCTCGCCATCTTGCTGGTTCCGCTCGCCGCCGCCGGCGACGATTCGAATGCCGACGTGTGGGACCGTGTCGAGCACCATACGGTGAAGAGCGGTGACATCGACATCCACTACGTCACTCTGGGGGAGGGCAAGCCGGTCCTGTTCCTTCACGGCTTCCCGGACCTCTGGTACTCCTGGCGACACCAGATGGCGGCTCTCGAGGGCGAGTTCCGGACGGCGGCGATGGACCTGCGCGGATACAACCGCAGCGGTCAGCCGAAGCGGGCCGAGGACTACCGGATGCCGTTGATCCTGGGTGACGTCGCCGCCGTGATCGAGGATCTCGGAGCACCGGTGACTCTGGTCGGGCACGACTGGGGCGGCGCGATCGCCTGGCGTTACGCGATGACGCACCCGGAGCAGATCGAGCGCCTCGTCATCCTCAACCTCACCCATCCGAAGGGCTACGCGAACGTGATCGCGAACGCCACCGAGGCGCAGCGGCAAAACACGCAGTACGCCCGGAACTTCGCGACGTCGGAGCCGGACGGCAGTCCGGTGCCGGAGGGTCTTCTGAACCGCTACGCCAGCGAGGGCGCCAAGGTGGCCGGCCACTATCGGGAGGCGTTCGCCCGCTCCTACTGGGACGGCATGCTGAACTACTACCGGGCGAACTACGGCCAGGTTGCCGGCGGCGGCGAGATGCCGAACCTGCAGATGCCGGTGCTCCAGTTCCACGGCCTGAAGGACACGGCGGTGGACAAGGACGGGCTGAAGAACACCTGGGACTGGATCGACCGCGACTACACCCTGGTCACGGTGCCGTCGGTGGGCCACTGGGTCCAGTTGGAGGCCGCGGATCTCGTCTCGAAGACGATGCGTGCCTGGCTGCTGGCCAGGGAGTGATGGAGGTACGTCGAACGATGCTCATCCGGTCAAACAGTAGTTTCTGGTCCGCGCTCGCCGCGCCCGCGGCGGCTCTTGGCCTGATCGTCGCTTGCGCGCCGGCCGAGGCGCCGGAGGCGGCCGCCGAGGAGGTCGCGGAGCAGAGCGGGCCCGCCCGGGAGTACTACGAGATCCGCCGCTACCGGCTCTCGGACGAAAACAGCCGGCAGACCGTCCTCGCCTATCTGGAGAACGTCCTGGTGCCGGCGCTGAACCGTGCGGGAATCGACCGGGTCGGCGTGTTCGGCGTCGAACCGCCCTCGGAGGAGGAGGCCCTCGATCCCGTGGACGCGATGTCCGTGTGGGCGATCATCGCGTTCTCGAGCGTGGACGATTTCACCGGCATGAAGTCCGCGCTGGAAGCGGACGCCGAGTACCTGGAGGCAGCGGCGCCGATGTACGCCACGCCGAGGCGGGAGCCGATCTACGAGCGGGTCGAGAGCTGGCTCCTGCGCGCCTTCAAGGGCATGCCGACAATGGAGCTACCGCCGCAGACAGCGGCTGGCGAAGACCGGATCTTCGAACTCCGCCTGTACGAGAGCCACAACGAGGACACGGCGCGCCGCAAGGTCCACATGTTCGACTACGGCGAGATCGACATCATGCGGGACGTTGACATGGCGCCTCTCCTGTACGGCGAACTGCTGATCGGCGCCAACGTGCCGGCCCTCGTCTACATCCTGTCGGCGCCCGACATGGAATCGCACCGCGAGCACTGGACGGCGTTCCTCGAGCACCCGGAGTGGGTCCGCATGCGCGACATGGAGATGTACAGGGGTACGGTCTCGGGGATCGAGAGCGTGTTCCTGCGGCCGACCGCGTTCTCCCAGATCTGATCGCTGGCGGTTCCGGCGTTCCGGAGCCGTCAGGCGTGTCAGTTGCCGCCTTCCTCGTCGGCCGCCGCCGCACTGCCCGGCCAGCGCACCCAGTAACCGTCGGCCCAGACCAGATCCTGGTTGAAGTCGGTGCCCGGAAAGGCGCCGATCTCGTAGCTCGACTCCGGTTGGGCGGTGGCCGAGCCGTCGCGGCCGCCGCTCCAGATGCCGATGACCTGTGTGCCGAGCAGCTTGTCCGAGCCCGCGAAGCCGAAACGGTAGGGGTTGTTCCAGCCGTCGCGTTCGGGCACGTCCTGCAGGTAGAAGAACGTGTTCGACGGCCTGAGCAGGGCGGACAGATCGGCGTGCGAGAAGTCGGCGTGGGTGAACTCGCTCCAGGCGAACGTCGCGGTCGTGCTCGATCCGGCGGCGGCGGCGCTGACCTGGTCGGTGAGCCACTGCATCCAGGCGGTGCCGACACTCTTCATGTCGGCCTGGGTCCGCGTCTGGTTCGCGTTCTGGAGGCCGGTCATCAGGTTCGGCACCAGCAGGGCGGAGATGATGCCGATGATCGCCACGACGATCAGCAGTTCGATCAGGGTGAATCCGCCGTGCCGGCGGTGGGAGCGCGCTCCGTTCATTTTCGTGTTCCTTGAGAGAAGTCGGGTTCGGCCGCGGGCGGAGTGCGGGCGGGTCACCTGCGGCTTACAGAATCATACGGGGCTGGCGTCGGGAGCGTCCAAATGAGCCGCGCGAACAGGGCTCGCGGCGCCTCTATCGGAGATGCCGGGTCGAGGAGTGTCGAGAACAACGGCGCCGGGAGTTGCCGGACGACGATCCCATGACGTCGGTTCAGCGCCTTTCGGATAAGATCCACCGCGGTTTCGTCCGATCCTCGGAACGGGGACCAAGAGTGAGCGGTAAGGAACAGGAGGCAGAGAGGATGAACGTCCAGGCTGAGCATCACGACGAAGTTCTCTTGGCGAAAGTCGAAGGCCGCGTCGACAGCTCGAATTCCCAGGACTTCGAGCGCCAGTTGCAGGGGGCGATCGGCGAGGACGTCAAGGCCGTGGTCATCGATCTGGGTCAGCTCGCCTACATCAGCAGCGCCGGCCTGAGGGTCGTGCTGCTGGTCGCCAAGACCCTCGGCCAGCGCAACGTGAGCATCTCCCTCTGCGCGCTCTCCGATCCCGTTCAGTCGGTGTTCGAGATCAGCGGCTTCAACCGCATCATTCAGATCTACGACACGCAGGCCGACGCTCTCGCGGCCGCCGGAAAGTAGGTCGCCCCGGCGCCGCTCGATGTCCGACGGAGCGAGTGCCCGGGCGGCGCGCGGGGATGTTCCCGACTACAGGATCCTGGTCGTCGACGACGAGCCGGACCTGGAGCGCCTGGTTCGCCAGCGGATGCGACGCCACATCCGACGGGGCGAGTACGGCTTCGAGTTCGCCGCGAACGGCGTCGAGGCGCTGGAGGTCCTGGCGCGGGATCCGGACATCGACATCGTTCTCTCGGACATCAACATGCCGAAGATGGACGGTCTGACCCTGTTGCAGCAGATCCCCGACGTGAACTCGGATCTCCGCTCCGTCATCGTCTCGGCCTACGGCGACATGGAGAACATCCGCACCGCGATGAACCGCGGCGCCTTCGACTTCGTCACCAAACCGATCGACTTCACCGACCTCGAAGTCACCATCGAGCGGACCTTGCGGCACCTGGACGAGTGGCGCGCCGCGCTCGCCTCGCGCGACAAGCTGGTGGCGCTCCAGAACGAACTCGACGTGGCGACGAAGATCCAGCAGTCGATCCTGCCGGACGCCTTCCCCCGCCTGGACGGCTGCGAGGTGTACGGATGCATGCAGGCCGCGCGCAACGTCGGGGGCGACTTCTTCGACGTGATCAAGCTGGAAAGGGGCCGCGTAGGGCTTGCCGTAGCCGACGTGTCGGACAAGGGAGTGCCGGCGGCCCTGTTCATGATGTCCAGCCGCACCTTGCTCAAGGGGGCGGCGGTCGGCGCCGGGAGCCCTTCGGCGGTCCTTTCCGAAGTGAACGACCTGCTGAACGAGACGAACGAGGCGGCGATGTTCGTCACCGTGTTCTACGGCGTCTACGATCCTTCGAGCAGGGTGCTCACCTTCGCCAACGGCGGCCACAACCCACCGCTGGTGGTTCACGCCGACGGCAGTTCGGAGGAACTTGAGCTGACGGGCGGCCTTGCCCTGGGAGCGGTTTCCGGGTTTCCCTACGGTCAGGCCAGCGTCGCGCTTCATCCGGGCGATCTGGTCGTCTTCTTCACGGACGGCGTCACCGAGGCGATCAACGCGTCGAACGAAGAGTTCGGCCTGGCAGCCCTTCGGGCGCTGTTTCGAGGCGGTCGGCGACCGAGTGCCCGGGAAGCTGCCGAGACGATCCTGCAGGCGGTGCGGGATTTCGCCGGCGAAGCGCCGCAGTTCGACGATCTGACCTGCATGACCTTGCGTGTCGCCGACGAGTGAGCGCTAGCCGGATTCTTCGCGTGCCGAACCGGATCGAGGAGCTCGCGGGCGTTTCGGAAGCCGTGGAGACCCTAGGCCGGGAGGAGGCCTGGGCGCCGGACGTTTCCTACGGCGTCGTTCTGGCGCTTGAGGAACTGGCAACGAACGTGGTTCGTCACGGCGGCGAGGAGGAGGGCGCGAGTGAGATCGAGATCGAGGTCGTCTCGACGGATGAGGAGGTCCGGGTGGAGGTGCGCGACAAGGGCAAGCCGTTCGATCCGTTCCGCGAGGCGCCGGCGCCGAACATCGACGCGGCGCTCGAAGATCGAAAGATCGGCGGCCTGGGCGTTCACATCGTGAAGGCGCTGATGGACGAGGCGTTCTACCGGCGCGAGGGCGGCCGCAACCACGTGACCATGGTCAAGCGCCGGAGTTGAACCGCGGCACGGGACCGCTTGGAGCCATGCGTGCAAGTGCTGCTCGAACGACTCTGACCGCGTCCGCCTGGGCCGCGGCGGCGTTGCTCGCCGCGGCGCCGTCGCCGGCCCAGCCGGCAGCGTCGCCGACCGGGCCGGAAGGGACGCCTGGCGTTACTGCCGAGCACATCCTGTTCGGTCAGTCCGCCGCCTTCAGCGGTCCGGCCGCCGAACTCGGCAGGGGGATGCGGCTCGGCATCCAGGCGGCGTTCAAGGAGGCCAGCGATGCCGGCGGCGTGCACGGTCGGCGTCTGGAGCTGGTCACGGTGGACGACGGCTACGAGCCCGAGGCGGCGATCGGCAACACCCGCCGCCTGATCGAGGATGAAGGCGTGTTCGCGCTGGTCGGCGGCGTCGGCACGCCGACCTCCCGCTCCGCCGTTCCGGTCGCCGACGAGGCGGGCGTGCCGTACATCGCGCCGTTCACCGGCGCGGGCTTTCTCCGCGGCGAACCGCACGTGATCAACCTCCGCGCCTCCTATGCCCAGGAGACCGAGGAGATGGTGGAGCGACTGACCAGGGATCTGGGCATCGAGCGGATCGCGGTCGTCATCCAGAACGACTCCTTCGGGCGTGCCGGCCTGGCGGGCGTTCGCGCCGCGTTCGACAGGCGGGGCATGGAGGCGGTCGCTATCGGCGTCTACCCCCGCAACACGACCGCCGTCAAGACGGCCCTCGTGGACATCGAGTTGGGGCGGCCCGAGGCCGTCATCATCGTGGGCGCCTATCAACCGGTCGCAAGCCTGATCGCCTGGGCCCGGCACATAGGCCTGGATCCGGTGTTCATGACGCTCTCCTTCGTGGGCAGCAATGCCCTGGCCGAGGAACTCGGTCCGCGCGGCGCCGGCGTCTACGTCACCCAGGTCGTGCCGTTTCCGAGCGCGCGGAACTCGAGAGTCGCCGCCGCCTACCGGCGCGCGCTGCGCGCTCACACCCCCGGCGCCGAACCCGGCTTCGTCTCGTTCGAGGGCTACCTGGCCGGACGCCTCGTGATCGAGGCGCTCGAGCGCTGCGGGACGACGGTCGATCGCGAGCGCTTCATCGAGGTCCTCCGCGGCGCCGGCTCGATCGATCTGAACGGCTTTCGACTGGCGTTCGGTGAGGACGACAACCAGGGCTCGGACGCCGTGTTCCTGACCGTGATCGACGAACGGGGCCGGTATCGGCCCGCGACGCGCCTCGAAGCCGCGGTGAGCGAATGATCTCGTGGTTCCGACGACTGGCCGAAGCCCGGTACAGGATCGCCACGCAGCTCTACGTAGGCATCGGCGGCGCGGCCGCGCTGACGCTCGCGGCCAGTCTGGTGGCGCTGTTCGCCTTCGCGCAGGTCGGCGACTCCCAGAGCCGGGTCAACCAGGGAACGGTGCCCGAACTCGCGGCCGCGTTCGGCGTCGCCCAGGGAAGCGGCACGCTGGTCGCGGCGGGCCCCAGGTTGACCGCGGCCGTGAACGAGGGCGAACTGAATCGTGCCACGGTCGAGATCGCGCCCGCCCGGCGGGACTTCGAGAACGCGCTGCAAGAACTGATGAACCGGGAAGCCGGCGCCGAGGAGTCGCTCGGCGGCGAAGCGGAGATCGCCGGCATCCGCGCGCGGGGCGAAGAGCTGATCGGAAACATCGCGGCGATCCAGGACTCGGTTTCGGAGAGTTTCGATCTGAGTGCGGAGAGTGAGGCGCTGCACGTGGAACTGGAGGCGCTCCACAGCCGGATCACGGCGCTCCTGGTGCCGGCTCTCGACGATCAGCTGTTCTACGCGATGACCGGCTTCCGCTCGTTCGACGAGCCGCCGGCGCCTCGTGGGACCCACTTTTCCGAGCCGGAGATCGACCGCTACCGCGTGTTCGTGGGCCTGCAGCAGGACGTCACGATCATCGATCAGCTCCTGAAGAGCCTGGCGGTGCTGACGGACCGGTTGCGGATCGAACCGGTCGAGGAGCGTTACGAGTCGTCGGCGACGAGCATCGAGCGCGCCTTGAGCGCGATCGACCAGACCGCGACATCCGGCCAGTTGAAGGCTCTCTTCGGGGAGTTGCTCGACAAGAGCCGGACCGCCTTCGACCTGAGACGGCAGGAGGTCGACGTGCTCGACCGGCAGGAGACGCTCCTGCAGGAGAACCAGGACCTCGCCCTTGAACTGGGTGCGGGGGTGGTGAGCCTGGTCGACGCCTCCCGCTCCCGAGCCGGCGCGGCGACACTGGCTGCCTCGCAGGCGATCCGCACCGGCCGCGCCCTGCTGATCGGGCTCAACGTCGTCAGCATCGCGGGTGCGATCTTCATCGCCTGGCTGTTCGTGGGCCGCTTGCTGGTGCGTCGTTTCGAGGCGCTCTCCAGCAGCATGCGGGAAATGGCCGGCGGCAACCTGGAAGCCGAGATCGGCATCGGCGGCCAGGACGAGGTCGCCGACATGGCGGCCGCGCTGGAGGTCTTCCGCCGGCACGCGTTGGAGGTGCAGCGCCTGAACCTGGTCGAGAGGCTGGCCGACGAACTCAAGGAGAAGAACGACGAGCTGGAGGTCGTGCTGGCGGATCTGCAGAAGGCGCAGGACCAGATCGTGATGCGTGAGAAGCTAGCGGCGCTCGGCGAACTGACGGCCGGCGTCGCCCACGAGATCAAGAATCCGCTGAACTTCGTGAAGAACTTCTCCGAGGTTTCCGGAGAACTCCTCGAGGAGGTCGAGGAGATCATGAAGGAGGGCGAGGACGGCAGTCTGAACGAGGATCAGCGGGAAGAGATCGGAGAGATCTTCGAGGACCTGAGCGGCAATCTGAAGCTGATCCGGAACCACGGCGAGCGCGCCAACCGGATCGTCACCGACATGCTGAAGATGGGGCGCGGCGCCGTCGGCCGGGAGAAGGCCGACATCAACCGCCTGGTCGACGAACACATCGGGCTGGCCTACCACAGCGCGCGCGCCACCGATCCGAACTTCAACCTGACGATCGAGAAGGACTTCGATCCGGATCTGGGCGCCCTGGAGGTCGTGTCGCAGGACGTGGGCCGCGTCTTCCTCAACCTGGTCAGCAACGCCTGCTACGCGACGAACGAGAGACGGCAGAACTCGGACGACGAGTCCTACGAGCCGACCCTCACGGTGACGACCCGCAAGATGGACGACGGCGTGGAGGTCCGGGTCCGCGACAACGGCAACGGCATACCGCGCGACGTGGTGGACAAGATCTTCAATCCCTTCTTCACGACGAAGCCGACGGATCAGGGCACGGGTCTGGGCCTCGCCCTTTCGGCCGACATCGTGCGCGAGCACGGCGGCATGATTCGCGTGGATACCGAACCCGGCGAATACACGGAAATGATCGTCGAGTTGTCGGCCGCGCCGCCCGACTTCGACTATCCGACTCCGTAGCGTCCGGGCGCTCCGAATGAACGCCGCCATCGCGACAGGAGCAGCGAGTGCTCCAGCGGATCCGGCCCCGGTCTTCGCCATGCGCGGCGTGACGAAGGTCTACGTGATGGGCGAGGTCGAGGTCCATGCCCTGCGCGGCGTCGACCTGGAACTCCGCGACGGCGAGTTCACGGTCCTGCTCGGGCCGTCGGGAAGCGGCAAGTCGACGCTGCTCAACATCCTCGGCGGCCTGGATCGGGCCACCGCCGGCCGCGTGACGTACCGCGGCGGCGACCTGAGCGAAGCGGGCGAGCGCGCCCTGACCCGCTACCGTCGCCGCCACGTCGGCTTCGTGTTCCAGTTCTACAACCTGATTCCCTCGCTCACCGCGCGCGAGAACGTCGCTCTCGTCACCGAGATCGCCGGCGATCCGATCTCGCCGGAGCATGCCCTGGCGCTGGTCGGCCTGGAGCATCGCCTCGACCACTTTCCGTCGCGAATGTCGGGCGGCGAGCAGCAGCGGGTGGCGATCGCCCGGGCCATCGCCAAGCGTCCGGACGTGCTGCTCTGCGACGAACCGACGGGAGCTCTCGACATCAGCACCGGCATCGCGGTCCTGGAGGCGCTCGAGAAAGCGAACTCCGAGCTCGGCACGACGACCGCGGTGATCACCCACAACACGGCGATCTCCGCGATGGCCGATCGAGTCATCTCGCTTGCCGACGGCCAGATCACGAGCGACGTCCGCAACGCGACGAAGCTGCCGGCGACCGCGATCGAGTGGTAGGACGATGAGAGCCCTCGACCGCAAACTGCTGCGCGACCTGTGGAACGCGCGGTCCCAGGTGCTGGCGATCGCCCTGGTCGTCACGTCGGGAATCGCGCTGCTGGTCATGGCGCGGGGAGTGTTCGGATCGCTCCTGACCACCCGCGACGCCTACTACGCTCGCTACGCCTTCGCCGACGTGTTCGCCGGCGCCAAGCGCGTCCCCAACTGGGTCGAAGAACGCGTCGCGGCGATCCCGGGAGTGGAGAAGGTCCAGACCCGCGTCGTCGTGAGCGTCTCGCTGGACGTGCCCGGAGTCTCCGATCCGGTCAACGGACGCCTGATCTCCCTGCCGGAGCGGGGCCGGCCGGCGCTCAACGACGTCGCTCTGCGCCGCGGGCGGTTCCTGGACCCGGACCGGGCGGAGGAAGCACTGGTCGGCGAGCGCTTCGCCGAAGCTCACGGCCTCGACCTGGGCGATCGTCTGTTCGCGGTCATCAACGGTCGCCGGCAACCGCTTCTGATCGTCGGCATGGTACTCGGCCCGGAGTACGTCTACGGCATCGGCCCGGGAGAACTGGTTCCGGATCCGAAGCACTTCGGCTTCCTGTGGATGTCGCGGCGGCACCTTGCCGCCGCGTTCGAGATGGAGGGCGGGTTCAACGACGTCGCCCTGGCGCTGGCCGGCGACTCGCCCAGCCTCGAGCGCGCGGCGATCGTCGAACTCGACGCGATTCTCGATCCCTACGGCGGTCTGGGCGCGATTCCGCGCACGGAGCAGACGTCCAACTGGTACCTCCAGAACGAGCTGTCCCAGCTCCGGAACATGGGACTCATGGTGCCCTCGATCTTCCTTGCGGTGGCCGCGTTCCTGCTCAACGTGGTCTTGCGGCGAACGGTCGCGGTGCAGCGCGAACAGATCGCCGCGCTCAAGGCTCTCGGCTACTCGAACGTCCGGCTCGGCGTCCACTACCTGCAGTGGGCCGTCGTCGTGGTGGGCCTGGGCGCTGTGCTCGGGATCGGGGCCGGCCTGTTGCTGGCCGAAGCGATGCTCGGCGTCTACATGGAGTACTTCCGTTTCCCGTTCCTGGTGTACAAGGTCTCGGCGTCGAGCATCCTGATCGCGGTCGGAGTGAGCCTCGCCGCCGCGACGGTGGGCGCGCTGGGCGCGGTGCGCAGCGTCGCTTCGCTGCCGCCCGCCGAAGCGATGCGCCCGGCGGCCCCCGAGACCTTCCGGGTGTCGCTGTTCGAACGGCTGGGCGCCAGGCGATGGTTGTCGCAACCGGCGCGGATGGTGCTCCGCAACCTGTCGCGGCGCCCGGTGCGCGCGGGCCTGTCGGTCGTCGGCATCGCCTTCGCCGGCGCGATCATGGTCGTCGGCTCGGCGATGATCGACTCGATGGACGAACTGCTCGAGGTGCAGTTCAACATCGTCCAGCGCCAGGACCTGTCGGTGAGCTTGTTCGAGCCGGTCGAACGGAGTGCGGTGCACGAACTCGCGGCCCTGTCCGGCGTGCTCCAGGTGGAACCGACTGGCGCGGTCGCGGCGCGGTTGCGCAACGGGTACCTGCGGAAGCAGACGGCGATCCAGGCGCTCGCTCCGGACGCCAGGCTGCGTCGCGTGGTCGACGTCGACCACCGCGCCATCCGGTTGGATCGGCCGGGTCTCGTTCTGTCCACGCTGCTGGCGGAACAGTTGCAGGTCGAGCCGGGCGACACGCTGGTGGTCGAGATCATGGAGGACGCCAGGCCCGTGCGCGAGGTCGTGCTGGCCGACACGGTCGACGACCTGCTCGGCGTGACGGCGTACATGGAGCAGGAGTCGCTCCGGCGGCTGGTGCGGCGAGACGACACGATCACCGGGGCGATGCTGAAGATCGACGGCGCGGCCGAGGAACGGCTCTTCGGTCTGCTCAAGGCGATGCCGGCGGTGGCGGGCGTGACGCTGCGCGGCGCCGCGCTCGAGAACATCCAGACCTACATGCTCGACAACATGGGCATGATGATGAGCGTCAACCTCCTCTTCGCGGTGATCATCGCCTTCGGCGTGATCTACAGTACGGCGCGGATCTCCCTGTCCGAGACCAGCCGCGAACTCGCCAGCCTGCGGGTGATCGGCTTCACGCGCGCCGAGATCTCCTCGATCCTGCTGGGCGAACTCGGGATCCTCACCTTGGCCTCGATTCCGCTGGGTCTGTTCCTCGGCTACGGCATGATCGCCGGCGTGATGAGCGCCTTCGAGAGCGAGCTGTTCCGGCTGCCGGTGGTGGTCGAGCCGAGCACGTTCCTGGTTTCCGCGGCGACCGTTCTCGGGTCGATGGCTATCTCCGCCTGGACCGTGAGACGTAAGCTCCACGACCTCGATCTGGTCGCGGTGCTCAAGACCCGCGAGTAGGAGAGAAGAAACCGATGAAGACGGGGCGCTGGCTGTTGTGGGGAGTGGGGTTGGTCCTGGCCGCGGCCGCCGTGGTCCTCGGCACGCGCCCGCAGCCGGTGCCGGCGGAGCTGGCCGAGGTCACGCGAGGGCCGCTGCAAGTGACCGTCGACGACGAGGGCGAGACGAGGGTCAAGGATCGGTTCGTCATCTCGGCGCCGCTCGCCGGCCGAGTGCTTCGAATCGAACTCGAGCCCGGTGATGTCGTGGCGGCTGGCGAGACCGTGCTGGCGGTCTTCCTGCCCTCGGCGCCGGTGCTCCTCGACGCCCGTAGCCGGGCAGAGGCGGAGGCGGCAGTAGAGACCGCGACCGCCGCGCTCGGTCAGGCCGAGGCGCACTACGAGCGGGCGGCGGCCGAACTCGTCTTCTCTCGCGCCGAGGCGGCGCGCTACCTGCGGCTCAGCCAGGAGGGAATCGTCTCGGTCGAAGCGATGGAAACGGCCCAGCTCGACCTCGACACGCGGGAGGAGGCGCTGGAGGCGGCCGACTACGCGGTGCGCACGGCCCGGAGCGAGTTGCAGGCGGCGCGGGTTCGGCTGCTGCGTTTCAGCGCCGAGAGCGCCGAGGACGTGAACGGTACGGCGATCCGGATCGTGTCGCCCGTTTCGGGGGTCGTGCTCCGTCGCGTGCGGGAAAGCGAGTCCGTGGTGCCGGCCGGCGAGGCCCTGCTCGAAGTCGGCGATCCGGACCGGATCGAGGTGGTCACGGACTACCTGTCGAAGGACGCCGTCCGGATGCGGTCGGGCCAGCGCGTGCTGATCGATCGATGGGGCGGCGAGCGGCCCCTGCGGGGGCGGGTACGGCGGGTGGAACCCTCGGGCTTCACGAAGATCTCGGCGCTCGGCGTTGAAGAGCAGCGGGTGAACGTAGTCATCGACATCGTCGATCCGCCCGCCGTCTGGGCCGGTCTGGGCGACGGATTCCGGGTCGAAACTCGGGTCGTCGTCTGGGAGAGCGGGGACGAGCTGAAGGTGCCGACCGGTGCGCTCTTCCGGCGTGACGAGAACTGGGCCGTCTTCGCGGTCGAAGAGGGCCGCGCGGCCGTTCGGGAGATCGAAGTCGGCGAGCGGAACGCGCGGGAAGCCCAGGTGCTCGGCGGCCTCGAACCCGGCGATCAGGTCGTCGTCTACCCGAGCGACAGCCTGAACGACGGTTCGCCGGTCGCGGCCGAACTCTGACCACGGCCGCGGTTCAGGAGGAAAGGGGGCCGATGACTCCCTCCGCGAACTCGTGGAGCATCGCCATCTCCTCGTCCTGCTCGAACCAGCCGACGTGCTGCCAGAGGAAGAACTCCTCGATGCCGAAGGTCTCGTTGAGCCGCCCCACGTGGTCGAGCACCTGCTGGCGCGACCCCGTCCACAGCCGGCCCATCGGCACGTGGTAGGGCGGGGCGTTGTAGGCGAAGTTGAACAGCCACTCGAAGCCGTCGAAGAGCTTCTTCGTCTCGGCCGGGTTTCGTCCCATGATCAGGTGTCCGCCCAGGGCGAGCATGTCGTTGGGGCCGATGATCCGGCCGTGTTGCAGCGCTTCCTCCAGGCAGATGTCCAGGGTCAGGGGGATGAACTCCTCGTTCGACTCGTTGAACATGCCCATCATCTTGCCGCCCTCGCGACCGACCTGCTCGCCAAGGCGCCGCATGTACGGGATGGCGAGGATGACGAACTCCATCAGACGCCGCTCCCGCCGGGATCTCCGTTCAGGTAGTCGAGCACGCTCTGCTGGAAGTGCATGATGGGCGACTCCGCCCCGAAACCGGCGGCCATGGGCCCGACCTTGAACTTCGGGGACCGCAGATTGCGCTGGATCATCTCGCAGATCCACATGTCCTCGAGCTGGAAGTTTCCCGACTCCATCGGGTGTCCTTCCAGGTTGGCCAGACTGATCGGCGTGGGCGCCTTGCCTGCCTCGGCGCGTGAAGCGGATCCGTAGGTCGTCCAGCTCTGCGTCCACATGGTGGTGAGGTCCGGAGTCTTCGGTTCCAGCAACGAGACGTGGAAGCCCCAGGGGCTCGGCGACAGGATGGTCAGCGGGAAGAGCATGACCACGCCCGGATAGAAGCTCTCCTCGTGGCCCGGCAGGCGAGTGGCCCCGGCGGCGTCCGCCATCTCCGCCGACAGCACGGTGGTCGACTGCGGATCGCCTTCCCGTTCGATCGAGTACCAGACGGTGTGGCGGCCCACCGGATGCCAGATGTTCCGGTCCGGGTAGGCGGCGCCCAGGGTCTTGTTGTGCAGGTAGCCGAGGTGCGAATCGGCCAGCCACCTGAGGTCCATGGCCACGGCCATCGCAGTGCCGAAGAGCCAGCCGGCCGCGTACGAGTAGTTCATGAGCCCCGTGCGGTCGTCGTAGTCGGGAGCGATTTCCGGCAGCAGGGCGTTGAAGGGGACGGTGTGCATCGTCATCGCCAGGCGCAGCCCGATGGTGAAGCTCGCGAGCCACAGGAAGGTCGCGGACTGCGAGAGGTCCGGAGGCGTCCAAAGGCAGTAGTAGCAGAGCGCGGCCGGAACGGCCGAGGCGTACAGGAATGGATGGCGTCGTCCCAGCCGACTCCGTAGACGATCCGACCAGCGGCCGACCAGCGGATCGGAGACGGCGTCGAAGGCGAGTGCCAGGAGCAGCGCGGAGCCGGCCAGCGCCGGTTCCAGGCCGATGACCTGGCTGTAGTAGATCAGGAGGAAGTAGGAGACGCCGTTCGTGACCAGGCCGGCCCCGGTTCCGGATGCGCTGAACGCGAGGCGGTCCCACGGCCGCTCCTCAGTCGGCGGCCGGATGCGACGCCGTCGGGCGCCGCGATCGCTTTACTCGGCTATCTGGAAGGGCGCCGACCACTCCATCGTGCCCCAGCGGATCGTCAGCATGCCGGCCGCGCCGTCCATCTCCAGCACGCCCTCCGTTTGCTCCGCAGGTTCGGCCAGGGTGCGCAACGCCAGCGGCGTCTCGCCGGCATCGTGTTCCGCCATGTGCATCGTGCCCCAGACGTCGGCCAGGTGGTTGAACACGAGCTTCCAGCCGGAGCCCTCCCGCTTGAGCCACAGGCTGTAGACGCCGGGATAGGTCGGGCCGTGGTTGTGGGCGGCTACTTCAGCGTCCTCGAAGGCGAGGTCGGCGTCGGTCCAGAACTTGAACGGCTTGCCGTAGACCGGCCCCAGGACTTCGCCCTCGGCCAGGGACTCGAGCTTGTCGTAGTCGGGACCGGGGGCCTCCAGGCGATCGACGCGGAGTCGGATCGCCTGCCCGTCGACCTCGACCCGGGAGAGGGCCAGGTCGTCGTCGTCTCCGATCGGTTGACGCTCGACGATGATCCCGGCCGCCTCGGCCGCTTCCTTCGTTACTCCCTTGACATCGGCGTTGAAGAACCCGGCTTCCAGCTTCCCGGCCAGGCCCTCGCCTTCCCGCGCGAGTTCCATCTCGACCGGCACGAGCTGGCCGCCGAAGTCCAGGTTCCACTTGAGCAGGACGCCCGTTTCGGTGCGGCTGACGTTCTCGATCACGACATCGGCCAGGCGCGCCAGGTAGAAGTCGGCGCTCGCCTTGCCGTCGTCGTCGGCGAACGTGATCAGGCTGTTGAGCGAGCCTTGCTGTGTCAGCACCTCAAGCACCCACTCGCCGAGGAACGGCTCGATTCCGGCGGTGTCGACGCGCTCGGCGGACGCTGGCTCCGGCGGCGGTTCCTGGGCCAGTGCCGCGCCGGCGAGCAGAAGCGCGGTCAGGAACGGGAGGACGCAGGGTCTGCGATTGCGGTTTCGTGCCATGCCGAGTAAGCCCTCTTGGTGAACGGGATTCCCGTGGACAGGTCCGGGCGTCTGCGAGGAGCGAGTCTACTAGCGTTAGCGCACCCTCAGGACGCTGCTTGATCCGGGCTCCACCTCGACCGTTGTACGCGACTTGCGGGTCCCTTCGACTTCCAGCAACCAGGAACCCTCGGGAATCTGCTCGAACGAGAAGCGGCCGTTCGCGTCGGTGAAGGAGCGCCGCGTCAGCCCCAGCGCCTCCGCCTCCGGACGGCGTGCCGCGCGAGGCCAGACATACACCGCCGAACCGGCGAGAGGCCGGGACGTAGCCGGATCCTCCACCGTACCCTCGATTCGCCCCGAGGCGAGATCGATCGAGATCACCTCGTCGTCGCGCACGGAGAGCGTTCTCATCTCCGCGCCAGTCCCCAACGTGTACTCACCAGGCAAGAGATCGACAAAGCGGAAGGAGCCGTCGTAGCGGGTCCACTCGCGTCTCCCGCCGGCCAGTTCCCGACCTCGGAGCAGGAACACCGGCGCGCCTTGAACCGGCGCGCCGTCCAGCCGAACCGTCCCCCGGACAACCGGCAGCCGGACGAACTCGAGTTCGACGTACGCCTCGGCGCCCTCGATCCGCACCCGACGTTCCGCTCGCCGTCCGGCGCCGACCACTCGGCCGACGACCAGCCACGAACGGGAAGAGAGCCCGTCGATCGTGAACCGGCCTTCCGTGTCGACAATCCCCGAGTGGTTCTCCATCTCGTCGTTGCGCGCCGTGATTTCCAGCGACTCGAGGGCCTCAGCCGACAGGCCCCGCGCAACTCCCTCGATGCGGAGATTGACGGGAAGCCGAATCTCGACGTCGGATCTTGGCCCCTTGACGCGAAGCGGCTCGGGTACATCCCCGTTCTGCATCCCCGGCGCCATCACGTCGTAGGCACCGGCGACGAGCTCGACGTGGAAGCTGCCATCGCTTCCCGCGACGGCTTCCTTGAGTGGAGGCATGCCGCCTCCGCGCCGAAGGAACAACAGCTTGAGACCGGGCGCCGGAGAACCGGCCGCTCCGACGACCCTGCCCCTGACCTCAAAGGCCGTGAAGTCGAAGTCGAGTCGCGGCGGCGTCGAACCGACATCGACGGATTCGTCGATCGTCAAAGGCAAGCCCTCCGCGTCGGCCTTGGGCCAGGTCGCCGAAACAAGTGCGTGACCGCGCGGCAGGCGATCGAGTCGGTATCGTCCCGCGCTGTCGGTCACGGCTTGTCGCTTGCCGGCCCTGATTGTGACTCCAGGGAGTCCGCCGCCGTTCGCGGTCACGGCGCCGACGACCGAGCCCTTCGCGTCGCCCAACTCGAGTGCGACTTCCACCGTCTCGCCGGCGGTGACCCGCAGGGACGTTCTCGCGTCATCGAGTTCGCGGCCGCCGTCGGCGACAACGTCGTACTGCCCGGCCTCCAGGCCGGCCACGCGGAAGATGCCGTTCCGGGCGGTGGGGGCCTCGATCGACCTGTCGCTGGGCGTCTTCCTAGTCTTCTCGAAGCGTACCCAGGTAGCAGCGGGTTCGCCCGCGTAGGTCACCCGTCCTTGAACGACCCCTTCCGGCGGGAGCATGAGCTGGACCGGCGTGGGGCCGGTCGGCCCGACGGCGAAGAACCGCTTGGTGGCCAGCCCGGACGCCGAAACCTCTAGGTCAATCAAGGAGTGGTCGTTCAAGCCGTCGACGCGGAACTGCCCGAGGGCGTCGCTCCACAGATCAGCGGCGAGGCGGCTCCACCCGTGCAGACCGGTGCTTCGCTGGCCAGCGTCCGCCTCTGGGACGCCGGCCGCCAGGATCCTGGCGCCCGGAACCGGATTCAGATCCTGGTCCAGGACTTCGCCAAGGATTGACCGGCCGAACTTCAGGGGAACCGCCCCGAGGTCGATCCCCTCGGGCCCGACCTTGATGCCGCGACGGACGAAGAACGCCTTGCCGGGAGCTTGCGCGGCCAGGTCGTAGCTGCCCGGCGAGACGGTCAACTCAAAGTAGCCGGAAGGGTCGGCGTGTCCGCTTCGGAGGCGGCCGAACTGCCCGTTGCTGGGGTCCAACAGGGAAAGGGGCCGCAAGAGGACCTCGCCTTGAGCTTCGCCGAAGCGTCCCAGGGCCACCTCGGCGGCGCCGACGGGCTCTCCGGTCGCGGCGTCAACGACGCGTCCGGTGACGCGGGCTCCGGTTCGCAGCACGAGCACCGGTTCGCCGTGGTTCGATACGAACCGCCGTAGCGGCTTGCGCAAGAGTGGCAGGTAGGCGGGGTGCTCGGCGGTCACGGACAGCCAGCGCACCGGGTTGGCCGTCGCGGCGCCGAAGGTGGATCGCGTCGGACGAGTGAAGCGCCCGCCCCCGAACCGGCCCTGCGAGTCCGAACGGAACAGCATGCGGGCGGACGGGTCTAGGCGCCGCGCGGGAAGGACCGTCGGTTCGTTCGGCTCGTGGCCAAAGCCCCAGGAGAGCCACACGTCCGCGTCGGCGACCGGCGCCCCGGTTTCGTCAACCACGACGCCTGCGACCATCCGCGCTTTCCGCAGAGGCGGGGGGCATGTGACGGGTCGTCTTCCGCCAAGGCGTACGTGGGCGGACCCCGAGGCGCTGAGCGCGCCTCCGAAGCCGCAAACCGCGTAGCCCACGCCCTCCCCGCCAAACCACAAGCCCTCCCCTGGCAGCATGTGAATCGCGTAGCTCAAGTCGTCTGCCCGCATCGGCAACGGCGCCGCTCGCGCGTCGGTCGATCGCCAGGGCCATCGCGCCTCGCGCCAGTAGTAGATGGCGTCCCGCGGCTGCGCCCGCTCCATGAGTTGGATCCGACCCGTGCGCAGCTCCGAGTAGCTGCTGGCTTGAACGAGACGCGACCTCGCGTCCGGGGGCATGGCGCCTGCCGACCCGGTGTAGACGGCGCCGTTCGGCAACTCGAACCACAGACGTCTCGACCCGAGCACCGCCTCGAGTTCGAAACGTCCGGCGGGATCAGTCACCGCCAGCGGTACGCCGGCGTCGTTCCGAACCAGGGCGCCCGAGAGGACTTGGCCAGCCATGTCGCGGACTTCCGCCGCTGTCGTGGAAGCGCGGTCCAAGCGAACTGTCGAAACCGACCCGAGCAGGCAGGTAGTCGTCTCATGCCGAAACCCCGGCGCGGCCACCCGCACTTCAACGGACTCGCCGGCGGGCACGACGATCGAGACGATCCCGCGCTCGTCGGTGCGGCCCGGCGGCAACCATGGACGCCACGTAGAGAACACCGACGGCCGGCGGCGATCCTCCTCCTCCTCCTCCTCCTCCTCGGCCGCGTTCGCCGCCACCAGGGCCGCTGCAACCGGATTGCCCTCACTGTCACTTGCCGCGATGCGGCACGGCGAACCTTCGACCGCGGGCGGCGCCGGAAGATCGCCCGGCGCGGCCTCCGGCCGCCAGAGGAGGGCCATCGGCATGCGCGTTCCGCCCTCCGCAACCACCCACCAGGCAAGGCCGTCCTCCGGCACCGTACCCCGGATGATTCCGGTCCCGTCCGCGGGGCCGGCCACGACCGGCGGACGGAACGCGGGCGGCGACTCCGCTAGCCAGCCAAGCCCGCAGTCGTAGGAGCTGCAGGCCTCGAAGAGGCGAATCCGGACGGCTTCGCCGAAACGATCCGCGTCGTCATCCACGCGGACCGTGAAGGGCGCCGCCGACGCGGCGCTTGTCGCGAGCGTTAACGCCAGCAGGCCTCGGAGAAGCAGCATCCTCTCAGAAGCGACAGCCGATCGTGACGCCGCCGCCGCCCTTCACGGTACAGGTGATCTCGCCTTTCTTGACATCGATCGAGACCGGATAATCGGCGTTGCACCAATGCGGCGGTGGCCCGTCAGGCTTGGCTGACTGGCACCACAAGGCACCGCCCCAAGCCCAATCGGGGTCCCAGTTGTTTTCGCCGACGTAATACCAGTACACGTCGCCGTTCGCGGTCTTGGCCTTGTAGACACCCTGCTTCTTCTTGCAACCCTTGGCACCTACCAAGAGCAGCGCCAAGACGACAAAGAGCAGGACGTGCCACTTTCGGAACGACCCCCCGACGTTGCCCGCGGGAAGTGGCCTATCTCCGTTTACCGTGCTCATAAGAGGCTCCCTGGTTACGGGGAACCCCTGGTTGCGGGGAACCCCTGGTTGCGGGGAACCCCTGGTTGCGGGGAACCCCTGGTTGCGGGGAACCCCTGGTTGCGGAACGGAGCGAGTTTAGTGCCGGACTGAAGAACTGGCAACCTCATGAAGTGACTCAGAAGTGACTCGGTGGATCGCCACCGCGCTGGGCACGCCCGACAGCTTCGCCGCCAGAGCGACCGCGAAGATGATCGCCAGCTGTCGACGGATGCCCCCGCGCCTTGCGGTACTCCGGCGCCCGCCGCGGAAACTCGCAACAGGCTCTCGAGACGCTCGACCTTCGGCGGCCGAGGCCGGTCTCGTCAGAAGTAGTCGGGCATCGACGGTGGTTCGGCCGAGAAGACCCGGTCCGCCTGGTCCAGTCCGGCAGCCGATCCATGGACGGCCTCCATGGCCGCCAGGCGGCGGGCACTCAGGTGGCCGGTGTAGAGGGAACCGAGCGCGCGGATGTCCATCCTCAGCGTGTCGGGCCCCGCATCCTGATGGACCCGGTTCGCCCTGGCCTCGCCGCCGTCGATCTCGATCAGCCAGCGGCCCGCGTTTTCGGGCAGGACGTCGTCCGTCAGTTCCAGGTCGAGCCTCGCGCTCGCGGCTGCCGGATAGCCCCGTTCGGCGAAAGCCGCCCGGACGTCGACGATGCGGATCATCCAGGTTTCGGCGATGGAGATCTCGGTCCCGACTTCCGGCACGGCGAGGAGCAGTGGGTCGTCGAGCGGGCCGTACCAGATTGCGTGGCGAGCCAGGGTGCGGCAATCCGAGAACAGGGCAAGGATGCGCCGCGCCGCGCCGGGATGCGCCACCTGAACGTCGCGGATGTTGAGGTCGTACGGATAGCGGCCCACCGCGCCCAGGGTGTAGACCACGTAGCCGTCGATGGCGCCGTCATCCGCCGGCAGCACGTAGCCATGCACGTCGCGGCCGGCCGGATGGTTGTGAACGCGCTGCCAGATGTGTTCGTTGCGGTCGAGCCAGCCGGGACGGTCCGCGGCCAATCGCCGGTAGAGCCGCGCAAGCCTGTCGGCGTCGGTTTCCGGATCGAGCCGGCGGAGTTCCCCGCTCGCCTGAAGGCGCCCCAATCCTGCGAGCGGCAGCCGGTACTGGTAACGGTGGCCGGCAACCGCGTAGCCGGCGCGGCCGTACAGCGTGAAGGTCGTGGGGTAGAGCGTCGACACCGCCACGCCGGCGTCGCGGAGTTCTCTCAGCGTGGCCGCCATCAGGGACTTCGCCGCGCCCCGGCCGCGCGCGGTCGGGCTGATGGCGACTCCGGCGATGCCAATGTTGCGGACCGACCGGCCTCCCAGGAACAGCCCCATGTCGTACTGGACCAGCCCCCCGACGACCTCACGCCCGGCTCGCACGACACGCACATGGTCCCGCGTCGCCCGCAGCCAGGACACGCACGAGTCGTAGGGGGTGTTGAAGGCCAGAGACTCCTGGCGGGCCAGCGCCTGCAGTTCGGCGGAGGTGCGGATCGGGCCGAAGCTGAGGCGCTGCGTCATGGGGCCGGAGTTTACTTGTCCGTTGCCGGTGCCCCTTGCGTCGGTTCGGGGGTATCGGTCAGGATCTGGCGGGTCCCGGCTTCGGGGCCTGTTCGAGGGGTTTCGGTAGTTGACGGCAATCGTCCGGACGGATCGGCTCAGCAAGAGCTTCGGCGCGGTGACCGCGCTCGCCGGCGTCGGTTTCGAGTGCGGGGCGGGCGAGGTCGTCGGGGTTCTGGGCCTGAACGGCGCCGGCAAGTCGACGTTGCTGCGGATCCTGGCGGGCGAGCTCCTGCCCAGCGGCGGCAGCGTCCAGGTAGGCCCCTTCCGGCTTGGAGACGGCGAGCAGGGAGACGACTCGCGCGCGATGCGTTCACGGGTGGGCTATCTCCCCGAAGAACCGCCGCTCTACCGCGAGATGCGGGTCCGCGAGTACCTGGGCTTCGTGGGCGCGCTGAACGGGGTGGCGCGGCACGAACTCCCGGATCGCATCGCCGTCGTGGCCGAGCGGGTGCACATCGACGGTCACCTGGACCGGGTGATCGGCGAGTTGTCGATGGGCTACCGCAAACGCGTCGGCATCGCCCAGGCGCTTCTCCACGCACCGGATGTCGTGCTGCTCGACGAACCGGTGTCTTCGCTCGATCCGGCCGAGATCGTCGGCATGCGCGAACTGGTGCGTTCGCTCGGCGGTCGTCGCACCGTGTTCACCTCGTCCCACCATCTGCGCGAAGTTCACGAGACCTGCGACTCGATCCTCGTCCTGCACGAGGGGGAGCTTCTGGCGCACGGCACCCAGGAGGAACTCGGAGTGCTGGCCGACCGGCAGCGGCTGGAGGTCGACGTGCGGGGAAAGGCGGTAGACGCGGTCGGTCGGCTTCCAGGGGGCGCCGAAGTGGTTCACTCGGCGGATCTCGGCGGCGGCGTCTCGACGCTGACCCTCGAACTTCTCGACGTCGAGAGCGAGGAAGTGGCCGGGGCGCTGGTCGGGGCCGGGTTCGGCATCCGGCGGCTGGCGCCGGTGCGCTCCGACCTGGAGCGGGTGTTCCTCGACCTCGTGCGGGGCGACGGCGGCGCCGCCCAGGCGAGCGGCCCCGGCCAGACGGGTGAAACGGGCGGGTCGTGAGCACGGTCCTGCTGATCGCGCGGCGCGAACTCCGCGCCTCCTTCGCCGGGCTCTACGGCTGGGCGATCCTGGCCCTCGTCCTCATGCTCGACGGCCTCTTCTTCAACGCCTGGACGCTGGGCAGTCAGCGGCCCTCGTCCGAGGTACTGAGCCTCTTCTTCTACACGAACTTCGGCGTCACGATGGCGGCGGCGGTGTTCGTCACGATGCGCTCCTTCGCCGCCGAGCGCGAGCAGCGCACCCTGGTGCTGCTTCTCACCTCGCCGGCCGGCGACTGGCAGGTGGTCCTGGGCAAGTACCTGGGCGCCTTGGGCTTCGTGCTCTGCACGGTGGCCGCGGCGGCCTACATCCCGGTCATGGTCTGGCTCAAGGGCAACCTGGAGTGGGGTCAGGCCGCGGCCGGCTATCTCGGCATCGCGCTGGCCGCGGCGGTCTGCACCGCGATCGGCACCTTCTGCTCCGCGGCGTCGCCGAACCAGCTGGCCGCCGGGGTCGCCGCCGGTTTCCTGGTCACGCTCCAGGTCCTGTTCTGGCTCCTCTCGGGCATCAGCGATCCGCCGCTGGACGGCGTGTTCGCGGCGATGGACCTCTACCGCGAGCACTTCGAACCGTTCCAGGACGGCGCGGTCCACCTGAAGACCCTGGTCTACGCGCCGACGGTCTCGTTCCTGTTCCTGCTGCTCAGCGTGCGGGTGCTGCAGGCGCGGAGGTGGCGGTGACGCGGCTTACCGCGCGTGTTCGCCGATCTCCCGCCGCAGCCGGGGATTCGCTCGCCGCGGCGCGACGATCTCCCTCGCGTCGGCTCGACGTAGCGTCATCCGCGCCTGCGCTGCTCCCCGGTCCGAGCGCCGCGCCGCGG
The DNA here is from genome assembly GCA_012270995.1 of Vicinamibacteraceae bacterium. Taxonomy (GTDB): domain Bacteria; phylum Acidobacteriota; class Thermoanaerobaculia; order Multivoradales; family Multivoraceae; genus Multivorans. Next base: position 13,295 of record JAAXHG010000134.1, on the reverse strand, counting down.
CGGCGCTTCCACGTCCTCGCTACGGACTTCGGTGAAACATGCGCGTGAGACATGTGGCGCCGTGGTCGTGGCTGAGCGGTTCCGCGCTGCTGCTCGCCGGCGAACGCTACGCGGGTTTCGCGGCCCTCCGCTGGCTGCTCGACGGCGTCGGCTGCCTGCTCGCGGCGGCGACCCTCGGCATCTGCGCCGCCGAGCTCTTGCGCACGCGCCGGGAGCGGAAGGCTCGGGGCGCGACCGGGGCAAGTCCGTGGTTCTATGCTCTGGGGGCGCTCGGTCTGGTCCTGTACCCGCTGACGACCGGGACGGTCGTGGACCGGCTCGGCTTCGACGACGACGGCGCCGCGTCCTGGCGAGCGGCGTGGACGGTGGCCTGGCTGCTCGCCTGGTGGGTGGGAACCGCGGCCGCGCTAGGCGCCGACTGGACCCGCTTCCGCGGCGGCGACCTGGCGCCGCGGCGGGTGCGCGCCGCGACCGCCGCCGCCCTGAGCCTGGCGCTGGCGGTGGCCTGGGTGTTCGCCGTCAACTACACCGCCGGCGAGCGCGACCGGCTGTGGGAGTGGAGCGCCCTCAGCCGGGCGCGGGCCTCCGAGGCGACGCTGGAGCTCGTCGGCGCTTTGCGAGAGCCGGTCGAGGTCGTCGCGTTCTTCCCGCCGGCGAACCAGGTTCTGCGACGGATCGAACCCTTCCTCGACGAGGTCGCGGCCGCCGGACCGTTGGAGGTGACGGTGCTGGACCAGGCGCTCGAACCGACCCGCGCGGCGGAACTCGGCGCGCGCGAGAACGGCGTCCTGTTCGTGCTGCGCGGAGGCGATCAGCGCAGGATCGAACTGGACGTGGACTACGAGCGGGCGAAGCGAAGGCTCGGCGCCCTCGACCGGGAGTTCCAGGAGGCGCTGCTCGAGATCGGTCGGGAGCGCCGAACGCTGTACGTGACTGCGGGCCACGGCGAGCGGGGCGAGTACGCGAACGACGCCGGCAAACCCGGCCTCGGGAACGCGTACGGCATCCTGCGGGCGCTCAACGTCAACACCCGGAATCTGCCGGTGGCCGACCTGATCCAGGATCTGCCGCCGGACGCCGGCGTCGTCGCCGCGCTCGGCCCGACGCGGCGCTTTCTGCCCGAGGAGGTCGACAGTCTGCGCCGCTTCTGGAACCGCGGCGGTTCGATTCTGCTGCTGCTGGAGCCGGGAACGGGCGACGGCCTGGCGCCGCTGCTCGAGGAAATGGCGATTCGCCGGCTCGAAGGTACGGTGGCAAACGATCGCTACCATCTGCGGCGTGACGGGGGCGTGAGCGACCGGCGGCTGATTCTGACCAACCGCTTCGGCAGCCACGCGACGACGAGCGACCTGTCCCGGGCCGCGAGCCGGATCGGCCTGGTGCTCGAAGGGGCGGCCGGGCTCGAGGGCGTGGCGGGCGGTCCGGCCCGCTCGACCGTGCTGGTGCGGCCGATGACGGGGAGCTGGCTGGAACAGGGCGGCGACTTCGAGCGCGACCGCGAGGCGGAGTCGGCCGACATCGAGGCGCTGGCGATGGCGTCGACCCTCGACATCCAGAACGAGGCGGCCGCGGCCGGGACGACGAGCGCCGCGTCGGACGACTCTCAGGACGCGGCGGAGGATCCCGGGAACGCAGGCATCCCATCCGCGTCCCGGGAGCAGCCGGCCGAGAGCCGCGCCGTCGTCATCGGCGACATCGACGCTCTTGCCGACGACTACGTCTACGTCACGGGTCCCGGCGCGATGTCGGCCAACGCCAAGCTCCTGCTCGACGCGTACTCGTGGCTGGCCCGCGAGGGTGAAGCGGCGGTCGCGAGCGTTCCGGGCAACGACGATCCCGTTTTGCAGCGGACGCGCGGCGAGTCGATCCGCTGGTTCCTCGGTACGGTCTTCGGAGTGCCCGCCCTGGTCCTGGCCACCGGTCTCGGGTACGTCCGTCGCCGCCGTTCGGGCGGCTGGCGGCGGGCCGCGAAGGAGGCGTCGTGACGTCCCCGGCGCCGATCCCGGTTCCGCGCCCGAAGTCGCCTTGGCGATCGACCTGGCTTCACTTCGGTCTGCTGGTCCTCGCGCTCTTGGGCGCCTGGCTGTCGTTCGAACGGCCGTTCGCGGCGGAACCTTCCGGCGCGACGGAGGGCGTCGTCGTGGTTCGGGCAGCCGAGGGCGAGGTCGAGCGGCTGGTCCACGAGCACGGCGACCGGAGGCTCGAGGTCGAAGCCCGGGAAGACGACCTGGGCCGCTGGTTCATGGGCCGCGAGGGAACCGACACGGTGTTCGTCGGCGGCCGACAGGTCGAGACCGTCTGGCGAGAGCTGGAACCGCTGCGGGCGGTGAGGGTGCTCGAGGGCGTGGATGGGACGAAACTCGAGGAACTCGGTCTCGCCGGCGGCGAGTCGCCGCCGGAACGCCTGCACCTCACCGTCCGGGGCCGCGAGGTTCGCTATCGGCTGGGCGGCAGGCCGTTCGGCGGCGCCGATCGCTACGCCCGCCGCGAAGGAGGGCCGGACGGCGAGAGTGACGCCGGCGGCACGGTGCTGGTGCTCCCGTCCGAGGTCGCTTTGGGCCTCGGCGGCGGCGCCGACCTGCTGATGGAGAGGCGACTGCTCGCTTCGTCGCGGCCCGACGTGGAGGCCATGTCTCTTCGGCGGCCGGGCGCCGGCGGGAGCGAGCCGCTCCGCATCGTCCAGCGGACCGGCGCGGGAGTCTCCGGTCCTCCTGGCGCCGACGCCTACTGGACGGTGAGTGGATCGGACGAAGCCGACCCCGACGTTGCCACCTGGGTCGACAAGTTCTTCCGCCTGTCGGTCGCCGCGTACCGGAGCGGCGAGCCCGCCGCCGACTGGCGGCCCGAGGCGAGCATCACGGTCGAATCCCGGGAGCACGGTGCTTCGACGGTGGAGATCTGGTCGGCGCCCGCCGAAGAGGACCGCGTCTGGCTGGCGCGCTCGCCGTTCACCCGCCTCGTCGTCGAGCTTTCCGCGTCGCTCGCCGAGGAAGTCTGCGCCGACCTGGACGGCTTGCTGCGCTGAGTCGCGTTCCCGGGCAGGTAAACTGCGCCGCCTATGGATATCGGCATCTTCATGTTTCCGACCGGCGACGCGATGCGGCCGGACGAACTCGGCGCCGCGGTCGAGGCGCGCGGCTTCGAGTCCCTCTGGTTCCCGGAGCACACGCACATCCCGACTTCAAGGCGGACACCCTTCCCCGGGGGCGGCGAGCTGCCGCCGGAGTACTCCCGTTCCCACGACCCGTTCGTCGCGCTGACCGCGGCCGCGATGACCACGAAGAGGATCAGGCTCGGCACCGGCATCTGTCTGATCATCGAACGCGACACGATCACCACCGCCAAGGCGGTGGCGAGCCTGGACGTGCTCTCGGGCGGTCGCTTCGTGTTCGGGATCGGCGGCGGCTGGAACCGGGAAGAGATGGAGCACCACGGCACGGACTACCCGACCCGCTTCGCCAAGCTGGAAGAGCAGGTGGCGGCCTTCAAGACGATCTGGACCGAGGACGAGGCCGAGTTCCACGGCCGCCACGTCGACTTCGAGCCGATCTGGTCCTGGCCGAAGCCCGAGCAGAAGCCCCACCCGCCGATCCTGCTCGGCGGCGGCACCGGGTATACCCGCCAGCGGGTGGTCGACTCTTGCTCTGGCTGGCTGCCGATCGGTCGCTCCACCGAGGCCGTGCTCGACGGCATCGGGGACCTGAAGCAGCGCGCGGAGCGGGCCGGCCGCGGCATGGACACGATCTCCATCAGCGTCTTCGGCGCGCCTCCACGCCGGGAGGTGCTCGATGCCTACGCCGAGGCCGGCGTGGACCGCGTCATCCTGCCGCTGCCGCCGGAGGACCGGGACCGGAACCTGCCGCGCCTCGACCGCTACGCCACGCTGCGGGCCTGACTGACTGCCGGCCGCGCGAACAGTCGCCGGTAGGCCCCCGAGGCGGCGGCGTTCCGGTACGGCCCGGGACGCCCGGGGCGGGCGCCGGCCAGAGAGCTCGCCGCGCAGGCGTCCCGGCTGCGCCCCGGACGCTCGGGGCAGGCGCCGACGAGAAGACGGGACGTCTGCTCCGGCGGCTTACGGCCGCACGGATTGTCGGTCAGCCGCAAGTGCTTGCCGGTGTAGGGCACCAGCCATTCTGACGGGGAAGATGCCGTTATGCCGGGCAAAATGGAATCAGGATGGACAAAATGTCCGCCTGACGTTAGCCTTCCCACCCGTGTTCGATCGCTTCTTCACGCCTCCTGCGGCGTCGAGCTACTTCCTGTTCGGTCCGCGCGGGACCGGCAAGTCGACCTGGCTGCGGAGTCGCTATCCCGAAGGTCTGTTCATCGATCTGAACGACCCGGAAGAGGAGCGTTACTACGGCGCGGCGCCCGAACGTCTGGAGAGCACGGTGTCGTCGCAGCCGTCCGGGAGACCTGTCGTTATCGACGAGGTGCAGCGAGCGCCGCGTCTTCTCCAGGTCGTGCATCGGCTGATCGAGCGGGACAAGAACCTCCGTTTCGTCCTGACCGGGTCGAGCGCGAGGAAGCTCAGGCGAACCGGCGTGGATCTGCTGGCCGGCAGGGCTCTCCTCACGACGATGCACCCCTTCATGGCGGCCGAACTGGGGTCCGCCTTCGTTCTGGAGTCGGCTCTGACGCTCGGTTTGATTCCGCTTGTCGTCGACGCGCCCGAGCCGGAGTCCGCGCTTCGCACCTACGCGGCGCTCTACGTGCGCGAGGAAGTCCAGGCGGAGGGTTTGGTGCGCAACGTCGGCGCCTTCTCGCGATTCCTCGAAGCGGCGAGCTTCAGCCACGGCGCCGTGCTGAACGTGTCGAATCTCGCGCGCGAGTGTCAGGTCGACCGCAAGGTGGCGGCGACCTACCTCTCCGTGCTCGAGGATCTGCTGATCGGCTTCACGCTGCCGGTCTTCCGGAGGCGCTCACGCCGCAAGCTCACGTCCCACCCCAAGCTCTACCTCGTCGATCCGGGCGTGTTCCGTTCGCTGCGTCCGCGAGGTCCGCTCGACCAGGACTCGGAACTGGCCGGCCCGGCGCTTGAAGGTCTGGTCGCCCAGCACCTGCGGGCCTGGATCGCCTACACCCGGCGGAGGGACTCGCTGAGTTTCTGGCGAACCCGCTCCGGCAGCGAGGTCGACTTCGTTCTCTACGGCGAAAGCGGCTTCCACGCCCTTGAGGTCAAGAGGTCGCGCGTCGTCCACCCCCGTGACCTGCGCGGTCTCCGCGCCTTCGCGGCGGACTATCCGGAGGCCACGCCGGTGCTGCTCTACGGCGGCCGTCGCACGCTCACGAACGGCATCCTCTGCCTGCCGCACGACGGTTTCCTTCGCGGCCTCGTTCCCGGCCGCTCGTTCGACGACATCCTGGCCACGGTCGGCGAGAGCTAGGTTGGAAGCCTCGGAACCACCGCTTCGGAAGTGGTTCAGACGAATCGCCGCGACGGCAGCGAGCAGCGGACTCCAGATAGGAGGTCGGGGCCATGAGTCGCGCCGCGTTCGATACCCACGCCGCCGTGCGCGCCATGGAGAAGGCGGGCCTGGCGGCCGCGCAGGCCGAAGCGATCACGGACTCGATCCGCTCCGCGGTATCCGAGGGCGTGGCGACCAAGTCGGACATAGCCGAGTTGCGGGCCGACATGGCGTCGGTCGAGACCCGCATGACGCGGACGCTGTACGGCGTGGCGGCGGCTTTGCTGGCTGGCCAGTTGGCTGCGGTTCTGGCCTTGCTTTGTCTGCTCGGGTGAGCGACGGATTCCGTTTGCCTTGGCGCCCCGCAGCGCCTGCTTCTCGTGCGGGTCATGACGTCGGCGTCCTGGCCCGATGGTCTTCGACGGATGGTCGGGGCCAGGGGTTTGCGGGATGAGGTCGTCTATGCGATCGGGTTGAGCAGAATCGGGTGGGTCGCTTCCCTGGGACTCAGCGGTTCGAGGTGCGCGAGTTTGTTGCGGAAGTTCCTCAGTTTCCTTGCCTTTGCCGTCAGGCCCCGGCCCTCGGCCTTGTGAATCGAGAAGTAGTGCACGAGGAGGCCGATCTCCAGGTCTTCCGGCTTCTCGAAGACCCCGATCTCTGTCTCGAAGGGAAGGCGGAAACGGTGTCGGTGGCGGTGCACGAGTTCCGCTCGCCGCTCCTCCAGGAGCGGCATGAGAACCGCAGCCTGCGCCGCCCACAGCCGCCGGTTCAGTTCGGCCTCGCGCCCCTGCACGAGAAGCAGCGCCGAGTGGATGATCGGCCGGTCTCGCGGACCGTCCAGGGTGCCTTCCACCCACGCTTCCGGCGTGTTGTCCGTCCAGCCGCGCTCTCTTGCGTAGTCCTCGAGGATCGGGCGAGGCTCGAAGGCAGCATCCGGTCCGCCGTCCAGCAAACGCCGGGCGAGGACGAGGTCCCATTGGGCGAGTTGGGCCACGGTGTTGGCGAACAGGGAACGGATCGCCCGGTTCCGCCCGGATGCGTTGGGATTCTGGAGGGCAAGCATCAGGAGATCGTCCCGGTCGACCGCGTCGCGGAACTCCCGATAGCTGAGCATGGGGTCCGCGAGGTCGTCGTCTTGGAACCCTGGACCGCACAGCGGAGCGACAAAGATCGGGGGACCGCCGGCGTCCGTGACCGCGTTGCGGCGAGCATGAGCGTAGGAGAGGAGAAAGCGTCGCCACCGAGGCCAGTCTGCCGGCGTCAGGCCATCGATCCAGAACACGCGGTGCTGGAGGCTCTCGTGGAGGACGAGGCGTCGCCAGGAGGCTGGGCCGGCGGCCGACGAATCCAGGCCGGCTGCGGTGCGAATCAGGGAGAGCGGCCGGATCCCGCCGGACGCCGCGGCCGTTGTCCAGCGGTACCCCCGGCGACGGCAGTGCTGCTCCATATGATCATCGAGGGCGGCGGGCAGGTTCGGGCCGAAGCGCAGCACGACGCTCGCTCCGTCGCCCAGGTCGCGGGCGATTGTCTCGACGAAGCGGGAGGGGCCCGGCAGACGCCAGAGTGACTCCAATCGTCCTTTCACTCCATCGTCGCGCGCATCACCCTGGCGACGGTCGGGTCAACCCGCCAGAGGCAGGCATCCGTTTCCCGAAGCAGGCGGAGCTTGTGGGCGGTCCAGAAGGCAGCCTGGAGTTCCTCTTCGCTCAGCGTGCAGTCGGAGATCGCCCTCGCTTCCTGTCCCAGGAGCTCGCGTCGGTCCGCCTCGCCGTAGTCACGAACGTGACGGAGCGTTTTCGTCAGGGCCTCCTGATCGAGGCAGAAAGACGACCGCAGCCCGACTGCGTTCTCCTTGAGCAGAGCCCCGAAGCCTTCTTCCGCGGTCAACTCAACCGGGTCGGCGCCGCCGCGCAGGGAGTCGAGGACGAGTTCGAGCAGAACGGGCCAACCGCCGGCCAGCTCCGCGAGGCGGCGTTCCTGTTGTGCGCTGAGCTTCCGGCCCACATCCGGATCTTCGTCGAGACAAAGGGCGGCGAAGTCGATAGACCACGGGCGGAGGCGGACGATCTCGACGACGCCCCGCCTTTCCCACACTTCGATCAGGCCGCGATGCTCCAGCAAGCGCCGGACGCCCAGCGTGAAGGCGACGCGGGCGAGCCGGTCGCGCGAGCGGAGCGTTCGGAGAGCTTCCATCGCCGCTTCGATCCAGGCTGCATCCCAGTTCGCACCGCCGGCCGGCGCAAGGAACAGGGTCGTTGCGTGCTTTCTTGCCAAGATGCGGCGCCTGAGATCGCGTTCGAAGCCCACGGTGGATCGGGACGAAGCCAGCCGTACGGGATGGACGAGGCCTTGGCCTTTCGTCAGGAAGCCGGTCACTTGCGCGATCCCCGCGGCGGCCGGCCCGCACACGAGCACGACCGCGTTGCGCCGGTTCCTCCGGTCGGCCAGGCCGGCGAGCCGGCGTTCCTGCCAGAGAGTCAAGGGGCGGCCGAGCGGCCCTTTGACGCCGTGACGGCGCCGGATTACGTAGGGCTCCAGCTCCGGCTCAGGGACGCGCCCTTCGAGCGCGTCCAGCTTCCGGTCGATTTCGTCCTGGTTTCCCAGCAGGGTCAGCACGTTCGGATTCCGCAGTGTGTAGCGGTCCGTTCGGCCGGACTCGTGGATTCGCCGCAGCACGCCCAGTTCCGCCATCTCGTCGAGCAGCGCCAGGAATCTTCCGGCGTCGACGTTCTCGAAACCGGCGCGCCACCACTGGCGTGCGTCGTCGAGAATGCGTTCCTGGTTCACTCCCGTCTCGAGAACGTCCGGGTCGGCCCGGCACGTCCAGGCGACGGCGTAGGCGATCGCCTCGTACCGCGAATCGAGCTTCAGCGTCCACTCGAACCGCTGACGGATCTGCTCCTGCAACTCGCGGCCGCGGTGAATCTCGTCCAGGATGTCGCGTTGGATGGTTGGAAGCTGAACCGTTCGAGGGGTTGTCGATCTGGCCAGTGCGTTGACGATCGAGTTGCCGTAGATCTGCAGCAGACTCGGGTAGTAGTTTGCCCTCGCCAGAATGCCTAGGGCCAGGCGAGGCGGGTCGAACCGGTATCCGCACGCCTGAAGCGGCAGGCGGAGGAGCTGCTCCGCCTGCCGACGCTCTTTCGGCGCGATGAAGGGGCCGATGCCGACGGGTTCGCCCAAGTGCGCCAGCGGGTGGTTCGACTGGGTCGTCGTCCGCAGCACGTTGTGGAGGCCGGCGAAGACGACCTTGATCGAACGGTCCCGATCCATCAAGCCCTTGAGCCGCGAGGATTCGGCGAAGGTCTCGCGGCTGCTGTTCTCCGCGTCCCGCCGCAGGAAGTTGTCGGCCTCGTCGAAGAGCAGGAGCAGCGTTCGGCCCGTGTCCCGGTTGAACCGCTTGTGCAGCGCGTTGATGAACTCCTCGACGCTCCGCGGCGCCAGGGTCGGCAGCGCGACGTCTTCGTCGATGGCGCGAATGTCTCTCAGCGCCGTCCAGAGGGCCCCCCAGACGTCCGCCGTGTCCGCTTCGCCGATCCCGGACGCCTTGAGGTCGATCACGGCGGCGAAGCGGCCCTTGTCCGGCTCCGAGTATTCGTCCCGCACCCGGTGCAGCAGGGCCGTCTTGCCCAGTTGACGGCCGCCGTAGAGAAAACAGGAACCGTGGAAGTCCATGACCTCCCGCGCCTCCCGTTCGCGCCCGAAGAACATCTCGGGCGGAACGGCGCCGCTCCGGCGCTCGAACGGCTGGCAGTGGGAGAAAGGCAGGGCCAGCGCGAAGAAGGCGGCGAGACGGGAAGGCCGCAGCGTCGCAAGGTAGATCAGCAAGAGTTCGTCCAGCGTGACGAACGGCAGCGACTGCTCGAAGCTCTTCCGGGCAAGCTGCTCGCGCGCCGCGTCGCTGAGCGGGGCCAAACAGACGACGATCGGAGCTCGGCCGCCGGCGTCGCCTTGCAGACGCTGAAGCACCAGCGGCGCCGTCGGCGGATCGAAGAACAGGAGGAGCCGATAGCGGCCTCTCGCCTGGGAACCGAAGTAGGGCGCCGGACACTCGTCGCGGTTCGACAGTGGCGAGGTGATCAGTTCACCGGTCCGGAAGGCTGTCGTTGTCTTGTCTTTGCGGGCGTCAAGCTTGAGCCGGACGTCCAGGAACCCCAGTCGCGTCATCAGGTCGATCGTTGCTTTGGCAATCTTCTGTCGGCTTTGCGTCGCGGACTGCTTCAGCGACCTCCAGCTCTCGAGCAGGCCAGCGGCGGACTCGCGGTCGTCATCGTCCAGCTTGTCGAAGCGGAGGTCGCCGCTCCGCTTTCCCTTCCTGGCCGTGTCGACGATTCGGCTCGAATCCCGCGCTTCCCGGCGGAGGTCGCCGCGGTTCAGCTCGAGGTACGCATCCAGAAGCGGGGGTTCGGGCTCTTCCGCCCCGGTCGGAAAGCTCGCCTCCTCGTCGGAACGGTGAAGGAGTTCGTTCGCGGCTACCAAGTCGCCGTCGTCGATGTGCTGCACGATCCTCCGGTACGTGGGGTCGGACTTGTCGGGGAAGGCGCTCTCTGCCTTCTCTTGCAGGGCCTTGAGGCTCTTGTGGACGGCCTCGTCCAGACCGTTGCCGGCCCGTAGAACTCTCTCCCTGAGCCGGTCCAAGCGTCGGATACCGTCCTGTTCGAGTCCCTCCTCGACGGAACTCAGAAGCCCATCCAGCGACGCAAGTCCGTCCAGCGGTGTACCTCCATCCAGCGACGTCCGGTCATCCACTTCGACTTGGCCGTGCCGGAACGCCAGATCGAGGGCGGAGCGGAGCTCGGCCGTCTGCTCACGGAGTTCGTCAAGGCGCTCTTCTCTGTGGGAGTCGAGTCGTTTACGCCACTGCTCCGCCGCGGCGGCGCCTATCTCCTCGTCTCCGGCTGCCCAGTCCTCCGCCCAGTTCAGAATCCGCTCCGCAGTCTCGAAGTCCTCCGAGTCGAGGCGCCTCTCGAAGGCGATCTCGAGACCGTCAGCGTCGCCGGAAGCGAGAAGAACCTCCAGAACGTCGGCGGGTTCGCCTTCAGCCTCGCCATCCCCGGTGATACGGACGTCCGGAAGGCGGAACAGGCCCGCCGCTTTCAGCAGCGCGGCCGGAGGTTCGTCGAGGAACTCCTCGTCGTCGTGCGGATCAACGAGGTTCTGAACCCGTTTCGCCGCCTGTTGCGCACTTCCGATAGCCGCTCGCACGAAGAGCGGTTGTTCCGCGGTCACGGCGACTCGATCCAGCATCTCCAACAGCCCCGGCAGCTTCTTCCGCAGAAGGGAGACGAATTCGTTGACCACGCGGCGCCGATGGTCCTTCGGCCTCTTCGCAAGATCGAGTTCGAGATACTCGTGGGCCAGCTCTAGGGGACGACCCAGGCGGTTCTGGAACTGTCGGAAGGTCTTCGTGTCGATGTCTTGGCGAGCTTTGAGAAGTCCCTTGCTCTTCCGGTCTACGATCTCGCGCAGACTGTCGTGGTCCTCGAGGTCGGCGAGGAGCTTCCGGACGGCATCGGGCTGGGCCGTGGCCAGGACCGCCTGGATGAGCTGGCCGAGTTCGCCTTCCTCGCTGAGCAGAGCTTCCCAGACGCGGTTGGCGGGCGTGTAGCGGAAGGGGCTCCTTGCGCCCTCGCTACGCCAAGCGCGCAGGTCTTCCCGCACCTTGTCCAAGGCGCCCTCGCGCTTCGCGTGGCGCTTTGACCTGCGCAGCGCGGCGCCGGCGTCCACTTGGGCCTTTTGGAGTCCCCAGCTTCCCTGCGCCGCCTCTTGACAGAAGTCGTACAGCTCGGGAAGACCCTCGTGGGTCAGGCGCTGGAGCAGGGCGGCGGCGCCGGTGTAGGGGGCTATGAGCGCCGGCGCAAGGGCTGCGGCGAAGCCGACCAGCGCCTCCGTGTTCTCGGTCTCCGGAGAGAGCGTTCCTTCTCCCGGCGCGCCTTCCAGGGCGCTCTGAATGGCGTCCCGGAGGTCGGGTTCGAGTTCGCCGTGCGCCGTCTTCAGATGGGCCGCGTAGAGGGCGGCCGCGAGGAGGGCGGCCCGGGGCAGTCCGGCGTCGACGTCCGCGGCTTCGGCGGCTCGGCAGAGGTGATAGGCATGGGCGAGGCGAGGAGGCTCGGCTGCGAGCGCCGCGGCAACGGCCTGACGGATCTTCCGCTCATGCTCGTTCCATCTTGGGGGCACATCCTCTTCACGTGCCTTCTCCTCCCTTGCCTCGTCGGGCGGAGTTTCGCCGACGACGCGATCAGGTGGGGCCGCCGTGCGCCGATCGAGCTGCTCGTCGGGTTTCGACTCCGGGTCCTTACGGGTCGAATCCGTGCGCGGCTGTGCTTCCCCGGCACTGTCCGCGGGCGCTGCCGGTTCGGTCGGAACGGTCTCTGGGGGATCCAAGGGGGTCGGTTCGACGTCGGCCTCTGACGGTTCGTCCGTGCGACTCACATCGGCGTCCGACGCTCGGTCTGCTTGCGACCTCCCTTTGGACTCCGCTGATTCACTCGTGTCGACGCGGGGCGGTTCGTCGACTGGCGAGCAGAAAGGGTCGGTCGCGTCCGTGCCAGCTGGGGCTGCGGGAAAGGGGGTTCTCTGGTTGCTCGGGATGTTCGGCTCCAGCAACCTGAGCAGATCGTCCTCCGTCTCTCGGCACCGCTCCTCCGCCGCGTCGGTCCGTTCGCGGCATTCCTTCCGGCGAGCGGACAGGTCCCGCTGCTCGGCGCGGTTCGTGGGCTTACGGGCGCGGAGTTCCTCCCTTTCCTCTTGCAACTCGCGATGGTGCGCGTAGTTCTCCTTGAGGGCCTCGAACGCCGGCGGGACGTGGGTCTCCTGCCGGTTGAGTTCGGATCGAACTTGTGCCGGCGTCAGGTCCGGCAAGCTGGCCCATCGGTCGCGGAGCTCGTCGAGATCCCCCAGGATCGCCGCGCTGGCCTCGTGCTTGGCGATCTCGTCGAGCTGGCCGTTGGCGGCGGCCAGCAGGGAACTGACCGCGACCTCGTCCTCGACTTCTTTCCGCCTCGAAGCCAGATCGGCGGGTAGGTTCTCGAAGCGGTTCTGGAGATCGTCGGCGAGTCCCCCGACGATCTCCAGAGCTTCGACGTCGCCGACGAAGTCGAGTAGATCGCCGAACGAATCGAAGGCCTGCTCGAAGGCCGACTCCGTCCGCCGGATGCGGCGCCGCAGAGCCGGTTGCGGCTCACTCTTCGGCTGCTCCGCGACGGTCTCCGGATCGGCCTGCTCGGGTGTCGCCTCGCCATCGGAAGCGGCGATGTCGACGGGCCGGGCGGCGAGCAGGTCTCCGAACTCGGCTTCCAGTTCGGCGGCTTGGCCAACGGCGTCCTGAAGAACGGATCGGTCGTTCGCGAGCGACGCAAGCGCGAACGTCAGGTGAATGGTCAGTCGGCGTTCGTCCGCTTCTGAAGCGGACCACATCTCGAGGCGCCTCGCCACCTCGGCTCTCAGGCGCTCTAGAAGGACCTCGTCGGAGTTCTCCGAGCGGAGAAGCGCCCGGTCCATGCCGTCCAGGATGCAGTACTCCAGGGAGGGGGGCGTGTCGCTGGCGGCCTGACGCGGCTTCTTCGGGGCGGGACCGGGCTTTGCGGCCGACTGCTGCCGCCAGTGCCGCCAAAGGTCGCGGCGGTTCTTCGCGTTTCCGTAGAAGGCCAGCAGCAGATCTTCGTCTGGGGCCCCATGCAGACGGGCGTCGACGCGGCGACGCACGTAGACGCTCTTCAGGAGCTTCTTGCGCCGGCCTCCGCTCAGGTAGAGGGGCTTCTGCAGCTCCTCAAGTCCGTTCAGAGAGCTGGGGAGGCCGTTCCCCAGTTCGCGTTGCCGTGCTTCGTCAGCCATGTGCCGAGACGTAGCGCAGTACCTTAGCAGCGTCCGCAGCGTTGTCGCTGCGCT
>JAAXHG010000157.1 GCA_012270995.1 Vicinamibacteraceae bacterium | reverse complement strand
CTCGACGCTCAGAACTTCGGGCTAGGACAGCCAGCGCTTGCGACGCCGGTAGTGCTTGACGTCGCGGTAGCTCTTTCGCTGGCCGACCTGCGTCAGTCCGAGGTAGAACTCCTTGACGTCGGCATTGTCCTGGAGCTCTACCGGAGTCCCCTCGAGAACGACGCGGCCTCCCTCCATGATGTAGCCGTAGTGGGCGATCTCGAGCGCGCGGGTAGCGTTCTGCTCGACCAGCAGGATCGTCGCGCCCTCTTCCCGGTTGATGCGCTGGATGATCTCGAAGATCTCCTGGACGAGGAGCGGCGCCAGACCCAGGGACGGCTCGTCGAGCAGCATCAGCTTCGGCCGTGCCATGAGGGCCCGGCCGATGGCCAGCATCTGCTGCTCGCCGCCGGAGAGGAACCCGGCCATCGAGTTGCCCCGCTCCTTGAGACGCGGGAAGTAGCCGTACACGCGTTCCAGCGCTTCATCCGTGCCGCCCTTGTCCCTGGTCGTGTAGGCGCCGGCCAGGAGGTTCTCCTGCGGCGTCAGATGCTCGAAGACCCGGCGCCCCTCCATGACCTGGAAGATGCCCCGGCGCACGATGTCCTCGGCCGGCAGCTTGTCGATCTGCACGCCCTCGAACTCGACGTTGCCGTCCGTGACCTCGCCGTCCTCGGGATGGAGCAGTCCCGATATCGCCTTGAGAGTGGTCGACTTGCCGGCGCCGTTCGTGCCCAGCAGCGCCGCGATCTGGCCCTGCTCCACCTTGAGCGAGAGCCCCTTGAGCACCAGGATGACGTCGTTGTAGATGACCTCGACGTTGTTCAGGGACAGCATGGCTTGAGCCTGCCCTACTCGGCCGCCCCCAGGGTGGAGGCCATCCGCATCTCGGTCACGGGCTGGAACTTCCCCTCCCTGATCTCGAAGATCCTCATGCCCTTGATGCCGCGATGGTCGGTGGACGTGAAGGTGACCGGCGCCGTCACGCCGCCGGTGTCCCAGCCGTCGAAGGTCTCGAAGGCAGCGAAGATGGAATCGCCGGTCACTTCGCCGGCAGCGGCCGCGCGTTCGATCGCCTCGGTCACCAGACTGGCGACCGCCCAGCCCTGGCCGTAGAGCAAACCCTCCTCGTCGATCGACCCGCCCTTGGACGCGAGGTACTCGGCCGCTTCGTTCAGGCCGTCGATCCCCTCGCCCGGCGGCGAGTAGATGATCGACGCCAGAACACCCTCCGCGGCCTCGCCCGCCAGATCCACCAGCACCTCGTTGCTGCAGTAGTTCAGGCAGGCGAAGCGCAGGTCCAGGCCCAGGTCCCGCGCGTTCTTGACGGCAATGGAAACCGGTCCCGACGTGTTCTGGAACACGACCGTGTTGGCGCCGGATTCGGCGATCCGGGTCAGTGTGGCGCTGAAGTCCGTGTTGCCCCGCGCCATCTCGTGCGGCGCCATCTCGATGCCGCGCTCCTTCGCGTACTCCTCGCCTCCCTGGCGCCACGGCGAGAGACCGAACGGACTCGGGTGGTGCATCAGCGCGACGTTCGGCATCTCGCCTCCCGAGGCTTCCGCCTCTTCGATCAGGTAGTCGAGCAGGATGAAGAGCTGGTCGCTGTAGGTCGTGCCGACGAGGAAGTTGAAGGGGGCCTCGGACGGATCTCCCAGTACGTGAGAGAACGATGCCGAGACGAAGGGAATGCGGTCCGCGGCGATCCGGCCCCGCAGGGCTTCGGTGTCGCCAGTGCCCCAACCCATGAACATGACCGCCCCGGCCTGGACGTACTCAGAGTAGAGCTGCTCGGCCTTCGCCACGTCGTAGCCGTAGTCGTTCCACAGCAGGTCGACCTCGCGGCCGGCGATGCCGCCGAGGTCGTTCAGGCGGTCGTAGTAGTCGCGGATCGCCTCGGCGTACAGGGTGCCCACGTCCGAGGTCGCGCCGGTCAGGTCGAAGATCGCACCGATGGTGATCGGCGCATCCGCCTCCGATACCGGGTCGCCGCCGCCGCAGGCGGCGAGGAGCAACAGAGCTACAGCAGCAAGGCAGACGAGACGGTTCATGTGGTGGTCTCCTGAAGGGGCATGGCCGCCCCGGAATGGCCGGTCCCTAAGCAACGGATCATACCGGCGCAAAGGCACCTAGCCCGCAAATTGCGCCGATGTCCTACTGCGGCCGCGGATCCGCTCGCTGTAGCGCCCTCGCTACGAACCTCGGTGAAATTTGCGGGCTAGTACGAGAACGGCCAGACGCGGAAGTAGTCCTTCACGTTGCGCCAGAGTTTGGCGAGCCCTTCCGGTTCGAGAACCAGGAACAGGATGATCACGAGTCCGAAGACGCCCTGCTGCACATACGGCAGGACCGTGGCCGCCCAGGGCGCCGTGTCCTGCAGCGAGCGCCCCAGGGTGTTGATCATCGCCGGCAGGAGGACGATGAGCGACGCGCCAAAGAACGAACCGGAAATCGTTCCCAATCCACCGATGATGATCATCGCCAGGTAGGAGATCGAGACTTCGATCGTGAACCGCTCCCAGGTGACGATCGAGCGGTAGTGGGCGAGCAGGGCGCCGGAGAGGCCAACCAGGAAGGACGACGTGGCGAAGGCGAGCAGCTTGTAACCGAACACGTTGACGCCGATCGCCGAGGCCGCGATGTCCTGGTCCCGGATCGCCACCCAGGCGCGACCGACCCGCGAGCGGAACAGGTTCGCGGCGAAGAGCGCGACCGCGAGCGCGACAACGACCAGTATCCAGTAGAACCGGCCGTCGGTGTTCATCCGGGCGCCGAACAGCTCGGGCGCCGGCACGACGAGCGCCTCCGTTCCGCCGGTGAGGCCGTCCCAGTGCGTAACCACGAACTCGACGATCTGCTGGGCCGCCAACGTGGCCACGGCAAGGTAGAGCCCCTTGAGCCGCAGGGAGGGAAGTCCGACCACCAGGCCGGCAACGGCGGTGATCAGGGCCGCGGCCGGAATGCTGAGGTAGAAGGGAACGTCCAGCCGGACGGTCAACAGGCCGGAGCCGTACGCGCCAACCGCCATGAACGCGCCCTGGCCGAGCGAGATCTGGCCCGTGTACCCCACCAGGATGTTGAGGCCGATGGCGCCGATCGTGGCGATCGCGATCTGGTTCGCGAGATTCAGCCAGTACGGCGTGGCCAGAAACGGAAACACGACGAGTCCGGCCAACAGCAGGCCCGTGCGCACCTTCTGCAGGGGCATGCGCCGCAGTGCCATGTCCGAGCGGTAGTCGCTGAAGAAGATGCCGGATTCCATGCCTCAGACCCGCTCGATGATCTCCTTGCCGAACAGGCCGTAGGGCCGGATCATCAGGACCAGGACCAGCACGATGTAGGGGACGATGAGTTCGAGCCCGGAGGTCGTGTAGCCGGCCGTGTACGACTCGAGCAAACCGATCACGGCGCCGCCGACGATCGCACCGGGTACCGAGTCGAGGCCGCCCAGGATGACGACCGGAAACACCCGCAGACCGATGAAGATGATGTCGTGGCTGACGCCGACCGTGTTCGCCAGCATGATGCCGGCGACCGCGGCGGTGATCGCCGCCATCGCCCAGGCCACCGCGAGGACCCGCTTGATGCTGATGCCCATCGACAGCGCCGCCTGCTGGTCGTCGGCGATCGCGCGCATCGCGATGCCGTCCCGCGTGTGACGGAAGAACAGCGTCAGCACCGTCAGCAGGATCGCCGCGATCGCGATCACGAGCAGACGGTCGATGCCGACGATCGCGCCCAGAAACTCGACCTCTCCCGACGGGATGAAATTGGGAAAGGCCTTGGGCCGCGCTCCCCAAATGCCGTTCACCACCGCTCGCAGCAGGCTCGAGAGACCGATCGTGACCATGATCATCGAGATCACCGGCTCGCCGATCAGGGGCCGAAGAACGAGGCGCTCCACGATCAGGCCGATCATGGCCGCGCCAAGCAGCGTCGCCAGCACGCCCAGGCTCCAGGGCAACCCGAACTGGGCAATGAAGGCGAACGCGAGGTAGGCGCCGAAGAGCAGGAACTCGCCCTGCGCGAAGTTGATCACGTCGCTCGCCTTGAAGATGACGACGAAGCCGACCGCCACCAGGGCGTAGACCATGCCGTTCGAGAGGCCGGAAACGGTGAGTTGAAGGAAGACGTCGGATCCCATCGTCCCCTCCTCAGGCGGTGGCGGGCTGAGCGATGCGCAGCCGGGTCTGCAGGACCGCGGTCGTGCCGTCCTGGTAGGCGATCTCGTTCTCGATCTCGACCGCCTCGTCGCCGCCGTAGAGCGCATTGACGAGCAGGCGGTACCGGCCGGCGATGAACCGGCGCCGCACCTTCCGCGTACGGGTCAACTCCTCGTCATCCGCGTCCAGTTCCTTGTGCAGCAGCAGCAGGCGCTGGATGCGGGCCGACTCCGGCAGATCACCGTTGATGCCGGCCGTGTGTTCCAGCACGAGCTCGTAGATCTCCGGCTTCTGGGCGAGGTCCGTGAACGTCGTGTAGGGGATCTGGCGGCGTTCGGCCCACTTCCCCGCGTTGGCGAAGTCGATCGTGATCAACGAGGTGACGAACGGGTAGTCGCCGCCGCCGAACACGACGGCCTCCTTGATGTAGGGGCTGAACTTCAGCTTGTTCTCGATGAACTGGGGCGAGAACTGCGTCCCGTCGTGCAGCTCCATCACGTCCTTCTTGCGGTCGATGACGATCAGGTGCCCGTCGTCGTCCATGTAGCCCGCGTCGCCGGAGTAGAGCCAGCCGTCACGCAGCGCTTCCTCGGTCGCCTCCTCGTTCCTGTAGTAGCCAAGGAACACCGACGGGCTCCTGGTCAGGATCTCGCCGCCCTCGCCGAGGCGGACTTCCATGCCCGGAACAGGCGTACCGACCGTATGGAACTTGATGTCGTCGTCCCGGTGCGCGACCGAGATGCCGGACACCTCCGTCTGGCCATAGATCTGCTTCAGGTTGACGCCGACGGCGTGAAAGAAGCGAAAGATGTCGGGGCCCAGGGCCGCGCCGCCGGTGTAGGCGCGCCGGATTCTCCTGAGACCCAGCTTGTCGCGGAGCCAGAAGAAGCAGCACGCGTTCGCGAGCGCCCGCTGGAAGGCGAGGAAGGCCGGCTGGCGACCGTGCTCGAGGAGGGTGTCCGCGGACCGGTAGCCGACCTCTAGCGCCCATCCGTAGATCTTCCGCTTGAGCCACGAGGAGTCCTCGATCCTCACCTGGACATCGGAGACCATGTTCTCCCAGATGCGAGGCGGCGAGAACATCGTGTGCGGGCCGATCTCCCGGATGTTCTGCTGCACGGTCTCCGGCTCCTCCGGGAAGTTGAGCGAGAAACCGACCACCAGGCCGCAGGCGGCTCCGATCATCTGCTCGCCGATCCAGGCCAAGGGCAGGAAGGAAACGAACTCGTCGTCGCTTTGCATCGGGTCGATGCCGTTGAAGGCGTGCGCCATGACCAGCAGGTTCCGATGGGACAGCATCGCGAGCTTCGGCTTGCCCGTGGTGCCGGAAGTCGTCGAGAGCAAGGCCACGTCGTCGACTTCCGTGGCCCGGACCCAATCCTCGAAGTCGGCTTCGGAACTGCTGGAGGCGGAGCGTCCAATCTCCTCGACGGCGGAAAAGCCGAGCAGAAAGTCGTGGGGGTAAGACCCCAGACCGCGCGGGTCGTAGTAGATGACGCTCCTGACCTCGTGGTCGCCGACGTTCAGCTCGTCCCAGACTTCCAGCAGCTTGTCGACCTGCTCCTGGTCCTCCGCGATGACGAACCTGGCGCCCGAGAACTCCATCAGGTACCGGACTTCGACCGCCACCGAGTCCTGGTAGATGCCAAGAGACCTGGCGCCGATCGACTGCGCCGCGAGTTGCGCGATCAACCACTCGGGCCGGTTGTCGCCGAGCACGGCGACGATTTCGCCTTTCTTCAGGCCAAGTTCGACCAGGCCGCGGGCGAAGTTCCTGACCCGCTCGGCGTACTGGGCCCAGGTGAAGCTCTGCCAGATGCCGAACTCCTTCTCCCTCAACGCCACTTCGTCCCCGCGTTCGCGGGCGTTCTCGAGCAGCACCTTGGGCAGCGTGTCCGCGTCCGGACGCAGTTCCACCGAAGCCGTCATTCGGCGTCTCCGAGGTAGGCATGAATCACCGCCGGGTCGGCGCGCACCTCGTCCGGCGTACCGCAGGCGATCGAGCGGCCGAAGTCGAGCACGGCGACCTGGTCGGAGAGGTCCATGACGACTCCCATGTCGTGCTCGATCAGAACGGTCGTCACGCCCCGCTCCTCGTTCACGTCGAGAATGAAGCGGGCCATGTCCTCCTTCTCCTCGATGTTCATCCCCGCCATCGGTTCGTCCAGCAGCAGGAGCTTGGGATCGAGCGCCAGCGCCCGGGCCAGTTCGACCCGTTTCTGGAGGCCATAGGCGAGCGTGCCGACCGCCTGATGGCGGAGGTTCTCGATCTCCAGGAAGTCGATCACCTCCTCGACCGCGGCGCGGTGCGCGATCTCCTCCCGGCGCTGCGATCCCCAGTACACCCCACAGGTCAGCACGTTGCCGCGCATGTGGATGTGCCGCCCCAGCATCAGGTTCTCGAGCACGGTCATGGCGCGGAACAGCTCGATGTTCTGGAACGAACGGGCGACGCCGAGCTGCGCCACCTTGTGGGGCGCGCGGCCGACAAGCGAGACCGGCGCCGCTTCCGGCGTCGGCGTGTAGGTGATCGAGCCCTGTTGCGGCCGGTAGAGACCGCTGATCGAGTTGAGAAGGGATGTCTTTCCCGCGCCGTTCGGCCCGATGATCGCGAACACCTCGCCGTGACGCACGTCCAGGGCGACATCGTCGAGAGCGTGTACGCCGCCGAACGAGAGCGTGACACCGTTGACCTCGAGGCAGGTCGAGGCCAAGGGCTCCTGGGCTTGGGCTTGGGCCACGGCTGCGCGATTGTATGCGCCACGCCCGCAGGCGAGTGAACCCGAGCTGTCGAAGCCAGACGGTCGCATTTGCAAAGATCGCCGCGCCGTAGATCCCGGACCGACCAGCACAGCGAAGGACTCGCCATGCCAGCCCGACCCGTTCTCGTTTCAGCACCCCCCGAACTCGAACTCGCCCGCCCCGAAGAGGTCGGCCTGAACGCAGCGCGGTTGGCCCGCATCGACGATCATCTCCGCCGCCGTTACCTCGAACCCGGGAAGATCGCCGGCTGCCTGACCCTCGTCGCGCGGGGCGGCCGGCCCGCCTACCTTTCGGCGCAGGGCCTGATGGACCGCGAGCGCGGGCGTCCGATGCGTCCCGACACGATCTTCCGCATCTACTCGATGACCAAGCCGATCACTTCGGTCGCCCTGATGCAGCTCTACGAACAGGGGCACTTCCAGCTCGACGACCCGGTCCGGAAGTTCATCCCCGAGTGGCGCGATCTCAGGGTCTTCGAGAGCGGGAACCACCCGAACTTTCTCACACGGCCAGTCGAGCGCCCGATGACGATCCGCGACCTGTTCACGCACCAGTCGGGGCTGACCTACGGTTTCATGGAGCGCACGAACGTCGACGCCGCGTACCGCGAGCTCGGCGTCGGCGGCCCGCCGACCGGCGGCAACCTGCGACAGATGATTGAGCAGCTCGCGGAACTGCCGCTCGAGTTCTCGCCCGGCGACGCCTGGAACTACTCGGTCGCCACCGACGTGCTCGCCTACCTGGTCGAAGTCTTCTCCGGCCAGCCGTTCGACGAGTACTTGCAGGAGCACATCACCGGGCCCCTCGGCATGGTCGACACGGGATTCACCGTGCCGGCGGCCAAGGTCGACCGCTTCGCCGCCAACTACCGGCGCGACCAGAGCAAGAAGCTGGTCCTGCTGGACGATCCCTTGACCAGCCATTACACCGGCAAAGTCAGCTTCTTCTCGGGCGGCGGCGGACTCGTATCGACGATGCACGACTACTACCGCTTCTGCCAGATGATGCTGGGCGACGGCACGCTGGAGAACACGCGCATCCTCGGCCGCAAGACGGTGGAACTCATGACGATGAACCACCTTCCGAGCGGCAGCGATCTGACCGACCTGGCGGTCGGCTCGTTCAGCGAGACGACCTACGAGGGGGTCGGTTTCGGTCTCGGCGTCTCGGTCACGCTCGACCCCGTAGTCGCTCAAGCGATCGGTTCGGCAGGTGAGTACGGCTGGGGCGGAGCAGCGAGCACGGCCTTCTGGATCGACCCGAAGGAGGACCTGATCGTCATCTTCATGGTCCAGTTCTGGATGTCGGGCACGTTCAACTTCCGCGGCCAGCTCAAATCGATCGTCTATCCGGCACTGACCTAGTGGCCGACCGCGCGCGTTCGACGGCCGAACGCCGAGCCGAGCGGCGCGCCGCTCTACTGCGGCGAACGAGGCGGTTCGAAAAGACGGTCTCGTGGTCGCGGCTGGCCACGGTGCTTGCCGCAGCCGTGCTGGTCTGGCTGTCGGTCCAGGCACGGCTCTTCCCCCTGATCTGGGTGGCCGTCCCGGCCCTGCTCTTTCTGGTTCTCGTCGTCCTTCACGAGCGCGTTCTGAGACGGGCCGAACGGCTGAAGCGCGCGCAGATCTTCTACCGTCAAACTCTCGACCGGCTCGACGGCGACTGGCGGGCCGGAGGACGGCCCGGCTCGCGCTTTGCCGACGAACACGCCGAGCATGTGTACGCCGCGGACCTCGACCTGTTCGGTCCCGACTCGCTGTTCCGGATGCTGAGCCGCGCCCGCACCCGCGGCGGCGACGAACTGCTGGCGTCGTGGCTGCTGGAGCCCGCGGCCCCCGACGTCGTGCGCAAGCGGCAGGAGGCCGTCCGCGAACTGGCGCCCCGACTCGACTTCCGCGAGTGTCAGGCGGTACGCGGGCGGCTCGCGCGCACCGACATCGATCCGGCAGTCCTGCGAACTTGGGCGGCCGGGGAAGGGACGCCCGCCCTGCCAGGCGCCGGCGGGCGCGAGTTCCTGGTGCGCGTCCTGCTGGCGGCGGCGGCCGCCGCCAACCTTGTCACCGTCACCGGCTGGATGGCCTGGAACTGGGGGCCGTCGCCGTTTCTGGCCGTGGCGGTGCTGGAAGTCCTCTGGACGATCGCCACGCGGCGGTCCATCGCGGCTGCCACGGGCGGCGTGACGCGGGCCAGCCGCGATCTCAACCTGGTTGCGGAGCTGCTGGAGGTCATCGAGCGCGAGCCGTTCGAAAGCGACCTCCTGGTCGAACTGGCGGACAGGTTGCGGGGCAACGACGGAAGCACCGCCTCCCGGAACGCCAGACGGTTGCAGCGTCTGGTCGATCTGCTCGACTCGATGCGGAACGCCCTGTTCGTGCCCCTCGGCCTGCTGCTGCTGTGGACGCCCCAGCTCGCCTACGCCATCGACTCCTGGCGGCGCCGACACGGAGACCGGGTGGCCGTCTGGCTCGACGTGCTCTCGAGCGTCGAGGCTCTCGCCAGTCTCGCCTCCCACGCGTTCGAGCATCCGAACCACGTCTTCCCCACGCTGGTCGAGCCTGCCGGGAAGCGGCGCCCGCTGCTAGCAGGAAAAGGACTCGGGCATCCTCTGCTGCCCGCGAAGGACTGTGTCGCCAACGATGTCGTACTGGAAGCCTGCCCCACGAAACCGGAGTCGCCGGCCCAGTGCCTGGTCGTCAGCGGCTCCAACATGTCCGGGAAGAGCACGCTGCTCAGAACGGTCGGAACAAACGTCGTCCTGGCACTTGCCGGTGCACCCGTACGCGCAAGGTCGCTGGTCCTCTCACCGCTTGCCATCGGATCGTCCATCCAGCTCCGGGACTCCCTCGCCGAAGGCCACTCCCGGTTCTACGCCGAGGTCACGAAGCTCAAGTCGGTTCTCGACCTCACCAAACAGGAGACACCGGTGCTGTTCCTGCTCGACGAGATTCTCCACGGCACGAACTCCCACGACCGGAGAGTCGGCGCCGAAGCCCTGGTCCGCGGCCTGGTCGATCGCGGCGCGGTCGGACTCGTGACCACCCATGATCTCGCCCTGGCTCGGATCGCCGACGACTCGGAAGCCACGTCATTGCGCAACGTCCACTTCAGGGATGACCTGGTGGACGGGAAGATCCTGTTCGACTACCGCCTGCGCGAGGGCACCGTCACTCGCAGCAACGCGTTGGACCTGATGCGTCGGGTCGGCCTCGACGTGTAGGTGCGGAGCCGGTGCGGAGCGCGGGGACGGCTCCTTAGACATTTCTGTAGTACGACATAGCGCCGACGCGATGTGAGCGCATGGGGGCGGGCGGTGCGTACAACCGAGCCGTCCCGCCCCCAAGTCGCTTGGTGTAGATTAGGTGCTTGAACCGCTCTCTCTGTCGCCGATGACTGCCGCCGTTGTTCCCATCCACTCGTCGCCTGAAGTGACGTTCATCCCGGAGGGCGTTCCCGCGCCCGTGCGGGAGACGCGCGCGGCGGAACCCGCCGGGGACTTCAAGACTCTCAGGGACCGGGCGCGACAGCTCGGTGACAGCGGCTCATACCGGGAAGCGGCAGTTCTCTTCCTCCGAGCTGCGGAAGCTGCAACTGCGTCGGGAAACGCCGACCAGGCCGACATGGCTCTCTGCGATTGGGGTGCCGCAGAAACGGAACTTGGGAACGGGACCGAGGTCATGCCGGAACTGCGGAGGATTCTGCTTGGCAGCAACGATGCCCACAATTGTTGGCTCGCGTCCTATACCTTGGCCCGCGCTCACGAACTGGAGGGCCAGACTAGGAAAGCGGTGTTCTATGCACAGCTCTCGCACCATCACTCCCGGCATGTAGAGCGCGAGGGGCTGACGGGGCTATCGCACAATCTGCTGGGCAACCTCCTGGTTGCCGAAGGCCGCGAGGCCGAGGCGGCCGCCGAGTACCGCACAGCCCTTCGCCATAGGGAGAACTCTCCTCCGACCTGGGTCGCGGGTGCCGAGGGGAACCTGGGCTACTGCCTTCTCGTTGGCGCCATCCGAGCCAGAATCCGGAGAGGTCGAATGCGGGAAGGGCTTCGCTTGATCTACCGCAGTCTCCGCACTTTCAGGCGGGAAGGCGCAGTTCAGTACAGCATGCTGCCGCACCTGGATCTGTGTTTCGCCCATCTCGAACTGAAACGTTCCGCATCAGCGAAGCGTCACGGCGAACGTGCGCTTGAGTTGGCGAGGCGCTACGACGACACGGCGACCATCAAGAGCTCACTCTTCCTGCTCGGCCATGTGGCGCTGCTTGAAGCCGACAAGGAAGCAGCGCGCCACTGCTTTGCAGAACTCGGGCAGCGCTTCTATCCCGACCAAGTCGGTCTGACCGACCTGCTGATGTCAGTCGACCTCCGTCAAGTGGTGAATCTGAGGGCTTGATGAAGGACATGTTCACCACGTTTCTGAACGACCTGAGGCCCGGCCGGACCGCAGCCCTTGCCACCCTTGCAGCGCTGCTGCTTGGTGGCGGTGCCGTCCATTCCTCCGATGGTGCACCGGTACTGGGGAAGCGTGGCGACGTCTACCAGGTCGCAATCGGAAACTATGGCGACCTGTTCCCGAACGGCAACGAGGCTTCTGAGACTAACGAGGTTCTGCGGTTGGAGGCCCGTCGAGGATCGGGCACGGTTGAGAACTACTTGGTGCCCGGCAGCGGATCGGACGACAGCGACCGGACGCCGTCCCTGTTCTTCGACGCTTCCACGGGCAGGTTGTATGTGGTCTGGTCAAGCAGTGACGCCGCGACGCTGACCCGAATCCACCTCGCGTCCTTTGACGGCAGCGAATGGTCCGAAACACTCGAGGTCTCCGGCAACATCTACAGCGAGAAGTCGGCCCCACGCCTAGCTGTCACCCACGATCGTTTCAAACTGGCCGAAGGTGGAGGCGAGTCGAGCACACGGACCGTCCTGCACGTCGTCTGGTCGGAAGCTACGACGGACGGCGAGAAGGTGATGTACGCGCCCGTCGTCCTGATCGACGGCGAACCCGCCTCTTCGTGGCGTCGCGTTCACCGGCTGAACGACTACGTATCGCAGGAGTTGGCCGAAGAGCCGTTCAGCGTCGGAGTGGCGGAGAAGCTGCTGACTGCTCCAACGGTCGACGCGGGGGCTGAATCCAACGCCGTGGTCATCGGTTTCGCCGACAGCGATACAGGCGCGCTCGTTCAGTTGGAACTCTCCACTCCTGCCACCGAACTCTCTGAACTCGCCGACAGTCTGGCGGATCACCTGAGTTCCTCGGATCTCTGTGCACGGATCGAGAATGAGGGATCCGGTGCGATCACGCGCGTTGCTGAAGCGGCGCGGATACACATCGTCGTCTTCGGCCGTCGGATCACGAGCCGCGTGCTGAGTCCTCTGGCGCAGGACTTCAAGAACGTCCTGGTCGATCGTGCCGAGCAGCTGTGCGACGAAGGCGGGCTGACCGGCGTTTCGAGTGCTGCTCGAATCCACATCGTGGTCTTCGGTGCCCGAGCTCAAGAAGGCGACCTCCTGGAGAGGGCTGAAACCGCTGATAGTCATGTCCTTCTCGCTGCGGCGCAAGAAGTGGACGACGGCTACGTGCAGCATCTCGCCCGCCTGCAGGTGAAGTCGGAGCGCGTGGCACCCGAGATCGGGACCGGACAGCCGACGATCTTCGTCTCGCCCAACGGCACCGGCGCCGTCGTCGTCTGGGAAACCGGTTCATCGCTGACCTACGTTGAGACCACCAGCGGCGATACGGAAGCAGCCTGGAGCGAGTCCTTCACGCTCCTGCTCGAGGACAGCCTTTCCCGCTCCGAGGCCTACTCGATCCTCCACGAGCGCGCCCGCTCTCTCGAGTAGCCGGCCCCAACCCCCTGGCCAGTTGTGGATGGCGCCGACGCCGTCCAGCCCGCGCCGCACCTGCGGTCCTGCGCTGACGATGGAACGGTCCGAGCCCCGGTGTTCCCGCCGCAACGCGTCGCGGTGCCGGAGAAAGGCGGGCAGCACGTCAGCGGCCAGCGGACGAACGGGATCGTTGACCAGGGTGGCGGGATTGATCCAGCGGCCGTTTCTCTGCACGCGTCGCCGCGCCGGCCGCTCAGAGGCCGAGCTCCCTCTTGACTTCTTCGGAGCCATGCACTCGACCGGCTCCGATATCGTCCCAGACCTCCTCCAGACCGCGCTCACACTTCTCACTCAACTGTCCGTCCGTCTCGGGCACGCTGAACAGGAATCGGGCGTAGGAATCCGCGCGGTGAGCACATGGGCGCGGGCGGTGCGAACAGACGAGCCGTCCCGCCCCCAAGTCGCTTGGTGTAGACTCGGCCCTTGAACCGCTCGTCCTGCGTGCAATGATCGCCACCGTCGCTCCCTCCAACACGTCACCTGAGCCGGCTCTTGTCCCGGTCGGCGTTCTCGTGCCAGAGGCGGAGCCGGGCGCGGACGAGGTGACCGAGAACTTCGAGACACTCCGCAACAGTGGGCGGGAACTCGTCGCCAAGGGTTCATACCGGGAAGCCGCCTCCGTCTATCGGCGAGCGGTTGAGGTGGCGACGGCGGCGGGCAATTGCGACCTCGCGGACGAGGCCCTCTGCGGTTGTGGCGCGGCGGAAACGGAACTCGGGAACGGTGCAGACGTGATGCCGGAGCTACGGCGAATCCTGCTCGACAGCAGTGTCGATCACAATCGCTGGTTGGCCGCATACACGGTCGCGCGCGCTCACGAGTTGGAGGGCCAGATCAAGAAAGCGCTCTTCTACGCCCGTTTGGGCCGGGACATTTCGGCTTTCGTCGATAGACCAGGGCTAACGGGCGGTTCGTACAACTTGCTCGGCAACCTTTTGGTAGCCGAAGGCAATGAGGCGGAGGCCGCGAGCTGCTATCGGACGGCGCTTGGCCACTCGGACGATGCGCCCCCGATTTGGACAGCCGGTGCCGAGGGGAACTTGGGGTATTGCCTCTTGGTCGGAGCAACTGGCGGCAAGACTCTGCGTCGGGCCAGAATGTGCGAAGCACTCCGGTTGATCTACCGGAGCCTCCGCACGTTCCGGCGCGAAGGCGCGATCCAGTACACCGTACTACCGCACCTTGATCTGTGCTTCGCCCATCTCGAGTTGAAGCGAGTAGCCTCCGCGAAGCGTCACGGCCACCGTGCGCTCGACTTGGCAACGCGCTATGGCGACTCCGCTACAGCCAAGAGCTGCCTTTACTTGCTGGGCCAAGCGGCCATCGCGGAAGGCGATAAGGAAGCGGCGCGCCGCTTCTTTGGTGAGTTGGAGTCACGCTTCTATCCTGGCCGTGCCGGGCTGACAGACGTCCTGGTGGCACTGGACCTCCGCCAGGTAGTGAATCTGAGGGCGTGATGAAGGGCATGCTTACTCGGTTCCTTTCGGCAACGGCGCTGCTGGCGCTGCTGCTCGCTAGCGGCGCGCATGCAGCGGAGAATCGTCCCGTTCTGGGGAAGAGCGGCGACGTCTATCAGATCGCTGTCGGACCCTATGGCGACCTCTTCCCGGATGGCAGCGAGACCTCGACCGACGCTGAGGTGCTGCGGTTGGAGGCCCGTCGGGGATCGGGCACGGTCGAGAACTACCTGGTGCCTGGCAGCGAATCGGACGACGGCGATCGGACGCCGTCCCTGTTCTTCGACGCTTCCGCGGGCAGACTGTATGTCGTCTGGTCAAGCAGCAACGCCGCGACCCTGACCCGCATCAATCTCGCGTCGTTCGACGGCAGCGACTGGTCCGAAACGATCGAGGTTTCCGGCAACATCTACAGCGAGAAGTCGGCTCCCCGACTAGCGGTCACCCATGATCGCTTCGAACTCGCAGACGGAAGCGGAGGCGAATCAAGCACCCGGACCGTGCTTCACGTTGTCTGGTCGGAAGGTACGACAGACGGTGAGAAAGTCATGTACGCGCCGGTCGTGTTGGTCGACGGTGAACTCGCGTCATCCTGGCGCCGCGTTCACCGGCTGAACGACTATGTGTCGGAGAGCTTGACCCAGGAGCCCTTCGGCGGCCAGGTAACGGCGAACCTGCTTTCCGCTCCCACGGTCGACGCTGGCAGCGAGCCAAACGCAGTAGTCATCGGATTTGCCGACAGCGCTACCGGAGCGCTGGTCCAGTTGGAGCTCTCCACTCCCGCCACCGAACTCTCAGAACTGGCCGACAGTCTGGCCGACCATCTGGATGCCTCGAATCTGTGCGAACGGATAGAGAACGAGGGGACAGGCGCCATCACGCAAGTGGCCGAAGCGGCACGCATTCACATAGTCATCGTGGGACGTCGGATCCGTAGTCGTGTTCTCGCCCCAATGGCGCAGGACGTCAAGAACGTCCTGGTCGACCGCGCCGAGGAAATGTGCGCGGAAGGCGGCCTTAGCAGTGTCTCAAGTGCGGCCCGAATCCACATCGTCATCGTAGGCGCCAAAGCCCAGGCAGGCGCACTTCTGGAGAGAGCCGAGGCCGGCGAAACCCATATCCTCCTCGCCTCGGCCCAACCGGTGGACGAAGGCTACGTCCAGCATCTCGCCCGGCTGCAGGTGAAGTCGGAGCGCGTGGCGCCCGAGATCGGGAGCGGACAGCCGACGATCTTCGTCTCGCCCAACGGCAACGGCGCGGTCGTCGTCTGGGAAACCGGTTCATCGCTGACCTACGTCGAGACGACAAGCGACGATGCCGAGGCAGCCTGGAGCGAGTCCTTCACTCTCCTCCTCGACGACAACCTCTCCCGCTCCGAGGCTTACTCGATCCTCCACGAGCGAGCGCGCTCCCTCGAGTAGATCCCCGCAGGGACATCCCGACGCCGTCCCGCCCGTGCCGAGTCTCAGGGGGAGGGGTCCCAGCGGACTCGAAGCGAGCGACGGCCGATGCCTTCACAGCAACTGACGCTTGCCCGAAGCGAGCGTAGTGGAGTGAGCGCCGTCCCTCCATCCTCTTCCAGAGCGCGCACGGCCGCTGGGACCCCTGCCCCCTGAGCCCCGGAGCGGGCGGGTGCCGCCGACGCCCCCCTGTCGTCGCCGTCGCCGTCGCCTACGGTCCCAAGCTGACGACGGAACGGTCCGGGCCCCTGAGTTCCCGCCGCAACGCGTCGCGGTGCCGGAGAAAGGCGGGCAGCACGTCAGCGGCCAACGGAGGAACGGGATCGTTGACCAGGGTGGCCGGATTGATCCAGCGGCCGTTTCTCTGCACGCGGTAGTCGAGATGGGGACCGGTTGAAAGGCCGCTCGAGCCCACGTAGCCGACCACCTGGCCCTGCTGCACGCGGCGGCCGCTCCGAATCCCCTCGGCATAGCCGGACAGGTGGAGGTACGCCGTCAGGTAGCCGTTGGCATGACGCAGACGGACCGTTCGGCCGCCGCCGCCGCGTGTGCCGGCCGAAACGACGGTGCCGTCCGCGGTCGCCTGCACCGGCGTTCCGGTCGGCGCTCCGTAGTCGACGCCGTAGTGGGGCATGCGCCGCTTGAGGATCGGATGGTAGCGATTCATCGAGAAGCGCGACGTGACCCGTGAGTAGGGCAGAGGCGAGCGCAGGAACTGCCGTCGCAGCGGCTGGCCCTCGCCATCGTAGTACCGGTGGGCTCCGGCATCCGTCGCCATGACCGCATCTTCGGGCTCTGTGTCTTCGGCGCCCGTGAAGCGATACGCCTCAAGCCAGCTCTCCCGGTTCCGGTAGCGCAGCGCCACGACGGCGGCGACACCTTCCGTCTTGCCGTCCAGCAGCAGTTCCTCGTAGAGGATCTCGAAACGGTCGCCAAGACGAAGATCACGATTGAAGTCCAGATCCCACTGCAGCACGCGCGCCATGCTGTACGCGAGGCGGGGAGGACCGCCGGCGCGGCGGATCGACGTCTCCAGCGCTCCCCGTAGTTCACCATGAACCAGGCGCCGCACGTGGGCCCGCCGGTAAGGACGGTAGCGGCTGCGCCAGGCGCCGGCCGTTCGCTCGGCAACGACGACGCCCTGACCTCGGCGCGGAAGTCTGATGGCGATCAACCCCCCGCCTCGGCGAACCATGGAGTAGACCGGGTCGCGGGCGCGGAGTCTCCGCGGATCGAGCACTTCCGCCACCGAAGCAGAGGCCTGGTGCAGTTCGGAGCCGGGGACACCCGCCCGCGTCAGGACGCGGTCCAACGTGTCGCCGCTCCGAATCAGGTGCTCGATGGGGAAGGGCACCCGGTCCAGGGTGGCCGCATCCAGGTCAGGGGCTGGAGCCGCCTCGGTCGGGCTGTAAGGTCGCTCGGGGCCGACGATCAGCCTCTCGGATCGCGGCTGTAGTCCCCGCCATCCAAGGAACACGCTCAGACCGACCAGCGCCGAAGCGCCAATCCTGAGCGCAAGTTGCTTGGAACGCATAAGTTAGCGGTGCGGCGGAGGCGAACGAGTCCTCTATTGTGCCACGTCGGGCCGCCCTCGGCACAGACCCGGCTACTTTGTGGCTTCCGCGCCCCCGGTTGCCGCCATTGGCGGCGTTCAGGCTGCGTCCTGCCTTGACCGCATCTTGCGGGGCATGCCGGACCGGATGTAGCCGTGTTCCCGCCCGTAGCGCAGCAGGACCGTCTCCAGCTTGCGCCGTCCCCGGTAGAGACGGCTCATCACCGTTCCCAGGGGGATTCCCAGCCGGTCAGCGATCTCGCGGTAGGACAATCCCTGCAGATCCGCCAGTTCGACGGCGATCCGGTAGTCCTCGGGCAGATCCTCGAGGGCCCTCTTGACGTCCTGATCCAGGGCGCCCTCCAGCAGGTCTTCCTCCGGCGTCGTGCCGCGCGCGAAGAGCGGCGACTCCAGGAGCTTCCACTCGAAGGCGTCCTCGATGTCGTCGAACGAGTTCTTCAGCGGCTGCCGCTGGCGCTTGCGGTAGCGGTTGATGAACGTGTTCTTGAGGATCTTGAACAGCCAGGCCTTGAAGTTCGTCCCTTCCTGGAACTTGTCGTAGTACTTGTAGGCCCGCAGATAGGTCTCCTGGATCAGATCCTCGGCGTCCTGCTTGTTCCGGGACATCCGATAGGCCGTGCTGTAGAGGCTGTCCATGAAGGGCAGAGCCTCGGCCTCGAAGTTCCAACCACCACTGTGATCGGCCATCGCGTTCATCTGTACCTCCCCGCCGCGCATTGTTGGACCGCGGCACCTTCGACAGCGAGGGGCAGCACATTCGATGCCAAGTCCCGCGAACAAGACCCAACGGGACGTTCTTCCACTCCCAGCCTGCTTTTGGGGCAACCCGGCAGCAGCCTTGGCAGGAGGGTCGCTCCCTCAGACCGGCGCCCGACACGGCCAAGATGGCCGGTGCATGCCGGAATTGAGTCGCACGCCCAACCGCAGCCGCTCGTAGCGGGCCCTTGAGCGGGCGTTGGTGGCTCAGCGGCGAAGCGTAGACCTTCCGCCGCTGAACCACTTCCTGGTTTCTAGAAGAAACCGGCGCCGCGGAGCGCGATGAGCAGCGTGTAGAGGACGACCGATTCCATGAACGCCAGACCGATTAGCAGCATGATCTGAATGCGCCCGCCGGCACCCGGGTTGCGCGCCAACCCGGCGCAGGCCTCGCCGGTCGCGCGACCCTGACCGATCGCGCCGCCGGCCGCGGCGATGCCGAGCCCAACGGCGGCCCCCAGCAGGCCGAGATTGGCGCCGCCGTCGCCCGCCCCCTCGCCGTCCTGCGCCAGAGCCGGAACGGCAAACAGCGTGAGTAGCACGGCCACGAGAAAGACCAGCTTTGACTTCTTCATTTCGCGAGAGTCCCCTTAGTGTGCCTCGGCCTCGGCCTCGGCGATGTAAACAGTGGTCAACAGGATGAAGATGAAGGTCTGGATGGTGGCGGCCATGAGACCCAGAGCCATGATCGGCAACGGCACCGCGAACGGCACCAGACCGAAGATGGCGGCAGCCGCGAGATGCTCGCCGAAGATGTTCCCGAACAGGCGCAAGCCCAGCGACAGCACCCGGGCCGCGTGGGTGATGATCTCGAGCGGGATGAAGAGGGGCGCGAGAAAGACGACCGGCCCGGCGAAGTGCTTGAAGTAGCGCAGCCCGTTTCTGCGCAGGCCGAACAGGTGGTAGAGCACCCACGCCGTGATCGCGAGGGCGAAGGTCACGTTCACGTTCTCGGTCGGAGGCTTCAGGAAGAAGATCAAGCCCGACAGATTGCTC
Source organism: Vicinamibacteraceae bacterium (assembly GCA_012270995.1). Lineage (GTDB taxonomy): Bacteria > Acidobacteriota > Thermoanaerobaculia > Multivoradales > Multivoraceae > Multivorans. Next base: position 3,151 of record JAAXHG010000157.1, on the reverse strand, counting down.
AGGAAGATGAAGAAGGCGAACGAGGCAATCAGAGGCAGGTGCCGCGAGCCACCCTCGCCGATCGTCTCTTCCAGCAGGTTGCGCAGCCACACGAAGAAGACCTCGATGATCTGCTGGAGCTTGCCGGGATCGTCCTTGCGCAGGCCGCGTGACACGGTGACACCGATCGTGGTGACGACGCCGAAGACGAACAGGGCCATGACCACATGGTCCGGCACCTCATGAGGGAGGTTCTCCTCGGCTCCGGCCAAGTCCACGACGCCCTGCCAAGCCGCGTTGACCGGCTTGTAGAGGATCGAATGTTCACCCGCGGCCATGACGATTGAAACGACTCAGGAAGTGAAACCGGCCCGCCAACTCGGAGATCAGCAGCGCCAGAGGCACGACCGTGAATCCCAGGATCAGCGCGATGAACTCCCTTGACCCCACCAGAAGGGCCGCGACGATGAAAGCGCTCAACAACGAATAGCGGAGGACGATGAACAGGATGTTCTTGGCGCCAACACGCCCGTCGGCGTTCGGCTCCAGCGCGCGAACCTGCATCTCCAGGCCGCGGAAGCTGAAACTACTGACGACCCCAGCGGCTGTCAAGGTGAGCGCCGCGCTCAGACTCCAGGCCAGAGCAAGCGCGCCTCCCACCGCGGTCACGGCCAGAGCGCACCGCACGACGCGCCTCGACATGACGGCGAGTTCATCGTTGGTCCGTGCCGCCATCTTCCTCGTCCGCGTTGAGTCGCTGTACGACCTGGTACACGTTGTAGAAGCCCGCCGCGACACCGAAGAGACCGCCGATCAGGGCGCCGGCATTCGGCATGTCGAACCAGCCTCCGATCGCCCTTCCGGCCAAGTACCCGAGAACCGACGCCACGGGGAAAACCAGACCGATGGTGGCGACATCCAGGAGGCGGCGCGGCAGGCGCATTCCGGGCACCGTCGCGGCGAACCGCCGTCAGGCCCTCGAGTCCCACAGCACATCGGCCTCGCCGCGCATCCTGTTCTCGTAGCGGGCCATCACGAAGAGGGCGTCGGAGAGTCGGTTCACGTAAGTCAGGGCCGGGGCGCCCACCGCTTCGGTCGCCGCAAGGGTGACCAGGCGCCTTTCGGCACGCCGGCAGATCGTGCGCGCCAGGTGGAGAGCCGCGGCGGCCGGCGATCCCCCCGGCAGAACGAAGTTGGCCAGGGGCTCCAGCTCTTCCTGCAGCGAGTCGATCGTCTCCTCCAGGCCGCGGACGTGCCGTTCCTCGATGCGCGGCACCGGCGGAGCGTCGCCGTCAGCGGGCACGCAGAGATCCGAGCCGAAGTGAAACAACTCCTGCTGCACCTGGCCCAGACAACGGCCGATCCGTTCGGTAACGCCGGCGGCCACGGCTACGCCGACCGCCGAGTTCAGTTCGTCGATCGCTCCATAGGCCTCGACCCGGGCGGAGTCCTTGCGAACCCGGGCCCGAATGCCCAGACCGGTCGTTCCGTCATCGCCGGTCCGGGTATAGACGCGCGTAATCCGGGGCAAGGTCCGCGCCCGCCGACAGCGCTAGATGTCGTCCCGGATCGCGCCTTCGACCGGGCTGCTGGCGCCCTCGGTGTAGATACCGCCGGTCAACTCGAAGGACTCGACGGCGCGCTCGCGAAGGCGCTCCAGGGCCTCGTCGAAGTTCTCCGGCATCATCTCCTCATCACAGAAGGAGCAGCAGCTCTCCCAGGTGTAGCCAAGTCCGTCCACCTGCTTGCGGCCGCCGGGAGTCACTTCGTCGGTGATGGGACACCAGATCGTGCTCATTGCCAGCATGAAGTTCTGGACGTAGCGCTCTTCGGCGGCCCTGGAAGCGTGAGAGTCGGGATCGCTGGCGAAGGAAGCCTGCACTCCCGGTTCGCTGCCGCGGTAGTCGATGCCCCCGTGCGTCCACATCTCGCCGTCAGCGATGGAAGGCACGAGCTTGACCGGGCAGAGATCGGTCGACTTGAGCGCCTCCGGGATCTTCACCTTGGCGAGATCGACCGCGTCGGGCGGCAACTGGGCGAAGGCAGGCGCCACAAAGAGAAACGCCGCGACGAGCACGGTGAGGTGAAGAACTGAACGGTCTGATACGAGCTTGATCGGCATGGAGTGTGTCCCTCCGCGAGGCTGAGAGTCGAGATGGAAGGGCGCCGGCCATCGACGCTCGCTACCTGAGACAGGACGTGGCAGTATAGCAACCCGCAGCCGCGTTCCGCGGGCTTCGCACCGAGTTCCGCCGGCCGGAAGAACGGACCGGCCGCGGGCATCGGGCTGGCACTCTGTTCGGCCGTGACCCGAGCCGGCCACATGAAACCCCACCGGCTCCGGAGCTGCCGGAACCGCTTCGTCCTCGCGGGCATCCTGGCCGGTCTCGGAGGCTCGGGCTTCCTGGCCGCAACCGCCTCCGCGCAAGAGGTCGAGGGAAAGGGGAGCGGGCCGTCCGGCACCGTCCAGACCACGCCGAGAGACGACAGAGACGACCTCGACAAACGCCACGCGCAGTGGCTCGCCGAGGTCGCGGCGATCATCACCTCCGAAGAGCGGGACCTGGTTCTCCGCCTGACAAGGGACTACCAGCGCGATGCCTTCGTGCGGAAGTTCTGGCAGGTCCGCGACCCGGTTCCGAAGACGGGCCGCAACGAAATGCGGGAGCGCTGGGAATAACGGGTGGCCTACGCGCGAAGCAACTACGGAGGACTTACCGACGCCCGCTCGCAGGTGTTGCTGATTCACGGCGAACCGAACCGGATCGTCCAGGTCAGATGCACGACAACCCGAATTCCGGCCGAGATCTGGGTCTACCAGGGCAGTGACCGCGTGAGGTTTCGCTTCCTGCTGATCTTCGTGCGAGCCCGGGGCCTCGGCGAGGCCCGGGTGTGGGTGCCGGGCCGCGGCGACATTCGCGGACTCATGGAGGGCGCCAAGACCTGCATCAACGGCCATCTGCTGGAGGATGTCGTGGACCAGGTGCGCGGCCTCGGAGGCGACTACTCAAGTCAACTGGCGCGGGTGCTGGCGAAACCCCGCCCACGCAACGAGAGTGGGTGGCCACGTTCGCCGCCGCGTCCACCGACCTGCCTCCGGAGGCACCCCTGTTTGAAGCAGACGTCGAGTATGACTTCCTGGGGCGTTGGCTCTTCCGGGTTGATGGTGGAG
>JAAXHG010000019.1 GCA_012270995.1 Vicinamibacteraceae bacterium | reverse complement strand
TTGCAGAATGGTGGGGAGTCCCAGTGTGCGGTCCGCTCTCAGTCGGTGGCTCTGAGCCGCTGAATCTGGCCGGGCCAGTCGAGCAGCCGCCGGTCGGCGGTCACCAGGCGGTGGCCGCCCAGGGCCGTCGCGACGATGATCCGGTCGGCCGGGTCACCATGAAGATCCGTGAGGAGGCCCGCCCGCAGCGCAATGTCGCCGTCCACGGGGATCTCGTTCATGCCGTGATACAGCAGGTATCGGCGTAGCGCTTCCACGGCCAAGTCGAGTTTCACGCGGCCCTTTCGGACCAGCATCGCCATCTCCCAGAACGAGATCGCGGACACTGCGGCATTGCCGGCAACAATCGCCTCGTCGACCTTGCGGTGAGCGCGGGCGCCAAAGCGACGATCGCCACGGATCATCCAGAGAAGTACGACAGTGTCCAGAAGCAGCAACGCAGCCTCTGGCTCAGTCGGGGTCCTCGCCCAGGATGAGGGCGAGCTTCCGCTCTTCGTCCCAGCCGCCCGACTCGTCTCCGATTGGAGACATGATGTCGCCCGTGATCTCCATCTGACCCCGGAGGCAGCCGAACAGGCTCTTGGGCTTCTCCCGGTACGGCACGAGCCGCGACACCGGCTGGCCGTTCTTCGTGATGACCACCTCGTCGCCGGTTTCGGCGACTTCGTCCATCAGCTTGAGACAGGTGGCCTTGAACTCGGAAGCCTTGATCGTCCGTTCCATGGTGCCGGCGAGGGTATCACGGATCTGGTCATGGTCATGACCATGGTCATCAGGGCCGCGGAGCGAACGGTCCCTTCGGGGTTTCACCCGGCCGCGGGCCGAGGCTGGCGAGGAAGTCCGCCGCGCTCTTGTGCCTCAGCCTCGAACCGACGACCAGCCACGCCAGCAGGATCAGGATGAAGCCGCTGCCGGCAAGGTTCGGCGTCGTGCCCGGGAGCAGCGGCCAGGCGAGCATCGCCAGCACACCTAGGGCGCCGATCGCCAGCATGCCGACCGCGGCGGCGTTCGTTGAGTACTCGGACCGTTCGACGTGGAAGAGGACGCGGGCGCCCTCGCCCGTCCTCCTCACCGACACGGAACCATGAAGGACCCCGGTGCGGACGCCGGCGGCGACGGGCAGGGTAAGTTGGCCTCCGGTTCCCCGCCGGTTCCAGGTCCCGTTCCAGGCCTCGGCGCCGTCCTCGAGCGCCTCGATCGCCTCCTCCGGCGTCAGCTCGAGCTCGATCTCATACTGTGCAAGCACTGCGGGCGACGGGCGACGGCCCCTACGCGGCCAGCTCGTCGAGCTGCCGGTCGAAGAAGTCCTCGACCGCGACGAGGAACTTCTCGACGGTGTCTAGCTGCTGGATCTGCTGCCGCAGGCGCTTGCCGTTCGGCAGTCCGTGGGTGTACCAGCCGGTGAACTTGCGCAGCTTGTGCAAGGCGAATCGGTTCGCTTCGCGTTCCGCCACCATGTGGAAATGTCCGAGAATCAGGTCTCGCCGGTCCATCAGAGTCGGTTCGGGCGCATCCTCCCCGAGCAGGTGGCTCGTGATCTGGTGGAAGATCCAGGGGTTCCGCGTCGCGCCGCGACCGATCATCACCCCGTCGCAGCCCGTCTGCCGGAGCAGGCGCTCGGCGTCCTCGGAAACCACGATGTCGCCGTTGCCGATGACGGGGATGGAAAGGGCCTCCTTGAGCCGGGCGAGGTGGGTCCAGTCGGCCTCGCCCTTGAACATCTGCTTCGCCGTGCGCGCGTGCATCGTGACGGCGTCGACGCCGAGGTCTTCGCACAGACGGCCGAGGTCCAGGTAGTTCGTCTGGGTGTGGTTGAGGCCCAGGCGGAACTTGACCGTGAGCGGAATCCGGATTCGACGCCGCACTTCGCCGATGATCCGGCCTGCGAGGTCGAGGTCGCCCATCAGCGCGGCCCCGGCACAGCCCTTCAGGACCTTGTTGGCCGGACAGCCCATGTTGATGTCGCAAACATCGGGACCCAGCTCCTCGACGATCTCGGCCGCCTCCGCCATCGTCTCCACGTCGGAGCCGTAGATCTGGATCGCCATCGGGCGCTCTTCCTCGGCGAAGTACATGAGATCCCGCGTGTGGCGGTTGCCGTCGACGATGGCCCGCGACGAGATGAACTCCATCGAGACCAGGCCGACATTGCCGATGCGGCGCACGATCAGGCGGAAGTCCCGGTCGGTGACCCCCGCCATCGGCGCCAGAAACAGCGGCGGATCGATCGTCACCGTCCGCTCGCCCTGGCCGAGGACGATCGGCTCGAGCGGCGGCATCGCTGGCGGGGAGGAAGTCATGGGAGTCCGATTCTACGGCTAGGATCAGCCGCCGTGCCGAACGACCGTGCAGCGCCCGCTCCCGCAGGTCCCGATCTCTGCGCGTGCGGGTTGCTGGGCGAGTTGCCGCGGCGGTTTCTCGACGGGCGCGACCTCGATCTGCTCGATCCGGTGCGCTTCGCCCTGCCGGGTGATGCGGGCAACCTGACGGCGCCGCCCGGCAGGCCGCCCGACCGCGCCCCGATCGCGGCCGCGCTCGCCGAGCGGAACGAACGCTACGGCCATCCCGGCGCCGCCCGACTCGCCGAGTCGCTCGCCGATCCGGAGACGCTCGTCGTGATCACGGGCCAGCAGTGCGGTCTCGGATGCGGACCCCTGTTCACGCTGACGAAGGCGGCGGCCTGCACTCTCTGGGCGGAGGAGTTGACCCGCCGCGGCCGGCGCGCGGTGCCCCTGTTCTGGATGGCGTCGGAGGACCACGACTTCGCCGAGGTGGCCCGCGCCTACTTTCCGTCCGCCGGGCCGGATGCCCTGACGCTGGGCGACGATCCGGAGCCGCTCCGGCCGGTCGGCGGCCGGCCGTTGGGATCGGCCGCCGAATCGCTGGTGGCGCGGGTGCTGGAGACCGCTCCGAGCGACGAGTACCGGCGGCGGATCGAGGACTGCCGGCAGCATCTCGATCCCGAGCGCTGCTTTGCCGAGTCCTTCTCCCGGCTCATGGTGCGCTTCCTCGGCGATCGCTGTCCGCTCGTGGTCGATTCGCAGCTTCCCGCCCTGAAGTCGGCCTCCGCGCCGATCGTTCGCCGGCTGATCGAGCGCCGGCGCCCGGTCAACGAGGCCCTGGCGGCGGCGGCGGCGGACCTGGGGCGCCGGAACATCCGGCTTCCGGTGCGCTCGAAGACCGCCGAATCGCCGCTGTTCCTGATCGGCAACGGCGGCCGGCGCCGGCGGGTGGTCTGGGAGGAGGACGGCCGCTACCGGCTTCGCGGCGGCGGCTCGGGAACGCTCGAGGAACTGATCGACACGCTGAACCGCGAGCCGGAGTCGTTGAGCCCCGGAGTCCTGGCGCGGCCGGTCATTCAGGACGCGGTCTTCGGCACCACGCTGATGATCCTCGGCCCCGGAGAGCTGGCCTACATGACGCAGGCGAGGGTCCTGTACCGCGAACTGGACGTAGCCGCCCCGGCGATCGCCCTCCGGCCCCAGGTTCTCCTGCTCGGCGCCCGCGAGCGCCGGTGGCTGGCAGGACTGGAAGCGGAGGGTCTCGATCTGGCGACCGTGCTCTCCGGAGCCGACGAACTCGACCGGCGTCTCGCCGCGCGCTGCGGCCTCGACTTCATCGCCTCCGCTCGCGCCAAACTCGAGGCGGCCGTGGCGGACCTTGCCGCGGGGCCGGACCGGATCGACGAGTCCCTGGCGGTCCCCTGGACCAAGGCCGGATCGAACCTGAGGCGCACGCTCGAGCTGTTCGAGCGCCGGGTCGTGGCCGCGGCGGCAAGGCGTGACGAAGTGGTGCGAGGGAGGGTCGAGCGGCTGCGCGCGCACTGTTTGCCGAACGGCAAGCTCCAGGAGCGCGAGGTCACATCGCTCCACTGTCTGGCCTCGTACGGCGAATCCCTGGTCCGCCAGCTCCTGACGATCGACCTGGACCCCCGCCGGCTGCAACCGCTGTCGATGGACCGGCCGCGTGAGGGAGAGGCTGCAACCGCGGACGGACCGCGCGCGTAGAAGGGAAACCGATGCGGATAGGAATCTGCTGTTTTCCGAGTTTCGGGGGCTCCGGGGTCGTCGCCTCGGAGCTGGCCCTCGCTCTGGCCGAAGGTGGCGACACGGTCCACGTGGTCAGCTCCACTCGCCCTCCGCGCCTGCTCCAGGCTCCGGGTGTCCACCATCATGCGGTCGACGGAGCGGGAATCCTCGAGCACGGGCTGTTCGAGCATCCGCCCTACACTCTGGCGCTCGCGAACCGGTTGGCGCGGATCGTGCGGGACGCCGGTCTGGACGTCCTGCACGTTCACTACGCGGCGCCGCATGCGGTCGCGGCGTTGCTGGCGCGGCAGATCCTCGAGGACGATCCGGCCGGCTCGCCGGCGTGTCCGATCGTGACCACGGTCCACGGCACGGATGCGACCCTGGTGGGGGCCGATCCGAACTACCGCGACATCGTCGGCTGGGCTGTACGCGGCAGCGATCTCGTCACCGCACCCTCGCATGCGCTGGGTCGGGAGATAGCGGAGCGGTTCTCGCTCGAGGACCCCGTGGAGGTGATCCCGAACTTCCTTCCTCCGGCGGCCACCGAAACGTCGCATCCGGTGCCCGCCGGGGGCTTGCAGATTGTCCACGTGTCGAACTTCCGCCCCGTCAAGCGAGTGGCCGACGTGGTCGGGGCGTTCGCGCGGGTCCGGCGCCTGCTGCCGGCGCGGCTCTGCCTGGTGGGCGACGGTCCCGACCGTCCGGCGGTGGAACGCCAGTGCGTTGAGCTCGGCATCGAGGAACATGTCGACTTTCTCGGCAACCAGGCGCGAGTGGAACCGATCCTGGAGCAGAGCGATCTGTTCCTGTCGGCCTCGGAGAGCGAGAGCTTCGGTCTTGCCGCGCTCGAGGCGCTGGCCCTGGGTGTGCCCGTGGTGGCTACCCGCACCGGCGGCGTGGCCGAAGTGGTCTGCGACGACCGCAACGGGCTGCTCTGCGCGGTAGGAGACACGGAGGCGCTGGCAGCCGGTTGCGTGGCGTTGCTCAGCGACCCCTCGCGGCGGCTCGCCTTCGCGGCGCATGGCCGCCGGTGGGCACGTTCGTCCCGGTTCGACCGGGGCCGCGTCGTGGCGCGCTACCGGGAGGTTTACCGCGCTACACTGACACTCGGCGGAGCCGCCGCGGCCCAGGCCGACCGGGGCCTCGGCGCCCTGCCGGGAGATCCGCCGCAAGGGAAAGTAGAGGCATGACAGAACCGGCAGCGCCCCCGCGTGCACCGCCACCCTCCTCCGATCCGTCGTCGAACCGGAACCTGCTGGTGGTTCTTGCCTACCTGTGGATTCTGGTGCTGGTGCCGCTGCTGATCGAGGAGAAGGATGAAGAGGTTCGGTGGCATGCCAAGCACGGCCTCGTCCTCATGGGCGCCGAGTTCGCCTTCTGGATCGTGGTCCAGGTCGCGCTGTTCGTCACCGGCGGCATCGGCTGTTTCCTCGCGCCGTTCATCTTCATGCTCTTCGTCGCCTTCGTGCTGGTGCGGATCGCCTGCATCATCCGGGGGGTCAATGGCCACCGGCTGAAGATCCCCGTGCTGACGCCCCTGGTTGACCGCTTCTGAACTCGGATCGCAGGGTCTTTCGAGCAGGAGTGCTTCTGTCCGCGGGCCTGGTCCTTGGGGCGGCGGCGGCTTTCGACCTCGCCCGGGTGCCGGAGAAGCAACTCTCCGCACGTGGCGCCGACGCCCTGATCGGCGCCTACCAGGTGACGGTCTCGCCGCTGCTTGAGCGTGCGGGCGTGCGATGCCGCTTTCTCCCCTCGTGCAGCGAGTACGCGCGGGCGACGATCCGCGATCGCGGCCTGGCGGCAGGTGGTCTGCGCACCCTGGTCCGGCTGGCTCGCTGCGGGCCCTGGACCCCTGCCGGCACGGTTGATCCCCCGGAGTCCGCGGGTCCTCTGACCCTTGCGGAAGAAGGCGCCGCGAAGCGGCGACCGCGTTGATGACGGTCTGGCCCAGCGAAGTCCGGCGCGACCACGAGGCGCGGTTGCTCCGCGTCCGCTGGCGGGACGGCCACGAGAGCGACTACGAGTACGACGTCCTGCGTGGCTTCTGCCCGTGCGCGATGTGCCAGGGGCACAACGCCGGCCCGCTCCGGTACCAGCCGCCGCCGCGGCCGGTGACCGCCCAGACGGTTTCCCAGGTCGGCAACTACGCGCTCAGCATCGCCTGGTCCGACGGCCACTCGACCGGGATCTACCGTTTCGACCTCCTGCGCCGGCTGTGTCCATGCGACGAGTGCCGGGCCGGCCGGTCAGGTGGCGGCGAGTCGTAGCGCCGCCGGACTCCTCGGGTCGAACAGCCGGCGGGCACGATCCCAGTCGTCGGCCGTGTTCACATTCAGCAGGACGTCGTCGGGATTGCCGAACGGAGCCGCGGCGACCGGCTCGATCGTGAGGCCTGAACATCCGGCGAGCGGATAGAGGCGGAAGTCGCCGCCAGCCGCGCGGCTCGCGAGCACGCCCAGGGCGGGCGGCGTCCACAGCGCACAGGTGAGGTTCATCGTCCATCGATCCGAGACATCCCCGGCGGCCGCCGCCAGGTCGGCTGCGCTGGAGGCGAGCGCGGAGAGGAGCCCGACCGGCGCCAGCGGAAGATCGCAGGCGAGGACGAGCAGGCTGGCGCCCGATCGTGCGCGGGCGGCGCCGAGTACGCCGGCCGCCGGGCCGGCGCCCGGACCATCCCCGACTGCCGTCACGGAAGCTGTCCGGACGTTCGCGGGGGGCTCGATCGCAGCTCCGTCGCCGGCAACCAGGATCTCGCCGATCCGAGGCGTGGCGCCTAGGCGGGCCGTCGCCCATTCGACCAGGGTGGGTCCAGGCTCGCCGGGAGACCCCGGCGGCAGGCGAAGACCGGCCTTGCTGCGGCCCAGCCGGCTTCCGGCGCCCCCGGCGAGGACGACTCCGACAACTTCCGCCGCAGACTTGCTACGCTGCGTCCCGCGGCGCAAGCTCCCGGGCTGCGCCCGCTTCGCGTCCGCGGCATGCGGCCCGGGCGGATTCACCTCTGGAGAGCCTTCAGATGCACAGTTCACTGACCGGACCTTGGAGTCGTTTCTTGCTCTACGCCGCTTCCACCGTTCTGCTGGCCGCCCCGAGCTTCGGCCAGGACACGCCTCCGAGGGTAGCCCTCGAAACGAACCACGGCACGATCGTGCTGGAACTCAATCCGGACAAGGCGCCGATCACCGTCGAGAACTTCCTCGGCTACGTCGACCGCGGCTGGTACGACGGCACGATCTTCCACCGGGTCATGGACGGCTTCATGATTCAGGGCGGCGGGTTCACGTCAGATCTTCAGAGGAAGATCACCCGGCCGGAGATCCAGAACGAGTCGAAGAACGGACTCTCGAACAAGCGCGGCACGATCGCCATGGCGCGGCTGGCCCAACCGCATACCGCGACGGCTCAGTTCTTCATCAATAGCGTGGACAACGAGGGGCTGGACCCAGGCAATCCAGGGATCGACGCCTCGGGCCAGGGGTTCGGCTACGCCGTATTCGGCAAGGTGGTCGAGGGCATGGACGTCGTCGACGCGATCTCGAAGGTCGAGACAGGCGTGAAGAACGGCATGCGGGACGTGCCCTCAGAGACCGTCGCCATCGAGAGCGCCAAGCGCCAGTAGGCGGCGGCCGACACAGTCGGAGGTCGGCCGTGGCGGTCACGCCGCGGCTGGCGTTTCTGAAGGTGGTGCCGAAGGCCGGACTCGAACCGGCACGGGTTGCCCCACACGGCCCTCAACCGTGCGCGTCTACCAATTCCGCCACTTCGGCTCTGGCCACGTCTCGCCAGGTCAGCCCTGGTTGCCGCCTGCGTCGCCGGCTTCCGGTTCGCCTGCCTCGCCGGTGGCGGAACCGTCGCTCTCCGCAGGGACCGGTTGAGGCTCGTCTGCCGGCGCGGTCGTCTCGACCTCGTCCATGACGGAGCCGACACCGCTCATCACGGACGACGTGTCCCGCTTCTGCACGATGTTGATGGAAAGCGTCGTCAGGATGAAGAGCACGAAGCAGACGACCGTCAGCTTGTGCAGGAGGGTTGCCGCACCCCGGGCGCCGAAGGCGGCCTGGGATGCGCCGCCGCCGAACACGGACAGGTCGGCGCCCTTGCCCTGCTGCAGCAGCACGACCAGGATCAGGAACAGCGAAAGCGCCACGTGAAAGGTGTAGAAGGCGAGGATCAAGAGAATCTCCTGCTAGCGGGCTGTGCCGCAAAGCGACGCGGCCCGATTCGTCAAGGTGCGGGGCCGCTGCCGGAACCCGTACAGAGGCGAATGATACGCAGGAACGAGGCAGGATCAAGACTTGCACCGCCGATGAGGAAGCCGTCGATGTCGGGGCGGGCCAGCAGATCCTCGCAGTTGTCCGCATTGACGGACCCCCCGTAGAGGATGCGGGCGGCGTCGCCGAGACCGGAGCAGTGGTCGTTGAGCGCCTGCCGCAGGTGGCCGTGGACCGCGGCCGCGATCTCCGGTGAAGCGCTCAGGCCGGTGCCGATCGCCCACACCGGTTCGTAGGCGAGAACCGCGCCGCCCCCTGCCCCCGTGTCGGTATCGGCGGCGTCGAGCACCGCGAGAACGGGAGCCAACTGGGCGTCCAGGATCGCCTCCGTCTCGCCCTGCTGCCGTTGCTCGAGCGTCTCGCCGACGCAGACCACGGGCGTCAGGCCGGCGCCGAGAGCCCGCTCCGCCTTTCGCGCGACCTCGGTGTTCGACTCCCCGTGGTACTGGCGGCGCTCGGAGTGTCCAGCCAGAGTCCAGACGGCGCCGGCGTCCCGGGCCTGGCCGGCGGCCACGTCGCCGGTGTAGGCGCCCTTCTCCTCGGCGTGGACGTCCTGCGCTCCGACCGAAGCCCAGTCCGGCATCGCGCGGGCGACCGCGGCCAGGTAGACGGGGGTCGGAAACAGAACGATGTCGAGATCCGTCTCGGGCGGTCCGGCGGCGGCGAGCGACCCGGCGTAGGCGGTGACGTCGGAGCCGAGCAGGTTCATCTTCCAGTTGCCGGCGACGATGGGTGTTCGTTTCATTGCTGTCCCCCGCTGCCGGCCCTGCGGAGCGCCGCGACGGCCGGCAGTTCTTCTCCCGAGAGCAGCGCCAGGGAGGCGCCGCCGCCGGTCGAAACGTGATCGATCCTGTCCGAAAGGCCCTCCTGCTTGACGGCGGCCACAGTTTCGCCCCCACCGACGGCGGCGAATCCCGGGCAGGCGGCGACCGCTCTTGCCACCGCGCGGCTGCCGGCGTCGAAGGGCGGCGTCTCGAACACTCCCATCGGTCCGTTCCAGAACAGGGTCGCGGCGTCGGAGGCGGCGCGGGCGAAGGCGTCCCGCGTCGCGGGGCCGATGTCGACCGCCAGCCAGCCGGCCGGCACGCCGTCGCCGGCCGGCACGATGCGGTGTTGCCGCCGGTCCCGTGGCGCGTCGAGGGAGTCGGTGACGACCAGATCGGCCGGCAGCAGCAGTTCGCTGCCGCGAGCCGCCGTCTGGCCTTCGATCTCTCCGGCCAGGTCGAGCCCCTCCCTCTCGACCAGGGAGGATCCGAGCTCGAGTCCCCGGGCCGCGAGAAACGTGTTGGCCATGCCTCCGCCCACGAGCACCCGGTCGACCAGGGGCAGCAGGTTGAGCACCGCGTCGATCTTGCCGCGGATCTTCGCGCCGCCGACGATCAGCACGAACGGCCGCGGAGGTTCGTCGAGCAGGCGGCCGAGTTGCCGCAGTTCGTGGTCGAGCAGCAGTCCGCTGAAGGCCTCCCGCACGCGGGCGCAAACGGCGGCGGTCGATGCGTGGGCGCGGTGGGCGGCGCCGAAGGCGTCGTTCACGTAGACCTCGCCCAGGGCCGCGAGTTCAGCCCCGAGCGCCGGGTCGTTCCGCTCTTCGCCGGCGTGGAACCGCAGGTTCTCGCAGAGGCAGGTTTCGCCGTCGCCGAGAGCGTCCGCGGCCCGCAGGGCGGCCGGTCCCACGCAGTCCTCCGCGAAGGTTACGGGGCGGTCGAGAATCTCCGCGAGCGCGTGGGCCAGCGGGCGCAGGCTGAGCCTGGGGTCGACCTTGCCGCCGGGGCGGCCGCGGTGAGACAGCAGAACGACCCGCGCGCCGGCGCCCGACAGTGCGCGAATCGTCGGCGCCGCCTCGCGCAGCCGGGTCGCGTCCAGGACCCTGCCGCCCTCCATGGGTACGTTGAAGTCGACCCGTGCGACGACGCGCCGGCCGCGGAGATCGAGGCGCCCGCCGGCGAGCGCGGCTTGGAGGTTGGGGGGAGAAATCACGGGCCGTATCGGGGTGGGTGGCGTGCTACCGCCGTCGGGACCGCGGAGGATAACGTCGCCGCCATGGCGGCCGAGGCTGTGGATGCGATCCCGTTCCGGGGCTTCGTCCTCGGCATCGAAACCTCCTGCGACGACACGGCGTGCGCGGTGCTCGACTCGGAGGGCCGGGTGCTCTCGTCCCAGGTCTCGAGTCAACTGGAGGTCCACCGCCCCTTCGGCGGCGTGGTACCGGAGGCGGCGTCGCGGGAGCATCTCCGGAACTGGCCCGCGGTATCGGCCGCGGCGCTCGCTGAAGCCGGCATCGGATGGAAGGACGTCGGCGCGGTCGCGGCCACGCGGGGACCCGGGCTGGTGGGGTCGCTCCTCGTCGGGCTGTCCCTGGGCAAGGCGATCAGCTACTCCCTCGCGGTGCCCTTCCTGGCCGTCCATCACCTGGAGGGGCATCTCTACTCGCCCCTGCTGGTAACCGACGGTGCGAGCCGGCCGCTGCCCGAGTCGATGCTGGGTCTGGTCGTGTCCGGCGGCCATACCAGCCTGCTCGAGGTGGACGGCGAAACGGGCACCGTGACCAGCCTCGCCGAGACCCGCGACGACGCGGTCGGGGAGGCGTTCGACAAGGTCGGTCGACGGCTTGGAATGCCGTTTCCCGGCGGCCCCGAGGTGGACCGCCTGGCCGAGCTGGGCGATCCGGCGGCGCGGCCGTTCCGGACGGCCAGGATCAGCTCGAACGAGCTGGCCTTCTCGTACTCGGGCCTGAAGAGCCAGTCGCTTCGCGCGCTCGCGGAGATCCTTGGCGAGAGGGAGATACCGCCTACGGCTCTCGAAGGCGACGACGGGGCGTGGCCCCGGGAAGTGCTCGACCTGCTGGCGGGCTTCCGGCGCGCCGCCGTGGACCAGTTGATCCGCCGCCTGGACCGTCTCTGGTCGGAGCGGCCCGTTGCGCGGCTCTCGGTGTCGGGAGGCGTGGCCGCCTGCCGGTTGCTGCGACGGGAGGTCACGGCCTGGGGCGAACGCCGGGGCGTCGAAATCCTGCTCGTGCCGCTTCGCTTCAGCGGCGACAACGCCGCGATGATCGCGCACGCCGGCCTGCTTCGCCTCCGCCGGGGCGACAGCGACGATCCCCGTTCCGCCGACGCCGAGAGCCGGATTCCGTTTGCACCCGGCGGTTAGGGGATCGCCCCTTCTGCCGGCGAGGACGCAGTCGCATACAGCTTCCTTGGAATCCTCCCCGCATGCGCGGCCAGCCATCCGGCCTCGACCGCCAGTTTCATCGCCCGCGCCATCCGTACCGGATCCTCGGCGCCGGCGACGCCGGTGTTCATCAGCACGCCGTCCGCGCCCAGCTCCATTGCAAGCGCGGCGTCGCTGGCCGTGCCGACGCCGGCGTCCACGATCACCGGCACGTTCGCCTGCTCGACGATGATGCGGAGGTTCGCCGGATTCCGGACGCCCATCCCGGAGCCGATCGGCGCCGCTAGCGGCATCACGGCCGCGGCGCCGAGGTCCTCCAGCTTGCGGCAGGTGATCGGATCGTCGGTCGTGTAGGGCAGGACGACGAACCCGTCGGCAACGAGTTCCCGGGTCGCGACGAGGAGTTCCTCGTTGTCAGGGAAGAGGGTCTTCTCGTCGCCGATCACCTCCAGCTTGACCCAGTTCCAGCCGCCCAGTTCCCGCGCCAGGCGGGCGGTCCGGATCGCTGCGTCCGCGGTGTAGCAGGCGGCCGTGTTGGGTAGCAGCAGGTAGCGATCCTGATCGATGCGGTCGATCAGGGATCCCTTCCCCAGGTCGTCGAGGTTCACCCGGCGAAGGGCCACCGTGACCACCTCGGTGCCCGAGGCTGCGAAGGCGTCGACCATGACCTGCTCGTCGCGGTACTTGCCCGTTCCAAGGATGAGGCGCGAACGGAACTCGCGGCCGGCGACGACAAGAGGCTCCGGTTGGGTCATGGCGGTTGCGGTCATGGCGTGCTCTGGGCAGGGACGAAGTACTGGGTGCCCCGGATGGGTCGGGTGATGTGGTGCAGCAGTTCCTCGAAATCCGTGGGCTTGTGTTCGAAATCGAGATTCCGGCTGTCCACGACCAGCAGAGGCGACTGATCGTAGTGGTAGTAGTGGTGGTGGTAGGCCTCGATCAACTGCGCCAGGTAGTCGGCGGAGATGTTCTGCTCGATGTCGCGCGAGCGTTTGCGAATGCGCGCCATGCAGGTTTCCACGTCGGCGGTCAGGAAGATCAGCAGGTCCGGTCCGCGCAGCTGTGGCTCGAGCAGGTCGTAGAGCTTCTCGAAGAGCATCAACTCGTCGTCGGCCAGGTTGAGATAGGCGAACAGCCTGCTCTTGGCGAAAGTGTAGTCGGCGAGTCGGATCGGATCGAAGAGATCGCCCTGAGCCAGCTCCAGTTGCTGCTTGTAGCGGGTCAGCAGGAAGTAGAGCTCGGTCTGGAAGGCCGTCCCGGGCCGGTCGTGGTAGAAGGCGTCGAGGAACGGGTTGTCCACGTCCTCGAGGATCTTCACTCCCTCGAAACGCTGCGCCAGCATCTCGACGAGGGTGGTCTTGCCAACGCCGATTGGTCCGTCGACGGCCAGATACCGGTACGGAAGCGCGTCAACGGGCACTGCGCGGACTATACAATCCCCGACGGTACCGGAGACCGCTGGGGGCGGTGGACTCGTCGGGCCGGAAGCGAGGGCAAGAGGACTTTCCGAGAGGGGGACGAGTGAAGTGAATCCCTGGTGGCGGAGACCGGTAGCGGAAGAAGGCGGCGAAGCGCCAGCCGCCGAAGCGTCGGCCCTGCTGGTCGATGTCGAGGCGACGGTCTCCGAAGAGGAGGCGGGCGGCGATGAACAGGACGTAGCCGCCGAGTCCGTTGCCGAAGAGGACGCGGCCGCGGAGACGGAAGCAGGCGACGCTGGTGAAGCCAGAGTTTCGCCGGCCCTTGAGGCGGCCACGGAACCGGCGAAGCCGGCTCGAGCGACGCCCGCGGACGGGGACAAGCCGGCACCGACGAGGCGCCGCCGCCGTCGTGGCGGTCGCGGTCGCGGCCGCGCGGCACAGGCAGGAGGTGCTTCGGGACCGGGCGGGGCAGCGCGGGCGCCGGACGCCGGCCAGGGCGCCGCTACGCGCCCGCCGGCCGGGAGGGCCGCCGTGCTGCTCGACGTGGAGGCGCTGAAGCGGAGCCTGGGAGCAACGGCCGGGATCGATCCGGAGGGTCTGTTTGCGCGCCTGGACGGGGATCTTGGCAAGCTCGTGCTGCGCCGGGTCTACGCGGACGCTCGGGACCGGGACCTGGATCGCGCGGCCCTTCACCGGAGCGGCGCCGAGGTCGTCGACGTGCCCGCGAACCCGGAAGAGCGCGGCTGTTCCGCCGCGGTGCGGATCGTGGTGGACGCCCTGGAACTCTGCTACACGAAGCGCGGCATCGGCACGATGGTGCTGGTGGCGTCGTCGGTGCAGATGCTTCCCCTGGTGGCGAAGCTGCAGCAGAACGGCGTGACGGTGATCGGCCTCGGCGGCGCGGACGCCGATCTGCAGGTGAGAGGTCAGTGCGATCGCTTCATCGACCTCGGCGGCTAGCGGCGTCGTGCTGGCGCGGTGGCGTCGGACGCCGCGACGTAGGACGCACCCGCCCGTCTTGGGGCCGGAGGGGTCGGCTCCCAGGTGACGCGCGCGCTTCAGAGGCGATGGGAGGGGGGTTGCGCTTGCTCCGCTTCACTCGCTTCGGTTGGACGTCGGTTCCTGGCAGGTCGTTGGCCGTCGCTCGTTCAGAGGCACCTGGGAGCCGACCCCTCCGGCCCCGACTGGGCTGGACGTCGGTGCCGGTGAGGCAAGGCATCGACCTGCAACGTCCGCAACGGCGTCATGTCATCCCGCGTGTAGAGGCGGAATCCAGGCTCGTTGGGTGCCGTTTGGCCCCACAAGCTGCTAGGGTTCCGCACTCGCGCGGAGCGGCGGGCTCAGTGCACCCTTAGCTCAACTGGATAGAGCGTTGGACTACGGATCCAAAGGTTGGGGGTTCGACTCCTCCAGGGTGCGCCACCGCCTCTTTCCAGAGGGACGCTCGTTCCACACGGAACCAAGGGTTGGGGGTTCGGCTCCTCCAGGGTGCGCCACTTCCTCAACATGAGAGTCGATCCTCGACGCTGGCGCGGAGGCCTTCGATCGCGGCGACGAGATCGATCTTGTCGGGGTCGAGCAGCCAGAGGAGTGTCGTGCCTCTCACCGCGGCGAGAATCTCGAACGCCGTCCCGGCCGAGTCGAGGTCGGTTCGGATCTCGCCGGCCTCCTGGCCTTCTCCGATGGCCCGTTCGATCGCGGCGGCGAAGTTCTCGTTGCCGGCGCGGAACAGGTCGATCTTCCCGTTCAGGGGCCCCAGCGAGTCCGTCATCAGCATGAACAGGGCGCGCATCCACTGCTCGGCATTCCGGATCAGTTCGGAGTAGCCGCTGAAGATGCGGTTCAGGCTGGCGAGGCCGGTCACTCCCTCTTCCGAGTCGAACACGTCGCTTCCCGCCCGGGTCTGCAGGCGGGCGACGATGGCTTCGGCGATCCCCTCCTTGGAGCCAAAGCGAAGCGACACGAGAGCGCTGGAGTAGCCGGCCTTCTTTCCGATCTGCTCCAGGGTGGTTGCCGTGTATCCCTGACGCCCGAACAGTGTCGCGGCGGCAAGCAGGATCTCACGTTCGGATTCGGCCCGGCGTTGTGCCTGGGTGCGGCGGGGCCGGTCGGTTCCGCGACCCCTGGTCCCGGAATTCGGGGGGCTGGGCTCTGTCATGTCTGGCGTGGATCAAACAAGGTTGTGACTGGTCATTCCGTCAGACTGGCTTTGGGATCGCCGCCGACTCTATCCCCGGCCGCTGTCGGCGGCGCTTGCTCTTCGGTTACGCTGCGAAGTCCCTGGTTACCGGAAGCCGGGTCGTAGCGACAGGAGGAAGCGTGCAGACGGAGTTCTCGAAGGAGCAGCAGCTTCTGCGCGACATCGTGTCGCGGGCGCTCCGCGAGAAGTCGCCGGCGACGGCCGTCCGCGAGCAGATGGCCTCCGACAGGGGCTACGACCCGGAGATCTGGCAGGAACTCTGCGGCGACGCCGGGCTGGCCGGCGTCCATGTCCCGGTAGCTTACGGCGGCGCCGGCGGCGGCGCGGTCGAGTTGGGCATCGTCGCCGAGGAGATGGGGCGAACGCTGTTCTGCGGTCCCTGGTTCGCTTCGGCGGTGATGGCCGGGACCGCGCTGCTCGAGGCGGCGAACGAGCCGGACTGGCAGGAGTTGCTGCCGGGCGTCGCCGGCGGCTCGACGATCGCCACCCTAGTGCTGGACGACCTGAACGGTCCGGCCGGCGTCGGCGGGTCGATCCGCGCCGCGGGGGACGGGAAGCTCTCCGGCACGGCCGCGATGGCGGTCGATGCTCATGTCGCCGACCTGCTGCTGGTCACAGCAAGCGGCGCGGGCGGGCTCGGGCTCCACGCGGTCGAGGGCGGCGCCCCGGGCCTTACGGTCGAGCCTCTCCAGGTCGTCGATCCGACGCGCAAGCTGTCCCGGGTTGCCTTCGCCGACGTTCCGGCCCGCCGCGTCGGCGATGTGACGGCGGGGACCCTGGACCGGATCTGGGACCGGATCTGCTCCGCGCTGGCCCACGAGATGATCGGCGGCGCGCAGCATCTCTTCGAGACCACGGTGAACTACACGAAGGAGCGATTCCAGTTCGGGCGGCCGATCGGCTCCTTCCAGGCGCTCAAGCACCGCTGCGCCGACTTGGCTGTAGAGATCGAGATCGCCCGGGCGCTCACCCACCACTCGGCGCGCTGCCTCGACGCCGGCGCGGGTGAACCCTATGCCGCCAGCATGGCGAAGGCGGCCACCGCCGACGCCTACATGAGCGCGGCCCGAGCCGGCATCCAGTTGCGGGGCGGAATCGGCTTCACCTGGGAGAACGACACGCACCTCTGGTTCAAGCGGGCCAAGGGTTCCGAGGTGCTCTTCGGCACGCCGGCGATCCACCGGGAACGGATGATGACGATGCTGGAGGGCGCGGCATGACGCCGGACCGGATACGCCGCGAAGTCTCGGCCTGGCTCGACGCCAACTGGCGCGTGGACCGGCCGCTGGTTGAATGGCGGAACATCTTGCTCGAAGGCGGCTGGGCGGCGCCGCACTGGCCCGAGGAGTGGTACGGACGCGGCTTCACGCTCGACCAGACCGCGGTCGTCGCACGGGTCTTCAGGGAGAGGGACGTGGTTCCCGCCGCTCAGGTCGGTCCGCGTGGACTGGCCTCGGAGACCATCCTGGCCTGCGGCTCCGACGACCAGAAGCGGCGCTTCCTCCGGCCGATCCTCACCGGCGAGCACACCTGGTGCCAGCTCTTCAGCGAGCCGGGAAGCGGCTCCGACCTGGCGGGCCTGAGCACCCGAGCGGAACTCAAGGACGGCAAGTGGATCGTCAACGGCCAGAAGGTCTGGAACACGAGCGCCCGCCACGCGGACTTCGGGCTGCTCGTCGCGCGCACCGACTGGGACGTGCCGAAGCACCAGGGCATCAGCTACTTCCTGCTCGACATGCGGCAGCCCGGGGTCGAGGCGCGGCCGCTCAGGCAGATGAACGGACACCAGTCGTTCAACGAGGTCTTCATGACGAACGCCGTCGTGCCGCCGGAGGATCTGATCGGCGGCGAGGGCAACGGCTGGCACGTCGCGAAGACCACGCTCTCCTTCGAACGACGCGGCTTCAGCCGACGTGTCCGCGGGTCCTCGCTCGACGGACGGAAGCAGGGGCCGATCTACGAAGAGTACGAGGAGGAGATCCGGATCGCCACGGAGCCCTATACCTGGTATCCGCAACGCGAGGGCCGGGTGGATCTCGTCCTGCCGCGCGCCCGGGAGACCGCCGCGATCAACGATCCGGCGACGCGGCAGGAGATCGCGAAGCTGATCTGCCTGTACGCCGGGGCGAAGCTCGCCTCCGACGGCGCCGAGGCCAGGCGCAAGGCCGGCACCACGGAGATCATCCCGGCGGGTTCGATCGGCAAGCTCGCCGCGAGCGTCATCGCGCGCCAGGCCTCCCACGTCCACACGATGATCTCGGGCGCCGACGCGATGCTGAGCGGACCCGACTCCGCCGCCGACGGGATCATCGCCGAGGTCCTGGTCTCGGTGCCCGCGATCTCGATCGCCGGCGGCACGGACGAAATCCAGCGCAACATCATCTCCGAACGCGTGCTGGGGATGCCGAAGGGTTACCGCGCCGACCAGGGCCCGTTCCGGGACATCAAGCGCAACGGGTGAACTGCAGCAGCCCGTGGCAGAGATCGCGTTGCATGGCATCGGATCGCCCGTGGACGGGCGATCCTACTGCGACGCTGGCGGCGCGAGTCGCGCCGCCAGGGTTCGGACGGTCATAGCGGCGGCGGCCGGCCTGCTGGCCGGCGCCTGCGGCAATCCGCTTCCCGTGGTAGAGACCGGGGGCGACTACGACCCGCTGGCCGATCCTCTCGTCGATCCGCCGTCGTTGCACGAGCTGTACCCGGTCACCGAGCCGCAGCGGGCGGACACCGCGACGACGATCGTCCGCCACGACTTCTCCCAGCCGGCGACGCTCAACCCGCTGTTTCCGTCCGGCGCGGCGTCCGCCTGGACGATGTTCGGGATGCTCTTCGAGTGGCTCGTCATCCGCCATGGAAGTCCGTCGGACTACGACTGGAACTCGAACGTCGTGCTCGAGGTGCAACCGTCGGAGGATCGGCACTCCGTCACCCTGGAGTTGAATCCCGAGTTGCGCTGGCACGACGGCGAGCCCTGGACGGCGCACGACGTCGTGTTCTCGCTCGAAGCCCTGCGCGACGAACGCGTGCCAGTGAGCTTCTGGCCGACGGCGCGTGACCTGGTCGTCGGGGCCACGGCGGAGGACACGCACCGGGTGCGCTTCGACTTCGCCGGGCTCCTGGCGCCGCAGCTCCGCCTGGAGGCGCTCGTCTTTCCCATCACGCCGCTCCACATCGTGGGCGACGTCGCCGAGCGCGGCGCCGACCCGACGCTCCGTTCCTCGACCTACTACAACCGGTTCGGCCGCGAGGCCGTGATCGGCAGCGGTCCCTACCGGTTCGTGGAGTGGCGTACCAACGACCGGGTCGTCCTCGAGCGGTGGGAAGACCACTACCTCTTCGACCGCGCGCCGCCGGCCGCGAAGACGATGATCTTCAAGTTCCAGCCAGACCGGAACCTCGCCTTCCTGCAGTTTCTGGGAGGCGAGTACGACCAGGTCTACGTCGACGCGAACATCTTCGCCCGGCAGGCGAAAGGGGAGCTGTTCGAGGAGAGAGGCGTGAAGGGCCGCCACGCGTCGGCGCTGCTGCTCAGCGTCCTCTGGAACATGGACGGCGGCAACCCGTTCTTCACCGACCCCCTGGTGCGCCGGGCGCTCGCCCACGCCTACGACGCGGAGACGGTGCTGCGCCGGGTCGGCCACGGCCTGTACCGGCGTTCCTACGGCTTCATGGCGGAAGAACGCTGGGACTACGAACCGGCCATCCTCGAGCAGGCTCTCGACTACGACCTGGAGCGCGCCGCCGCACTTCTCGACCAGGCCGGCTGGCTAGCCGACCCCGACACGGGTTGGCGCTACAAGCAGATCGACGGCGAGCGGATCCGCTTCAGCTTCGAGCTGTCGTACACCGCCGGCCTGACCTACGTGCCGCCGACGCTCGACATCCTGCGCGAGGACTTTCGCCGACTCGGGGTCGAAATGGTGACTCGCGCCTACGAGAGCGCTTCGCTCAACGAGAGGCGGCTCGCCCACGAGTTCCAGGCGCTGGCGACCATTGTCGGCACGACCCAGGATCCGAACGCCCTCCGCAACCAGCTAGCCACCGACGCCTACGACGGCGGCCGCAACGTCGGCGGCTACTCGAACCCCAGAGTCGACGATCTCTTCGAACTGGGCAAGCGGGAGCAGGACAGCGAGAGCCGCGCCGCGATTTACCGGGAGATCCACCGGGAGGTCTATCGCGACCAGCCGGTCCTGTTCCTGTTCCACGTCAGCTTCCTCTGGGTGTTCAACAACGACATCCGGGGTGTCGAACTCGGTCCGATGGGCACGATCCTCCTGTGGCCGACCCCGCCCGAGGGCTGGCCGTCCCGGGTCGGTCCTGGCTGGTGGCGCGAGCGTCAGGCGGGCGAGTGACGAGCGGGCTTGCCAAGGCTCTGTCAACAGACGGTAGCGTCAAGGCATGAACACCATCAACATCGCCCTCCCCGAGGCGCTCGAGTGTTTCGTGAACGACCAGGTCACCACGCGCGGCTACAGCTCGTCGAGCGAGTACGTCCGCGAACTGATCCGCAGAGACTACGACCGCCAGTGCCTGCGCGCCCGGCTCCTCGCCGGCGCCACGTCGCCGAAGGGCGCCGTGGTCGACACGGACTACTTCGACTTGCTTCGCGACGGGGTCAGTGAAGTCGGCCAGAGATGAGCACCGGGCTCTCCCCGCTACGCCC
Organism: Vicinamibacteraceae bacterium; assembly: GCA_012270995.1. GTDB lineage: Bacteria > Acidobacteriota > Thermoanaerobaculia > Multivoradales > Multivoraceae > Multivorans. The sequence goes on along the minus strand of JAAXHG010000019.1, from coordinate 17,500 downwards.
ACGAACTGGACGCTCCCGGTCCGCGAGCCAGGACGGTCAGGGGTTTCCCCTACCTGACTTCAGCATCGAGAGGGCGGCCGATGCCGAGGTCTCGCGCGTTCTGCATAGCGCACGGGATGTGCCGGCCTGGCTACGGGCGCCAGCCTGATTCGAGCGCCGCCACCGAGTGGCTCCGGGTGGCAGCCCCTCCGCCTAACGTGATCAGTTGGGCACTGACGCTGGAGGAGAAACGTCCTTGAGCAGGGCAACTGCCTTGCGGTTCCGGCCATGCACGGAGGGCTCCTCGCACCAGAGGCGCCGAAGCCGGTCCGCGAAGCCGAGGGCTTCCATGGGAAGATCGAGAAGGGTCACCACCGGCTCGTCGATGGCCGGCCTCACCGGGTCGCAATGCGCTTGGCAGGCGGGCGACAGGCGCTGGTCGCGGATTCTGTCGAAGAAGGCCGCGGCTCGGTTGAGGGCTGAGTCCTCCAGCAGCGTTCGCAGCCGTCGGGCTGCGCTGTCGCGCAGGGAACAGTAGTTCCATGCAAGGGCTTGGGAGGTCCAGCGCATGTTCCGCGCATAGAACAGGTCGCTTCGGTTGGCTCGCATTGCTTCCCGGGCGGTCTTTGAACCCACGCCGGCCGCGGTCACGCCTTTGTGAGTGGGACCCACCAGGAGTTGGGTTTGGAGCTTGCTGTCCGCCTTCCAGAGCGAGCGGTCGCGGCCGATGGCGTCGGTGCCGCCGAGGGTGCCGCCGAGCTCGGCGTCGGTGACCTGCTAGCGTTAGCTTCGGCGGCAGGCCGCCGGCGCACCACGGGATGGAACTCAAAGGCAGCCTCGGCCGTCGCCACCGACTGGATGGCCGATCAGGTCGTGGGTCGGGCCTACGTTGTAGACCTCCCCGATCGTCGACATGGGCACGGGCAGGGCCAACGGCATGGTGTACAAGTAGTCGAGCCGGCCCATGGCCAGGGCGCCGGCTGCGTGTAGAAGGCGGCGGCCTGCTCCCTGTCGTCACTGAGCTTTGGGAACAACTCGGCGCCTACGTTGATGTGGAGCCCGAGGCGTTCCGTCTCGATCTTCTCGACCGCCCGTCGGAGTAGTGCGAGGGCGTCGCTCACGGCCGCCGGGTTCATGTCGCCAAGCGTCTCCAGTTCCAGCCGGCGATCGTTCCTGTCCGTTCCACGAGGATCGTCTCGCGGGCAGCAGGCGTCGTTGACGATGGCGCATGTCACTGGATCAACGGACCGCTGATCTCTCGTTCGATGGCGTGGAGAGGCTCCTCCAGCAGCGCTGCGGCCCGCACCGGCGAGATGATCTGCTCGCCCAGGGCGCGCCAGACGAGCCGGTGGAAACGCCGGGGTTTGTCGAAGGCGGCGAAACCGTGCCCCTCAGGGATGGGCTCCGGTTCCGACTTGCGCCAGGAGCGGGCGTAGGTGACGAAAGCGTGTCGAACGGACGCCGACGATAGAATGCCGACCTGTCCGAGGCGCATCAGCATGGCTGACGCGGAGACGCCGTAGGCGCGCTTCAGACGGATGATCTCGTGGTAGGTGACCCGGCTGCGGCGGCGGCCCACTGCTTTCAGAAGATGCTCTGAAGGAACGAGAAGGGCACCAGCGAAGCGGTTCATCGCGGCTTCCTGCTTGATCGCCGGGTTGTCGATCGAGCCAACGACGCGGTGGGCAAGCTCGTGGGCGAGGGTCAGGCGTCTGCGCTCGACGCTGATCCGGCTGGAGACCATGACTGCCTCCGCGACGGGCCGCCCGCTTCGCAGCACGCGGCAAGCCAGACCATGCACGCGTTCCGGAAGGTCTTCCTCGACGACCTTGATCCCCTTGTCCTCGAGGAGTTCGCAGAGGCTGGGGATCGGATCCAGGCCGAGATTCCACGCTTCTCGCACGATGTCGGCCCTGGAGTCGATGGCTGCTTCGCTGACGATGCCGTCTTGGCGTAGCGGCCTGACGCAGTCGACGGAGACGGAAAGACCGAGGATCCGCTCGATCGCCAGGTGGCGTTCGAGGTTGTCGATCAGGAACGCCTCCGCCCTCGCGCGATCGCGGGCGGTGCTGCTGGAGTGCTTGCGGAACTCGAGTCCGTCGAGAGACTCGACCTGGCTGCTCATCAGGAAGTCCAGGGAAACGTCGAGGGCCTTGCCTAGCCCGACCAGGACAGCCGACGACGGGAGCATCTTTCCGCTCTCGTACTTGCTGATCGCCTGCGCGGTGACCTTCGGAGTCACCCGGTCGGCGAGTGCTCGCATGGAGAGGCCCTCCCGCTTGCGGGCGAGCCGGAGTCGTTGTCCGAACATGGGGTCGTCCTTTGCGAATCAACTTGGAGTAGACAAACAGAAGACAGTTCAGTGTAACGTAAACCGCGCCTCGCCGGGATGGTCCCGCTCCCCCTGCGGCGCACGGCCGTGGCGGTCTTGAGGGAGTTGGCCGCCAAGTGGCGCCGACCCGACGGCCGCTGCGTGTTCTCGGCCGCCCGCGGCGGAACCGGTGAAGTTGCCGTCAGACAGGTCGTTGGGCGGCGGCGCTACCCGCTCCGCCGCTGCGCCCGGATCCGCGCGATCGCCTTGGCAACGTCGTACCTGTCGTCCCCGTCGTACCGACGCGCCTGCTCGGCGAACGCGGCCTCGACGTCGTTCCACCGGGTGCGGGCGTACTCGATGACGTGGGGATGGGTCAGCACGTAGAAGCGGCCTTCGCGGATCTGCTGGAGGACCATGTCGGCGGCCTCGGCCGCGGACATGGCGTGCTCCGCGCTGAGCTTGGCCGCGGCCGGATTCGCATCCCGGGGTCCGCCGAGGTGCTCGGGCCGGCGCTCCGAGGACCGCCAGATGCTCGTTGCCACCCAACCGGGGCAGAAGACGCTGACGCCGACATGGTCCGGCAGCTCCGCGCGCAGTACGTCGGAGATGGCGAGCACCGCGTGCTTCGAAGCGGTGTAGACGGCGGAACCGGGGAAGGGGATGCCGAGACTGTGCTCGGAACCGGTGTTCACGATGCGGGACTGCTTGCCGCCCTCGATGAAGCGTGGCGCGAAGACCCGGATGCCGTTGAGCACCCCTTCGACGTTCACGCTGAGGATCCAGCGCACGTCGTCGGCGCTGAACCCGTAGGCCGGCGCCCGGCCCGCGCCGACGCCGGCGTTGTTGAACAGCAGCTCGACGGAACCGAAGGCCGCCCAGGCGTCGTCGGCCAGGCGCTCCAGGTCCTCCTCGCGGGTCACGTCGACGCGCGCCGCCAAGGCTCGGACGCCGAGGGCTTTCGCCTCGCGGGCGACGCGCTCGGCGGCGTCCTGCTCCAGGTCGGCGACCGCGACGTTCGCGCCTTCTCGCGCCAGGGCGATGGCGATGGCGCGGCCGATGCCGTTGCCGCCGCCGGTGATGACTGCCGATGTGCCGGCCAGCTCCATGTGTCGTTCTCCCTTAGCCCCGCAGCAGCGGCAGGACGTCGTCCGTGAACCGTTCCGCGGCCTCGCGTGCCGGCGGGCTCGGCGCGGCGAAGTTGGGTCCGGTGACCGCGAACTTGTCGATACCCAGATCGAGCAGTGCCTTGAGCCTGGCCGCGCAGTGCTCCGGGCCACCGACGATCGCGTAGTCGTCGATGAACTCGTCCGTGAGCGCGGCAGTCTGCTGGCCGCCTTCGCGGCCGTGGGCGTTCATGTCGTAGCTGTCGTGGAGCTTGTGGAACACGTCTGCCTGCCGCTCGTCGGCGGGTCCGGCGATCTCGCCGTACATGACCGAGAAGCGGGCGAACAGGCCGGTGGAGGCGCGGCCCAGTTCACGGCCGACCCGCGGATCGTCGCAGCAGACGACGTTCACGTAGGCGCCGAAGTTGAGCGACTCCGGGTCGCGGCCGCCCTCGGCCGCGGCCTGACGCGCCGTCTCGATGCCCCAGACGACGCGCTTCGGGTCGGCGCCGACGGCGAGCATGACCCGGTCGGCCTGACGGGCCGCAATCCCGATCACCTTGGGCCCCGTGGCCGCGACCTCGACCGGCACCTTCGGCCCGTCGCCGATCCAGCGGATGCTGCTCGCGGAAGGCCCGTGGGCAAGCCCGAGCTTCTCCGCGAGCGGCGCGGCATCGTCTGAAACGCCCGTGTTCTCGAAGTCCACCTCCTCGCCGCGGAGGTAGGCCTGCAGGTTGACGAGGTAGTCCTCGAACCAGCCGAGACGGGCCGGCGCGCGCCCCAGGTGCGCCAGGGCGCTGTCGCCACGGCCAATGCCCAGGACCATGCGGCCCCGCGACACTCGCTGGACCGAGAGCGCCGACGAGGCCGTCGTCGCCGGGTGGCGCGTGACCGGATTCGTCACCGACGTCGCCAGCCGCAGGCTGCGTGTCGTCGTCGCCGCCAGCGCGAGGCAGACGTACGGATCGCCGGAGAGGTTCTGCGAATCGACGACGTTCATGCCGTCCCAGCCCCGGTCCTCCGCCTCCAGGGCGAACTCGGCGCTCCGGGTCGGCGCGGCGACGGTTGCGGTCCAGAACTCCATGACCGTTCTCCTCTTCCTGCTCAATTCCGTGAGCGCGCACGATAGCGGTTGGCCAGGTCGCGAATCTCCCGGTTCTCGACGATCGCCTCGCGGCGTCCGTCCAGTGTCGCGTGGAGCATCGCCTCGCCAATCGCCCGGTTGCCAACGGAGAGCGATCGAAACCCGCGGAGCAGGGCGCCAACCGCGACGCCCATGCGGTGGTACGCCGTCATGCGGTCGGGCTTCACCTCGTGGAGGATGCCGGCGGGCCGCCAGCAGACGCAGCCGCCGAGTCCGAGCTCGCGCAGGGCCTGCTCGGTTTCCGCCTTGACGCGGGACCAGTTCATTCGGCTCTGGAGGCTCGTGCCCGAACCGCTGACGAAGTGGAAGGTCGCGCTCGGGCTCGCCGCGAGCACCGCTCGTCCGGCCGCGAGCGCGAAGTCGTAGGTGATCCGGCGGTACTCCGCCGCGTCCCGAACCTCACTATAGGACCGCCCCAAGCAATAGCAAACGGCGTCGATTCCCTTGAGGCTCTCGCGGAGCGGCGCGAGGTCCAGGAAGTCCCGGCACTCCACCGGGCGCAGGCCGGGCGCGGAGTACGGCAACGGACGCCGGGAAACTGCCCGCACCTCGGCAACCCGGGGATCGTCGAGCCATGCTCGGGTGACGCCCATGCCGATCAGCCCCGTCGGCCCGAAGACTACGGCCTTCAGCTGGCCGGTTTCTCTTGCCAAGTCAGAAGCTCACGCCGCTTGAGTACGATCCCGCGCGTTGCGCGGTCGGCCAGTATAATGCTGGCCGACCAGCCAGCAAATCTCAGGAGCGGTCATGGCGCATATGTTCAGCAGGAATACACAGGTGTTGGCAGTGGCCGTGTTCGCCGCCGGATTCGCGACGGCGGCGCAGGCCGACGACTGGCTGCAGTGGCGCGGCCCGGACCGTGCCGGGATCTCGACCGAGACCGGCCTGCTCGACGAGTGGCCGCCGGAGGGCCCCGCCGTCAACTGGCAGATCGAGACGCTCGGCCAGGGCTACGGGACGGTCGTTGTCGAGGGCGATGCGATCTACGTCCAGGGCACCCGCGACGGCCAGAGCGCGGTCTTCCGCCTGCGCGCGAGCGACGGCGGCGAAGTGTGGATGCGGACGCTGGGCCCCCTGTACGACCACACGGACCGGGGTGACGGTCCGCGCTCGGCACCAACCATCGACGGCGACTCGGTCTTCGTCCTGAACGGCATGGGCGAGGCGGCGAAGATCGCGAAGGACTCCGGCGAGTTGGTCTGGCAGTTCAACATGCTGGACCGTTTCGGCAGCCCGAACACCCGCTGGGGCATCAGCGAGTCGCCGCTCGTGGTGCGCGACCGGATGTTCGTCATGCCGGGCGGCCGGGACGGCGCGATCGCGGCGCTCTCGACCGCCGACGGCAGCACGATCTGGCGCTCCAGCGAACTCGGCGACGTGGCCTCCTACTCGTCGCTCATCCTGCGTGAGATCGCGGGGACCGAGGTGTTGATCGGCTTCACCGGCGAGGCGGGCGTCGGCGTCCGGGCCGAGGACGGCGCCTTGCTGTGGCGCTACGAGCGGCCATCCACCGTGAACGCGATCAACATCGCCACGCCGGTTCTGGACGGCGACCTCGTCTTCTACTCGGCGTCGTACGGCATCGGCGGCGGCGCGGTCAGAGTCGGCGTCGAGGACGAGGGCGGTTCCTTCTCCAGCGAGCAGGCGTACTTCGAGACCCGACTTCAGAATCACCACGGCGGCGTCGTTGCCCACGAGGGGACGCTCTACAGCTTCTTCGGCCCCGCGCTGACCAGCGTCGACATCGAGACGGGCCAAGTCCACTGGCGCGCCCGCAGTGTCGGCAAGGGTTCCCTGGTGATGGCCGACGGCAAGCTCTTCCTCCTCAGCGAGAGGAACAAGGTTGGCCTGGCGGTCGCCACGCCCGAGGGCTACGAGGAGCGGGGCCGGTTCGAGATCGAGTACCGTGGCGACTTCACTTGGGCGCATCCGGTGGTCGCCAACGGCACGTTCTACATCCGGGACCAGGAATCGCTGACTTCCTACGATGTCGCCAAGTAGCCGCAGCGTGCGATAGAACCGGCCGATGACTCCCCTTGTCCGCCGCTTCGCGTTCGCCTCGGCAGCCTTCTTCCTCGTTGCGTCGGTGGCGCTGGCCCAGTTCGGGCCGGTCAAGCTGACGACCAGCGGCTACGTGATGGGCTTCGTCGGCGAACACGAGCCTGACCTCCATACCTATCTCGGCATTCCCTACGCCGCGCCGCCGCTCGGCGACCTCCGCTTCCGGCCGCCGCGGCCCGTGACCCCGGGCAGAACGCCCATCGACGCGATCGTCGAGCCGCCGTCCTGCATGCAGGCGCCGTACCCCGAGGGCGGCTTCTACGCCCAGCCCCTGGTCGAAGTGAGCGAGGACTGCCTGTACCTCAACATCTGGACCGCGGCCGACGAGGGCGATCGCCTGCCGGTCATGGTCTGGATCCACGGCGGCGCGCTCACCCGCGGGTCGGGCTCGCTGCCCCTCTACGACGGCACGGCGCTGGCCCGCAAGGGCGTCGTCGTGGTGACGGTGAACTACCGGCTAGGCGCCTTCGGCTATCTCGCCCACCCGGCCCTGTCGGCCGAGTCCGACCAGGGGGTCTCCGGCAACTACGGTGTCCTGGACCAGATCTTCGCCCTGGAGTGGGTGCGGGACAACATCGCCACCTTCGGCGGCGACCCGGACCGGGTGACGATCTTCGGCGAATCGGCGGGCGCCTGGAGCGTCAACGTGCTGCAGGCTTCGCCCCTGGCGCGCGGGCTGTTTCACCGGGTGATCGGCCAGAGCGGGGGCTTCTTCGACGGTCTGCCGGTGCTTCGCTCCTCCGAGGACGGCTCGGCCGAGAGTGTCGGCGAGGCCTTCGCCAAGCGGCTCGGGATCGAGGGCGCCGACGCGGCCGCCAGCCTGCGCGAACTGGACGCCGAGGCGATCCTCGCCGAGGCCTCGAAGCAGGGCGCCTTCGCGACCAGGCCGAACGTCGACGGCTGGGTGCTGCCGAAGCAGATTGCCGAGATCTACCGGGCCGGCGAGCAGGCCGACGTGCCGGTGCTGGTTGGCTCGAACCGCGACGAGGCGACCAGCCTGATGGGCCGCTTGCTTCCCTCCAACAAGTCCGGGGTCGAGTTCCTGGTGAAGAGCCAGTTCCCCGACGTGGCCGACGAGTTCTTCGAGGCTTATCCGGTGGCGACCGACGCCGACGCGAGGCGGGCCTTCATAGACGCCTTCTCCGACCGCATCTTCGCCTGGCACATGAAGACCTGGGCGACCCTCTCGGAGACCGTCGCGTCACCGGCCTGGCTGTACTTCTTCAGCCACGCCCCGCCCCACCCCGAGAAGGACTTCTACGGCGCCTACCACGCGGCCGAGATCGCCTACGCCTTCGACAACCTGAACAAGCTGGACTACGAGTACGCGGAGGAGGACCACGAACTGGCCGAGGCGATGTCCGGCTACTGGATCGCCTTCGCTTCTGCCGGCGACCCGAATCCGCTGGGCGGCCCGGACCTGCCGGCGTGGCCGGAGTTCCAGCCGGACACGGGCCGGCACCTCGAGTTCGGTTCGACGATCGACGCCGGCAGCCACCTCCACCGGGAGCGCATGGCATTATGGGATCGTTTCTTCGAGGTGACCCAGCCATGAATCGACGCGTGCTTGTCCTCGCGATCGCCATCCTGGTGCCGCTCGGCGCCGCGGCGCGGCAGCAGGGTAACTCCCCTCCGCCGCTGAACATCATCGGTCTGACCGGCCTTTCCTTCGGCGCCTGGATCGAACCCGACACGCAGATGGAGGCCTGGGTCCAGATGGCCAGGTTCGTGTGCCAGGCCGAGGAGTTCTGCAAGATCAACGTCTTCGACGGCCCGGAACTCGCCACCCACGTCGACCCGGTACCCGAGGAGAACCGCAAGGCCCTGAAGTACGTCTTCACCTATCAGCAGGGCGAGACCCCGCCGATCGTCGTCCGTGAGGCTCAGCCCGAAGAGGGTAAGGAGCCCCGGGAGTGGACCTTCGACTGAACCCCTGGAAGGTACAGGTGCGCCGGCGTCCCCGCCGGCACTAGCCCGCAAATTTCACCGAGGTTCGTAGCGAGGGCGCGTAGACGCCGCTGTAGCGGGGCGCACGGACTGAGGGAACGCTGAAGGCGTACTGCAGTACGTCGAAGCGGCCTGAGGGAGTACGGCCCGCTACAGCGAGCGGATCCGCGGCCGCAGTAGGACATCGGTGCAATTTGCGGGCTAGGGCCATCGCCGCGAAGCGGCATGCGCGAGCTTCAGCTAACGGTTCCGCGGAAACCCCAGATCCACCTGGCTCTCCGCCGGGTCCGGCCACCGCGCCGTGACCACCTTGGCCTTCGTGTAGAAGTGGACGCCCTCCGGGCCGTACATGTGGGTGTCGCCGAAGAGGGACTGCTTCCAGCCGCCGAAGGAGTGGTAGCCGACGGGCACCGGGATCGGCACGTTGACGCCGACCATGCCGGCGTCGGCGTCCTCCTGGAACTGGCGGGCGGCGCCGCCGTCGCGGGTGAAGATCGCGGTGCCGTTGCCCCAGGGGTTCTGCTCGACCAGCTCGACCGCCTCCTGGTAACTGTCGGCGCGGACGACGCATAGGACCGGACCGAAGATCTCATCGCGGTACACCGTCATGTCCGGCGTGACGTTGTCGAGCAGCGAGACGCCGAGGAAAAAGCCGTCGCCGTCGAAGGTCGCGTTGCGGCCGTCGACGATCACGGTGGCGCCCTCGTCGGCGCCGGCGCCGATGTAGCCGGCCACGCGATCTCGGTGCTCGCGGGTGATCAGCGGGCCCATCTCCGACTCCATGTCCATGCCGGGGCCGATCGTGAGCTTCCCCATCCGGTCCTGAATCGCGCCGACCAACGGATCGGCGACGCCGCCGACCGCGACGACGACGGACACCGCCATGCAGCGCTCCCCGGCCGAGCCGTAGGCGGCCGACACGGCGGCGTCGGCGGCGAGGTCGACATCGGCGTCGGGCAGTACCACCATGTGGTTCTTCGCACCGCCCAGCGCCTGGACGCGCTTGCCGGCGCCGGTCCCCGTTTCGTAGACGTAGCGGGCGATCGGCGTCGAGCCGACGAAGCTCACGGCTGCTATGTCCGGATGGGTCAACAGGCGGTCGACCGCCACCTTGTCGCCGTTGACCACGTTGAACACGCCGGGCGGGAACCCCGCCTGGTCGAACAGCTCCGCCAGTAACAGCGGCGCGGACGGATCCCGCTCCGATGGCTTGAGCACGAACGTGTTCCCGCAAGCGACCGCGTTCGGGAACATCCAAAGCGGCACCATCGCCGGGAAGTTGAACGGCGTGATGCCGGCGACGACGCCGAGCGGCTCGCGCACCGAGTAGACGTCGACGCCGCTCGATGCCTGGGAGTTGTAGCTCCCCTTCAGCAGGTCGGCGAGGCCGCAGGCGTACTCGATGTTCTCGATCCCCCGCGCCGCCTCGCCTGCGGCGTCGGCCAGCACCTTGCCGTGCTCGGCGGTCAGCAGCCGGGCGAGCTCGTCCGTGTGCGCCTCGACCAGGTTCCGGAAGGCGTACATCAGCTTCGTGCGCACGGCGAGCGAGGTACGCCGCCACTCGCCGAAGGCGTCCCTGGCGGCCGCAACCGCGGCGTCGACTTCGTCCGTGCTCGCCAGACCGACCGCCGCCGTCTGCTCCCCCGTGGCCGGGTTGAAGACCGGGTGGGTCCTGCCGGAGGCGGCGGGAAGGCGGCTTCCGTTCACGTGATGCTCAATCGTCTTCATGCTCGTGTCTCCTGCCGTCCAGCCTACAGCGAGACGCCACGTCGAGGCGCCAGCCGCCACTACTCGTCGCAGTCGTCGTAGCGCCAGTGCCAGGGTTCCCAGTCGAAGCCGCCGGCATTGCCCAGCGGGTAACTCTCCGTGAAGCAGAAGTCGGCGGCGTGGCGCTTCAGCCACTGGTACGCCGCCGTGTCCTTGAAGTCGGCGTCGCTGGGCACGAAGTCGAGGGCGCGGCCGGTGATGTGCTCGGAGTAGCCGGGCGGCGCCGTCCAGCGGACGGCGTTGAGGAACGGTCGGTCACCCGCCAGGAGGCCTTCCAGGACCCTCTTCTGAAAGCCGTGACTGCGGAAGCCGGAGTCCACTTCCAGCCGGATCCCCCGCTCCAAGGCGGCCGCCGCCATCGCTACGACGGCGTCGCGCGTTTCCGGTGTGACGTAGATGCCGAGTTCTCCGGTCAGTTCGCCGGGCACCTTCGCGAGTTCGGCCGGGTCGATGGCCTGGTCGATGCGGTTGCCGCGCCACGGCGGCGGCACGTCGTACAACTGTCCGTTCAGTTCGACCTGGTGGCCCGCCGGCTCGACCGGCTTCTGCGGTTGCGCGCCGCCGGGGAGCGCCTGGAGTAGAAGGCAGAGCCCGATGGCCGCCAGCAGAGCCGCCCTCGGTGCGCCCGTACCTGCTAGGATTCCAGTCCCTTCGAGCATTCGGTCCATTCTCTCCGAACAAGGACTCAAGCCATGCGCAAGCTCACCCTCGTCTCGCTCGCCCTGTTCCTTATCGGCCTCCCGGCGCTCGCCGCGGAGGGAGACGGCATGAAGCGGATGCCGAACGGCAAGCCCGATCTGTCGGGCGTGTACGACGCCGGCACCGTCACTCCGGTCGATCGTCCGCCGCAGTACGGCGACAACCTTTACCTGAGCCCCGAGGAGGCGCAGGCCCTCGAAGAGGAGAGGGAGGAGTTCTGGCGAGAGGTCGAAGAGGACCGAAAGGGCGGCGGCGCCGACCGGAGCGCGCCCGTGAAGGGCGGCGACGGCGACAACCGCTTCGGCGGCGGCGGCGTCGGCGGCTACAACGCCTTCTGGATCGACCCCGGCTCCGAGGCGGTCGTGGTGGACGGCAAGTTCCGCACCTCGATCATCTACGAGCCGAAGAACGGTCGCCGGCCGCAGATGACGCCGGCGGCCATGCGCCGGCTCATGACGAACTTCGCCTCGTTCGCCCACGACAACGACGGCACGGCCTCCTGGCTCGACCATGACGGCCCAGGGCCCTTCGACGGGCCCGAAAGCCTGGCTCTGGCCGAGCGCTGCCTGCTTGGCTTCGTCGGCGGACCGCCGCTGCTGCCCAGCCTGTACAACAACTACGCGCGCATCATGCAGACCGAGAACCACGTCGTCATCATGGCGGAGATGGTCCATGACGCGCGGATCATCCCGATCGATGGCGAGCACGGCCCCGACGGGATCAACTGGTGGCTCGGCGACGGCGTCGGGCACTGGGACGGCGACACCCTGGTGGTCACCACCCGCAACTTCCGCAACGAGACCGGCCTCCCCGGGGGCAGCAAGACGATGGTGGTGGAGGAGCGCTTCACCCGGACCGAGGACGGGAACCTGCTCTACCACTTCCGCGTCGACGATCCGAACTCATGGACGGCGCCCTGGGCGGGTGAGTACACGTGGCAGGCGAAGGACAGCCTGGTCTACGAGTACGCCTGCCACGAAGGCAACTACGCGATGGGCAACGTCCTGCGCGGCGCCCGCCTGCTCGAATCGGAGTACGACCAGCCCCAGAGCACCGGCGGAGAGTAGGACTGGGTGCGCCGGCGCCCTCGCCGGCCGCGGCTGCTGCTCCGATCTCAGTCGTCGAGGCTGGCCCAGACGTAGCCGATCCAGACCGCTTCCGGCGAGAGGCCGCCGCTCCTGTACGACGCGTACTTCTCCGGCAGGCCGGCGGCCTGGACTTCCGGGAGCGACTTCCCGGCCTTCTTCTGGTCGGCGACGTGGTCGATCGTCTCGGAAACCACATCGTGGAAGTTCTGCAAGTGGGCCTTCGTCGCCAGCGGCCCGTGGCCGGGGATGATCTTCGTTTCGTCGTCGACGACGTCCAGCATCTGGGCGAGGTTGTCGCGCAGACCGAGCGCGCTGCCGCCGACATCCCGGTCGATGTAGGGATAGCTCCCGAGGTTGATGTACTGGTCGCCGGCGTGGAGGACGTTCGAGTCCCGGAAGTAGATCGCCGAGTCGCCGTCCGTGTGGGCCGGATTGCCGAAGTGGATGACGTCGATCGCCTCGTCGTTCCAGTGCAGGGTGACGCTCTCGTTGAAGGTCACGATCGGCAGCGCCTCCGGCGGGAACGGCGTCGCCGAGAAGTTGGCGCCAGCGTGCCGGTTCTCCAGCAGCCGCTTGCGCACGTTCGCGTGGGCGACGATCGCGGAGTCGGCGCCGAAAGCCGCGTTGCCGCCGGCGTGGTCGAAGTGGTAGTGCGAGTTGACGACGAAATCGATCCTGCCTTCCTGGATCTCCGCCACCGCCGCCTTGATCTTGGGCGCCACCGGGATCATCCCGTCGTCGACGATCAGGATGCCGTCCGCGCCCGCCGAGACGGCGAGGTTGCCCACCCGTCCAGGCCCGGGCAGGAGCAGATAGACCGTGTCGCTCAACCGGGTCCGCTCCCAGACGGTCTGTTCGCCTGCCAGTTCGGCCCAGGCGTCGATGTCGAGCTGCGCCGCGGCCGGCGTGGCGACCGCGAGGCTCAGGGCCGCGATGGCGAGGAAGGGCCCGGATCGATGGGTGCGGCTCATTGGGGTCTTCTCGATCATGGTGCTCCTCTCCCGTTCGCTGCCGTGAGAACCAACCCTACTCCGATCGCCCGCGGCGGGTCGGAAGACCCGCGTACCCTAAGACAAGGCGCCGTTGGAGGCAGCTCTCTTCAGCGGCGCGAGGATGGCTGCAACCCCCGGCTCTCCGCCGTGGAAGCCAACGTCACGGGACCGTTCGCTCCCTCGATGACGACCGTCATCTCCGGCGCCCCCTCCGACACCTCGACATCCAGCCCCAGACCCGCCAGGGCCGCCCCGAGTTCCTCCGCGTCCGGCGTGGAGATCCCGAACGACACCAACTCCCCGCCCTCAGGCGTCGTCGTAGCCGGATGCGGAGACTCCCGCCAATCGATGAAGAAGGGCATCCCGTAGCCGGCCCCCTGCGGGAACAGCAGGTCCCACACCAGCAGACCGCCGTCCGCCGTGCGGCGCTTTGTCTCCACCGGGCCAGCCGACGAGATCCCGGCCTCCTCCAGCAACCCCTTCGCGGCGACGAGATCGCCCCGCGCCGCCCAGGTCACGAGGCCCCCGGCGCTCATCGCGGCCATGCCCGTGACCATCTGGCTCTCGACCGCTTGCGCCGGATCGGGCGCGATGATCTCGAGGTACGTGTCGCCGAGGTTCAGCAGCGCATTGCGCGTACCGAGCCCCTCATGGGAGCCGCCCAGCGCCGGCGCCACGCCGAAGACCTCCTCGCCCCACGCCATCCCTTCGTCGAAATCGGCGACCGCGTACATGAAGTGATCGATCTTCATTTGTGTGCTCTCCTGGCCGTCCTTCAGCGGCGGCTCGGACGCCTGCTCTCCGTCATTGTCCGCGCAACTCCACAGCCGAACAGCAACAAAACGACGGTGGTGGTCGTCCTTTCATCAAAGTCGTTCCATTCCGAACCAGTTGAGGAGCCCGCAATGAGACAATCCATCCTGATCGCCGCCGCCGTAGCCCTTGCCTTCGCGCCCGCCGCCCTGGCCGCCGACAACGCTCCCGTCCTCGGCAAGTGGACGTCGATGGCCGAGACGCCCCAGGGCAGCTTCGAGGTCGTGTACGAGTTCACGGAAGTCGACGGAGAACTCAAGGGCGCCTGGAGCAATCCGCGCGGCAACGGCGACCTGAAGAACGTGTCCTGGGACGGCGAGACGCTCAAGTTCGGCCGCGAAGTCAGCCCTGGCGGCCAGACGATCAACCTCAACTTTGAGGCGACGGTCGACGGCGACACGATGACCGGCAAGATGATCACTCCCCGCGGCGAGCGCGAATTCACCGCGACCCGCAGCTCGTAGATGACGTCACGCGCTGGGCGCGCCAGCGTCCTCGCCGGCTGCCGCCGCGGGCGGCCACGAATGCGTCGCGAAGCGGCGACAAGCGGCGACGAACCTCCTACTCCAGGTGCTTCTTGAAGAAGTCACCGACCTCCTGAAACATGTCCTTCGACTCCGGCGAGTCGACGAGGATCAGGTAGTCGGCGTGCGCGACCCCCTCGTAGACGTGAAGATCCGCGACGACCCCGGCCGCGCGCAGCTTGCGGTGGGTCCGCGCCGTGTCGCTGAGGAACATGTCGCGGGTGCCGGTGATCAGGTACGTCGGCGGGAACCCCTCGAACTCGCCGTAGAGGGGGGAGATCAGTGGGTCCTTGAGGTCGTGGCCGTCCGCGTAGAGGAGCGCCGCGCCTTTCAGGAGCCCGTCGTAGGTCACGAGAACGCGGTCCAGCCCTTCCTTGGTGAACAGCGAATCGCCGGTCTTCGTCAGATCCGCCCACGGTGTGCCGGCGTAGATGGCGCCGGGTAGCTCGAGGCCCAGGTCGCGGAACTTGTGAACGGACGCCAGCGACAACCCGCCGCCCGTCGAGGTGCCGCCGATGGCGATCGACTTGGCGGAACGGCTCTCGAGCAGGTGCCGGTAGACCGTGACCACGTCCTCGACCGCGGCCGGAAAGGGGTGTTTCGGCGGCATGCGGTAGTCGACGGAGATCGCCGGGATGCCGGCCCGGGCCGCGACCAGGGCAGCCTCCGTGGCGGAGTTGTCGCCTCCGTTGAGGACGTAGGCGCCGCCATGGACATGCAGAAACAGGTGGCCGGTGTGCCGCGGATCGACCTTGTCCGGCGTCACCCGATAGACCGTTACGCCCTCGATCTCGTCCTTCTCGATCGAGAGGCCGTACGCGTCGGCCATCTGCGCGAGATTCGCGTTGGCCGTCGCGCTCTGGATCGCCAGCCACTGCTCCTCGGTCTGCGGAGCCTGCGCCAGAGAGGTAGCTACGTTGGGGGCAGGCATCGCGGCGAGGGCCGATCGGAGCTCCTCGCTGGCTCCAGCCGGCGCCGGCACGACGCGCTCGCCGATGGTCCAGGAGCCTGAAGCGCCGGACCCCTGAGCGGCCGCGGGCTGGCCGCCGGCAACGGTGAACACGAGGGCCAGGCTCAAGGTCAGCGGAACGGCCGGCAGGGTTCGGTTGCTCAATCTCTTCATGGGGATCCTCCTTGAGTGCGATGCCGATGCAGGTAAGCATGCGGACGTTACCCTCTGCGCGCGGGCATCGGTGGCGGCGAGGGCAAGATCGCCGCCACCGCGCATGGTTGGCTTGCAGTAGAGACTGTCGCAACGGGAAAGACCGTGCTCTGGGTGCGCGGACCCTCTGGTCCGCTGCCGCCGTAGGCGGCCAACTGGACGCGCCGCGAAGCGGCGACCATACTGCGGCAGGAGCTAACCCGTGAAGTACCGTCCGATCGCGGCCTCTGTAGTCCTGGCCGTCACCGCCCCCGCGGCCGCGCAGTGGGGTCCGCCGCCCGTCTACGACTCCGACGAACCGTCCCGCTCCTGCGAGAGCCTGACCACCGTTGACCTCGCCGACGCCACCGTCGAATCGGCCGCGCTCGATACCGCCGGTCCCGGCGGCCCTCCCTACTGCCGCGTAACCGCCGTCGCCACCCACCCGCCCGCCAACGACCGCATCATCATCTGGGTCGCCCTGCCTGCCGAGAACTGGAACGGCCGCTTCCTCGGCACCGGCGGCGGCGGCTTCTCGGGCGGCAGTCCGCGCTCGCTCCCGGCCGCCGTCCGCGAGGGCTTCGCCGCGGCCGCAACAGACACGGGCCACGAAGAGAACAGCGGCAGCTTCGCGCTTGGGCCGGACGGCGCCCTCGAGTGGATGCTGATCCGTGACAACGCCTACCTCGGCATCCACGCGATGACCCGGGTGGGCAAGGAACTCACCGCGGCCTTCTACGGCCGCCAGCCGAGGTACTCCTACTTCCGCGGCTGCTCGACCGGCGGCCGCCAGGGGCTGATGGAGGTCCAGCGGTACCCCTACGATTACGACGGCGTGCTCTCCGGTGCGCCGGCCATCAACTGGGACCGCCTGCACCTCGCCCAGATGTGGGGCCAGCTCGTCATGCTGGAAGCGGGCCACTTCGTGCGCCCCTGCGCCTTCCGGCTCGCCCAGACCCGGGCTGTAGCGGCCTGCGACCTGCAGGACGGCCTTGCCGACGGCGTGATTCCGGAGCCCCGCCGGTGTCCATTCGATTCCGTCGAACTCCTCGGCGCCGAGGCCGAAGGCTGTGGACCGATCGGCGAGGCCGACATCGCCGTCATCCGGAAGATCCTCGAAGGCCCCCGCCGGCGGGACGGCTCGTTCCTCTGGTACGGCCTCGCCCCCGGGACCGACTTCCTGCCTCTGAACGGGACCGGCGGCGATCCCCCCGGCGGAGCGCCGATGCGGATCACCCTCGACTGGTTCCGCTACTTCCTGGCCCGCGATCCGAACTTCGACTGGACCGGCCTCGCCCACGCCTCCTACGAGCACTACTGGGACCAGTCCGTCGAGGAGTTCGGGCGCGTGTTCGGTACCGACCGCACCGATCTTTCCGGTTTCCGCGACCGCGGCGGCAAGGCGATCGTCTGGCACGGCTGGTCCGATTCCCTGATCTATGCGCAGGGCACGGTCGACTGGTTCGAAGGCGTCGAAGACCGGATGGGAGACGCGGGCGACTTCCTGCGCCTGTTCATGGTGCCGGGCGCCAGGCATTGTCGCGACATGCCCGGCATCACGCCCGAGAACCCCTTCGCCGCGGTCGTCCGCTGGGTGGAGGAGGGCGTTCCACCCGAGACGCTGGGTGCCGCGCGTCGGGACGGCGACGGTCAGGTTCTGGAATCGCGTCCCATCTGCCGCTACCCGAAGACCGCGGTCTACTCCGGCAGCGGCGACCCGAAGGACGCGGCCAGCTTCGAGTGCAGGGAAGAAGTCCTTGACCCTTGAACACGGCCGAGAGTGCCGTCTGCGCCGACGCGGAATGTCCTGGCTCCTACTCCACGCCGGCCGCTGTGTCTACTTGCATGGAACTACTGTTCCCTGCGCGACAGCGCAGCTTCACGGCTGCGAACGCTGCTAGAGCTAACGAGGCTTTGCCTCAGACCGA
>JAAXHG010000186.1 GCA_012270995.1 Vicinamibacteraceae bacterium | reverse complement strand
CTTGCGACCGTACTCCCCAGGCGGGGCACTTAACGCGTTAGCTAAGGCACTGCAGGGGTCGATACCCGCAGCACCGAGTGCCCATCGTTTACAGCGTGGACTACCAGGGTATCTAATCCTGTTTGCTCCCCACGCTTTCGCGCCTCAGCGTCAGTACCAGTCCAGGTAGCCGCCTTCGCCACTGGTGTTCCTCCCAATATCTACGCATTTCACCGCTACACTGGGAATTCCGCTACCCTCTCCTGGCCTCTAGCGAGACAGTTCCAAAGGCAGTTCCTCAGTTGAGCTGAGGGATTTCACCTTTGGCTTATCAAGCCGCCTACACGCCCTTTACGCCCAATAATTCCGAATAACGCTTGCCCCCTCCGTATTACCGCGGCTGCTGGCACGGAGTTAGCCGGGGCTTCCTCCGGCGGTACCGTCAAGAGACGGCGGCTATTCACCGCCGCTCGTTCGTCCCGCCTGACAGAAGTTTACAACCCGAAGGCCTTCATCCTTCACGCGGCGTTGCTGCGTCAGGCTTTCGCCCATTGCGCAAGATCCCGTACTGCTGCCCACCGTAGCGGTCTGGACCGTGTCTCAGTTCCAGTGTGGCCGATCACCCTCTCAGGCCGGCTACCGATCGTAGCCTTGGTGAGCCGTTACCCCACCAACTAGCTAATCGGACGCGGGCCCCTCTTGGAGCGGCAGCTTTCAAGAATAGGCCACCTTTCCTCGCCGGCACCGAAGGTCCGGCGAGCTCATGCGGCATTAGCTCGGGTTTCCCCAAGTTATTCCCCTCTCCAAGGCAGGTTACCCACGTGTTACTCACCCGTTCGCCGCTCTACTCGCGGCCCGAAGGCCACTTTCGCGCTCGACTTGCATGTATCAGGCACGCCGCCAGCGTTCATTCTGAGCCAGGATCAAACTCTCCAGTTGAATCCTGCATGCGCCCGGCCCCCGTGACGAAGTCGCGGAAGCCCAGCGCCGTTACTTCGGCATTGGTCGCCTCCGGAAGCGAGTTCCGGAGTGCTCGTCTTGTCCTTGTCGGACATCATCTCCGACGGCCGCCGTGGCCGCCGGGGAATCGACGCGGACTACTTCCTCTATTCAGTTTTCAAAGAACCGGCCATTGCCGGCCGCGCGCCCCGTGGGCCGAGCCGCGCCAAGCGCCGCCCGCTGCGACCTGCCCGCGTCACGCCATGGACTTGCCGTCCGCGATCCGCTGAGCGAAGGGAGAACTCTAGTGCGGCGTCCGCGGCTCTGTCAAGTCCCCGGGGACTTGGCCCGGCTGCGCCTCCCTGGACTCCGTATGGGCAGGACCGAAGAGGACTCTCCTCCCCTCGATCCGCCACTCCTCGACGAGCAGACGGCGGAGCGCTTCTGCATAGAGCTGGTGCTCCTCCCGCAGGATGCGCGCCGCCAGGGACGCGGCGTCGTCACCGCTTCGAACGGGTACCGAGCGCTGGCCGACGATCGGCCCGCTGTCGAGGCCGGCGTCGACGAAGTGTACCGTGCAGCCGCTTACGCGAACGCCGTGGTCGAGGGCGGCCTGCTGGACATCCAGACCCGGGAAGGACGGCAGCAGGCTGGGGTGGATGTTGAGAATCCGGTTCTCGAACGCGGCCACGAACTCCGCACTGAGCAACCGCATGTAGCCGGCCAGGCAAATCCACTCCGCACCGGCACGCTCGATCCTCTCGCTCACCAGCGCTTCGTGAGCGGCTCGCGAACCGGCTCCACGGCTGGGAACGACTGCCGTCGGCAGCCCCAGCGAGCGAGCGCGCTCGATGCCTGCCGCGGAGGGAACATTGCTCAGGACGAGGACGATCTCGGCGGGCAGCCTCTGCTCCCGGGTCGCCCGATGGAGCGCCTCGAAGTTGCTGCCGCGCCCCGAGATGAGAACGGCGACCGGTGTCTTCGACGCGGTCACGGAGGACTCGGCGAATCCCGACAGGGTTCCGACGCCGCCTGCCCCCCGTACGAAACGCCCTCTCCGGCCTGCACCGAACCCAGAAGGAAAGCTCGCCCCCCAACCGCCTCGAGTTCGGCGATCAGATCGGCGGCGGCGGCCGGGTCGACGACCACGACCATCCCGACTCCCATGTTGAAGACCCGGTACATCTCCTCCGTCTGCACGTCCGCCAGTCTCTGGATGGCGGTGAACTCCTCCGGCACCTCCCAGCCGCCCACGTCCACGTCAGCGCCCAAACCCTGGGGAAGAACGCGTGGGAGGTTGTCCGTCAATCCCCCGCCCGTGATGTGGGCCATAGCGTGCAAACGAGGATCGCCGAGCAGCGGCTTGAGCAGACGCAGGTACGAGAGATGGGGGGCCAGCAGAACATCCCGCACGGTACGTTCCGAGTCTGGCAGCCGGGAAGCCAGGTCGAGCCCGCCCAGGTTGAAGAATGCGCGACGCGCCAGAGAAAAACCGTTCGTGTGAAGACCCGCCGACGCCAGCCCGATCAGAGCATCGCCTGCCCGGACCGCGGAACCATCGAGGATCTCTCCGCGCTCCGCGGCGCCGACGATGAAACCCACCAGCTCGTAGTCGCCCGGCTGGTAAAAGCCCGGCATTTCGGCGGTCTCCCCGCCGAGAAGGGCGCAACCGTTGTCGATGCAGGCCTCGGCAACGCCCTGGAGCAGGGACCTCATGGGGCCGCCATCGAGCTTTCCCGCACCGACGTAGTCGAGAAAGAACAGGGGCGTCGCGCCCTGCACCAGGATGTCGTTCACACAGTGATTCACGAGGTCGGCGCCCACGGTGCCGAAGTCGCCGGCCATTCGCGCGACAGAGAGCTTGGTGCCGACGCCGTCCGCCGAGGCCACCAGCACCGGTTGTCGGAGGGACTCCGGCAGCGCGAACAGGCCGCCGAAAGCTCCCAGACCACTCAGGACACCTTCCGTGAAGGTAGACTTCACCAAACCCCCGATGCCGGCCAGCGCTCGATCCTGAGCCGCCAGATCGACGCCCGCGTCGCGGTAGGCGTTCGGTTGCTTCACTAGCCAGCTTCGAGGCGGAGCGGGAAGAGCTCGGCCTGGGTCTCGTCGTGACCTTCGCCCGGTACCGGATACTCACCCGTCCAGCAGGCCGTACAGTACGTATCCGGGCGACCGGAAACGCAGTCGAGCAGTCCTTCGAGCGAGAGATAGGCAAGGCTGTCGGCCCGGATGAAGCGCCGAATCTTCTCCAGTGAGTGGTCCGAAGCGATCAGTTCGCCGCGCGTCGGTGTGTCGATGCCGTAGATGCACGAGAAGGCAGTCGGCGGCGACGTAATGCGGACGTGCACCTGGGAGGCTCCGGCCTCGCGGACCATGTTGACGATCTTGCGCGATGTCGTGCCGCGCACGATCGAATCGTCCACCAGCACGATCCGCTTGCCGGCAATCAGATCCCGGACCGGATTCAGCTTCACCTTGACGCCGAAGTGGCGGATGGACTGCTGAGGCTCGATGAAGGTCCGCCCGATGTAGTGGTTCCGGATCAGACCCAGTTCGATCGGCGTTCCCGAAGCCCGGCTGTAGCCGAGCGCTCCGTAGAGGCCGCTGTCCGGTACCGGCACGACCAGATCCGCTTCGACCGGTGATTCCCGGGCCAACCGAGCCCCCATCTCCAGGCGCGACTGCGCCACCGTGTCCGAGAACACCTCGCTGTCCGGACGCGCGAAGTAGACGTGCTCGAAGATGCACCGCGCCGCCCTGGAAACCGGCGGCAGGCGGTAGCTCTCGATGCGATCTCCCCGCGCCAGCACCACCTCGCCACGATCGAGTTCCCGAAGCAGCCGCGCCTCGAGCAGGTCGAAGGCGCAACTTTCCGAAGCGAAGCACGGCTGCCCGTCGAGGTCTCCCAGGATCAACGGTCTGAAGCCATGGGGGTCCCGGGCGGCAATGAGACCCTGGCGGCTGATGAGCAGGAGCGAATAGGCCCCCCTTACCTCTCCCAGAACCCGCAGCAGCGACTCGACGATCTCCTCGTGGGGATGGGTGGCCATCAGGTGGAGAAAGACCTCCGAGTCGCTCGTGGTCTGGAAGATCGAGCCCGCCGCTTCCAACTCGCCACGCGTGGCCAGCGCACTGACCAGGTTGCCGTTGTGGACGATTCCGAGCGGCCCCATCGAGGTCATGACGACGATCGGCTGAGCGTTCGTGATGACGCTCGAACCGGCCGTCGAGTAGCGCGTATGGCCAATCGCGCGCTCGCCCGGCAGTCCGGCGAGTTTGTTCGCATCGAAGATCTCGGCGACCTTCCCCATGCCTCGCTCGGCGTGGAGTTGCTCCCCATCCCACGACACGATCCCGGCGCTCTCCTGGCCGCGATGCTGCTCCGCGTAGAGACCCAGGTACGTGAGGTTGGCCGCGTCCGGAGCCCCCTCGATACCGAAGATCCCGCACATGGATCTAGGTTAGCCCACCGCCCGCGGAAGGGCTTCGGTCCAGACAGCCCGCAGCTCGTCGACCGGGCTGTCGACCACGCCGCCGTCGAAACCGAGCAGGATGCGGTCACCGCCCACTTCGCCGATGTCCGAGGCGGCAACGCCCGCCGCCTCCGCCGAACTGAGCACGTCATCCACCCGGGCCGGCGAGGCTGTGACGATCGCCCTCCCCTGCCCCTCGGAGAAGAGACTCAGAGGACCGCCGTCGAAGGATCCACGCATGCCGAGGCCCCAAGCCATGGCGCACTCGGCCAAGGCCACGATCAGCCCTCCCTCCGCGAGATCGTGACAGCCACTCAGCCAGCCCGACCGCCGTGCACGGCGCAGCAGGGCGCAGAGGGCAGCCTCCGCCCCGAGATCGACGGAGGGCGGGCGCCCCGCCTCGACGCCGTAGAGCAGTCGCTGGTAGGCCGAGCCGCCGAACTCGTCTCCACTCCTGCCCAGCAGCAGCACGCGATCCCCCGCGCGCCAGAAGCCGCAGCCCAGCAGGCGGTTCAGTTCACCCTCGACGCCCAGCTCCATCAACTCGTCGATCACACCGACCATCGCCACCGTGGGAGTCGGCCGCACGGCTTCGCCCTCGGTCTCGTTGTAGAGGGACACGTTGCCCGAGATCACCGGGACATCGAAGGCCCGGCACGCATCGGCCATCCCCGAGATGCACTCCCGTAGTTGCCACGCGATCTCGGGATTCTCCGGCGAGCCGAAGTTCAGACAGTTCGTCATCCCCACTGGTTCGGCGCCCACGGTCGCCAGGTTGCGGACTGCCTCGGCTACCGCCTGCCGCCCGCCGAGCCTCGGATCGAGCCAGCAGTACGAGGGGTTCACGTCCGAGGTCAGCGCAAGCGCCGACGGCGTACCCTTGAGCCGCAGCACCGCCGCGTCCGAGCCCGGACCGACGATCGTGTTCGAGCGCACGGTCGAGTCGTACTGGCGAAAGATCCACTCCTTGTCCCCGAGTTCGGGAGTCCCCAGCAGGCCCTTGAGCGCGCCGAGCGGATCGTCGGGCGCCTCGGGTCGCACGTCCTCCTGACGCCGGGCCAGATCGGCCGGCGGCCGGGCAGGCCGGTCGTACACGGGCGCTCCATCCACCAGCGGCTCGACCGGCATGTCCGCCACCGTCCGGCCGCGGAACGTCAGACGGGCTCGACCGTCGTCGGTCACCCGACCGATCGTCCTCGCCTGAAGGCCCCAGCGGGAGAGGATCGAGACGACAGTCCCTTCCTGTCCCCTCTGCGTGACGAACACCATCCGCTCCTGAGACTCGGAGAGCATGATCTCGTACGGGGTCAGGGACGCTTCACGCAGCGGCACGAGGTCGAGATCGATCTCCACCCCCGCGCCACCGCGCGCCGCCATCTCGAAGCAGGAGCTGGTGAGTCCGGCGGCTCCCATGTCCTGCACTCCGAGCACGACCCCGCTTCGCATCGCCTCCAGGCTCGCCTCAAGCAGCACCTTCTCGGTGAACGGGTCACCCACCTGAACCGTCGGGCGCTTGGCCTCGCTCTCGCTGTCGAAGGCCTCCGAAGCCATCGTCGCGCCGTGAATGCCGTCCCGACCCGTTCGGCTGCCGGCGTAGAGGATCGGGTTCCCCGCGCCCGAGGCGACCGCCGTGAAGATGCGTTCGCGACGACAGACGCCGAGCGCGAACGCGTTGACCAGGATGTTGCCGTTGTAGGAACTGTGAAAGCCGGTCTCGCCTCCGACCGTTGGAATGCCGACGCAGTTGCCGTAGTCCCCGATACCCCTCACGACCCCGTCGACGAGGTGCCGCATGCGGGCGCCGCGCTCGCCATCGATGTCTCCGAAGCGCAGCGAATCGAGACAGGCGATCGGACGCGCGCCCATGGTGAAGACATCGCGCAGGATGCCGCCGACACCCGTGGCTGCACCCTGGTAGGGCTCGATGAAGCTCGGGTGGTTGTGGCTCTCCATCTTGAAGGCCGCGACCCAGCCGTGGCCGATGTCGACGACTCCGGCGTTCTCGCCAGGGCCGTGAACGACCCGGCGACTCCGGGTCGGGAACCGGCGCAGGTGGATCTTCGACGACTTGTACGAGCAGTGTTCCGAGTAGAGCGCCGAAGCGATCCCCAGTTCGGTGTACGTCGGGACACGTCCCAGAAGGTCGCGGAGACCGCCGTACTCCTCTGTCGTCAGACCGTGTTCCGACGCGAGCCCGGCATCCACCGCAGGCTCGCCGGCGAGGGAACCAGACGCCGTCATGACCGCTACCCGCCGACCGCCGCCGTCAGCTCCGCCCCACCGCCGGCCTGAACCGCTCCGGCCAGCAGCGCGAGACCGTCGCCGTTGCCCAACAGGTCTTCGGCGCAGCGCTCGGGGTGGGGCATCAGTCCGAGCACGTTGCCTTCCGCGCTGCACACGCCGGCGATCGACCTCTTCGACCCGTTCAGGTTGGCCCCGGACGCCAGGTTCCCTTCGGAGTCCACGTACCTGAAGACCACCTGCCCGCTCCGTTCCAGATCATCGAGGGCCTCGTCGGTGTCCACGTAGTTGCCCTCGGCATGGGCAATCGGCATGCGCAGCACCTCACCCCGGCGGTATCCCGAGCAGTACACGAGGTCGTCGCGCTCGACCCTCAGGTGCACGTCGACGCTCAAGAACCGGAGGTCACGATTTCTCCGCATCGCGCCCGGCAGCAGGCCCGCCTCCAGGAGCATCTGGAAGCCGTTGCAGATGCCCAGCACCCGGCCTCCCGCTTCGGCGTGCCGCCGCACGGCGGCCATGATCGGCGAGTGCGCCGCCATCGACCCGGCGCGAAGGTAGTCGCCGTAGGAGAATCCACCCGGGAGGACGATCAGCTCGCATCCCTCAAGAGACGTCTTCTGGTGCCAGAGGAAGAGCGTCTCCTGCTCGAGCACATGCCCGAGCACGTGGTAGACGTCGTGATCGCAGTTGCTGCCGGGGAAGACGACGATCCCGCACTTCACGCCCGGATCCACTCCACGCTGTAGTCCTCGACGATGGGGTTCGCGAGCAGTTGGCGGCACATGCGGTCGACCGCCTCCGAGGCCTCGGTGCTGCTCGCCGCGCGAAGAGCGACCTCGAAGCTCTTGCCGGCCCGGATGCGCTGTACGCCGTCGAAGCCGATTCGCTCGAGCGCGCCTTCGATTGCCCGCCCCTGGGGGTCGAGAACCTCAGCACGCGGATAGACCAGCACCCGCGCCACGAAGGGCTTTGCGTCAGGCGTCAACTCACCCTCCTCTGTGCCATCCACTTCCCGCGCCGACGTCCAACCAGGGCCCCGGCCGATGCTGCTCCGCCACCATGAGCTTCGCGCGTGAACGCCGGCGATCGAGAACCGGCTGCACCGCCGCGGCCGCAAACGCGGGCGAGTTGTTGGTTTGCGACAGATGGCACAGGACGATCCACGACAAGCGATCCGACAGGAGATCGTCGAGGCCGGCCGCGGCTTCCTCGTTGCTGAGGTGTCCCCGCGCCGACGCCACTCGCTCCTTCAGGCGCCAAGGGTATGGTCCCGTGCGCAGCATGTCGAGATCGTGATTCGACTCGAGCAGCAGAACGTCGAGATCCCGGAGGCATCGCCAGGCTTCCGCGGTTCGACGACCCAGATCGGTCACCAGCCCCAGGCGGTATCCGCCGCTGCTTTCGACGACGACGCCGACCGGCTCCCGCGCGTCGTGGGACACCGGAAACACCTCGATCCGGAATCCGGCCAGGGTGAGCGGAACGCCGGGTCCCATCGGCCGGGCGAGGGTGCCCAGGCCGCGCAACTCGGGATCACGATACGTGCCGCGGGTTCCGTAGACGGGGACCTGGTGGCGGCGAGCAAAGCGGCTGGCGCCCCGACTGTGGTCGTTGTGCTCGTGGGTCAGAAGCACCGCGTCCACGTCCGCCGCTAAGCGGCCGACCAACTCCAGCCTCCGCTCCAGCTCCCGGCACGAGAACCCGGCATCGAGCAGCAGGCAGCCGTCGGCGCTCTCGACGATCGTCGCGTTGCCTCCGCTTCCCGATCCCAGCACGGCCGCTCGCAGGCCAGCTCCGCTGCCGCCTCGGCGCCGCCTCGATCCGAGCTTGGACTCGCGCGCGGCGGCCGCCAGGGCACCATCGCCGAACAGCGAGAGTTGGCATCCAGGCATCCAGCAATCAGGCCGATCGATGCCCGACCCGGCCGGTCTTCAGAAGCGCTGGCCGATCCAGAACGTCGTACGGCTGTCGCCCGACTCCTTCAGGTCCCACTGGGTCGCGAAGTCCCAGTGGAGATCGACGCCGAGCATCCTCACCGTGATGCCGAAACCGTAGGCGGCGATCGCGTCATCCAGCCGGCTGTTCTCGGAGTCCCAGATCTCGAAATCCTGGATGCCGTCGAAGTACGCGCCCGCGATGTCGAGGAAGAACCGCCCCTGGATCCCCTGGAAGGTCCAGATGGGTGTCACGAAGAAGTCGATCAGCGGGAAACGCAACTCGAGATTCGTGAAGAAACCGTGATCGCCGACCATGTCGCGGAAGTCGACCCCCCGTACCGTGTCCAGGCCGCCGAAGTAGACCGGGTTGGGGAAGTTCCCCGTTCTCACGCTGCCGAACAAGCGGGTCGCGAAGACACTGCGCCGGGTGAGGGGGAAGTACTTGCGCGCGTCCAATTGGATCGTCTGGGTCAACACGCCCGAGGTCTCGAGGTCTGGTGCGTACTCGGCCGACAGCCGGTAGCGGTGACCGCTCGAGGGTCCTGCCGGCCCGAACACGGTCGTGTCCCCGACCAGAGCGGCCTGGATCACCGGGTAGTCGTCCTCGCGCGGGCTGACGATCGGGATCGGCCGGCCGAAGTCATCGAACAGCAGATTGAAGTCGCTGTCGCGCGCGTATTCCTGAAAGTCCAGCTTGCGCCGGATGTAGCCGGCACCCAGCTCGAAGCGCCGGTAGAAGCTCCACGGGTACGAGATCGAGAAGATGGCTCCCGTCTGCTGGAAGAAGGACCGTCCCCGCTCGTAGTAGCCGTAGCGGTAGTCATAGCCGACGTAGAAGGCGCGGTCGTCGAACAGCGACACCTGCCACTGCAGCCGGTTCGACAGGTTGAGGTAGGTCACGTTGAACATCGAGAACTGCTCGACCGAAGCGAAGGTCGTGAACAGCCGCCGGTCTCCGAGGAAGTCCGAGAACTGGAGGTAGACCTGCCCCAGGAAGGTCTGGTTGTCATCGACGCCGATCGCGGTCTGGGCGTCCTCCAGGAACAGCCTCCACCCCCGCTTTTCCTCCTTGTTCGACTCGTCGATGGAAACCTGGATGTCGGGCTCGAAGAGCTCGATGGGCGGAATCGGATCGCCTCCGGTGCTCACGTCGACGACCTGGACCTCGCCGATCGGTTCGTCGACGTCCGTCTCGTAGAGGTCGAACCGCCCCTGCCAGAAGCCGGTGTACACCAGCCGGTCATCGCGGCCCGCCTTGCTTAGCACGGTGGGCTGGAAGCAGCCGGTGATCGCGTTCGTGTACTGCCGCAACTCGCCGGTCTGAAGGTCGAGCCCGAAGATGTTCTCCGCGCCGGTCCGGTCCGAGGTGAAGTACACCCTGCGGTCGTCTCCCGAAAAGACGGGATCGGTGTTGTGGTACTCGTCGCTGCCGAGCCGGGAGCGCTCCCTGGTTTCGAGATCCAGGCGGAAGAGCTGGGCCATCTCGCCCGGCACCGAGGAGAACACGAGCCACTTCCCGTCGTGGGAATAGGACGGCGCGCCGTCGAAGACTTCGTCGTTCGTCAGGTTCCGGATCTCGAGGGTGTCCAGGTCGAGTTCGAAGATGTCGTACTGGCCGTTCTGGTTGCCGCCGAACGCGACCCTCCTTCCGTCCGGACTCCAGCTTGGCGCCGTCTGCTGCTCGATCTCCATGTCGATCACGCGGCGTACGCCGCCGCCGAGTACGTTCACGATCGCCAGCGAATAGCCATCTTCCTTGCGCACGAAGGCGGCAAGCGAGTTTCCGTCCGGCGAGAACGCGAGGTCTCGTCCGTGCTTGCGTCCCAGGCTCAGCATCTGGGCGACGTAGTGCCGGAACTCCGCGGTGTAGCCCTTGGTCAGGTTCCGCACCGGCTCCCGCTCCTGCGTGTCGAAGAGCACGATGTCGATATCGCCCTGGAAGGTCGAGAACGCGGCCACCAGATCGCCCGAAGGCGACGCGACCGGGGACGTTTCCTGGCTGCCCTGCGGCCGCGTCCTGAACGGCCGGCCGAAATCGCTGGGTTCGCCGGTCGCGACCAGCTCGGGCAGGTACTGGTTGCGGAGCCAGCGCCGGAACTCCAGGTCGAAGTCCTCCGGATCGATCCGGAAGGCGCGCTCGATCGCGCGGCCGACCCGAGCGCCGATCGTGTTCCGGAACTCGAAGAGGAAGTCGATCACGCCGTCCGCACCCCACCTCTCCTCCATGAAGTCGAACGCGGCGTGGCCGTATCGGTAGGCGAAGAAGCCTCCCGCCTGACCCGATGTGATCGGCGGCAGACGATCGTTCACCACCGCATCCCGCAGGTACATCCGGTCCGAGGTGCTCTCGTCCTTGGCGAAGTAGCTCGCCATCCCCTCCATCAGCCACTGGGGAGGACTGCTCGTCAGAGCGCGTCCGAGGCTGCCTCCGAACAGGATGTGGTACTGGAAGATGTGGGTCAGTTCGTGGAGGATGAGCTCGTAGAGTTCGATGTCCGGCAGGTCGATCGGCATGACCATCCGGAACCTCGCGGACGTGGCGAAGGCAGCGACTCCCTCCGGGATGAAGTTGATCATCACGTTGTTCTGGAGGAAGTCCGAGTGCGTGTTGTAGATGATCAGCGGCGTCGGCTCCTGGATCTGGTAGTCCAGGTCGAGGGACAGTTGGT
Source organism: Vicinamibacteraceae bacterium (assembly GCA_012270995.1). Taxonomy (GTDB): domain Bacteria; phylum Acidobacteriota; class Thermoanaerobaculia; order Multivoradales; family Multivoraceae; genus Multivorans. The sequence goes on along the minus strand of JAAXHG010000186.1, from coordinate 37,969 downwards.
CGTAGGCGCTCTCAGCCAGTGAAGCCACTTTCTGGAGCTGGTTCTCGCTCTCCGAGTAGTAGTAGATGTCGAAGTGGGTCGAGTGGTAGATGCGCCAGTCGAAGTCCTCGTAGCGGACCTTGTTCTTGCCGAAGCCCTGAGCCTGCAGGCCGGCGCCGGCAGCGACCAGAAGCGCGCACGCGAGTGCGGCTGTGCGAGAGGCCCACTGTCGCGCAGGCCGTGTTACTGGTGAGTGCACTAGCTCCCCCCTACGGCGTGAAGATCACGCGCGCTACTTCGATGTCCTTCTGCGTGAAGACGCCGAGAATGCGGTCCTCCAGCGCGTACAGGTTCTCGAACATGCCCTGCAGCGGATCCGCCTGCTCGCCTTCGAAGCTCTTGAAGTCCTTGAAGTTGTCGTTGTAGATCATCTCGCCGGTCCGGCCGTCGAAGACCATGACGACGATGTCGTACTCGAATCCGGTCTGTTCGACGAGCACCTGGCGATACATGGTGCGGCCGTCGAAGGGGGACGTGTACTCCTCTGTCCGGTAGCCGGAGCGGTCCTGGATGTCGAAGTCCAGCGTGCCGGCAAGGATGAGATCCGCCTGCGTCCGTTCGCCCAGACTGCGCCAGAAGTCCTCGTCACGCGACAGCATGTCCAGGTCGTAGGTCGGGTAGTCGATCCGGCCGGCCTCGACGATTCGCAGGTCCGTTTCTCGCCGGAGCACCTTGTTGAGGTAGCGCTCGAACTCCCCCTGCACGTCGATATCCGTGCCTTCGATCCGGCCCTCACCCTCCTGGCTGACCACGAGAAAGGGGGCGGGCAGCAGGGTGCTGCGTCCGGCGAGGTCGATCCGCGCCCTCATCGGCAGCTTGAGCCGCACCTCCACCGTGCCTTCGGCCGTCGCGGGCGCGGCGGCGAACAAGCCCGCCAGGCCCGCCAGGAGGCCCACCAGGGCAACGACAGCCGAGACGCTACGACCGGATTCCATCACGTCCACCTCCAGTCATCCAACACTCGGTCTGCAAGAACTGTTCCATGGTCCCGGGAAGTTCGGAGCGTGTCCGGCAGGCGGTCAGTGACCCTCGGCGGCCGGCGCGCCGGTGGTGTTCTTCGGCAACACCGGCTCCGCCCCGGCGCCCTCGGTTCCGGACTCCTCCTCCTCGGGATCGCCCTTGAAGTTCTGGTAGTACTCGACGAATCGCGAGTAGTTGCGCCGAACGTCGCGTTCACGAGGCGCCAGCCTCAGGGCCTGCTGGTAGTAGTTCAGGGCCTGCTCGAACAGACCCAGGGCCTCGTGGGCCACCGCGATGTTGCTCAGGATCTTCGGGTGCTCCGGTTCGATCCGGCGAGCCTGTTCGAACCGGAACAGGGCCTCGCTCCAGAGACCGCGGTCGGCCATGTCGACGCCGAACTTCCACTGCTCGCGCGCCTCGGGCGCCACCTTGCGCTTCTGCGCATCGGCGGCGCCTGACCCCGTCAGCAGGAGGAAGACGCCGACAATCAGCGGCAGAACGCGCGGCGGACATTGAGCGGTGCGCGTCACCGATCGAGTATAGATCAAGCGCCAAGAATCCGTCTCAGTTTCCAAGCGCTGTTTCACCCAGCGCACATGGATCACGGACCCGGAATCCGTCTCTGTCACTGAACGCTGATTTTCAGGCGCACACGACACGTCCAGATCCGGTGAGGGAGACAGCGATGGCAGAACGACCGGCCCCCGAGAGCGGCCCCCGGGAAGGCCGGCACGATGAGATCCGGAGGGCCCTCATCGCCCTGAACATGGTCCACGAACACCGTGGGCTGGTGTGCGCGCTCGCTCAACGCGTTCAGGGCGAGGACGATCTCGCCTGCGGCGACTTCGCCGAGCAGGTAGCCGGCAGCCTCGAAGCGCCGGTCAAGAGCGTTCGGGAAACCCTGCGCACCGCCCGCGGATGCCTCGGCAGCGTCGGCGCCGAGACCGCCAGGGCGGCAGAGATCGGGGCCACGCTCATCACACTCGTCGACGCCGACTATCCAAGCGCACTGGCCGACCTCGGACTGCACGCGCCGCCCGTTCTCTACGTCCGCGGGCATCTCCCGGATGGCCCCGGCATCGCGATCGTGGGTTCACGCAAGGCGGACGCCTACGGCCTGGAGGTCGCGAGCTGGTTCGCCAGACGACTCGCCGCGGCCGGCCTGATCATCGTCTCCGGATTCGCCCGCGGGATCGACCAGGCCGCGCATCGAGCAGCTCTCTCGGCAAGGGCGGGGACCGGCCGCACCGCAGCCGTGCTCGGCTGCGGCCTGGACATTGACTACCCGCGGAACAGCAGGCGCATCGCCGCCGAGATCACCCGGCGCGGCTGCCTGATCAGCGAGTTCCCTCTCGGCTGGCAACCGCGTCCCTGGCACTTCCCGATCCGCAATCGCATCATCGCCGCGCTCGGTTTCGCATCGATCGTGGTCCGCGCCGCCAACCGCTCTGGTTCCCTGATCACTGCCCGCCTGGCCCTCGACCTGGGGCGCGAGGTCTACGCCGTCCCCGGTTCCGTACTGTCCCGCGAATCGGCAGGGGCCCACCTGCTGCTCCGGGACGGTGCGATCCCCGCACTGGATCCCGATGCGCTGCTCGAGACGCTACCAACCGCCGTCCTGGAGGCCCTGGAGCACCGGACGCTCCAGGACGCAGCCTCGGCCCGATCCTCCGAAGGGGCCGATAGCGCCGAAGCCGCCCGGCGGGATGACTCCGACTCCGACGTCGACGGCCTGTTGGTGGCGTTGCGCAGCGGCGCCCGGACTCCCGAGGAACTCGCGTCCACGCTGAGTCTTCCGATCCCCGGCGTGCTGGCGACCCTGGCCCGCCTGGAAATCGACGGGCTGGTGCGTCGCTACGACGGCGCCAGCTACGCACTGATGGCCCGCTAGGAGCGCGACCTCGTCTTCGTGGTGCGGCGCTTCCGGCCGGGCCGCCTTCTCGGCGCTCGAGGGTCCTTGCCCTGGGCCTTGAGCTTTGCCTCCCTCGCCGCCAGCAACTCGAGGGCCTCCTTCAGGTCCACTTCCTGTGCGTCCCGACCCTTGGGCACCGATGCGTTCAACTGGCCATCCGTCACGTAGGGGCCGAAACGCCCCTTCTTCACCGAGATCTCCAGCCCGCTCTCCGGGTGCGCACCCAACTCGCGAAGCACCGATGCCGCGCCTCCGCCCCGGCGTTTGGGCTGACGCAGGAGCCCCAGCGCCTGCTCCAGGGTGACGGTCGCCAACTGCTCGTGGCCCTTGAGACTACGGCTCTCCTTGCCGCTCCTGACATAGGGGCCGAAGCGCCCATCCTGCACGGTAACCGGGTCGCCGGTCTCCGGATGGCGACCGAGTTCACGCGGAAAGGAAAGCACCAGGACGGCCTCGTCCAGCGTCAGGCTGTCGCGATCCATCGACGGCCACAGGCTGGCCATCTTGGGCTTGGCCGCTTTCGCTGACCGCTTGCCGCCCGCCGCGCCCGAACTCGAATCGCCCAGCTGGACATAGTCGCCGTAGCGACCCGTCTTGACGTAGATCGGTTCGCCCGTGTCCGGATGGCGGCCGAGGGGACCATCCTGCTCGGAAGCGCCACGCAGCAGCTCCACGGCGTTCTCGAGGGTGACCTCGTCCGGCGGCACGTCGTCTCCGATCGAGACCCGCTGACCGTCGTCACCCGCCTGCAGGTAGGCACCGTAGCGGCCGACGCGAACGGCGACGTCCCGTCCATCGTCGTCCTGTCCCAGGAGCACGGAACAGACTGCCCGGGCATCGATGCTGTCCACGCCCTCGCCCACCATGGACCGAAGACCCCGGCGTCCATCGTCCACCGATCCCTTCTCGCGGCCGTAGTAGAAGTTGCGCAACCAGGGCTCCGCTTCGCGAACGCCCCCGGCGATCTCGTCCAGATCACTCTCCATGCGCGCCGTGAAGTCCAGATCCACGAGGTCGCCCAGGTGCTGCTCTAGCAGCCGGGTGACGGCGAAGGCGAGGAACGTCGGCACCAGGGCCGAGCCCTTCTTCCACACGTAGCCCCGGTCGACGATGGTCTGCAGGATGGCGGCGTAAGTTGAAGGCCGCCCGATTCCCTGCTCCTCCATCTCCCGCACCAGACTGGCCTCGGTGTAGCGAGCGGGCGGCTGCGTCGTGTGGCCCTTCGGCTCGGCGCTCGGAACGCCGACCGTCTGACCCTCGTGAAGCGCCGGCAGGAAACGCTCCTCGTCCTCGGCCCGCGCCTTCGGATCGTCCCGACTCTCGACGTAGACCCGCAGGAAGCCGGCGAATCGCAGCACGCGGCCCGAAGCGGTCAGCCTCACCGAGGCCGTCGACGGCGTGGAGGTCGAAAGCAGGACGGTCGTGCTCGTCCCCTTCGCGTCCTTCATCTGGGACGCCAGCGTCCGCTTCCAGATCAACTCATAGAGCCGGAAGGAGTCCCGGTCCAGGGAACCACGTACCTGGTTCGGCGTGCGGAAGTTCGTGCCCGCGGGCCGGATCGCTTCGTGCGCCTCCTGGGCGTTCGCCCTTCTGGCGTAGAAGCGCGGCTTCTCCGGCGCGTACTCGGGCCCGAAGAGTTCGACGATCTGCCGGCGCGCGGAGGCAATCGCCTGGCCCGAGAGGGCGGTCGAATCCGTACGCATGTAGGTGATGTAGCCGTTCTCGTAAAGTCCCTGAGCCACCCTCATCGTCCGCTGCGCGCTGAACCGGAGTTTCCTGGCGGCCTCCTGCTGCAGCGTCGACGTGATGAAGGGCGCGTAGGGGCGGCGGGTGAACGGTTGTTCCCTGACCTTCGTCACCACCGGCCGGGTTCCCGGCAACTCGCGCCCCAGCGTCTTCGCCTCGGCTTCCAGCAACAGGCGGGCGGCCGTCTTCAGCTTGCCCGTGTTTCGATCGAAGTCCCGTCCACGGGCCAGCGCCTTGCCGGCCAGCGCCGAAACGCGCGCGGGGAAGCGCCTCGCCTCGCCGTCCTCCGTCTCGAGCTCCACTTCCACCGACCAGTAGTCGGCGGGCACGAAGGCCATCCGCTCCCGCTCCCGCTCAACGACGATCCGGGTCGCCACCGACTGGACGCGGCCCGCCGACAGCCGCGGCTGGACCTTCTTCCACAAGAGGGGAGAGACTTCGTAGCCGTAGAGCCGGTCGAGCACCCGCCTCGCCTCCTGAGCGTCCACCAGACGGCGGTCGATCTCCCGGGTGTCCTTGAGCGCGGCCTCCACGGCGGACTTCGTGATCTCGTGGAAGACCATCCGCCGCACCGGCACCTTGGGCCGCAGCACCTCCTGGAGATGCCACGCGATTGCCTCGCCCTCGCGATCCTCATCCGTTGCGAGCACCAGTTCGTCGGCGCCGCGCAGCGCGCTCTGGAGTTTCGTGATCTGGCCTCGCTTCTCGCTCGGGATGACGTACAGGGGATCGAACCCGCCTTCGATATCGACGCCGAGACGGGCCCATGGCCGTCCGCGGTACTTCCGCGGCACCTCGGCAGCGCTCCGCGGCAGGTCCCGGATGTGGCCGATCGAGGACTCGACCTGGTAGCCGGGCCCCAGGTAACGCTCGATCGTCCGGGCCTTGGCCGGCGACTCGACGATGACGAGCGAGTTAGGCATACATGCAGGGGACGTCGCAGGCAGGGAGGACCCGGTCAAGGGACGTAGGCGATGAGTTGGTCATGCGCGCGGGCGACGATAGTAGAGCGGGAGACCTTGTCAAGCCGTCGGGGCCTTGCCATGATGCACCCATGACCGCGCCCGTCGTAGTCGTTGGCGGCGGGCTCGCCGGCAGCGAGTGTTCGTTCCAGCTCGCCTCGCGGGGCCGCCCCGTGGTCTTGTACGAGATGCGGCCGCGGCGCTCGACGCCGGCCCACGCCGGCAGCGATCTCGCCGAACTCGTGTGCTCGAACTCGCTTCGGAGCGATGACCCTCACCATGCCGCCGGTCTGCTGAAACGGGAGATGGAGCGTTTCGATTCCCTGATCATCGCCGCCGCGAGGAGGAACGCGGTTCCGGCCGGCGGCGCGCTCGCCGTGGACCGCGCCGCGTTCGCCGCCGACATCACCGAGGCGATCGAATCCCACCCGGGCATCGAACTCAGGCGCGAGGAACTGACCACACTCCCCGCCGCGCGGGAATGCGACTGCGTCATCGCGACCGGACCGCTGACATCCGAGGCGCTCGAACAGCAGATCGAGGCACTGATCGGTACGGACCATCTCTACTTCTACGACGCGATCGCTCCGATCGTCACAGGAGACAGCCTCGACCACGACCGGTTGTTCCGGGCGTCCCGCTACGGCAAGGGGGGCGACGACTACCTCAACTGCCCGCTCGACGAGACGGAGTACCGGACCTTCCACCGCGAACTGCTCGAGGCCAACACGATCGAGCTGCGGGACTTCGAGCGGCCCCTCTTCTTCGAGGGTTGCCTGCCGATCGAGGAACTGGCCCGTCGCGGCGAGGACACCCTGCGCTTCGGACCGATGAAACCGGTCGGTCTCAGGACACCGGCCGGCAACCGTCCCCACGCCGTCGTCCAGCTCCGGCAGGAGGACCTCGCCCGCAGCCAGTACAACCTGGTCGGCTTCCAGTCGCGGATGACCTGGCCAGAGCAGCGCCGGGTCCTGCGTACGCTGCCGGGTCTCGAGCGCGCCCGGTTCGTCCGCTACGGACAGGTTCACCGCAACACGTTCATCAACGCCCCGCTGCACCTCGATCGCTGGTACCGCTTCGCGCGGCAGCCGCATCTGCGTCTGGCCGGCCAGTTGACCGGCGTCGAGGGCTACCTCGAATCCGCGGCAACGGGGCTCGTCGTCGCCCTGTACCTCACGCTCCAGGCGGGTGACCGGCAACCGCCTCCGCTACCCGATACGACCGCCCTGGGAGCTCTGGCCCGGCACCTGACCGAGTCGAATCCGAAGCGCTACCAGCCGACGAACATCAACTACGGGCTGCTCGATCCTCTGCGCGAGCGCGTCCCCCGGCGCGACCGGCGAGCCGCCTACGTCGCCCGCGCCCAGCGCGCCCTGAACGCCTGGCTCGATAGCATGGACCTCGCCGGAACAATCCCATGGAGACCCCCGTTCAGCAAGCCAGGACCAGAGGAACGGTCGAGCGCCACGGCGCGCTCGCCGAGCTGATCGCGGACTTCGTGGAGCACCTGGCGTTGGAGCGCAACTGTTCGGAACACACGGTACGCGCCTACGGTCGCGACCTCGCGGCCTTCGCGGACTTCCGCTCCGCCGGGGGCAGCCGCGACACCGATCTCGAGGACATCGACCAGCTCCTGGTCCGGTCCTTCATCGCCTCCCTCAACCAACGCCGGCTGTCGCGCCGGACCCAGGGCCGCCACCTGTCGGCGCTGCGCGGCCTGTTCCGCTACGCCTGTCTCGCCGGCCGCATGCAATCGAACCCGGCGGACGCGGTGCCGACTCCGAAGGTCGAGAAGACCCTTCCCCGCCACCTCCGGCCCGGCGACATCGACGCTCTGCTGGAGGCCCCCGCGGGACGCGCCGGCGCGCTCGGCCTCAGGGACCGCGCGCTCCTGGAGCTGCTCTACGCCTCCGGTCTGCGAGTCGGCGAACTCGTCGCCCTGAACTGGCGGGACATCGACCTCGGCGCCAGGGTGCTCCGGGTCGTCGGCAAGGGCGACCGCGAACGGATGACGCCGTTCGGAGAACCGGCCGAGAAGGCGCTCCACGAGTGGCGGGGCGTCTGGGAAGAGGTGTTTCGCAATCCGCCCGCCGGGGCCGAACAGGACGATCCCGTGTTCCTGAACCAGAGCGGGACCCGTCTGAGTGCACGCTCGGTCCGCCGCATCATCGACCGCTACGTGGCGGAAACGGCGCAGGCGCAGGGCGCCCATCCGCACGCCCTTCGCCACAGTTTCGCCACCCACCTGCTCGAGTCCGGCGCCGACCTCCGCTCGATCCAGGAGCTGCTCGGCCACGCTTCCCTCTCGACCACCCAGCGCTACATGCACGTGGACACGGGACGTCTGCTCAAGGTCTATCGGGAAACCCATCCCCGCGCGAAGGGCGGCTGAGGTCCCAAGCCCGACCATCCGCCGTCCCGCATAGGGGACAGAACCTGCCTCCACGAAAGGAACCCGCATGAAACTACGTATCGCCCGCACGACCAAGGCGCTCGTGCTCAAAGCAGCGGCCGCCGGCGTCCTCGCGGCGTGCGGTGCCGCCTCGGCCCAGGACGATCTGCGTGGCTTCCAACTCGACGGCGGCTACCAGCTCTTCCTGCAGGGCCGTGAGGCGCCCGGCTCACAGCTCTATCTCTCGCGAACCGCGGGCGCTTTCCTCGTCATCGCCGACGACCTGCCGTCTCCGGTCCTCGTCAGCCTGCGCAACCAGGCCATCTACAAGGTGCAACTCCTCAAGATCTCACCCGCGGGCGAGGACACTCTCGACCTGCTGCCCGGCGCTCTGTTCGGCACGCCTGCTCCCTTCCGGCAGACTTCCGCGCGGGGCGTCGAGTTCACCGTCGACGACGTCCGCGCCCAGCTTCGGAGGCGACCTTCGCTGGCCGGAGAAGCGACGCTCGAGGTCCTGTACGACCACGAGCCCGGCTACCGCCGCTCGGCGAACGCCTACGAGACGGATGCGGCGGTCGTGGCCGAGCTGGCCGAACTCGGCGCCGGCGTGGAGGTCCGCGTCGTCTTCGGCACCTGGTGCCACGTCTGCGAGCGCTTCATGCCGCGCGGCCTCAAGGTCCACGAAGAACTTCAGGAATCGCCCCTCCGGTTCAGCTACTACGGAATGGGGGACGACGATCCCTGGAGCGACGCCGAGGTCAAACGTCTGGATGTCAAGGAACTCCCTACCGCAATCGTCTACCGCGACGGCAAGGAGATCGGGCGCTACGCCGGCGGCCCGGGGTGGACCAGGCCGGAGGTCTCGCTACGCAACATTCTGCGCGAGAATCCGTGAAACGAGGGAGCCGCCGCCCCACGGTTCGCCGGCCAACCACCTGAGGGAGACCTTCCCGCCGCATGACCACCATCCTGCTCGTACGCCGCGGTGTTACGACGTGCATGGCCAGCGACGGCCAGGTGACGAACGGCGCCGCGAACACGGTGGTCAAGGCGCGCGCCCGCAAGGTCCAACGCGCCGACCACGGCAGGATTCTCGTCGGATTCGCCGGCGGCGGCGCCGACGCACTGGCCCTGTTCTCACGCTTCGAGGCCAAAATCGAGGAGTACCAGGGGAACTTCGAGCGCGCGGTCGTCGAACTGGCGATGGACTGGCGAACCGATCGCGCGCTGCGTCGACTCGAGGCCCAGATGATCGTCGCCGACGCGCACAGGAGTTTCCTGGCAATGGGTAACGGCGACCTCCTCGAACCCGATACGGGAATGCCGCTGGCCATCGGTTCGGGCGGCAACTACGCGCTCGCCGCCGCCCAGGCACTGCTCAGCCACACCGACCTCGACGCGGAACAGGTCGCCCGCGAAGCGATGCGGATCACCGCCGACCTGTGCATCTACACGAACCACGAAGTCACCGTGGAGCGCCTCGACGCGGACGGGGCGGCCACATGACCCTCCAGCCGGCGCCTGGCGCCCAGTTCGTCGAGAACCTGACGCCGCGGGAGATCGTCGCGGCCCTCGACCGTCACGTCGTCGGCCAGAAGGACGCGAAGCGCGCGGTGGCGATCGCCATGCGGAACCGCTGGCGACGGCAGCAACTCGATCCGGAAACAGCCGAGGACATCGCGCCCAAGAACATCCTGATGATGGGTCCGACCGGCGTGGGCAAGACGGAGATCGCGCGCCGGCTGGCCAGACTCGCGCGGGCTCCCTTCCTGAAGATCGAGGCCAGCAAGTTCACCGAGGTCGGATACGTCGGCCGCGACGTCGAGTCGATCGTCCGCGACCTGATGGATCTCGCTGTGGCGATGGTCGGGGAGGAGAAACGGGCCGCGGTGGAAGAGGAAGCCGCGTCGAGAGCCGACGAGCGGCTACTGCAGCTCCTGGTGCCACAAGCGCCCCAGCCGGCCGCCGACGCGGACGACCCGGACGCTCTTAGCGCACCGAACGAAACACGGGAACGCTTCCGCCAATGGCTCGAGGAGGGACGCCTGGACCACCGGATGGTCGAGATCGAAGTGGACGACGCATCCCACCAGCAGTTCGAGATGTTCACCCCCCAGGGCGTCGAGGCGGTGGGAATCAACTTGAAGGAGATGCTCCCCGGCCTGTTCGGCAAGCGCAAACGGCAGATGGTCGAGGTGAGCGAAGCGCGTGAGATCCTGCGCCGGCAGGAGGCGGAGGCGCTGATCGATCGCCAGGACATCACCGAGGAAGCCAGACTCCGCGTGGAGCAGGCCGGCATCGTCTTTCTCGATGAGATCGACAAGATCGCCGGCAAGGGCGGCGGCCACGGTCCCGACGTGTCGCGGGAAGGCGTGCAGCGCGATCTCCTGCCCATCGTCGAGGGGACCACGGTGACGACCAAGTACGGCCCGGTCAAGACGGACCATGTGCTCTTCATCGGCGCCGGCGCCTTCCACGTGGCCAAGCCGTCCGACATGATCCCAGAGCTCCAGGGGCGTTTTCCGATCCGCGTCGAACTCGGTGCCCTGGGCGAAGCCGAGTTCGTGCGCATCCTGACCGAGCCGGACAGCGCCCTGACCACGCAGTACCGCGCCCTCCTCGGCGCCGAAGGCCTGGACCTTTCCTTCCGCGAAGATGCGGTGAAGGAGGTCGCCCGCCTCGCCGTGCGGGTCAACTCCCAGACCGAGAACATCGGCGCCAGGCGTCTGGCCACCCTGATGGAGCGCCTGCTGGAAGAAGTCTCTTTCGAAGCCCCTGACATGGCGGGCGTCACGCTGGAAGTCGACGCCGCCTATGTCACCCGCGCCCTGGCCGACATCGTGGAAGACCGGGACCTCAGCCGCTATGTCCTCTGAGTCCCGCCGTCGCGGGTTCCTTGCGTCCGGCGCGGCCGTCGCTCTCCTCCTCGTTTTCCTGGTCGGCATCGGGTGCGGTCGCAAGGGCCCGCCCCTGCCGCCTCTGCGCGAACCCGACCCGGTCGCGGAAACGACCGCCACCGAGCCACCAGTCGCCGAAGAGGAGGCAACTAAGCCTGAGGCGGACGAGGCGGTCCCCGACGACGACGACGACCAGGACGGCGAGCCCGGCGACGAGGACGACGACGGCCCGCCGCCGTGACAGCCTCCGCGGGCACGCCGTTCTTTCTGGTCTCCGGCGCGGGCAACGACTTCATCGCCCTCCTGGACCGTGAGGCGCCGCCGGCCGAGACGGTCAGGGCCTGGTGCCGCCGGGGCGTGTCGGTCGGCGCCGACGGCCTGTTCAGCCTGCGCCGCGGATCCGGCGGAAGCTACGTCCTCGACTACGCGAACGCCGACGGCGCCCGGGCGGCCCTGTGCCTGAACGCGGCCCGATGTGCCGCCCGGCTCGCCTTCGAGCAAGCGCCGTCGATCTCCCGCGTTGAGATCGAGACGGCGGCAGGCACTCTGACAGCCGAGACGGTCAATGACACGAGCACCGCCGTCCTGGTACCCAAGCCGGGACCGGGACATCCGTTGACGCTGCGCGCGAACGGAGAGATCTACCCCTGCTACCGGACCCTCGTCGGCGTGCCTCACCTCGTCCTCTGGTGGCCGGGAGACCTGGAGGAAGCGCCGGTGGCGTCCCTCGGACCGGCCCTGCGCGCCCACCCGGACCTGGGCGTTTCGGGCGCGAACGTCCACTTCGTCGACATCGATCGTGAGGACGGCTTTCGCATCCGCTCATTCGAGCGCGGAGTCGAAGCCGAGACCCTGGCCTGCGGCACGGGCGTCGTGGCCGCCGCCGGCTGCGCCGTGGCGGAAGGCCGCCTCTCTCTGCCCCTCGTCGCGGCCACCCGCAGCGGCTGCGAGCTCCGTCTCGAGGAAGGCCCGCCGGAGCCGGAGGGCGCGGCGCGCTGGCGTCTTTCCGGGGACGCCAGGATCGTCGCTAGGGGCCACATACGACCCGATGCCGACGGCCCAAAGCCGAGTACGGGCCGTCGGCCACATCGTCAGCGCAACGCGTAGTCGATCACGCGGTGCCAGACTCTGGGCCCAACCTCAACAAACAGTCACACACATCCCTGACCACGACCGCCAAGCTGGGATCAGCGCCCGGATCTTCACCTGTCTTGACCTCATTTGACCTCATGACGCAGACTGCGGGCAACGCCGCTTCGTGCTAGGCTGCTGTGCCCCACCAACACATAAGGAGACCTGCCAATTGCACCGTGACGCGAGGGTTCCGTTTCTGGTCGGCATCGCGTTCCTCCTGCTCTTCGTGGGTTGCGGCGGATCCAACAAGACGTGTTCGTCGAACAACACCAAGAAGTCCGACTGCGAAGATGGGGGCACGTCCGGAGGCGAGATCGATGAGTTCCGCCGCTGGGGGACTTGGGCGCGCGACTACGACAACGACGGAATCATCGACCGGGTCAACGGTTGGAACGACTGTGGCGAAGGCGGAAACTCCGAGGGCCACCCGGGAACGCTGGACTGTCCAGAAGGCACCATCAGCAGTCAGGCAGAGTGGTGGGGCATCATTTGCGTTGATGCGGACTTCAACATCACGCCGATCTCCTGTTGAGCGCCCAGCACTGCGGGAAGGTAGGGGCATGCCTGGTCCTGGCAGCGGCACTGACGGCCGGGCCAGCGACGATCGGTGGGGCGACTGAATCGGCCGGCGATTCAACGCCGTCTCATGTGCGCATCGAGGGCCGCGCCACTCTTCGAAACCTGGACCGGCACGACATCTTGGTGAAGGCATGGCCGGCACCGACCTCGACTTGGTTTCAGCGAGTGATCGATCCAGGCCTGGCCCGAGCCGAGCCCTTGGCTAGCAGCCGAACGACCGTGGGCACCGGACGCTACGCGTTGACGCTCCCAGCAGGCCGTCGCTATCGGCTCGTGGCAACCGCTCCCGGATTCTCACCAAGGGAGATCATCCTTCTTCCTTTCGATGCGTCAACTCTCGCCCCTCCCGTCGAACTGGAGGCTGGCCGAGAGTGCCGACTGAGAGTCGTCAGTCGGGAAACCGTGGAAGGAACGCGGATCGCCTTGTGGTCGAACGCACGGCCTGCCGAGGACCGTTGGCGTACGGCCACCCAAGTTCTCGTGCCGAACAAGTCCGGGACCATCGTTGCACGTGTCGGCAGCGGGGAACATCGCGTTACCCTGCCAACAGCATTGGATGCTGCACGGCTGGCCTCAGCCGATCCATCCTGCGGCTTCAAGAGGGCACATCCGCAAGCCGGAAGAAGAGGAAAGCCGGACACCGCAAAGCAGCGGGTCGGCAGGGTTCGCACTGCCGAAGATCTGGCACCTCCAGATGCCCGCGTCTGGCTCGTTCCGCAATCCGCGACCGTGGCCACGGATCTGCAAGCGATCCGCAGGCTTGCCCGAACTCCAAAGCCCGCCAACACGCTCTGGCCGCTAGTTCCCGAATCGATCGAGGTCGATCGCGTCGGTGTGTTCTTGATTCCGAGCACGCCTGCCGCCGCCGCGGGAGAGCGACGACAGGAATGGGCTCTGGCAGCCTGGGCACCCGGACACCTACCTCAGAACAGAATCCTGGCTGGTCCTGTCGACATGGAACTCCGGCTGGAGTTGGAGGAAGCCGGGGAACTGTTCGGCAGCGTAGCGGACGCCAGCGGACGGCCCGTTGACGGGGCAATCGTCTCCGTTGCGCAGGCCGCCTTTCGGATCGCAGGGGCGCTCGTCGCGTCTTCAACAACGACCGATGCCGACGGGGAGTACCGATTGTCGATGCTGCCCCGCGACGAGCAACTCCGAGTCGCGGCAGGAAGAGCGGGCTTCGGAACCTCCAACGGCCGTGCCCTCCTGCGGCGTGACGGCGAGCCAACCCGGCTCGACTTCGTGCTGCAGCCCCACTCCAGGGTGCGAGGCCGCGTGACCACGCTCGGCGGCAAACCAGTTCAAAACGCTGAACTAGCCGCCCTGAGCACGGCCGACGCGCACCTGAACAACGGAGCTCCGAGTCGCTGGCCGCAGACTCGCGGCGGCTGGCGAGGAAAGAGCGCGATTTTTCGAGGCAACACCGACGGTCGCTTTGAGATCGTTCTGGCGTCGGCGTTCGACGACACGCAACTCTCGCTGGTTGTCGCGGCACCGGGCTGGGCTATCGGTGTCTTCCCGCTACCGCAGCCCGAGCCTGGCCAGCACGTGATCGATCTCGGCGACATCGCGCTCGAACCGGCCGCGAGTATCGAGGGCATCGTGGTCGATGGGGAAGGCCTGCCGGTCGACGCTGCGGACGTGTACTACGCACGAGCGGGTGCCGAGTCCATACGCGGGCCGATGTCCGCCCCAATGCTCAATCCGGCTGCGGCGGACATGACGGGGGCACGCTTCTTCATTGACGGCCTCAGGCCACAGAGCGTCGTGAATCTACGTGCGAAAGCCGCAGGCTTCCTGCCAAGGACCACGTATGGCGTGCTCCCTGAGAGCTCTCCCGTCGAGATCGAGTTGGAACGAGCGTCGAGCCTGAGGCTTCGGGTCGAGGACCAGGCAGGATCGCCAGCGCAATGCTCCAAGATTCAACTGGGACCTTCCGGTGCGAGGGGGTTCTTGCCAACGGTAACTCATGAATGCACCGAGGACGTCAAACAACGAATCCACGGTCTCGCGCCCGGCCCCCATCTGCTCGTCGTCGGGTCCAAAGAGTACGAGACCTACCGGGGCACGGTGGACATCCTTCCTGCCGACCAGGACCAGCAGATAACCGTTCGCCTCGAAGCCCTCGGTGCAGAGGTAATGGGGCTCATCACCGCAGACGACGCCCCCCTGGCGAGCGCTCAAGTTCGCCTCGGAACGCTAACAGTTGTCGCGAGCGCAGAGGGGCGCTTTTCGCTGACTACAAGAACCGGCGATCACCTCATCCACATCGAACACCCTACGACGGGGGCGGTGACGACCCATCGCGTTCAGTTTTCGAAGGGGTTGAACGAGCCAGTGTTCGACCTGTCCGAGCGACGGTTCACCGGTTGGGTGACCGACAGCAGCAGCGAGCCGGTACCGGACGCGCACGTGACTTTGAGTTCATCCTCGTCGTTTGACCGCATGGAGACCATGACAGGCCCCGACGGACGCTTCTCCTTGTCCGCGATACCGGGGCGCTACAACGTCGCCGTTCGCAGCCGGCTTGGCGAACTGGACTCGGCAGCAGATCTGAGAGACCGTTCCGTAACCGACAAGGTACTGCAACTTGAGGGAAGAGCAAGCCTGGAGATTGCCGTGGTGGGCCTGCCACCCGGTGAACAAGCACTGGTGTCCTTGTCGCAGTCCCCGCTAGCGGGCGGCACCAGCTTCCAATATGGGACCGAAGCGCCCAACCCAGTCGTCGATCTCGCCTTCGGCGAGTGGTACATCTCCGCAGTCGCGGGTTCGGGACTACGGCGCGGGTCGACGACGGTCGAGCTCACGGCGGAAAGGCCCCATGAGTCGGTCGAGATTCGGCTCGGCGATGAATCGGTCAGCGGCGCGGTGACGGTCGACGGCCGAGAACAGCCGGGCGTTGCCGTCTTCCTTGTCGGTTCCGGCGACCGGCCGACTGTAAGATCGGCAACGACGGGCGGCGGCGGACGATTCGACTTCGTCGGTGCTGAGCCCGGCACTTACTACGTCTCAACCGACACCCAGGTGGTCGACATCCGGGTTCCGACGGCCGGACCCGTCTTGATCGAGATCGAGACTGGAACCGCCACCGTCGAAGTGCTCGACGCCGCAACCGGCTTGGCGATCGCCAACGCCCAGGTAGAAATATGGCCAGTCCGGGTGGGCCGAGCCACCGCTGAGCGTCTTGGAGCAGTGCGCCGCTACCTCTCAGGCCTCAGCCCAGTTGAGATCGGCCCAGTACCTTCCGGTGCCTACAGAGTGCGGATCTCCGGCGCAGGCCTGGCTGAGGTGGAATCCGTACTACAAGTGCAGCGCGCCGGCGGACGGTTCGTGCTGGAGACAAACCAGCGGTAGGGCGTCGGCTTCAAGGTGGCCATCTTGCTTCCTCACGGTGGCCAAAGGCACCCGTACCGCGCGTCTAACTGCTAGCTTCCGGCGATGGCCGACGACTTCCCTCCGGTTGAGAACCAGATGGAGTTGCTCCTTCGCGGAGTTGTCGACGTCGTCGAAGAGGACGCGTTGCGGCGGAGGCTGGAGGAATCCCGCACCGAGGGCCGTCCGCTACTGGTCAAGACGGGCTTCGATCCGACTGCGCCCGATCTGCACCTGGGTCACGCCGTCCTCTTGCGCAAGATGGCGCACTTCCAGCAACTCGGTCACCGGGTCCTGTTCCTGGTCGGCGACTTCACCGCGATGATCGGCGATCCCACGGGCAAGAAGGCCACCCGGCCCCAGCTCTCGCGCGACGAGGTCCTGGCCAACGCCGCGACCTACCAGGAGCAGGCCTGGAAGGTGCTCGACCGGAAGCGGACCGAGATCCTGCACAACAGCAAGTGGCTCGCGGAACTCGGCGCGGAAGGCCTCATCCGGCTGGCGGGTTCCTACACCCTCGCCCGCATGATGGAGCGCGAGGACTTCCGGGCGAGGTTCGAGAACCACGAACCGATTTCGATTCACGAACTCCTCTACCCGCTGACCCAGGGATACGACTCCGTGGTCCTCGAAGCCGACGTCGAGCTTGGCGGACACGACCAGTTACTCAACCTTCTGGTCGGCCGAGATCTGATGCGCGCGCGCGGCCTCGATCCGCAGGTCGCGCTCACCGTTCCGCTCCTCATCGGGACCGACGGCGCGCAGAAGATGTCGAAGAGTCTCGGCAACGCGATCGCTTTCGAGGACACGCCCCGCGAGATGTTCGGCCGCACGATGTCGATCCCGGACGACCTGATGTGGGACTGGCGGCTTCTCCTGACCGACCTGGACGAGGCCGAGATCGACCGCCAGAAGTGCTCGGCGCTCGACGGTCGGGCAAGCCCGCGCGATCTCAAGGCCGACCTGGCCCACGACCTGGTGGCACGCTTCCACGGCCGCGAGGCCGCCGACACGGCCCGCTCCGAGTTCGACCGCATGTTCCGGGGCGGAGGCGTGCCGGACGAAATCGAGACCCGCCTCGTTCCCGCCGGCTTGCGGCTCTTTGCCCTGCTCGCCGACTACGGCCTCGCCGGGAGCCGGGCGGAGGCTCGCCGGCTGATCCAGCAGGGGGCGGTGTCCCTGGACGGCGACAAGGTCCGCGACCCGCACCTAAGCCTCGAGGAAGGAACGCAGTGCCTGGTCAAGGTGGGCAAGCGCCGCTTTCTCCAGGTCGAGGTCACCTGAACCGTGTCTTCACGGATCCGCCAATAGGATCGACCCGATGGCCGCGCCGCAGCCCGACCGCCGCCCCGAGGTCCAGCCGACGCATCTCGTCGAGGACGAGCCCGACCTGCCGCCACTCCGCGTCGGTGTACGGATCCTCCTCTTCACGCTCGGCGCGTTCCTGGTCCTGTTCGGGTTGGTCTTCGGCCCGCTGCCCCTCATTCCGGCGGTCGTGCTGGTGCCTCTGGGCGTGGCGCTGCTTTCGCTCGCCAGCGACCGCTTGAACCGCCGCCTGCGGGTCTTCGTCATGCGCCGCTGGCCGAACGCCTGGCAGCGCATCCAGCGCGTTCGGGCGTGGCTGCACCGCAGGCTCAGTTGAGCCGACGTCAGCCGGAACCCCGCGCGCGCTTCCTCAGTCCGCGCAGGAAGACGCCGTTGAGCGCGATCAGCACGGCGGCGACGACGATCCACTGGCCGAACATGTTGCCGACGCCAAGCGGCCCCCAGAGCGGCTCGTTCCGGGCGCTCCAGATCATCCAGGCCACCAGCGCCAGCGCCTCGATCGCGACCAGCCGGATCGCCCAGTCCCACCAGGCGCCTACCCGCATGTCCTGGTCGCCGGTGTTGATCATCTCGGCGCGGAAGCGGGTGACGCCGTAGCGGATCACGATCAGGGCGAAGAACAGGCCGCACGTCATCAGCGCGACGCTCCAGACGTTGTCCTGGTTCACGAAGGACGGCTGCCACAGCGCCGAGGGCACGCCGAGCACGAAGGCGGCGACCGCGATCGAGATGATCGCCGTGCGCCGTTCGAGCCCCGCCTCCTCGAGCGCCAGGCCGACCAACTGGAACATCGCCACGAGCGACGTCCAGGCCGCGAACACCAGGGCCATGAAGAACAGGATCATGAAGAACGAACCGCCCGGCATCGCGTTGAAGAGCTGGGGTATCCAGATGAACGTCAGGCCCTCGTTGCTGGCACCGACGATCTGGTTGGCGGCGCCGGGCATGATCGAGAAGACGGTGCAGAGCACCATGACGCCGGCGAGCAGCGACACGCTGTTGTTCCCGAACGCCAGCAGGAAGGAGTTCAGATTCGTGTCCTCCCGGCGGCGCGAGAACACCGCGTAGGTCAGCACCAGACCCCAGCCGGCGCCCGTGTCCCAGGCGTTCTGGGTCAGCGCCTGCAGCCAGATGTTCGAGTCCAGCAGGTCGCTCCAGTTGGGCCTGAACAGGAACTCGAGACCGTTCACCGCACCCGGCAGCGTCACCGCCCGGATGGCGAGCACCACGACGAGCACCAGTAGCGCCGGCATCAGGATCCGTACCACGCTCTCGATGCCCCGGATCCCCTTGAGCACGACGATCACGCCCATCGCGAGCGCCAATGCGTGGAAGATGAGCACCTGGGGCGTGTAGGAGAAGTCCTCCCAGAGCTGGACCGACCGCTCGCCCTGAAGCTGCATCGTGATGGCGGCCAGGAAGTAGCGCAGGGTCCAGCCCATGACGACGGCGTAGTAGAAGCCGATCGCCGCCGCCACCCATGCGATCCACGCGCCCATCCAGGCGAACCGCTTGCCCATCATCGAGGCGAACGTCCCCACCGTGCCGCTCCGCACCTTCTTGCCAAGCGCGAACTCGGCCAGGATCAGCGGCACCGACCAGAGCATCAGGAAGACGACCCAGGCGACGAGGAAGGAGCCGCCGCCGTTGGACGCGGCAATCCGGGGGAATCGCCAGATGTTGCCCGTACCGACGGCCATGCCGAGCATGGCGAGCATCAGGCCCCACCGGCTCGAGAACAGTTGCGTCGCTGCGGTCAAGCCCTCTCCCGTGCTGGTCCCGTCCAGCAGACACGGGACCCTATCAGCGGGATCGGGCGATCACGGGCGGCGCCGCGACGATCGCCGCCTTCAACGGCGCGCTCGGGAGGTGGCTGCCGCCGTGCCGGGGCGTCGGCCCCTGAACGGCTTCCCTCCAGACAGGCGCAGAGCGTCACCGACGCCGTCGAACGGGCACTTCGCCGCTCGCGGAGCGACACGGACGTCTGCCACGGGTTGGCAGCCGCTCGCGGAGTGATCCTGGTTGGAACAAAGCTGGAACAAAGCGCTCAGAATTCGACAGGCGGAATCGTCTGTGATAGGCACGTCAACTCAAAACAACAGGAGGTCCTCCACAACAGGAGGTCCTCCCATGGGATATGCGAGTTGGTTCCGCGGCGCGCTGCTCAGCGTGTTGTTCTTCGCATGGCCAAGCAGTTCCGCAGCGCAAACGGACGGCTGCTCGCTGGGTCTTCCCGAAGTCATTCAACACGGCCTTGACGACCTCCTCCTCAAGGCCTGCGAGCGGCATGACGACTGCTGGAGGTCCCCCGGCACCTGCGAGGCGCCGACTACCTTTCGCGACAAGGCCATGTGCGACCTCTGGTTCCTGGCTGACCTTGAGGGCGTGTGCATGGCCACGAGCCTCGCGATGGCCGCGGCGGGATCCTCACAAGAAGCGGTTGATGACTTCAGAGACGACTGCGAGACTGCCGCGCTATTGGCGTACACTGGAGTCTCTCTGAATCTCCGGCAATACGCTGAGGCTCAGTGCCTCCACTGGTCCCCAATGCTCGGCTTCCACCTGCCGTACTCGCCTTCCTGTAGTGAGCCAATGTGCCTGTTTCTTGCCGACACTGCCTGGCACCCGATTCAACGGCAGTTCTATCTGGACAAGGCGTTTTCCTGCTGCCGCCCGCAGAAGTGCCCCGACCCTCATATCGCCTCGGAGTGACAGCGTGTCCTTGCCTTCACGGGGCTTGCGGCAACCGATACGACACAGCGGCTCACCCGATCCCAAGGCCGGGTTGCGAAGGCGGACAGGCACCCTGTCACTGTCACTCCAGATCGCCGCCGCGGCCACGCTGATCCATGCCTCAATAGCCGAGCCGCTGGGGGCCCAAGCCGTGGCGGGTCCACCGCTGACGCTGACCGGCTCGGTGGTCGAGGAGCCCGGCATCGGCGCGGCCGGCGTCGAAGTCACGTTGCGGCCTTATCCGAGCAACTGGGAGCACGGAATCGAACAGCTAACCGGGTCCGGAGCACTCGCCGACGCCGTCGACGGCGCCCGGACCGGGTGGGTCGTTCTCGCTGACCGCCCCGACCGGTGGCCCCTGGCGGCTGGAGATTCTGCCGGCTGGCCCCGCGGATAACCCCGCGACCGTCGTCGCTCCCCTTTACGTTCCACTGCCGCCACTGGTGACGCCTCTTGCCCTTGAACCGATCGAAGCTCCCGCTCAACATCTTATGGCGGTCAAGGTGCTGGACCCCGAGGGCCTTCCCGTCCAAGGCGCGCTGGTCATCTCGGTTCCTACGACAGAGCAGCCCGAACGCCTCTACCCGAGAATCGGCCCCGGGGTCACGCGTACCGACGAGGACGGCCTTGCTCGCTTCCTGCTTCCGACCTCCGAGGCCACGACTATCGTCTCGGCGACCGGTTTCGCAGTGCGGCTCGCCACGACTGAGACGAGGCGGACCGTGCTTCGACTCAAGCGCGGAGCGGGCACTACCTTCCGCGTCCGCGACGCGCGGGGGGAAGGAGCGCCGAGCGTCGTAATCCATGCACGCGGCCTGTTCGAAGCCCCGCTTGCGCTGACCGACGAGGAGGTGAAGCGACGATTGACCTCCCGGCGGAGCTGCGAGCCAGCCTTGCGTTCGAGAACGCCGACGGAGCCTATGCCACGATCGAGCCACGAAGGTCCTCCTCGGACGAAAGACGGGTTGTTGAAGTTCACCTGAATGAACCGGCCATGATTCAAGGTAGCGTCGTAGATGCGGCAACCGGCCATGTAGTGCCCGGAGCTGCGATCTGGACCCGGTCGGACCCGGGGCGACGCGCGCTCTCGGACGCCTCGGGCGTCTTCAACCTGAGCACCCCCGCTCATCGGAGTGACGTAGGCGTCAGGGTCTCGGCAGCAGGATTTGTAACGGCGAACGCCCGCATCGGCGCCGCTCAACTGCATGCTGCATCGGGCCCGACCGTCGTTCTTCAACCCGCCGCTCCCTTCTTCGGTTCCGTAGAGGACGAGGCGGGCAGGCCCGTAGGGGGCGCGAGCATCCGGACGGAGCCCAGTGGACGGGGACGGCTCCGCGCCTTTCCGGCAGGCGAACCCAGACGGGCGACATCCGCGCCCGACGGTTCGTTCTGGATTCCGGACGCGCCCTACGGAACCTCCTATCGGTTGATCGTGGAAGCCAGAGGGTATCCGCCCACCTTGCACGATTTGTCTCCCCTTCGGCGGGATCGTGTCGCGCGACCGATTCGCATCGTACTGCCGACAGGCCGGCGGCCGTGGGGAACCGTTGTCGATACGGAGGGAGCGCCGATAGCCGATGCCCTCGTTCAACTGCTCTGGCCTCCGCCCGACGCCGGGTCGTCCGGACGGCCGCTCACGGTAGCAACGGCCGCCGCGGCGACCTCGACCGCCAAGGGCAACTTCCAATTCCCGAGCATCGCCCCCGGGCGGTACCGCATCACTATCTCGCATCCCGAATACGCCGAGCCAAACGAGACGACGGCCAGCCTACCCCCTGGCGCCGGCGAAGTGGACCTGGGTGTCTTCGTTCTGCCGCCTGGCCTGACGGTTCGGGGCGTCGTTGTGGACCCGACGGATCAACCGGTTGCTGGCGCCAAGGTCAGCTCCCGACAATCTAGCCCCGATCAGTCCAGCCGAACTCGAGCCTCGATCACGGATGAAAATGGACGCTTCCGCCTCACGGGACTACTTCCCGTCGCAACCGAACTCATCGCCACCGCTGACGGGTTCCCGCCATCCACCCTTGAGTCGGTCAGACCCGCAACCGAAGAGTCTGTCCTGATCAAACTCACCGAAGGTGCGGGCTTGGCTGGGCGCGTGTTGGACCCCTCGGGCAAAGGCGCCGCCGGGACCGAGGTCGTCCTGTCCCCCGACATGGGAAACGTGAGCCGTCTCGCCTCAGTGCTGCCGAGCGAGCAGATGTTCCCTCGGGTGTGGGCGGACAGCGACGGCCGCTTCCGCTTTGCCGACTTGGCTTCCGGCCGCTGGTCCGCCACGGCACGCGACGACATCGGCCGGACCACGGTCGAGACGCTTGAGCTAACGCGGGGCGAGTCGCGGGAGGTGGAACTCCGATTGCAAAACACGCACCATCTGACGATCCACGTCAACAATAGCTTCGGCGAACCGGTAGCGAACGCCCACCTGAGAGTGAGCCCTGAAAACCCGGCCTGGCCGCCAGCATTCGGACGGACCGACGCCAGCGGTCGAGGCAAGCTCGAGACCGGGGCCGGGTCCGCGAGAGTTGACGTCAGTCACCTGGACCTGCTCCCCCAAACCAGGCAGATCGTGCTTCAATCCGCCTCGACCGAGCTCCACATGCAGCTCGATTCCGGTTGGGAAATCACTGGTACGGTCCGTTCAGTCGCGGGTACTCCGGTCCTTGGAGCGACCGTGGAGGCCCTCCCTGTTCATGCGGCAGGCAACGCGAGCGAGTCCACGACGATGGCGCGCAGGCTCTCCCGGTCGGTGCGCCTCCCGAAGCAAGGGGTCTCAAACGAGGATGGCCGCTTCCGCCTGACCGGTCTGGACCGGGGCCAGTACCGCCTGGTGGCCCGAGGACCCGGACTCGCTGAGGACGCATCGGCCGAAACGGTCCTGGTCGACGGTCGATCCGTCACCGGCGTAGCCATCGTGCTCGCACCGGAAGCCTCGGTTCGAGGCAGGGTTGTCGGCCTCGATCTTCCTGAGTTGGCCGGGGCCGAGGTCCAGGCGTGGCGAAACGGCCTTCTTCGAAGCGCCCCCCTCGACCTCCAGGGCAACTTCGAGCTGACCGGGCTTGCGCCAGGGGCCTGGCGAATCGCGGCCACGACTGGGGAGCGCCGCTCCGCCGAGCAAAGCGTACCGCTTGAAGCGGGCTCGGCACCCCCCATGGTTGAACTGCTGTTTGATCAGGGCTTCAGATTGGCGGGGCAGGTCCTAGTCGGCAGCGAACCCGCGGCCGGCGGTCACGTAAGCGTCTTGCGTGCAGGACAAGAGCATCCCCACCGCAAGACCATCGATCTCAACGGTCGTTTCGAAATCGAGGGACTCGTCACCGGTGCTTACGAACTGAGGTTCACTCACGGCCTCGGGTTGCCCGTGCATCGATCGCTCCAACTCCAGGGGGACCACTACGGTCTCCTGGTCCACATGCAACCGCGCTCTCAAAGTGGCGGCTGACGCATCAAGGTTGATTCAGGATCCGAGGGTCGATTAGGTGGCGTCTGTAAGATCGACAGGCAAGAAAGCGGTCACCCGCGGTGGATGGCCGGTCGGGATGATCCTCGTTGCTGTGCTGTTCTGCACCTCCTGCTACAGCCTCTCCGTCGACCCGCGGTGTCTGTTCCTCCGCCAGGATGTCGATGAGGGTTGGCAGTACGGCCTTCTCGAAGTGATATTGCAACTGCGGGCCGGAACCGTGGCGCTTCGCGTCGATGGCGCCAATACACTGAGGTTCATGGAACTGGGCGGCAACCACCTGAGGACCTGCCGCCGCATGGGCCCGAGAACGAACGAAACCCTGGCAAGCCCGTGGCTTGGCCCGACACCGGAACTCTCCGATGCCCTATGTGGTTCCGGCTACGCGTACCTGCTTCCCCGCCATTGGCCTCTAGACGGCGAGGGTACTTGCAACTTCGCATGGTATGGCGTGGCGCAACGTTCATACGCTGGCCTGCCCAACATGAGGCTGACTTACTCCCGTCCTCGCGAACCGGCTCGCGAGGACTCGGTTCGCCTTGAAGCGGTTCGCCTCATTTGGGATCTTGAGTCGGAACTCCCGGAGGAACTCGACGAAGCCGTGACCGGAACGTTGGGCTTGCTGTGCGAGGAGAGCCCGAGGTTGGCCAAGCTCATTCTTCGAAGCGATCCCGAGCTCGCTACAAAGTTGGGTTGCCTGAAGGGTGAGGGCTGAACTCGCCGAGGTTCAGCCGACCAGGTCGCAGGCGGCGAAGAAGAAGGCGCGCTCGATCGCAGCGTTCTCAGGCGAGTCGCTGCCGTGGATCGCGTTGTTCTGGATGTTCGTGCCGTAAAGGCTGCGGATCGTCCCCTCGGCGGCCTGCGTCGAGTCGGTGGCGCCCATCACGTCGCGAAGCTGAGCGACCGCGTTGTCGCGCGCCAAAGCGATCGCCACCACCGGACCGCTGGTCATGAACGCGACCAGGTCGGCGTAGAACGGTCGCTCGCGATGCACCGCGTAGAACGCCTCGGCCTGCGCGCGCGAAAGGCGCATTCGGCGCATGGCCTGGATCTCGAAGCCGGCGTCCTCCAGGTGGGCGATGATCCGGCCCGTGTTTCCGGCGCGGACCGCGTCCGGCTTGATGATGGTCAGCGTCTCTTCCATCCCGCCTGTCTCCCCAACACTCATCATCCCAGCGCCGCGGCCGTTCGAGCTCCCATCTCGGCGGGCGAATCGACCACCAGCACGCCGGCGGCGGCCAGCGCTGCCTTCTTCTCCGCAGCGGTCCCCTTGCCGCCGGCCACGATCGCGCCGGCGTGACCCATTCGCCGCCCCGGCGGCGCCGTGGCGCCGGCGATGAAGCCGACCACCGGGATGTCCAGGTGCTCGCGGATCCAGTCCGCCGCCTCCTCCTCGGCCGTGCCGCCGATCTCGCCGATCAGCACGATCGCCTCGGTCTCCTCGTCCTCCGCGAACAGCGCCAGCACGTCGATGAAGCTGGTGCCGCCTATCGGATCGCCGCCGATTCCGACGCAGGTGGTCTGGCCGAGCCCTTCGTTGGTGAGCTGCCACACCGCCTCGTAGGTCAGCGTGCCGCTCCGGCTGATCACGCCGACGTTGCCCGGCTCGTGGATGTGGCCGGGCATGATGCCGACCTTCGCCTGGCCCGGGGTGATCAGGCCCGGGCAGTTCGGCCCCAGCAAGCGGCTGTCCCGGCCCCGGAGGAAGGCCTTGGCCCGGACCATGTCCTGAACCGGGATGCCCTCGGTGATGCACACGATCAGCTCGACGCCGGCGTCGGCCGCCTCCATGATCGCGTCGGCGGCGAACGGCGGCGGCACGAAAATCAAGGTCGCATTGCAGCCGGACTCCCGCCGCGCCCGTTCGACCGAGTTCCACACCGAAAAGCCCTCGACCGTCGACCCGCCCTTGCCGGGGGTCACGCCGCCGACGACGTCGGTGCCGTAGTCCCGGCAGCCCATCGCGTGGAACAGTCCTTCCCTGCCGGTGATGCCCTGGACGATCAGGCGCGTGTCTTTGCCAACCAGAATCGACATCGACTCAGCTTCCCGCAACCTCGCTCTCAAGGGCCTGGACCGCGCGCTCCGCGGCGCTCGCCATGCCATCGGCGACGAGGAAATCGAAGTCGGCCCCCTCGAGCACGTCGCGGCCCTCCTCGACGTTGGTTCCCTCGAGTCGGACCACGACCGGCACCCCCACCGGCGTGCCGTCGGCCGCCAGTTCGTCGATCGCCGCAACCACGCCGCGGGCAATGCGGTCGGTGCGGGCGATGCCGCCGAAGATGTTGATCAGCACGGCCTCGACCGCCGGATCGGAGAGGATGATCCGAAAGGCGCTTGCCACCGCCTCCTGGGACGCCGAGCCGCCGACGTCGAGGAAGTTCGCCGGCTCGGCGCCGTACAGCTTGATGATGTCCATCGTCGCCATGGCCAGACCCGCGCCATTGACCATGCACCCGATGCTGCCGTCGAGCTTGATGTAGCTGATGCCGTGCCCCGAGGCCTCGACCTCCAGTGGATTCTCTTCGTGCACGTCCCGCAGCTCGACGACATCGCGCTGCCTGAAGAGCGCGTTGTCGTCGAAGTTCATCTTCGCGTCCAGGGCGTAGACGTCGCCCTTCGAGTCCACCATCAGCGGGTTGATCTCAACCAGGGAAGCGTCGGTTTCCAGGTACGCCGCGACCACGGTGGCGACGGTCGACTGGATCTGGCGAGCCGTGCCGCCCTCGAATCCGAGCCCCGACGCGATCCGCCGGCACTGGAACGGCAGCACACCGAGAAGCGGGTCGATCAACTCACGCAGGATCGCGTCGGGATCCGACTGGGCTACCTCCTCGATGTCCATGCCACCCGAGCGCGACGCCATCAACACCGGACGTGCCGCGGCGCGGTCCAGGGTCACGCCCAGATAGAGCTCCAGCTCGATATCGAGCGCCTCTTCGATCAGGACCTTCCGCACCTGCTGGCCCTCGGGACCGGTCTGGTGTGTCGTGAGCTGCATGCCGAGGATCTCGCCCGCAAGCCGCTCCGCCTCCTCCGGACTGCCGGCCAGCTTGACCCCGCCGCCCTTGCCACGGCCGCCGGCATGAATCTGGGCCTTGACCACCGAGCGGCCGCCGAAGTCCCGACAGATCTCGGCAGCCTGCCCCGGATGTTCGATCACCTTTCCCTGCGGCACCCTGGCGCCGAATCGGCGCAGGATCTCCTTGGCCTGGAACTCGTGGATCTTCACGACGCGCCGTGCCTCAGTCGAGGTTTTCGACGATCGCCTGGCCGAACTCGGAGGTCTTGAGCAGCGTTGCCCCCTCCATCTGACGCTCCAGGTCGTAGGTCACGCGCTTTTGCCTGATCGCGCGGCTGATCGCGTTCTCGATCGACCTGCCGGCCTCCTGCCAACCCAACCAGTTCAGCATCATCACGCCCGACAGGATGACCGAGCAGGGGTTCACCTTGTCCTGGCCGGCGTACTTCGGCGCCGTGCCGTGCGTGGCCTCGAACAGGGCAACGCCGTCGCCCTCGTTGGCGCCCGGCGCCATCCCGAGCCCGCCGACCTGCGCGGCTAGAGCGTCCGACAGATAGTCCCCGTTCAGGTTGGTCGTCGCGATCACGTCGTACTCGTCGGCCCGCAGCAGCACTTGCTGGAACATGGCGTCGGAGATGCGGTCCTTGATCAGGATCCGTCCATCCGGCAGCCGGCCGTCGTGTTTCGACCAGAGGTCGTCCTCGCTCACCGTGCAGTCCCCGTACTCCTCGGCCGCGAGTTCGTAGCCCCACTCCTTGAAAGCGCCCTCGGTGAACTTCATGATGTTGCCCTTGTGGACCAGGGTGACGCTCTCCCGTCCCTGGGCCCGGGCGTAGTCGATCGCCTTCCTGACAAGCCGCTTGCTCCCGGTCACGGAGACCGGCTTGATGCCGACGCCGGAGTCGCCGCGGATGTTCCGGCCCAACTCGCTCCGGATGAACTCGATCAGGGCGGCCGTCTCCGCCGTTCCTTCCTGCCACTCGTGACCCGCGTACACGTCTTCCGTGTTCTCGCGAAACAGGACCATATCGACCTTCTCCGGCTCGCGGACCGGCGACGGCACGCCGTCGAAGTAGCGCACCGGACGGACGCACGCGTACAGGTCGAGGAGTTGCCGGAGCGCCACGTTCAGGCTGCGAATGCCGCCGCCGACGGGCGTCGTCAGCGGACCCTTGATCGCCACCCGGTAGTACCGGACCGCATCGACCGTCGCCGACGGCAGCCATTCCCCGGTCTGCTCCAGCGCCTTCTCGCCGGCCAGGATCTCGAGCCAGGCGATGGAACGCTCGCCCGAGTACGCCTTCTCGACCGCGGCGTCGATCACCGCCTTGGCGGCGCGCCAGATGTCGGGACCGATCCCGTCGCCCTCGATGAAGGGGACGATCGGTTGCTCCGGCACGACCAGAACGCCGTCCCGCCAGCCGACTTCCTGTCCGCCGGCGGGCGGCGCGACTGGGGGTTCGCTCAAGGCGACCACCTCTCGAAGGAGCGGACCGGCATCAGGGGAACGCCGGACCGCGAACCGAATGAGTCAAGTGCGAAGGCACGACACGCAACCTCAAAGCCAAAACGCGGCGCAGGGTATCACGTTTCCCACCCTTCCAGGCGCCGGCCGGCGCCGGCCGCTGCTATGGTCCGGGCCATGAGTGGGCAACCCCTCTTCCACCCACCGGTTCCGGCTCACGCCGCGACCTGGGAAGGCATCGACTGGGAGCCTCTCGTCGACGCCGCGCTCCGTTGCCGGGAGCGGGCCTATGCTCCCTACAGCAGTTTCAGAGTGGGCGCCGCGCTGCTGACCGCGGACGGGCGCATCTACGAAGGCTGCAACGTGGAGAACCGCATCCTCGGCCTGACCCTCTGCGCCGAGCGCGGCGCGCTCTCGGCGGCGGTCGCGGACGGCCGGACTTCCTTCCGGGCCCTGGCCATCGCCACGACCGCGACGCCGCCATGCGCACCGTGCGGGCAATGCCGCGACGCCCTGGCCGAGTTCACCCGCGACCTGCCGGTCGTCTCGGTCACCGCCGGCGACCAAGAGGCCGCGAAGTGGCGCCGCTTCACGCTGCGGGACCTGCTGCCCGAACCGTTCGATCTTCCGCAGCCAGGGCCTCGGCCACGGAGTCGTGGATCGGAAAGAGAGAGGCCACGCCGGCAACGGTGAGTAAGTGGGCGATCCGTTCGGAAGGCCGGATCAGGATCAGCTTGCGTTCCTCGGCGCGAAGGCGCACGAGGTAGCCGACGAGTTCCCCGATCCCGGTCGAGTCCATGTAGTTCACATCCGAGAGGTCGAGCAGAACGTGACCGTCGCCCTCGGCAAGACTGCGTTTCAACGCGTCGGCTAGAAAACGGGCGCTCTGGCCAAGTTTGATCACACCCTCGACCGCCAGAAGGCTGGACTCGCCGATCTGTCGCTTGTTGATGATCATCAGAGTGGCCGCCGGGCCGGCTGCTTCGATCCGCCCAACAGAGGGCGCTAGCGAGACCCGCTCAGCGACTGAACCGACCCACGAAGG
Source organism: Vicinamibacteraceae bacterium (assembly GCA_012270995.1). Taxonomy (GTDB): domain Bacteria; phylum Acidobacteriota; class Thermoanaerobaculia; order Multivoradales; family Multivoraceae; genus Multivorans. The sequence goes on along the minus strand of JAAXHG010000186.1, from coordinate 8,925 downwards.
AGCTGCGCTTGCCGGGGCTCTTCCAGGTGGCGCCGAGACCTTCTCCCTGCCAACTGTGCTCCAGCGCGACGCCCGGCTCCGCACCTTCAGTCGGCGCCAGAGGCGGATAGAAGACCGTCTCGTTCCCGCACAGGTGGTCCCGGTGATCGAGGGGCCGGGTGCGCAGCGTCGCGAGCTCGCCGGCGTGAACAGCAGCCGCCCCGTTCGCCTGGACGTCGAACTCGACTTCCGCGGTCAGGGACACGGCGACGTCCGCCAGCAACTCCCCGCCCATGCCGCGCGCGAATCCCTCGAGCGCGCGGCGCTGCGGCGGGTCGGCGCCGGCATCCACGACCAGGACCGACTCGGCGCCCAGACGTTCCGCGTAGGGATCGCCGAGGGTGGCTTCGGAGCGCACGACGGCGAGCACGGAAAGGCCCGAAAGATCGACGCCATCCCAGCCGCCTTCCTCGATCCGCCACGCCATGATCGCTTCCTTGCCGACCAGTCCGACCTCCGCGTTGGCGAAACACGGACCGGTGTAGACGTCGGCGGTTCGCGCTTCGACGTAGGTGCCCGAGACCTGGACGCCTGCACCCATCGCCGCGGCGGGCAGCAGGACAACAAGTGCGACCGGCAGGGCAGCAGCAAGGCGATGCATCTCGGCAAGTCTCATGTCGGAAAGTCTCCCTGGGCTTGGCCGTGGCGCTCGAAGCAACTCCGGCCCTCCCGGCAATGTTCCCTCGACGCTACAACGCCGTCGGGCCCGAGACAGTTCATGCTGTGGGTACACCAGACGAAACCGTCGTCGATCTCGTGCTGGGGATCGATGTCCGCGCCAGGCTCCGGCGGGGCAAGGGCCATGAACATCGTCTTCCAACGCAGCCTTCGGCACAGTATCGGGGCGTCGTTCGCAGCCAGTCGGTCAGCCATGACGTCAAGCCTCCATCCCGGCGGCGAGTCCGAGCGCCCGCCTGGTGGCAGTCCGGGCGAGCTGCACCTTGAATCGATTGCCGCTCATCGGCCGGGCGCCGGAGGCGGCCTTCTCCGCCGCCTCTTCGATCCGCGCCGGCGTCAGTTCGCCGCCCGCCGCCACCTCGCCGGCGGCGACGGCGAGCCAGGGGATCGGAGCGGCGTGGCCCAGCACGATCCGCGCCTGGTCCACCCGCGGCCCCTCTCCGGTCAGCGACACGGCGGCCGCCATCAGCGGCCAGTCCAGCGACCGGCGCTGGCGGACCTCGTACACCGCGGAGCGGACGCCGCTTACCGCGGCCGTCACTTCGACCAACAGCTCGCCGCGTCCCAGAGTGTTCTCGCGCTCGCCCTCGGCCTGCGGCGCCCGGTAGAGCGCCTCGACGGGTACACGCCGCTCGCCGTCCGGCCCCCGGACCGTCGCCTCGGCCCCGAGCGCGACCAGGAGCGGCGCGAGACTGGAGGGGCTGACGAAACGCGCGTGGCCGTCCGGGAAGATCGCGTGGTAGCGGTTGTCGCCTTCCGCGATCATCGACCCGCCATCCCGTCCCAGGGCGAGCAGACCGTAGCCGCGGCGGTAGTACCAGCAGCGCGGGCGCTGCAGCAGATCGCCGCCGACGGTGCCCATGGCCCGCAGTTGAGCGCTGGCCACGCCGTCGATCGCGGTCACCAGGGCCGGCACGGCCTCGGTCGCTCCAGCGTGATCCCGCAGGTCCTGCAGCGTCGTCATCGCGCCGATCCGGAGCCGGCCCCCGGAGGCGTCGATACCGGAGAGGTCCTCGACGCCGCGCAGCGAAACGAGCCGCTCGACCCGTTCGACATCGTCCTTGAGCAGGCTCAGGAGGTCAGTTCCCCCGGCGAGCACCTCGCTGCCCTCGACCTCCAGCAGACTGACCGCCTGTTCGATCGTCGTCGGCGCGGCGTAACTGAAGCTCCGCATCAGGCCACCCCTCCGTCGGCTGCGAGGGCGTCCAGCACCCGGTCAGGCGTCAGCGGCAGGTAGGGCACGCGAACCCCGATCGCATTCGCCACCGCGTTGCTGATCGCGGCGCCGGGCGAGATCACCGGCGGCTCGCCCAGGCCGATCACGCCCCGCTCGTCGTACGCGGGGCCGGTCATCATGTGGACTTCAAGCGAACCAACGTCCATCAGACCCGCCAGCTTGTAGAACTCCATGTCGGCGTTCAGCAGCCGACCGGTTACCGGATCCGGAATCCACTCTTCGAACAGCGCGTAGCCGACCCCCATGATCAGACCGCCGTAGACCTGACTCTCGGCGAGACGACGATTGATGATCAGGCCGCAGTCCTGGACCGCGACCATCCGCTCCACCCGGACCACGCCGGTGTCCATGTCGACCTCGACCTCGGCGATCTGGACTCCCCCCACGCCGCTCGAGATCAACCGTCCGGGGCCTGGATTGCGCCCCCGCGCACTGACCGGCGCGCCGCCGATCTGCGCCGCCGCTTCGGGCCAGGACATGCCCCGCGAGGGCTCGCCTTCCACGAACACGCGGCCTCCCGCCGCCTTCAGTTGCTCCGGCTCCGCCTCGAGCCGGGGGGCGACCCGCGCCAGCACCTCGCCCAGGGCGTCCTGCGCCGCGCGCCGGGTCGAGGCGGATACCCCGCCGACGGTCGAACTGCCGCCCGACGGACCCGACTGCGGGAACCGGTTGTCGCCCAGGGATACGCGTACCTGGTGAAGCTCCAGGCCGAACGTCTCCGCCAGCACCTGGGCAACGACGGTGCGGGTCCCGGTGCCGATGTCCTGGGATCCGATCCGGACCTCGACCGCACCGTCGGGATGGACGGTCACGTCGCAGTTGCTCGAGTGACCACGGCCGCCCCAGGTGTGGATCGAGACACCCAGGCCCCGCTGGAGAGCACTATCCCTGGACCGCTTCCGGGGCTGCCAGCGTTCCTCCCAACCAGCCATCTCGGCGGCAATGCCGAGTTCCTCGCGGTACACGTCGGCCCGCCCGGTCAGATCCAGGTTCCGGTCGAGGAAGTCGATCGGATCCAGATCCAGTTCGTCGGCCAGATCGTCGAGGCTGGCCATCGTCAGGAAGCATGCCTGCGGATGGTTGGGTGCCCGCCAGGCCCGCGATCCGGCCAGGTTGGTCGGCACCGACGTGTGGCGCAGGCGCCGGTTCGGCAGCCTGCTGAACACGTACGGCAACGGCGTCTGGCCCGTACCCGGCAAACCGCCCGAACCCCAGGAGTCCGAGTCCCAGGCCACGAGCTTGCCCTGTTCATCCGCCGCCACCCGAATCCGGGCGAACGCCGAAGGCCGGCTGCCCGCGACCGACACCTCCTGGTCCCGGTCCAGGAACAGCTTCACCGGCGCGCCGGCCTTGCGCGCCAACTCGGCGCCGACGATCCCCCAACGATCCGGCGAGAACTTGGAACCGAAGCCGCCGCCCATGTACTCGGTACGGATCCGCACCTGCGTCGCCGGTATGCCGAGCTCGGAGGCGAACTGGCCGCCCAGGGTGGAAACCGCCTGGGTCGAGGCGTGGACTTCGAGTTCGTCGCCGTCCCATGCCGCGACCTGCCCGTGCGGCTCGAGGCACATGTGAGCCATCTGCGGCATCCCGAGCGTCTGTTCGACGACACGGTGGGCCGACGCGAAGGCCGCGTCCGGGTCGCCGTCGGTTCGCTCGGAACCCGGCTGCGCCGCAGGCGCCCGGTCACGATGTTCCTCCGTCACGAAGTGGGGCAGCACCTCGTACTCGACCTGGATCGCCCGCACAGCGTCGCGAGCGATGTCCTCGGTTTCCGCGGCGACCGCGACGACCTCGTCGCCGGCCCACTGGATCTCGGAACCCTCGCCCTGGATCACGTGGACGACGCGCACGCCGGGCATCGCCTCCGCCGCCGAGGTCTCCATGCCCAGGATGCGGGCGTGAGCGTGCGGGCAGGTCAGGATCTTCGCGGCCAGAAGACCCGGCGGATTCTGGTCCGACGGGTACCTCGCGAAGCCGGTCGACTTGACCGGGCCGTCCAATCGCGCCGGACGCCGGCCGATCTGGCCCCTCCGGTCGGCCTCGGGCCAGGAGTAGTCAGCCAACGCCGTCGCCTCCAGATTCGCCCGGGCCGCCAACCACGGCGCGGATGCCCTTGTAGGTTCCGCAGCGACAGAAGTTGCCCCCCAGCCCGGCTTCGACTTCCTGCTCCGTCGGCGCCGGACTGCGCGCAAGGAGCGCCACGGTGGCGACGACGAAGCCGGGCGTGCAGTAACCGCACTGCTGCGCATCGTTGTCCACGAAGGCCTGCTGCACCTCGTGCATGGCGTCCGGCGAGCCCAGTCCCTCGACGGTCTTGATGCTCCGCCCCGCGGACTCGATCATCAGGCGGCAGCACGCGTAGATCGGACGACCGTCCTCGAGCACCGTGCAGGCGCCGCAGGTGCCGCGATCGCAGACCCTCTTCGGCCCCGTCACATCGAGGCGGTCACGCAATCCGTCGAGCAGCGTAACCCGGGGCTCCACTTCGAGACGGCGGGCGACGCCGTTCACTTCGAGTTCGATCTCGACCGCCCCCGGCCCGACGGTCGGGGCACCCTCCGCGTCGGTCGCCGCGACGGCAGCGGCCGCGTCTTCCGGCAGCAGGCCCGCGGCCAGGGCGGTCCCGGCAGCGCCGCCGCGCAGAAACGACCGGCGAGAGAGTCCCGATCCCTTTGCGTCGTCGCTCACGCGCCTACATCCCCATCTGGTCGAATTGACGGTTCAGCTTAGCAGTTCACGACCCGACCGTGCCGGTGTCGCGGCGCCGAAGCCGGTTGCACACCTCGACGAACTGGGACAGGCCGTCCGCGGTGAGCATTCCGCGCAGCTCGTGGTCCCGGACCACCCAGAGAGCGCGCGCCGAACTCTGCAACTGCCGCAACACCTCCAGCAGATCGCAGTCCTCGGTCACCGTGAGCGGTTCGCGGTTCATCAGTTCGAGTAGGGGCGTGTCGCCCGGGCATCGGGAGACGAACTCGAGCAGACGGTCGCGGTCCACTTCACCCGCGATCCGACCCCAGCCATCGACGACCGGGAACTGCCGCTGCGTGGTGGAGAGCAGCAGACGCACCGCCCACTCGATCGTGTCCTGCGGCGCCAGCCGTTCGCAGCGGGTCATCATCGCCTCCCCCGCGCGCCGGCCCTGCAGGGCCTGCAACGTCTTGACCAGCGAGGACTCGCGGGTCGCTCCCAGGAGCACGAAGAAAGCGGTCAGCAGCAGCAACACGTTGAACATCGGGCCCAGTGCCCAGGGCACGAGCGCGGTCAGGCCCAGCACCGCCGCCAGCGCCATCCCCAGCCGGGTCGCGATCCTGGTCGCCCGTTCCTGACCCAGGAAGAAGGACAGCGCCGAGCGCAGGATGCGGCCGCCGTCGAGCGGAAAGGCGGGCAACAGGTTGAGCGCGAACAGGCACAGGTTGCCGAACAGCAGCCACTGCAACGCGGAAGGCAGATCGACGACGGCGCCCGCGCCCCAGGGCGGCAGCCCGACCGCCACCAGACCGAAGAAGAGCACCACCGCCAGACCCAGGTTCACCAGCGGACCGGCCGCCGCGATCGCCAGTTCGGCCACGCCCTGGGGATAGCCCTCCAGACGGGCCACTCCTCCGATCGGGGTCAGCACGATTTCGCGGGTCTCGATCCCGTACCTTCGAGCGGTCAGGGCGTGACCCAGCTCGTGCAGGACGACGCTCATCAGCAACCCCACGACAACCAGACCGAGCAGTCCGGCGTTGCTCTCCAGGTTCGGCGCCAGCACGGCCATCCAGACCAGGAGCAGGATGAAGGTGAAGTGGACCCGCACCCGAATTCCGAACAGGTTGAACATGGGGAAGGCGAGCCTGCCGACCAGGGGTCTCATCCTGCCCGCCTCCTTCTCGCACCCAGAAGCCGCGCAATCCGCTCCAGCCCGGCGGTCAGCATCCGGTCGCTGCAGGCGTAGGAGAGGCGGATGTGGCCCTCGCATCCGAAAGCCGAGCCGGGGGTCGTGGCGACCCCGGCCTCGTCCAGCAGGCGGCGGCAGATCGCCGCCGAGTCGGGACAGCGCTCATCGAACCAGGCGCTCACGTCGGGGAACGCGTAGAACGCGCCGGCCGGCGGCGGGCAGACGACTCCCGGAAGCCGGTCCAGCTCGGCCAGAACGAGAGCGCGGCGCCGCGCGCACGCCGCCACCAGCGCAGCCGCCTCCGGCGGCTCCCGCTCCAGCACCGCCTCGGCGCCGGCCATCGCGAACGAGGTGGCGTTCGACGTCACATGGCTCTGCACGGCGGCTGCCGCGGCAACCACCGAAGGGGCGCCAAGCAGGTAGCCGAGCCGCCAGCCGGTCATGGCGTAGGTCTTCGAGAAAGAACCCACGAGGACGACCGTGTCGGAGTACCTGGCCGCCAGCGACGCGACGCTTGCATGCCGCTGGCCGTCGTAGACGAATCGCTCGTAGGTCTCGTCCGAAATGAGCAGGGCGCCCCGCTCGGCACAGGCGCGGGCGACGCGCTCCAGGTCCAGGACCCCCGCGACCGCGCCGGTGGGGTTGCACGGCGAGTTGACGACCACCGCCCGCGTCCGCTCCGTCATCGCCTCGATCAGGGGCTGCGCCCGAATCGCGAAACCGTCCGCGGCCGCCATCGGAACGGTGACCGCCACGGCGCCGGCGAGCCGCACCTGGGCCGGAATGCTGACCCAGGCCGGCGTCGGCACCACGACTTCGTCGCCAGGCGACAGAAACGCCTGTGCCAGCTCGTACAGCGCCGCCTTGGCGCCCACCGTGACCAGCACGTTCGCCGCGCCCCAGGGCGCTCCCTCCTTGCCGTACCGGGCGGCCAGCCCCGCTCTCAGCTCGGGCGTGCCTTCGAGCACCGTATACTTCGTCCGGCCCTCGTTCAGGGCCCGCCTCGCAGCCCTTACGGCTGTCTCCGGCGAGGGGAAGTCGGGCTCTCCGGCTCCCAGGTCGAAGACCTCGACCCCCTCGCGGCGCAGCTCGGCCACCCGCCGGGAGACAGCCATCGTCGCCGACTCGCGCTCACCGGAAGGCATGAACCAGGATCGTAACAGCAGGTTGGGAGCAGGTTCGGCGGCGGCCGTCGTCGCGATTCTCTCTCTGGCGACTGTTGCGGAAGGCCAGTTCAGGACGCCGCAAATGGCCTCGCTCGAGGCCTTTGCCGACCTCACCTCGTACGCCCCCGGCGACTCCGTGCGCATCGCCGCGGTGATCCACATCGAAGACGGCTGGCACATCCAGAGCCACACACCGACATTCGACTACCTGATCCCCACCGAGATCGCCTTCGAGCTGCCCGCCGACTGGCCGCGGCCGGATGTCCGCTACCCCGACCACATCATGTGGCAGTTCGGGTTCTCGGAGGATCTGCTGGCGGTCTACGAGCACGAGGCGGTGATCCACGCGGAAGTCGACGTGCCGGCGAGTGCGACGGCCGGCGCCGTCGACGTATCGGCCGAACTCACGTATCAGGCCTGTGACGACATCCAGTGCCTGCCGCCGATCACGGCCGAGGCAACGGTTTCGCTCGAGATCGGAACCACCGGCGAGCCAACGGGACATCCAGCCTTCGACGCCGTGCCGGCCGCGCCGGGCGGCGGCACCGGCGGCAGCCTCGGGTTGTTCGCGGCCCTGATTCCGGCCCTGCTCGGCGGCCTGATCCTGAACGGGATGCCGTGCGTCCTGCCCATCGTCTCGATCAAGCTCTTCGGATTCGCTCAGGCGTCGGGCAAGCCCCGGCGGGAGATCGTCGGCGGCGCGCTGATGACGACCCTGGGCATCCTGGTTTCGTTCTGGGCACTGGCGGGCGCAACGCTCCTCGCCCGCTCGGCCGGGCAGGCGGTGGGATGGGGCATCCAGTTCCAGAACCCCCTGTTCGTGACCTTCCTGGCCCTGGTGCTCACCCTCTTCAGCCTGAACGTCTGGGGCCTGTTCGAAATCCAGTTGCCGCACGCACTCGCCAACCGGCTGGGCGGCCACACGCACTCGGCGCATGAGGGGCATTCGCATTCGCACTCCGCGTCCGCCGCCAACCATCAGGCCGGCGGCGGGGCAGGCTACTCCGGGCACTTCTTCTCCGGCGTGTTCGCCACCCTGATGGCCACGCCCTGCTCGGCGCCCTTCCTGGGCACCGCGGTCGGCTTCGCGCTGAGCCAGCCGGCGGCCACGATCGCGATCGTGTTCACCGCGGTCGGCATCGGCCTCGCCGCTCCCTACCTGCTTCTGGCCGCCATGCCACGAGCCACGCGCCTACTGCCCCGGCCCGGCGAGTGGATGGCGACGCTGCGCGGAGTCATGGGCTTTCTGATCGCCGGCACGACGATCTGGCTGCTCTACGTGCTCGCGGGCCAGATGGACAGCGCCCGGCTCGCCTTCCTCGAGGTCGGCCTGCTCACCCTGGCCCTCTTCATCTGGCTGCAGAGCCGGAGCCGGAAGACGGGTCTGCGCGTCTTCGGTCGCGCCGGCGCGGTCGCGGCGGCCGTCCTCGTGCTGCTGCTGGCGAACGGAGCGACCGCCCAATCCCGCGGCCCCGGCGCCGCAGGCGGCGTGCAGGTCCTGGACTGGGTGCCGTTCGACCCGGTTCAGGCCGAGACGCTCGCCGCCGAGGGCCGGCTGGTCTTCGTCGACGTCACCGCGGACTGGTGCGCGACCTGCAAGGTGAACGAGCGCCTGGTACTCGAGACCGACGAGACGGCCGAGCTCTTCGAGCGCTACGAAGTGGTCGCGATGAAGGCCGACTGGACCAATCGGAACGACGACATCGCCCGCTACCTGGCGAGCTTCGGACGCTACGGCATCCCGTTCTACGCGCTGTACCGGCCGAACCAGGAGCCCCACGTGTTCAGCGAACTCCTGCGCGGCGCCCGCCTGGAAGGGGCGATCCGCAACTCGGCCGGCGAACCGGTCGCGGCGCGCTAGCGCGGCGGAAGGTCCGGAACCCGGCGCTTCACGCCGGCGCACCTGTACCTTTCCGGGG